>NZ_JBAKBF010000014.1:0-126999 GCF_036881715.1 Pannonibacter anstelovis
GAGTTCGTCAAGCGCTTCAACGGCGTCGATGCCTCGTTCAACACCAGTACCGGCAAGCTCACCATCGAAAGTGACGTCTCGCTCAACCTGAAGAGCACAAACGTTGACTTTGCCGCAACGACCTTCACCGCCGACAGCGACGGCGTGAATGTAACGGCAGCAGTGGAATCCGGCTTTGCGACGGATGAGGCGATCAACCAGACCCTCGACAAGCTGAACAACACTCTCTCCGTGTTGCGCTCGCAGGCATCAGAGTTCGGTACCAACCTGTCGACCGTGCAGATCCGTCAGGACTACACCAAGACCATGATCAACACCCTGCAGGAAGGCGCCGGCAAGCTCACCCTCGCCGATACCAACGAGGAAGGTGCAAACCTGCTCGCCCTGCAGACCCGCCAGCAGCTTGCGTCGACATCTTTGTCCTTCGCATCGCAGGCAGATCAGACCGTGCTGTCCCTGTTCTAAGAATCAGTTCACGCACGACTCACAACCTGACAACCAGAAAAGGCCGGGCAAATCGCCCGGCCTTTTTGGCATTTCACCTGGCTCAGTCATCCACACCTTCGGTTTTTCCCCTTTGGACTCAATAGCTTAAAAGAAATCATTTGGTAACCTGTATGACCAAAATCTTAACGGGTGCAAATTGGTTTTACTTTTCGTTAATGATTAATGTCAGAACATTGAGAGCGGGTGTTCACTCGCACCCCATGTAGAGACCGGTGAGCCAGCCATGAGCGACATTGTCCTTTCCAGCGCCGTCAGGGAAAACCTGCTTTCGCTCAAGAATACCGCAGGCCTCATGTCCACGACCCAGAACCGTCTGGCAACGGGACTGAAGGTGAACTCGGCACTCGACAATCCGAATTCTTTCTTCACCGCAGCAGGTCTTAACGACCGGGCAAAGGACCTGAACAACCTGCTCGACAACATGGGACAGGCCGTTCAGACCCTCAAGGCCGCCGATAACGGCATCACTTCGATCACCAAGCTTGTTGAATCGGCAAAGGCCATCGCCAATCAGGCGCTTCAGACCCAAAGTGAGTATGAGCGGAAGATCTATGCCGAGCGCTACAACGCCGTCCTCGAGCAGATCGAGGAAATGGCGAAGGATTCCAGCTACAAGGGCAAGAATCTTCTTGCAGGCGCAGGGAACGAGCTTTCCATCCTGTTCAACGAGGACAGCACTTCGAACCTGAAGGTTCTGCCGGTAGACTTCACCGACACGCAGCTGGAAGATGGCCTGGCGCTGAAGGATCTCGCGACCGGAGCTGGAGCAACGTCGTCATTTGCGCTTGCAAGTGGCACTGGCTCTCTTGATCTGACGGGCCTCCAGGCATCCTCGCAGCTGACCGATCTTGCGTCGTGGAGTGCAGGTGACGTTGTGTCCGTTTCGGATGGTGTCACGACACGCACCTTCACCGTCGGAACGGGCGCAGGTCAGATCAACACAGTTCAAGACTATGTCAACGCGCTGAACAGCCTTGGCGGCGTGAAGGCAACCTTCGACGAAGGAACCGACAAGATCAGCATCACCTCAGGTCTTGGATCAGCCCTGAGCATCAGCAAGAACGCGGCTGGCGGCGGCACGGCGACCAACGGCGGCACGTCCGCAGGCACAACGACACTTGCAACCACGCCGATGACCGCTTCTGCGAAGCTGATCGATTCCGGCACCTATGCTGTGGGTGATGTTCTGAAGATCGTGGACGGCAATGGCTACGAAGCCGCGTCGCTGGAAGTTTCCTCCAGCACGACGGTTGACGACCTTGTGAAGCTGATCAACAGCGTCAAGGGACTGGATGCAGGCTTCTCTGGCGGAACCATCAGTCTTGTTGGCGACATCTCGTTCAATATCGAGAGCACGAACAAAGACTTCAACGTTGCAGCACTGGCGACAACGGACGGCACCGTAAAGCTCACGGCCACCGACTCCGATTTCAAGGATGACACGGACATCGAGCGCACACTGCAGGCCATTAATGGCGCGCTGGACACCTTGCGCTCGACGGCTTCCTCGTTCGGCACGACCCTGTCCACGGTTGAAGTGCGCCAGAAGTTCACGACCCAGCTGGTTAACACCCTTGAAGTCGGTGCCGGCGCTCTTACAATCGCTGACATGAACCAGGAAGGCGCGAACATGCTGGCCCTTCAGACCCGGCAGCAGCTGTCCTCCACGGCTCTGTCACTGGCGAACCAGGCGGACCAGAGCGTTCTCAGCCTTTTCGGTTAGGATTAAGGCTGGTTAAGACTTTATCAGCAATCGTTAACTCTTTGGTGAGTGTTTCTGGGCGATGCTGTTTTGTGGAGGTTGCGCATGGCTCTCAAGGTTGAGCTTAAGCCGGGTGAACGGATTATTGTTGGCGACAGCATCATCACCAACGACAATCAGCGCACACGCCTCTTCATTGAAGGCCAGGCACCAATTCTCCGGGAAAAGGACATCCTGACACCAGCTACAGCAGATTCGCCTGCGAAGCGGATCTATCTGGCTGTGCAGCTGATGTACCTTTCCAAAGATATCGAGAAGATCGAGGACAACTACTTCAGCTTGGTGAATGACATAGTGCAGGCAGCACCAAGCACGATACCTTATGTTACCAAGATCAGTAATTCGATATTGGCTGGTGCCTTCTACAAGGCTCTGAAAGAAGCAAAAAAGCTTATCGAGTACGAGAGGACGCTTATCGGTCATGTACAAGCAGGCAGCACAAGCGTACCAGAAGACAAGCCAGGTAGCGGTTTCCCCGAGGGAGCTTGAGGCAACGCTGCTGATGAAGGCGGCTGCGCGCCTTCAACTGATCAAGGATGAGTGGGAGAACTCATCACTCGCCGAGATCGATGATGCACTCACCTACAATCGCAAGCTCTGGACCATTCTGGTTACTTCGGTGACAAATCCGGAAAACCCCCTGCCCGACCAGATCAAGAACAATATTGCTTCACTCGGAGTGTTCATCTTCAAGCACACGATGGGCTTGCTGGCGGAACCGCATCCGGACAAGCTGAACACGCTGATCTCCATCAACAGGAGCATCGCGGAAGGCCTGCGCGCCCGTCCGGAGTGAAGCCGTCCAGCACAGTGATCGCCACCGTTCAAAGCCGCCCTTGAGGCGGCTTTGCCATGTCTGGCACGGACAATCCGGCACGCAACGCCCGGTCCGCCCGGCGTTGATGCATCCGGCCTGCAACTGCTTTCGAGCTGTCTGAGCATGCCCCGCCCCCACCCCTCAAACGGAACGGATGCGGGGTAACAAGCATGACAAAGCCGCTGCGGATAGCTCCGTCAGCGGCTTTGCAGACCTGACAATGAAGGCGTCAGATATAATCTGCGAGAGACAGCTGCATGACGATGGACGAGGCCCTGTAGGAGGCCTCAATATTCGTCTGCATCTGCAATATCTCGGCAGCGAGCAATTCCTTGTCGACGCCCTCGATCTGATCCACCGTAGTGTTGTAGCCCGACTTGCGGATCTGATGCCTTTCAGCCGTATTCTCGATCGACTTGTAGGCCACGGCAACCTCAGTGGTAATGTCGACGATGCCTGAGCGGTCCGTGTCGGCAGGCTGCAGAATGGCCTTCATGCCATCAGCAAGCGCGCCATAGTACTTCTTGTCCATTGCAGAGTTGGACGAAAAGTCTGCTGAGACAAACGTTGCAAGGGTCTTGACCACATCAGCCAGACCTTGCTCGTTGGCCCGAACACCATAGCCAAGGCTGAGATTGTCATCGACGACAGCCACCTTGTCCTGACGCGGATCAAGTGTCGGCAGGTTTTCCCCCACGTACCAGGACGTTGTCGTGGCGGCCCCGGAGACGACACCCGTTGCCGTATCGAAGGGTGGCCCATCAACACGGTTCGGAACCTGCCCATTGAACGTGTTGAAGAACTCGTTGGCTGCCCACTCATCTGAGGCGGCCCGCAAGCTGATCCCGGCCTCCTGCTGAATCCCGCTCTGAATGGCCGTCCTCAAGTTTGCCGCCGTTTCGGCAAGGTCAGCACCAATGAGGAACTCACCCTCAGCCGCGCTTCCAACTGCCGCCGTCAGTTCGATCTTGGTGGTCTTGCTGCCATCGGGCGGCAGACCAAGTTCAATTGTGATTTTCTCACCTGGCTGCGGCTGGCCAGTGAATTCGATCCCGAAGCTATCGGGATCGGCACCTGCCGGAGGCGTCAGGGTCATATTGCTGAGACTGGAGGTCACGGAACCGATGTCGAAACCGAAGTTATGAGCACCATCCTCCGTAATCGAGAAATCAGAACTGACGGGCACGCCGGCTGCCAGAACGGTGTTGAGGGGCGAAACTGTCAGCCGCCCTTCACTCCCTGCCGGCCCCTTGTTTGCCTGCCAATACTCATTCATCACCTGCTTGAGGCCGGCCTTGCCATCAACACCATCCAGAATCTGAGACATTTCCAGAACCGGATTGGTATTCGCATCGCTGCCACCAAAGAGATAGTGCCCGCCGACTTCTGCATTCAGAAGGCTGATGGCCTCCGTGAGCAGAATCTCGGCTGTCGCCTGAGTACTTGTCTGGCCATCGGCCTGGAGCTGAAAGTTGTTCAGATCCATGGTCGACTTGCTCTCGATCCGCAAGGCTTCAAGGCGCTCAAGATTGAGGTTGAGCGTCTTGATGTGCAGACGGCTCATGGTGATCGTTTCCTCATAGGACTCGATCCGCTCAACCTTCTGCTTCAGCTCCATGCTCAAGAGGCGCTGGTTGCCAACCCCACCATAGGTCGTCGAAACCTTGCCCGTGGCCAACTGGGATGTTTTTTCAGACAGCGTCGAACTGAGCTTGTTGAGCTGCTGGGTCAGATAGCCCCGTGACGTGGTGATCGAACTGATGCCCATTGCCAGCCCCTTAAATCGAGTTCAGCAGCGTTTCGAACATCTCACGGGCCGCCTGCATGACGCGGGCGTTGGACGTGTAAGCGTTCTGAAGCTGAATGAGAAAACCAAGCTCGGCATCCACATCGACGGAGTATTCCTGCTCATGACGGATGGCGAGATTCTGCGTCAACGCGGTATAGGATGCCGCTGCCTGTTTGTCGGTTTGAGCCTGTTCCCCCTGATAGGCGACCACCTGATTGACGAAATCCATGACGGACCCACGGAAAGGATCTCCCTCCGTTCCCAATCCGGTGGATGCAGAGAACGAGAAATTCGTCTTGCTCATGGCATCGACGAGAAACTGGGGCCGGCTGCTGTCCTTGTCCGAGTTTGAGACAGGCGTCGTCTGATAGATGACCAGCTTTGAGCTGTCTTTCGGCAAGGTGGAATTCAGCATGATCGACCGGGCGTAGCCGGCCTTCTGCCCGCCGGACTCCAGGGCGCCAGTGTAGAGCGCCTCTCCAGCCCGTCCGTCGGTGAAGACAGCAAGACCAAGCCCCTCGTTCGAGCTGCCGGTCGCGGTGATGTTTGCCTTGAGTGCCGTCACGGAGGTGTTTGTCGCCGTGTCGCCCAGAATGCGAAGCTGGTCCGAGCCATTATTGGCAACATCCAGATCCGTGGCGCCAAGTGCTGCGATCATCTGGGTGATGTAGGTTGCCGGATTGCCGCTGGAGATATCAATTCCGAAAACCGTATCCGCCGGATCAGCCGTGGTGTTGGCTGCCAGAGGCAGCAGGGCGGGATCCTTCACAGCAACAAAAGTCACCTCGCGCTGAACGCCGCCAGAGTCCTTGTAGCTGAGTGAGACGGTGTTGCCGGACTGAAGCCCGGAGACATCCAGCGTGAAACCGGTTTCAGCACCGGCGGTGGTTGCAGTGCCGGCAACATCCACATTGGAGAAGGCCAGGGAGAGCTGCGATGCAATCTCGTCCAGCTGTGCCTGCGCCTCAACGAGAGTCTCATCCCGCAGATCGGTAAGTGCTATGAGTGAACCGGAGCTGGACGTTCTGCCCAGCTCATGAGTGAGCCCCCCTGGCGTTGTCAGCGTCACCTGATTGCCATTCTGCCCCGGCAGCAGCGTGCTCGCAGGCGTAAAGCTGAGAGTGGACGCCTTGCCGTCACTGAAAAGGCTTTCGCCGTTGTTTGTGGTGATGTTGACCGTATTGTTGTCACCGCGAGTGATGCGAACGTCCAGATAGCCGGTCAGTTGCTCCAGATAACGGTCACGTTCGTCCAGAAGGTCAGCTTCGGAAACGCCTGCTGTCTGGGCCTTGTAGATCTTGGCTTCAACGGCCTCGATCTGCTTGAGGAGCTGATTGACCTCACCTACCTGAGTATCAATCGTCCGGTCGGCTTCCTTGCGCAGATCTTCAAAGGCACGGTAGGCCGAATTCAGTTCCTTGGCCACCAGATTGGCCGTGCTCAACACGTCCTGACGGGCTGCGTAGCTGTCCGGGGAGCTGACAAGTGTCGCGAGGGACGTATTGAGCCTGGACATGAGCGAGGGAAGTGAGGACGAATCCTCAAGCGTTCCCAGCGTGGCGTCCATCTGCTGCGTGTAACTGGCCTTGGTTGTGGAATAGGCCGTGGCTGCACGGCTGTCCCAATAGGCCATCTGGATGGATTCGTTGACCTGACGCTTGATGTCGCTCGACAGAATGCCGGAGACATTGCCATCCTTGTCGAAGTAGACGTTGGCCTCAATCCGCTTGGCCGTATAGCCTTCGGTCTTGGCATTGGCCACATTGGCCGCAGTCAGATCGATCTGCTTCTGATTGTAAGACAGACCGAACAATGCCGTATTGAGTGCCGATGTCAGACCCATTGTGTGCCCCCGAAATCCTTTGGAAGCGGCGGCGCACCTTCCTGGGCGCCGCCTGTAAGATCAGCCAGCCAGATCAGCGGATCATGTTGAGAGCATCGCTCAGCATCTGGTCAGACGAGGTGATGACCTTGGAATTGGCCGAATAGGCCTGCTGCGTGATGATCAGCTTGGAAAATTCGGTCGCGATATCCGAGTTCGAAGATTCCAGGTTGTTGGCGAGAACAGCCCCGCCTTCACCAAACTCAGGCTCACCAGAGCTTGGCGTTGCGGCAAAGGCCGCACCATCCACACGGCGCAAGTTCTGTTCCGCCTTGAAGGTGGCAATCGGAATTTCGTAGACTGCGCGCTGCTGATTGTTGGAGTAGGACGCGGTCACGCGCCCCGCTTCATCAATGGACAGGCTCACCACCTGACCGGCGGGATAACCGTTCTGCTGGATATCAAGGCTGCTGACGATACCGGCATCATCGTTGAACTGTGTCAGGGAGCCATTGTCGAAGGACAGCTCCACGTTGCCAGCATTGACGCCGCCAACAGTCAAGCCGCTGATCGTGAAACTGGTGGCCGTCGCTGTGTTTGGTGCGGCAGCAGTCAAAGTGTTCATGACACCCGACGCTGTGAAGTTCACTTCACCCACGCGGCTCCAGGAAACAGCGGTCGCGGGGGTTGTTGCACCCGTATTGTAATAAAGGTTCCAGGTGTTGGCCGAGGTCTGCGCCCAGCGCAGAGACACGCTCACCGGAGCGCCATTGGCGTCATAGACGGTCTTCGAGCCGCCGGAAATGGACGAGTCCACAAAGGCCTGATCATCGGCAACGGTGATATCGGAGGTGTTCGTGATCGACGTAGAGCCGCCCGTCTGCAGGAACTGGCTGCCCGGAGCATTTTGTGCGGCAACGGCACGATTGGTCTTCGGAACAGTCGGCAGGTTGGCCTGATAGGTCATTTCCGTCGTTGCCTTCGACGGCATCGGCTTGTCATCAATCTGGATCACCCCGGGAGCATCACCAATGGCGTTTCCGGTCAGCGGATCCAGCGGAAAGCCTTTCAGATAGTAACCGGAGCTGTTGACGAGATAGCCGTTCTCATCGCGTTCAAAGTCGCCGGCGCGGGAATAGAATTGGGTATCCGCGAAGGTGGTCTTGCCGTCCACCACATCTGCCGCCTGCGTCACGACGAAATAGCCCGGACCGTTGATGGCCATGTAGGTATCAACCTGAGACTGGATGATCGGTCCGGCTACGGTGTTGGTCGCGCGCGAGGTCGCAGCGGTAGTACCGCTCTGCTGGCTGGCCTGCGTGCCGCCGCCGCCACCGGCAACCATTTCTGCGAACGTGGTATCGAGACGCTTGAAGCCTACGGTCTGAGAGTTGGCGACGTTACCGGAGATGTTTTCCAGCGCCCTGGACTGCGCCGTCAGACCGGAGATTGCCGCGTTGATAGCCCCGTAAATACCCATTTTGAATCCTCGTGAGCACTAGAACCCGAAGGTTTTCCTGCCCACCCATCGCAAAGGGTGTGCCACATTACGAAATCAGGTTTATGCATTTGAATTATCTATATTTTCCAACCTGAGCGGGAGCGCTCCGGCAGAAGAAGGCCGGAACTTTCCTGCCGGGAAGGGAAGAAAATGCCGGGCGCAACCGGCAATTCCGTCCCCATCCGGCAAAGCTTGCATGGTGACGGGCACACCCCTACTCTGCCCGCAGCAATCAGTTTGCGAGGCACGCATGCGCTTTGAGGGAACACGGGACTACATCGCCACGGACGATCTGCGGGTGGCGGTCAATGCGGCAGTCGCGCTGGAGCGGCCGCTTCTGGTAAAGGGCGAACCGGGCACGGGCAAGACAGTGCTGGCACATGAGGTTGCCAGGGCTCTGGGCGCTCCGCTGCTGGAATGGCACGTGAAGTCAACCACCAAGGCGCAGCAGGGCCTTTATGAATACGACGCCGTCTCACGCCTCAGGGACAGCCAGCTGGGCGACGAGAGGGTGCGGGACATCCGCAACTACATCCGCAAAGGCAAGTTGTGGGAAGCCTTTGAGAGCCCGGTAAAGCCGGTGCTTCTCATCGACGAAATCGACAAGGCCGACATAGAATTCCCCAATGACCTCCTGCAGGAACTCGACCGGATGGAATTCTTCGTCTACGAGACCGGCGAAGTGGTGAAGGCCCGCCAGCGGCCGGTGGTGATCATCACCTCCAACAACGAGAAGGATCTGCCGGACGCCTTCCTGCGCCGCTGCTTCTTCCACTACATCCGCTTCCCGGACCGGGAGACCATGGCGGAAATCGTTGCCGTGCATTTTCCCGGCCTCAAGGACAAGCTGCTGCGTGAGGCTCTGACCCTCTTCTACGATATCCGCGACGTAGCGGGCCTGAAGAAGAAGCCCTCAACCTCGGAGCTGATCGACTGGATCAAGCTGCTGCTCAACGAGGACATCGATGCTGACGCCCTGCGCGAGCGCGACCCGCGCAAGCTTGTGCCGCCGCTGCATGGAGCCTTGCTCAAGAACGAGCAGGACGTGCATCTCTTTGAACGCCTGGCCTTCATGACCCGGCGGGAGCAGCGCTGACATGACCTTCATGGCGGCTCTGACAAGACGGCGCCGCGTCGCGGCAATTTCTGCCGTGCTGGCTTTTGCCCCGGCGGGCCTGCCTGTGTCCGCCCAGACCCCTGTTCCGTCCGTGCAGAACGAGTACGAAGCCGGGTGGATCAATGATGCCCAAGGCATGCGCCACTTTACTGGCTTCCGCTGCCCGAACGAGGTGGGCACAATGACCCGCTCGAAGGTGCTGCCCACTGTCAATACCCGGATTGCCAGCTGCATCTATGTGGACGAAACAGCTGGCATTCAGGTGGTGGTCAGCGCCTTTCTACAAGGCACAGCGCGGCGTGAAGCGGGAAAATTCAAAACTGGGTACGAGGCTGCGGGCTACAAGGAGCTTGCTCTCTCCGGCATTGCCGCCAGTGGCATTACCTTCACCACCGGGGGCAACGAGAGCCGCATGCTCTGCGAGACCTTGTGGCCCATGTCAGGCAAGAATGCCGACTACACCGTCTGGATCCACTATTCCCTGCCCTTCCACGAGAAGGCTGTCGAGCCTGCCTTTAACGCAGTGGTGGAGATGCTGAAGGCACAGAACTGAATTCCTGCGTGGAACCACAGGGCTGCCTTGCCAGAAGCTCCTGCACCCCTCAGGATGGCCTCGACACACGCCAACCGGAGACACGCCCTTGCCGCGACTGCTGCTTCTGCGCCATGCCAAATCCGACTGGAGCACGCCTGGGCTTCATGACCATGACCGCCCGCTCAATGCACGGGGCGAGGATGCCGCCAGACGGATGGCGCGCTGGATTGCAGAAGAAGGCCTCAAGCCGGATCTCATTCTCTGCTCCACCGCCCTGCGCACCCGCATGACGCTGGCCGCCCTGCTGCCGGTGTTAGGCCACGAGATGGAAATCCGTCTTACGCGGCGCATCTACGGGACGAGCGAGAGTGATTACATCAGCTTCCTGCGTGATGAGGGCGGTGAGGCGGAAACCCTGATGCTGATCGCCCACAATCCGGCTACCCACGATACGGCCTGCGAACTGGCCATTCCCGGCTCCGGCATTGGCTGGGCAGCGCTGGAAACCAAGTTCCCGACCGGTGCTCTCGCGGTGCTGGAAAGCCCCGCAGCCTCCTGGTCTGGCCTGCTGCCGCTGAGTTGCACCTTGCAGCATTTCATTCAGCCGCGCCTTCTGCCGGAGTGATCCGCTCTCGGGCACATTTGCGCAAGGGCTCCGGCCTTCCCATATGAAGGCCGGAGACACAGGACAGACATGAAGCTCATTTCCCTTGCCGATGAGGCGCTTCTGGCGCTGGAGAACCTTGCCGAGAGCGCATCCGGTCTTGGCGTGCCCACTCTGCGGCTGGGCGTCACCGGCCTTGCAAGGGCGGGCAAGACCGTATTCATCACCGCCCTCGTTCACAATCTGCTGCATGGCGGGCGCCTGCCCCTGTTCGATGCGGCAGCCGGACGGCGCATCACCCGTGTCTCCCTGCAGCCACAACCGGATGATGCCGTGCCGCGCTTTGACTATGAAGCGCATGTGGACGCGCTGGTGAAGGAGCGGATCTGGCCTCTGTCCACCCGGCAGGTGTCGGAACTGCGGCTGACTGTCGAATATGAGTCTGCGTCCTTCCTTACCCGCAAGCTCGGGCGCGGCAAGCTGCATCTCGACATCATCGATTATCCCGGCGAATGGCTGCTCGACCTGCCGCTGCTGACCAAAGACTACCGCCAGTTCAACGCCGAAGCACTGGTGCTTGCCCGCTCGCCTGCGCGTGCTTCTGTGGCTTCTCCCTATCTTTCAGAGCTGGCACGGCATGATCCAGCTGCCCCTGAAAGCGAGAGCGATGCACGAGCGCTGGCAAAGGCCTTTACCGCCTATCTGGCCGGCTGCCGGGCTGAGGAGCATGCCCTTTCCATGCTGCCGCCGGGCCGCTTCCTGATGCCGGGTGACCTTGACGGCTCGCCCGCCCTCACCTTCGCCCCGCTGGCCCTGCCGGAGGGCGGACAGGCTCCGGCAGGCTCGCTCTGGGCCATGATGGAACGGCGTTACGAGGCCTATCGCAAGCATGTGGTGCGGCCGTTCTTCCGCGATCATTTCGCCCGGCTCGACCGGCAAATCGTGCTGGTGGACGCGCTGCAGGCGCTGAACGCCGGACCTGACGCCCTGCGTGATCTGGAGACGGCGCTGGGGCAGGTCCTCACCTCCTTCCGCCCCGGCAAGGCAAGCTGGCTAGCCTCGATCCTCACCCGCCGGATCGACCGCATTCTCTTTGCTGCCACCAAGGCCGACCACCTGCACAGGGACGATCACGACCGGCTGGAAACCATCCTGAAACGGCTGGTGACGCGTGGCATCGAGCATGCCGAATTCAGCGGCGCACAAGTCGACGTACTGGCACTCGCCGCCGTCCGGGCCACCCGCGAAGCCACTGTGCGCCACGCAGGCGAGGAGCTTCCCGCCATCCTTGGCACTCCACTTCCAGGCGAGCGCGTAAACGGCGAAAGCTTCGATGGAAAGACGGAAATCGCCATGTTTCCCGGTGACTTACCATCAGATCCGGAATCACTTTTCCAATCACTTGAATCAGATTCTGCGAGAGCTCATGGCGTTGAATCTGAATCACAAGATGAAGCACATGCACGCCTTGATTCTTCGCATGAAGATGACCTGCGCTTCGTGCGCTTCCGCCCGCCGCATCTGGAGCGGACTGCCGAAGGGCTGACGCTGTCCCTGCCCCACATCCGGCTGGACCGGGCGCTCAACTTCCTGATCGGAGACCGCATCGCATGAGCGAGGAGACCCGCAAGCCCCGCCGCCCCACGGCCTTCCGCCTTGACGACGAGCGGGTGCGCTTTGACGATGGCTCGCTCGGCGCGCCCTTGCGCAACGAAGCCCGCATCGTGCCCAGCGGTGAGCCGGAGGAAGACGCCCTTCTGCCCGCCGAACCGCGCTCCTCCCCGCTGCGCTTCGGACGCTGGCTGGCGGGCGGCCTTTTCGGCCTTGCCATGCTCGCTCTTGGCCTCTCTGTGGATGCGCTGATCCGTGATCTTTTTGCCCGCACCGACTGGCTGGGCTGGATGGGCCTGGCCCTCACTGCGCTGGCTGTTGTCGGTTTCCTCGGGCTGGCAGTGCGGGAGGTCATCGGCCTGATGCGCCTGTCCCGCATCACCCACCTGCGGCAGGCGTTGGCCGATGCAGCGGAAGCCGATGATGCCAAGGCCGCCCGCGCGGCGCTGACGGACCTCATCGAACTCTACAAGGACCGGCCCGAGACTGCCCGTGGCCGCGCCGCACTCAAGGCGCATATGGCCGAAGTCATCGATGGGCGCGACCTGGTGGTGCTGGCCGAACGCGAGATCCTGGCGCCGCTGGATGCTGCCGCCCGGCGCATCGTCAGTGACAGCGCCAAACGCGTCTCCGTCATCACCGCCGTCAGCCCGCGAGCGGCGCTTGATCTCGTCGTGGTGCTGTCGGAGAACATCCGCATCATCCGCCGCCTCTCCGCGCTTTATGGCGGACGGCCCGGCACCGCCGGTTTTCTGCGCCTCGCTCGGCAGGTGGGCACGCATCTTGCCGTCACCGGCGGCATGGCGGCGGGCGACAGCCTCATCTCGCAGGTGCTGGGCCATGGTCTTGCCGCCAAGCTCTCGGCGCGGCTGGGCGAAGGCGTCATCAATGGCCTGCTGACCGCCCGCATCGGCGTTGCGGCGACAGACGTTTGCCGCCCCGCCCCCTTCATCGGTCAGCGCGGCCCGCGCATTTCGGATTTTCTGTCCGAACTGACCCGCAGCAGCGCGGACGTGAAGGACGGCAAGGCGGAATGACCGGTTTGGCAACCCGTCCTTGAAAGGACTTGCACTTTTCCCTTGATCACGGTCAAGGCATCACTTGATCTTTCTGTTAGCCTGCTTCGGTTGAAATGGCTGAGGAGGCAAGCCCATGGACGATCGCACTGTAACCCGCAAGCCGCACGGCACCCGCACCGCGCCCGCTACGGATGCAGTTCTCCCGGTGACGGCAGACAAGGCCGAGACAGCACCTGTGACCGTTGCAGAGATGCCGGCAGAGACGCTTGCGGCACCGCAGCCGGAGACAGAACCTGCCGCGGCAGCGGCCCCTGAACCGGCCGTTGCCCCGGTTGCCGCCACGCCGCGCAAAACCCTGGCCGAATTGCGCCACGACCCGGCAGCGATCCACGAGCTGTTTGAAAGCGGCACCTATCCCTACGCCAGTCCCATGCGCCGGGAGCCTTATGAGCAGCGCAAGGCAAAGCTTCAGGCCGAGTTGCTGAAGGCGCAGCGCTGGATCAAGGAAACCGGCCAGCGCGTCGTCATCCTCTTCGAAGGCCGCGACGCAGCTGGCAAGGGCGGCACGATCAAGCGCTTCATGGAACACCTGAATCCGCGCGGCGCCACCGTGGTCGCCCTGCAGAAGCCGACCGAGCAGGAAGTCACACAGTGGTATTTCCAGCGCTACATCAACCATCTCCCCTCCGGCGGCGAAATGGTGCTGTTCGACCGCTCCTGGTACAACCGGGCGGGCGTGGAACGCGTCATGGGCTTTTGCAGCGCTAGCCAGTATCTGGAGTTCATGCGCCAGTGCCCGGAGATCGAGCGCATGATGGTGCGCGACGGCATCCACCTGTTCAAATACTGGTTCTCCGTCAGCCGCGAAGAGCAGCGCCGCCGCTTCATGGAGCGCCAGACCGACCCGCTGAAGCAGTGGAAGCTCTCCCCCATCGACATTGCCTCGCTCGACAAGTGGGACGACTACACCGAGGCGAAGGAGGCGATGTTCTTCTACACCGACACCGCCGATGCGCCCTGGACCATCATCAAGTCCGATGACAAGAAGCGCGCCCGGCTGAACTGCATGGAGCATTTCCTCAATTCCCTGCCCTATCCGGACAAGGACACGCATCTCGTCGGCGAGCCGGACCCGCTGATCGTAGGGGCCGCCCATCACGTCATCCGCCACGACAGCCATGTGCTGGGCAAGACACTGCATCCCGAGATGAAGCCGGGCGGATGACCGGTTCCAAAAGCAATATCGACAGGCGTGATGGACAAGCCTAACTTCGGGCCATGTTCATCACGTTCTTCTCTGAGCTGAAAAGTGCCGGCGTGCCGGTCTCCCTGCGGGAGTATCTCGATCTGATGCGTGCGCTGGAGATGGATCTGGCCGGGCGGCGGGTTGAGGACTTCTATTATCTCGCCCGCGCCGCGCTGGTGAAGGACGAGAGCAACCTCGACCGCTTCGACCGCATCTTTTCGCAGGTTTTCAAGGGTCTCGACCTCCTCTCCGATGCCCCGCAGGCGGAGATCCCTGAGGAGTGGCTGCGCAAGCTCGCCGAAAAGCACCTCACCGAAGAGGAAAAGGCGCTGATCGAGAGCCTTGGTGGCTTCGACAAGCTGATGGAGACGCTGAAGCAGCGGCTGGAAGAGCAGAAGGAGCGCCATCAGGGCGGCAGCAAGTGGATCGGCACGGCCGGCACCTCACCTTTCGGGGCCTATGGCTATAACCCGGAAGGTATCCGCATCGGCCAGGCCGAAAGCCGGCACCGGCGCGCCGTCAAGGTCTGGGACAAGCGCGAGTTCAAGGATCTCGACGATACGGTTGAACTGGGCACCCGCAACATCAAGGTCGCGCTGAAGCGCCTGCGCCGCTTTGCCCGCACGGGTGCTGCCGATGAGCTGGATCTCGACGGCACCATCCGCGCCACCGCTCACAAGGGCCTGCTCGACGTGAAGATGCGGCCAGAACGGCGCAACGCGGTGAAGGTGCTGCTGTTCTTCGACATCGGCGGCTCGATGGACGACCACATCCGCATCTGCGAGGAGCTGTTTTCCGCCGCCCGGTCAGAGTTCAAGGTGATGGAGCATTTCTACTTCCACAACTGCCTCTACGAGCATGTGTGGAAGGAAAACCGCCGCCGCCATTCCGAGCGCATGCCCACCATGGACGTGCTGCACAAGTACCCGGCGGATTACAAGGTGATCTTCGTCGGCGATGCCTCGATGAGCCCCTATGAAATCGCATATCCGGGCGGGTCGGTGGAGCACTGGAACGAGGAGGCCGGCGCCGTCTGGATGCAGCGGATCACCGGCCTCTACAGCCGTGCCGCCTGGCTCAATCCGGTGCCGGAAGCCCACTGGGACTACACCCATTCCATCCGCATGATGCGCGAACTGATGGGCGGGCGCATGTATCCCATGACCCTCGAAGGCCTGACGGACGCCATGCGGGATCTGGCGCGGTAGGGGCGCTCTCCGGCGAACGCGGAAAACGCCCGATCACCGCTGCCTCACTTGTCCGGACGCAGCACCAGCACCGAGCAGGGAGCGTGGCGGACCACATGGGCGGCGTTGGAGCCGATGAGATAGGTGGCAAGGCCCGGACGATGTGATTCCATCACGATGAGACCCGCCTTGATGAAGCGAGCTTCCTCGATGATCTCGTGATAGACGCTGCCGCTGCGCACCACCCCCGAGACACGCCCGTCCGCCAGTCCCATGCCCTTGGCCAGATCTTCCAGCATGGCACGGGTCTCGCCCATGGCCTTGCTCTCGAAATCCTCCGGCAGGTAACTGGCGATGAAGCCCTGAGTCTGCGCCAGAACCGCGACGAGGCGGACCTTGCTGCCATAGTCATTGGCAAAGCGTGCCGCAGCCTCCAGAGCCGGGGCGGAAAACTTCGGTTCAGCCGGATCCACCGGGACCAGAATGGTGTCGAACATGGCACGTCTCCTCTTCGCGTATCGTTGAGCCAAGAGAAGCTTGCATTCCGGCCAGGCTTCCTGCGTTGAGGAAGATCAAGAATTCCCGCAGCTTTTCGAGGAAATCCTGCCCGCAGACGGCAAAACCGGGCAAGCCGGGTCATTTTGCCGAATACATGGTTCCGGCCTTTGCTGACCTTGCGCAGGAGCGCCGGATCTGTGCCTTGTAAGAACCGCTGCCCCGCCGCTGAAGACGGGCGCAAGATATCCTTCCCCTTCTGGCATGGCCGATCATGAGCTTCTTCACGAAAACCGCAGACCCGATGACCGCAACCGGCTGGCGCTCGCCGCTGATGCTGCTGATGCTCATGGCCGGGGCGATGCAGCTGTCCTTTGCCGGCTGGTGGAACCTCGTGAACAATTTCGCCGTGCACGAACTCGCGTTCAGTGGACGCGAGATCGGCATCCAGCAGTCGATCCGCGAGATTCCCGGCTTTCTCGCCTTTACCGCCGTCTATCTGCTGCTGGTGATGCGCGAGCAGACGCTGGCCTATGTCTCCCTCGCCTTCCTCGGGCTCGGCGTTGCGGCCACCGGCTATTTCCCGTCAGCCATGGGCTTCTACCTGACAACCTTCATCATGTCGGTAGGCTTTCATTATTACGAGACCATGGCCCAGTCCCTGTCGCTGCAATGGCTGCCCAAGGCGACGGCGGCGGCCGGCATGGGCAAGATCCTTGCCGTGGGCGCCTTCGCGCAGCTGATCGCCTATTCGCTGATCCTCGTCGGCTGGAAGGCTTTTGAGCTCAGCTTCACCACTGTCTTTCTCATTTCCGGCCTGACAACCTTCGTGGCACTGGCCGCGCTTCTCGTCATCTTCCCGCGTTTCCGCGAAGGAGTGCCGCAGCACAAGAAGCTGGTGCTGCGCAAGCGCTACTGGCTCTATTACGCACTCACCTTCATGGCCGGTGCGCGGCGGCAGATCTTCACGGTCTTTGCCGGCTTCCTGATGGTGGAGCGCTTCGGCTATGACGTGCATGAGGTAGCCGGTCTTTTCCTGATCAACGGCCTCATCAACATGCTGATCGCACCGAAGATCGGCGCCATGATCGTGCGCATAGGCGAACGCCGGTCGCTGGCGATCGAATATTCAGGGCTCTTCTGTGTCTTCGTGGGCTATGCCTTCGTCAGCAATCCGCATGTGGCGGCAGGCCTCTACGTGATCGATCACATGTTCTTCGCCATCGCCATTGCCATGCGCACCTATTTTCAGAAGATCGCCGACCCTGCCGACATCGCCCCCACTGCGGGCGTAGCCTTCACGATCAACCACATCGCTGCGGTCTTCATTCCGGTGATCTTTGGCCTGCTCTGGCTGGTGTCCCCAGCGGCCGTGTTCATCGTGGGAGCCGCCATGGCCCTTGTCAGCCTTGCCCTTTCCCGCCTCATCCCGCTCAACCCGGATGCCGGCAACGAGGTGGACCTCCCCTGGCGGCGCACGCTCCGCCCGGCGGAGTGAGGGCGGAGTAAGGCCGGGAGTACATCCGGAGAAGGGCCCGCTGGGCACACTGCCTGCCGAACCCAGCGCGCCGCCCCAGCCTTGAGCCAGGGCCCCAACTCGGCAAAATATCTGAGCCGGCGGCGCTCTGCGTCCATCACAGGCCCCGGCACAAGGCCGGGGCGGCGCGGAGAATTAGCGCCTCCATAAACAAAACGGCAGGCCTCAGGCCTGCCGCTGCACTCTCGCTGCCGGGCAGGCCTCAGGCCTGCCGCTGCACTCTCGCTGCCGGGCAGGCCTCAGGCCTGCCGCTGCACTCCCGCTTCCGGGCAGACCTCAGGCCTGCCGCTGCACTCCCGCTTCCGGGCAGGCCTCAGGCCTGCCGCTGCACTCCCGCTTCCGGGCAGACCTCAGGCCTGCCGCTCCGGCACATGCACAACGATGCCATCGAGGTCATCGCTCATCTTGATCTGGCAGGACAGGCGCGAGTTGGGCTTCACGTCATAGGCGAAGTCCAGCATGTCCTCTTCCATCGGATCGGGAGAGCCGGTGCGGCCGGTCCAGGCTTCGTCAACATAGACATGGCACGTGGCGCAGGCGCAGGCCCCGCCACATTCGGCCTCGATGCCAGGGACCATGTGTTTGATGGCGCTTTCCATGACGGTGGCGCCGCTTGAGGCCTCCACATCATGGCGGGCACCGTCAGCGGTGATGAATGTGATTTTCGGCATGATGATCGCGTCCATCCTGCGGGGGAAGTTTGATCCACACGACATAAAGGTTCGGACGCAAAGGTCAAGAACCGCACACGCGGCAAACGGGCGGGATCAGCCCTCGATCAGTTCGCGGATGAAATCATTCGTCTCGCCCACGAGGCTGACGAGCGTCAGGAAGGCAGGAGAACTGCCCTCCCGCAGTTCCTCTTCTACCGTATCACAGACATCTGCCAGCCGCAGCGCTCCGATGCCGCGCGCCGAGCCCTTGAGGCTGTGCACCAGATCGGCCTGGTGCTGGCGGTCATCAGCAGCGGAGAGTTCGCTGATCAGCGTTTTGGAGCGGGCAAGGAAAAGCTTGAGAACCTCCTGCTGGAGTTCCCGGTTACCAAGGGTGTTCGTTGCAAGCTGCGCAAGATCGATCGGGGCATGCCCCCCGTGCCGGACAAAGCGGTCCGTGCTGCCCTTGCTGGCCATATTCGCCATCCCAGCCACCCCGTTACTCAAATACACAGGCCGGGGCGAGACCCGGCTTCCTCAGGCTTGTTACCCGAATGAATGCCCGCCTGTCCGCAAAGGTGAGGTTAAGATCCCCAGCTCAAACCGTTGCCAATCCGCCTCTCTGCGCAACAAAGTGAATCTTTGGTTAACGCAGATAAACGAATTTTAGATATCCGCGCAGGCAAGCCTCCACCATCCCAGGCCGCGGACGCACAGCTGTCCCAAGATGGCAGGCCGTTGCAGCCGGCAGTGACTATTTGCCGGAGGCGGCGATGACGGCCTTGCGTCCCGCATCCGTCAGGCGGCAGACGAGCCAGTCCGGCTTGATTGGGTTGGAAAACCAAGGCTCTGCCCAGCCTGCAGCCATGCAGGCGCGGATTGTGGCAGGGGGAATTGAGCGGCCCTCATCGTCAAAAAGTGGAAGTTTTCCACCGGCCTGCGCCAAGCCTCTGGCAAGCCACTTGAGCTGTGCCGCAGAGGGCTTTTTCGCACCAGCTGCCTCAGGTGCGGTGGTGTCCGCAGGCCCGCCCGAGGACGATCTTACGTTGCGTTGACTCATGGCTTCACCACCTCCGGCAGACTGACTCACAATGGCGTTTCTTGTTCCTTAACGCAGATTGTGCCATTACGTTGTCTGATGCGGCAAGATGGGGAAAAGGCCGCCTGACTCAGCGTCAGGCAGCCGATGCGGCGGCACCCTGTCCTGTCCTGTCATGTCCAAGCGGCGGACGGTTTCTGCGTCAGAATCGAGGCGGAGGCAGACCCGGAACGGCGCGGGAAAACGTGCTCGGTGGCTCAGGCCTCCGATTTGTAATGAGTTCGGATGTGAGGCGATCCAGATGGCAAATCCCCCGAAGGTGAAAGACCCGGCGGAAGCGGCACTGTCGGCAGTTGAAGAGGCGCTGAAGCTCGACTTCGGCGGCCCGGCAACGGCTGCGGGCAGCGATGACGGGGCCCGCGCGGCCCTTGGCGAAGCGGCACGCGCCGAAAGACCGGGCAGCGGATCTTCCGATGCAGCAGATAGCACTGCATCCGGCGAGGGGCGCCGGGGCCGGGGACGCGGCGGACGCCCGCCTGCGGCCAATGACGACCGCCGCACCATCGGCAATCTGATTTTCGCCCTGCAGCGCCGTCCATCGGCTGCCCCCTTCTGGGTGGCGCTGGTGCTGAGCGTCGTCTGGGGCGCCATCGGGTCGATCCTCACCATCTCCAGCTTCGGCACGCAGATCGAAGCCCTGTCCAGCGGCGCGGGCCTTTCCGCAGCCCCCGGTCTGGTGCTTGCCGGCGTTGCCATTGCCGTGCCGGTCCTGTTCTTCTGGGTCATGGCCATGATGATCTGGCGCGCGCAGGAAATGCGCATCGTCGCCCGTGGCATGACGGAAGTGGCTCTGCGCCTTGCAGAACCGGAAGACATGGCCAAGGAATCGGTTCTGTCCGTTGGCCAGGCCATCCGCCGCGAAGTCGCTGCAATGGGCGACGGCATCGAGCGCGCCATTGCCCGCGCCAGCGAGCTGGAAGTCCTCGTCCATAACGAAGTCTCCTCGCTCGAGCGTTCCTACAACGACAACGAGCTGAAGATCCGCGCCCTCATCGAGGAACTGGTCAGCCAGCGCGAGGCCATCCTTGCCAATGCCGACCGGGTGCGTGAGTCCATTTCCGGCGCTCACGAGAGCTTTGCCGGGCAGCTGTCCGCCACCTCCGAGGAAATCTCCAAGACGGTCGATACGGCGACCTCGCGCCTTATGTCTGCCGTGGAAGACCGCATCAATGAGCTGACCAGCTCCGTCGACAGCCGCATCGACGCGCTCAGCTCTACGCTCAATGCTTCCGGTTCCGAACTGGTCGACGCCCTCACCGACCGCGCCGGCGACTATGTGGCCCGCCTCACTTCTTCCGGCAGCGAACTGGTCGACAACCTGTCGCGCACCGGCAACGACATGTGGGAAACCCTGTCCGCCCGTGGCAAGGAGGTCAACGACCGCTTTGCCGAAACAGCCAGCAGCTTTGTCCAGACGCTGGACTTGCGCGGCGGCGAAATCACCACGACCCTTACCCAGCGCACGCAGGAATTCACCGAGGCGCTGGAACGCACCGGCAACACCGTTGGCGAAACCATTGCGCTGCGCGGTGATGAAATCAACGCGACCCTGTCGCTTACCTCGGGCCGCCTGATTGACACCATCTCCGCCCGCACCGATGAGCTGATCACCACTGTCGACACCCGCGTGTCGCAGCTGGATGCTTCGCTCAGCGACACCGGCGAGCGCGTTGTCAGCAGCATCACCGAGCGCGGCCAGGCCGTCACCGACGCCATCTCCTTCAAGGGCGCCGAGATCGTCGAGACCCTCGCCGAGCGCAGCTCCGAGGTCGCCGAGATCCTGCGCGGCACCGGTGAATCCATCGTCGTGGATCTGTCCCTGCGCGGCGGCGAAATCGCTGCGAAGCTGGATGCAACATCCTCCAGCCTCGCCGAGACCATCACCGGCCGCGGCGGCGATCTGGCGGACCGCCTCGGCTCCATCAGCGAGCGCATCGAGACGGCCATCACCGTGCACGGTGCTGAACTCGACACCCGCCTTGGCGCGCGTGGCACCGAAATGGCCCTGCTCATCGAGAGCCAGACCATCGGCTTCCGTGAGACGCTGCAGGCAGCATCCTCCGAAATCTCCAGCTCGCTCGGCCAGCGCACCACGGAGCTCGCCCAGAAGCTGGCCGAGACCGGCACCGAACTCGCCCGCCTCATCGGCACACGTGGCGAGCGCGTCAGCGCCGACATCGGCTCCGTCGGCGACCGCATTGCCGAGACCATGGAACTGCGCGGCCAGGCCCTGCAGGAAGGCCTTGCGACCCACCTCACCGAGCTGGAAAAGATTGTCACCGAGCGCGGTTCGCAGCTGGTCGAAAGCTTCGACAGCCGTTCCACCGTGCTGGCGCAGACGCTCGACAGCCGACTGGAAACCCTAGACCAGACCTTCGAGCACCGCGTTGGCGGGCTCGATCTGGCACTCGACAGCCGCATCAGCCGCATCGACCAGACGTTCGATGCGCGCATTGGCGGGCTGGAAACAACGCTCAGCGACAACATCAACCGCTTCGATCAGACCTTTGAAGCCCGGGCCAGCAGCCTCGACGCTGCGCTCGACAGCCGCCTTGGCCGTCTGGACCAGACCTTCGACAACCGCATCACCACGCTGGATACAGCGCTGGGTGACAGCATCAACCGGCTTGACCAGACCTTCGAAATCCGCGCCAGCGGCCTTGATGCCTCGCTTGACAGCCGCATCAACAGCCTGGATCTGACGCTGGAGCAGCGCACGGCTGCCTTCGAAGCGGCTCTGGAAACGCGCACGGTCATGCTCTCCGATGCGATCAGCACCCGCACGGAACTGCTCAGCGAGACGCTCGAACAGAAGTCGCGCACCATTGCTGACGTTCTGGCCGACCGCTCCGACGCGATCACCTTCGAACTGGCACGGCGCGTGGAAACAGCCGGCGAATCTCTCGCCGACAAGGCCGACACCGTGGGACGCCTCATTGGCGAACGCGTGGATCAGGCCGCCGAAGCCATCTCCGAGAAGGCCGATCACCTTGCCCAGAGCATGATTGCCGGCACTGAGCGGATCGATCAGACCCTCGACAGCCGTGCCCGCCAGATCAGCGAAACCCTGATTGCCCGCACCCGCGAGATCGCCAAGGCATTCGTCGACGGCCAGTCCGAAATGGCACAGGCACTCGACAGCCGCCTCGACGAGGCAGGCTCTGTTCTGGCCCGCCAGAGCGCGGAACTGACCGAGTCCCTCTCCGAACGGATTGCGGAAATCAACGTGTCGCTCGGCGCCAAGGTGTTCGAAGTGGCGGAAACCCTCGACAGCCGCGCCAGCCAGCTGGAATCGGTTCTCACCGACCGCCTGTCCTCCATCTCCGGCACCCTGACGTCGGAGACCGAGCGCGCCCGTCTGGTGCTGACCGAAGCCATGCAGGATGCCACCTCGACGCTGAGCGGCGAGAGCACCCGCGTCCGCGAGATGGTGCTGGACGCCGTCACGCAGGCCGCTTCCGCCCTCTCCGAAGAGCGCAGCCGCACCGTCGAGACGGTCAGCACGACCTTCTCCGACGTCACAGGCAAGCTGTCTGGTGAAGGCGACCGCCTGCGCCAGCTGGTGCTGGGTGCCGTTGGCGAAGCACGTGGCGTTCTGGTTGGCGAAAGCCAGCGGGCCGCAGAAACCGTTACCAGCGCCATGGCCCTGGCAACCGGTTCGCTGTCGGGCGAAGGCGAGCGCATCCGCGATATGGTGCTGACGGCAGTCGGCGAAGTGCGCAGCGTGCTGGAAGGCGAAAGCCAGAAGGCTGCCGAGAGCGTCACCGGCGCAATGACCGTTGCCACCGGCTCCCTCTCCGGCGAAGGCGAGCGCATCCGCAACATGGTGCTCAGCGCCGTTGCCGAGGCTGCCCGCTCCATGGCCGTGGAAAGCGAGAAGGCCCGCACGCTCTACGTGAGCACACTGGCCGAGTTCTCCGGCTCTCTGACCGGCGAAAGCGACAAGGTGCGCGGCGATCTTGCCCGCACGATCGCGGAAATCTCCGGCAACCTCAATGCCGAGAGCGAGCATGCCCGCGTCACCCTCACCCGCACCGTGGAAGAGATGCGCAATCTCATCTCCGGCGAGGCGGACTCGGTGCGCAGCCGCGTCAGTGGCGCCGTGCAGCAGGCAGCCGATATGCTGTCCCAGCGCGGCCATGCCGTTGCCCAGGAAATGCTCGAGAAGGCCGCAGCCCTCAACGAAGCCTTCTCCTCGCAGAGCGCAGAGTTCACCAAGCTCGTGGGTGAAGACGGCAACCAGCTGGTTGCTGCCATCGAAACCCGCGCCAATGAACTCACTGGCCGTGTGTCCGAGATCCACCGCGCCATCCTTGACGCCATCTCCGTCAAGGGCCGCGACGTCACCGAGAGCTTCGCACAGCGCGGCCTCGAGGCGACCCGTTCGCTGGTGGAAGCAGGAGACCGCATCATCAACGGCCTCGACGAGCGCAGCAACCGCGCCGTCAACGTCCTGGAAGAGACCAAGCTGCGTCTGGAAGCCGACGTTTCGGCCATCCTGGACCGCCTTGACCAGTCGAACAGCACGCTGCATCAGGTGATGACAGACGCAGGTCAGAACCTGTCGGACGTGGAGACCAACCTGGCCCGCCGGGCCAGCGAGTTCCGCTCCGCCGTGGACCGTGCCGTCGCAGAAACCAACTCCTCTACCGGCCTCATCGACGGGCAGGTTGGGGCGCTGCGGGATATCTCGACTACGGTTCTGGCCGACATCAAGGCCCTGTCGACCCGCTTCGACCAGCAGAGCCAGGATCTCATCAGCGCGGCACGTCACCTTGAGGAGACGAACCGTCTGGTCGAGGGCCGCGTGGCCGAGCGCAAGACCGCCATTGAACAGGTGGCCGACACGCTGCTGGCAAAGACCGAAACGGTCGACACGCTGATGCGCACCTTCACCAGCACGCTGACGGAAACGCTGGACTCGGCTGATGACCGGGCCCGCGAAGCCGCCACCATGCTCTCGGCTGCTGCCGAAGCTGCCTCGCGTCAGGTGGCCGAGCAGTTCGAATCCATGCGCCTCACCGCAGGCATGGAGGGTCAGCGCGCCCGCGACGCAATCCGCGCCGTGCAGGACGAGATCATGACGGAAATGAGCCGCACCGTGACAGAAGCACAGGAGCGGTTCGGCGAAGCGGCAACCCGCATGCGGGATGTTGCCCGCGAGGTGCACCGCGAGCTGGAGGCAACCCGCAAGGAACTGAAGCAGGGCGTTCTCAACCTGCCGGAAGAGGCGGAAGAATCGTCTGCCGCCCTGCGCAAGGTCGTCAACGAGCAGATCCGCGCACTCACCGAGCTGTCGGATATCGTCGCCCGCCAGTCGAGCGCACTGGATATCTCACGCCCGCAGGAGCGTGCCGTTGCCGCCAGCGCGGCCCCGGCTGCGAGCTACGCCGCCCAGAGCCGTCCGGCGGCCCCTGCCCCGCGCAGCGAGCCGGAACCGCGGCCTGCAGCAACGCGCCGCCCGGCAGCGGCCCCTGCTCCCGAGCAGGCACCGGAAGCAGGAAGCGGCAAGGGTTGGGTGAGCGATCTGCTGCGCCGCGCCTCGCGTGACGAGGACGGCGGCAAGGCACCCCGCAGCCCGCTGCACATGGTGGAAAGCCTGAATTCGCTGTCCATGGACATCGCCCGGGCCATTGACCATGAGACCTTCATCGATCTGTGGGACCGCTACAAGCGCGGCGAACGGCATGTGTTCACCCGCCGTCTCTACACGCTGCAGGGCCAGCAGACCTTCGACGAGATCCGCCAGAAATACGGCCGCGATCCGGAATTCCGCACGGCGGTTGACCGGTACATCGCCGATTTCGAGCAGCTCCTCACGCAGGTCTCGCGCAATGACCGTGACAACATGCTGGGTCAGACCTATCTGACCTCCGACACGGGCAAGGTCTACACCATGCTGGCCCACGCCAGCGGCCGCCTCGACTGAGACAGCCTGACCTGAAACAGAAGAAGCCCGCCGGAGCGATCCGGCGGGCTTTTTTTAGGCCTATGAGCATCCTGACGCTGCTGCGCAGGATCCTGCCGAAGTCGCAGAACCAACTGGCAGAAAATCCCTGACAGGTCGTGGCACAAGGCCGGGACGGCGCGGTGGGGGGCGGCACGGGGGCCGTTCAGGCAGTGCCCGGTCACTTCGGCAGAGCCCCCGGAATCTCCTGCGATAGGAGATAAGCTCTCTCCGCCGTCCCGGCCTTGTGCCGGGCCCTGTGAGGCAGGCACTGCTTCCTGCTCTCTCAAGCCGCAGTCACAACCTCTGAGCCAAGGTCCACTCGTTCGCAGAGAGGTGAGGTTGAGCTCCGGCGCAAAGTCTTGCTGCGGACGGGAGCTTGCCGCCCGGCAACAGACAGTTTCATTTTCTCTGCAAACGGTCGGGGCCCGGCTCGCGCTGCGCTAGGCCGGGGTGACTCAGTGCCGGTTACCAGTACCCTGCCCTGTCACACGTCAGACCTTTGAAATGACCCAGGCTGCCAGTTCGGCGAAGACCTGCCCTGCGGCGGAGTTCATCGCCCGCACAGCCTGTTCAGCACTCTGGCCGCCAGAGGGCACTTCGGCGCGGAAGACCTGGCTGTCCACCGTCCGGCCGTTGCGGTCGTTCACGAGCCGGGCTGCGATTTCCACGACGCCGCGCGCACTGCCGGCGATGTTCAGTTCAAAGGACCGGATCTCGGTCTGCAGCTGATAATCGATCAGCAAGCCATCACCCGGCATGCCGACCCCGCGCAGACGGCCGGTATTCTCGAGGGTCCGCACCAAACCGGTCTGCACCACATTGCCGAGCTGATCAGCCCAGGCAGCCTGCGGAAAATAGCTGTAGACCGGCCCTTGCTGCGCCACGGCGATGTTGCTGCTGTCGAGCGCCTGCAGCGCCTTCGGCACAGCGACCAGCACCTGAACGGGCTTGCGGGCACCACCTGCACTGGCCGCCGCCGCCGGAGCCTCGATACCATAGAGCGCACTGGGAGCAGTGGAAGCACAGGCAGACAGGCCTGCCGCCAGGGCTCCAAGCCCCAGAAGCGTCACTGCACGGCGGCGGTTGATCAGCGTTACAGCGTCGGTCATGCCCTTCGTCTTCCCGGCCTGTGCCGTTCCTTGCCAGGCCGCAGCGCCGCAACGCCATGGCCCCTGTTTCGTCGGTATCCCGTCACCGCCTGAGGGCAAGGCAGCCCTTCAGGCAGCACCGGTTTTCAGCGGCGCTGGCCGCCGTTGAAGCGCGGCACGTCATCCCCGCCAAAGATCACCCGGTTCGGAGCGCGATCGAAGTTCTCGATCGCCCGCTGCAGGGTGATGAAGGTCCGGTTGACCTGCCCCAGCGTTGCCGCCAGATCAGCCGAGCCCTGCGAAGCAAACTTCGACAGGCCGTCGGCAATGCCATCTGCACGGCTTTCAAACGCCTCCGCCACCTTGCGGATAGCCGTCATTGCCTTCGTTGCCTCGGTAATCAGGCCTTCGCCATCGCCGTCCACCATGGTGTTCACCTTGTCCATCAGGCCATTCAGCTTTTCGGACGAGGTGTTGAGGTTCGCGGCGACTGTCTTTGCATCCGTGATGATCTGGTTCACGTCGTCTGTGCGGGCGGAAAGGTCAGCCGACATGCGCTCCACATTGGTTGCTGCGTTGCGTGCCGAGGCAATCGTCTCAGCGATGGCGTTGCCCTGCCCGGCAATGGCGCTGACCGTACGGTCGACAGCATCGACAATCGAGGAAATGCGGCCCGGATCGATCGCGGCGACCACCTCACCGGTGTCATCCACGGTCTTGATAAGGCCAGCTAGCAGCTTCTGCGCATCCCCGATCAGCGTAACGATATCTTCCTCGCGGCTGCGGATCGTCTGCGCCACCTGATCCACATGCGCCATCGTGCTGGCCGTGCTGCGGATCAGTTCATCAATGTCAGAAGAGCGGTTGGAGAGCACGTCGCCAAGGCTCGCTGCCCCTGCCACGACACGCTGAACCTCTTCAGGCTTGACCGCATTGACCACCGCTTCGACCTGCGTCAGGGACGCATTCACCCGCTCGGTGAACTGCTGCACATTGGCCACGGCAGAGCTCGCATCACCCATGATCTGGCGGATTTCAGGCCCTGCGGCCCTCAGAGAATCCGAGAACTCGGTGATGTTGACAACCAGCTCTTCAACCTTGTCATCCGGTACGGCGGCCAAAATCCGCTCACCCTGCATTGTCAGTCCTTCGAGCTTGCCGGACAACGAACTGAAAGCCCTGGTAGCCTCGCCGATAGAGGCCATGAAGTCCTTCACGCCATCGGAGTTCTCAGCGAGCGCAGCAGAGAATGTCTCGACATTGCGCATGGTGGAGGCAATGACCGGCTGGTTTTCCCTCAGAACTTCATTGATGGATTCAAGCGTGGTGTCCGCCTTGCGCAACACATCGCGGCCGTTTTCCAGTACATCGTCAAAGAACGAGCGGTCGGCATAGATCACCGGCTCCTTGCCATCGTTCAGCGCATCCAGAAGCAACCCGGTCTCCGTCGACCCCCCCTTCAGATCCACATAGGCAACGCCGGTCAGCCCCTGGAAACCAAGCGTCGCCCGCACGTCCTTGCGCAAGGGGGCGTTGGGAGAGACACGGATTGTGGCAATAACGATGCGCGGATCGGCCGGGTCGAAATCCAGCGCCGAAACATCGCCGACCTTGATGCCGTTGAAAAGCACCTGTCCCCCGACGGGCAAGCCGGTCACAGCGCCCGGAAAGACGACCTTCACATTGATGCTCTTGCCGGAATCAGCCGCAGCCGCCAGCCAGTAGATGAACAGGAATGCTGCGACGAGAATGCCGAGAACGAAGCCGCCGATCATCACGTAATTTGCACGGGTTTCCATCAGCTGCCTTTCAAACCCTGCGCAGGGCGCGCTCGCCCCGGAAGTAGGATTTCACCCAAGGGTGCTCGCTCTCCATCATGTCATCCACTGTGCCGGCAAGCAGAACCCGCTTTTCACCCAGAACCGCAATACGGTCGCAGATCGAATGCAGGCTATCAAGGTCATGTGTCACCATATAAACGGTCAGACCAAGGGTTTCACGCAACTTCGCAATCAACCCGTCGAAAGCCGCTGCACCGATGGGGTCAAGACCCGAGGTCGGCTCGTCCAGAAACACCAGATCCGGGTCTAGTGACAAAGCACGGGCAAGGCTGGCGCGCTTGACCATGCCGCCGGACAGCTCGGACGGATATTTGTCCGCCGCATCACGCGGCAGGCCGACCAGTTCCAGTTTCAGAAAAGCGAATTCGTCCATCAGCCGCTGCGAAAGCCCGAGATACTCGCGCATCGGCACCTGAATGTTCTGCTTGACCGTGAGCGAGGAGAACAGTGCGCCTTGCTGAAACAGCACCCCCCAGCGCCGTTCGATCCAGTTGCGCTCCGCCGCAGTGGCGCTGTCGAGGTCCTGGCCAAAAACGGAAATACTGCCGGCGCGGCGCGGCGTAAGACCGAGGATGGCACGCATCAGCACCGATTTACCTGTCCCCGAGCCGCCGACAAACCCCAGCACTTCCCCCCGGTAGACATCAAGGTCCAGCCCATCGAGGATGATCTTCTTGCCGAAACCGACGATGACACCGCGCGCAGACAGCAGAACCTCACGCTGCTGCGCGGGCCGGACCGTCTCATTCAGGGCGTCTGCAGTGCTCATCAATGCCCCTTATACGTTGATGGCGGCAAAGAAGATGGCGAAAAGGCCATCAACGACGATGACGAGGAAGATTGCCTTGACCACAGACATGGTGGTGTGACGGCCAAGGGAATCGGCCGAACCGCCAACCTTCAGGCCTTCCACACAGGCAATCAGGCCGATGATCAGCGCCATGAAAGGTGCCTTGACCATGCCAACGATAAAGGTCTGAACGGTGATGGCCTCTTCCAGGCGGCTCAGATAGGCCGCTGGCGGAATCTCCAGATACCACCAGGTCACAAGCCCTGAACCTGTCAGAGCAGCCAGATCAGATACGAAGGTCAGAACAGGCATGGCCGCCATGAGCGCCAGCAGACGCGGGAGAATCAGGACCTCGGTTACATTGAGGCCGATGACGTGGAGGGCATCGATTTCCTCCTGCATCTTCATTGACCCGAGTTCCGCCGTAAAGGCAGAGCCCGACCGGCCGGCTACCATGATGGCGGTCAGCAAAACGCCAATCTCACGCAACACGAGCACACCCGCCAGATCCACGACAAAAAGATCCGCACCGAACTGCCGCAGGTAGAAACCGCCCTGCTGGGCAATGATGGCGCCAATCAGGAAACTCATCAACCCGACGATCGGCACCGCCCCGATGCAGGACTTGTCGAATTGCACGGCAATGGCGATTCCGCGCAGGCGTTTGGGCTGAAACAGAACCGTGGCGACAACCATACTAAGCGAGCCAAGGATGTGCAGCATGGCGATAAAATCCTGCCACGCCTCAACCACCGACTTGCCGGTCGTCTCCATGAGATTGATCAGCATTCCCTGCCGCGGCTCATGCGCTGGCGGAGGCGGATGGTGGGCATCCACTTCTGTCAGCAGGAGCGCCTGTTCCGGGCGAAGCCCATCGATGCGAATGCGTGTGCCGGAAAACTCGATGCGCCCGCGCAGCTTGTGGATCAACCAGGCGCCAGCGGTATCAAGTGCACGCAGCCCGGACAAGTCGAGGACAAGTTCGACCTGCCCCTGTTCGCCGGAAAGCCCCTCGACAATCGCCTCGGCTTCCGTGGCAGTGCGGATTACCCAGTCTCCGGACAAGGCAAAGGTCACGGTCTCACCATCATGGGTGGCCGAGCATCTGGGGGCGAGCAGTTCAACCTGTAATGTCATGCGCGCTGACGCGACCCCTTGCCGCTGAGAAGGACTACCCCGTATACCTGAGAGAAAGGGAGGCCGTCCAGACGCGCGGCCGGTAACAACCAGCAGAGGCAGATCATATAATGGATATTGCAAACCCCTATCTGATGTTCCTGGGCGACGTTCCGGATGCGCTGGCGGCGAAGACAGCGCTTGGCGTTGTCGACTGGCGCCGGGACTGGTGCATCGGGCAGAATCGCCTGCCGGGCTGCCAGGCCGATGCGGGCTTGACCGACATGAGCATCGCAGCCGCAGCAAAGGCTGGCGCCAAGACCATGATCGTCGGAGCCGTGAACGCAGGCGGGCGTCTCCCGGATCACTGGGTTGCCTCCATCGTGGAAGCGCTGGATGCCGGAATGGATGTGGCCAGCGGGCTGCATGTGCGCCTCGGTTCAATTCCGGCCATCAAGGAAGCGGCAGAGCGCAATGGCCGCCAGCTGTTCGACGTGCGCCACTCGGACATGACCTTCGCCACCGGCAAGGGCAGCAAGCGCAGCGGCAAGCGCATCCTCACCGTCGGCACCGATTGCTCGGTCGGCAAGAAGTACACCGCCCTCGCCATGGAGCGGGACATGCGCGCCCGCGGCTATGACTGCGACTTCCGCGCCACCGGCCAGACCGGTGTGTTCATTTCGGGCCGAGGTGTTGCCATCGACGCAGTGGTGGCCGACTTCATCTCCGGCGCCGTGGAATGGATCTCCCCGGCAGCGGACGAAAGCCACTGGGATGTGATCGAGGGCCAGGGCTCCCTGTTCCATCCGTCCTTTGCGGGCGTGACGCTTGGCCTGCTGCATGGCGCCCAGCCCGATGCCTTCATCGTCTGCCATGAGCCGACCCGCCGCACCATGCGCGGTGTGCAGACGCCCCTGCCCTCCATTCAGGATGTCATCGACCTGACGATCCAGTGCGGCAAGCTGACGAACCCGGACATCCGCTGCATCGGCATTGCGGTGAATACGGCTGCCCTTGGCGATGCGGAAGCCCAGGCCTATCTGGCGGAGCTGTCCGCCAAGTACGGCCTGCCCGCAACCGACCCCGTTCGCTACGGCATGGCCAAGGTGGTGGACAAGGTGGTTGAAATCTACGGCGCGGCCTGAGTCATGACATCACCTCTCACCATAACGGCAGCGCATGAGCGTTTTGCCATCGAAGGCGGCTTCGCGATTTCGCGGGGCAGCCGGACCCATGCGGACGTGGTTACCGTCTGCATCAGCCGCGACGGCTTCACCGGCCGCGGCGAATGCGTGCCATATGCCCGCTATGGCGAGAGCATCTCCAGCGTGATGCAGCAGATCGAGGACGCGGCAGCGCGCTTCGGTCAGGACATCAGCCGGACGCAGCTGCAGGAGCAGATGGAGGCAGGTGCAGCCCGGAACGCGCTGGACTGCGCTCTGTGGGATCTTGAGGCCAAGGCAGCGGGCACCAGCGCCGCCGCCCTGGCAGGCCTTGCCGCCATGAAACCGCTCGTCACCGCCTATACGCTCAGCGTCGGAACTGCGGACAGCATGGGCGCGGCTGCGGCAAAGGCTGCCTCACGCCCGCTGCTGAAGGTGAAGCTGGCAGGCCCCGGCGATGATGCGCGTATCGCCGCCGTCCGGGCGGCGGCGCCAGACGCACGGCTGATCGTGGATGCAAACGAGGCCTGGGACGAAAGCTGCTTTGCCGTCAACATGGCGGCCTGTGTGGCAGCAGGCGTTGAACTGATCGAACAGCCCCTGCCTGCGGGTAATGACGGCCTGCTTGCCACGGCAGAGCGGCCAATCACGGTCTGTGCAGATGAAAGCCTGCACACCCGGCATGAACTTGCCAGCCTGCGCCAGCTCTATGACGCAGTGAACATCAAACTGGACAAGGCGGGTGGCCTGACCGAAGCGCTGGCACTGGCAGCCGATGCGAGAGCCCTTGGCTACAGGATCATGACCGGCTGCATGCTCGGCACGTCTCTTGCCATGGCTCCGGCGCTCATCGTGGCACAAACAGCTGATTATGTTGACCTTGACGGTCCCCTGCTGCTCACTGCCGACCGTGAGGGTGGCCTCAGCTATGAGGGCAGTCTCGTCCATCCGCCGCAGTCCAGTCTCTGGGGCTGACCCTGCCGGTCACCAGACCTATTCAGCCTGCCGTCCCGGCCTTGAAACCGGGATGGCGGGCCAGCAGCAGAAGACACACGAAGGCCAGAGCGGCCATCGCTGACATGGCATAAAAGGCATAGGCGGGCTTTGCCGCATAGAGCGGCCCGCTGAACCAGGTGGCCGTTGCCGTCAGAAAGCCGGTGGATGTCGCCATCAGGCTCTGCCCCGTAGCAGACCAGCGCATCGGCACAGCCTGCGCAATCAACGCCACGCCCCCCAGATGAACGGCCCCAAAAGAAAGCGCGTGCAGGGTCTGCATCGGCACAATGAAGACCGGGTCCTGCACATGGGTGAAAAGCGCCCAGCGAAGCACTGATCCGCCCGTTCCGATGATGATCAGACGCATCGGCGTCAGCCAGGCCGGAAGCCTTGCCGCGAACAGGAAGAGCAGGATTTCCGCCGTCACACCGACGGACCACAGGGGCCCCATCCAGTGTTCGGGAACGCCTGATTTCGTCCAGTAAATCGTTGAAAACGCATAATAGGCTGAATGTGCCGCCTGGGAGAGGCCGATGAGCGTGACCAATGCCAGAAACCAGTGCTCCCGGAAGACGGCTGGCTTTCTGTCTGATGCCCGGGCCGATGCAGAAGCCTCACGGGCTTCCCGCTCGGGATTGCGCATGGGAGGCAGCGTTCCGGCGACCAGCACGGTCGCCACCATCGAGCCAAGGATACCGGCCAGGTAGGGCATCTCGGTGTGCGGCATCATCAGCCAACCGGCAAGAACAGTGCCTCCCACGAAAGCAGCAGAGCCCCAAAGACGCATGCGCCCGTATGTGGCCCCCGTCTGGCGCACGACATCCAGCGCATATCCATCGGCCAGCGGTACAATCGGCGCCCAGCAGACCATCAGCCCCATCACGGCAGCGACCGCCAGAGGATAACTTGACGTAAAGGCAAATAACGCAAGAAAAGCCATACCCATCAATGAGTAAAAGCAGATCGAAAGACGGCGCAAGCCAGTCCTGTCAGAAAGCCCCGTCAGAAACGGAGAAGCTACTATCTTTGCGTAGGTGCCAATTGCGAGAGCAAATGAGACTTCTGTAACTGAGTATGATCTATTGGCAAGAATGATCGGAAAAAATGGGAGAAATAATCCCGTGCCGACAAAATTGACACCATAGAGAGCACTCACCCGGGGGGCGAGCCCAACTTGGAACATCTTCATGGAGGATCAAACCTTGAAGGCCTAAAGGGATGTTAACTTCTTGGACCTATTATGCTGCATGAGTTGGAGGAACATTCGAATCGAATGTCCGCTGCAGCGATAGGACGCCGAGACGATACGATGGCAGAAACCGAACCGCCAGTCCTGATACCGGAGCATGAGTATCACACACTGGAGCAGACCCTTTCGGAATCGGATCGCGGCCGCCGCTTTCTGTCCGAATATCTGCGCCGCCACCGCAGCTCCGAGACAAACTCCATTCTTGATGCCATTGCCCGGCTTGAGAAAATGATGCGCCGGGAACGCAGCGTTCCCGATCTCAACCGCATCCGCCTCGATATTGCCGACATGCATGAAGCAATCGAACGCACCAAGCGTGAGATTTCCAACATCAAGAAGGAAGATGAGGAAAGCAACCGTTTCACGGATGCCTCTCACGAACTTGATGCGATCATCACGCAGACGGAAGGTGCGACTCAGGACATCCTGAACGCAGCCGAAAAGATCCAGGAATATGCCTGGACCTTGCGCGAGCATGGCGCAGACGAAGCGGTGTGCGACGATATCGATGCCAAGGCCACCGAAATCTTCATGGCCTGCTCCTTCCAGGATCTCACCGGCCAGCGCACCCAGAAGGTGGTGCATGTCCTGCGCTACCTCGAAAGCCGCATCAACCTGATGATCGGTATTTGGGGCATTGAGGATGTGGAAGCGGACGATACCGCCGGCCCAGTCGACACCCGCCCGGATGCGCATCTTCTCAATGGCCCTCAGCTTGCCGGCAAGGGTGTCAGCCAGTCCTTCGTTGATGACATGATGGGAGATGGCGCTGCGGCTCAGAACAGCGGCTTCTTCAGCGTCGAATTTGCCGGCGAAACCGCTGCTCCGGCAGCAGCAGCGGCACCCGCTCCGGCGCCGCAGCCCGCAGCAAGGCCCGCTGCGGCTCCGGCCAAGGCAGCGGCTCCTGCCCCTGCACCGGTTGCAACCAGCGATGACCATGACATGGATCAGCTGGATGCTGCCACCATCGACGCCATCTTCGAGCAGACGGACGAGACGTTTGCCGGAGAAGCGGGCTTTGATGACCCGGAACAGGAAATGGGCGAGGACGATATCGCCAAGCTGTTCGACATGGGCGGCGGTGATGAAGCCCTGGCAGAAGAGACCCAGGCAGATGCAGAGTGGGAGGCCGCCGAGGAATTCTCCGAGGATGAAGATCCGCTTGCCATGCTGACCGAAAGCGAGCGTCAGGCCCTGTTCAGCTGAAACAGAAACCCTGACAGACAGAATAAGGCGCGCAGCAGCCTCTCGAGCCCCCGGCCTAACCCGGGGGCTCTTTCATTTCAGGCACCTCCGCACAAATGCTTAATTGATCCGTATCAAAGCCCGCCGCCCCTGTATTCCCTTAGATTTTTTTCAAGCGCAACATTCAGGCAGCCATGTGCAGCATGTTCCTCCCAAATATGCTGCAAGCATGTTTAAAAAAATAACGTTCAGACAATCGAAAAGGTACATGCATACCTGACAGCTGCCTCCAGTCGAAGATTGCGCCCCAGAAATTCGAATTCATTTTTTCTTGGAGAGACAGCATGGCCTACAAGACGCAAAACCCTTACACGGGTGAAGTGCTGAAAACATTTCCAGAGGCAACGGATGCAGAAGTCTCGGTTGCCATCGGCAAGGCACATGAAGCCTTTCTTGGCTGGCGGACGCTTTCCTTCGCAGCCCGTGGCAAGATCCTGCAGCAGGCGGCAGATCTTCTGCGCGCAAGCGTTGACGACTACGCCCGGCTGCTGACGCTTGAAATGGGCAAACTCTTCACCGAGGCCAAGGCGGAAGTCGAACTGTCGGCAAAGATCTTCGAATATTACGTCCGGAACACCGAACGCCTGCTGCAGCCGGAGAAGCTGGAGGTCGCCGATCCGGCCGAAGGCGAGGCCATGCTCGTCTGTGAGCCTCTTGGCGTGCTGCTTGCAATCGAGCCATGGAACTTCCCGTATTACCAGATCACCCGCATCATCGCGCCGCAACTGTCTGCCGGGAACACCATCCTGCTGAAACACGCGTCCAACGTTCCCCAGAGCGCTGCTGCCTTCGAGCGCCTGATGCGGGAAGCGGGCCTGCCGGAGGGCGCCTTTACCAATCTCTATGCAACCCGTTCGCAGGTGGAAATGATCATCAACGACCCGCGCGTCCATGGCGTCGCCCTGACCGGCTCGGAAGGTGCAGGCGCCATTGTCGCTGCGCAGGCAGGCAAGGCGCTGAAGAAGTCCACCATGGAGCTGGGTGGCGCGGATGCCTTCGTCGTGCTGGCCGATGCCGACCTTGAAAAGACCGTCCGCTGGGCCGTCTTCGGACGCCACTGGAACGGCGGTCAGGTCTGCGTGTCATCCAAGCGCATGATCATTGTGGACGAGATCTACGACGAATTTCTGGCCCGCTACCGCGAAGGCGTCGCAGCCCTGAAAGCGGGCGACCCTTTCGACGCGCAGACGACGCTCGCGCCCTTGTCCTCGCAAGGTGCAGCTGATGAAATCAGGGAGAAGGTGAAGGAGGCCATCGCACATGGCGCCAAGGCGGAAGAGGTTGGCCCGCCGGTTCCCAATCAGGGTGCCTTCGTGCAGCCGGTGATCCTGACGGACATCGGCGAGGACAACCCGGCCCGCTATTGGGAGTTCTTCGGCCCCGTTTCCATGATCTTCCGTGCCCGGGACGAAGCGGATGCAATCCGCATTGCCAACGATTCCCCCTTCGGTCTCGGCGGCTCGGTCTTCACCCGTGACACCGCACATGGCGTGGAAGTGGCCCGGCAGATTGCCACCGGCATGGTCTACATCAACCACCCGACCAAGGTAGAAGCGGACCTGCCCTTCGGCGGCATCGGCCGCTCCGGCTATGGCCGCGAGCTCCTCGGCCTCGGGCTCAAGGAATTCGTGAACCACAAGCTGATCGGCGTCGTGGACATCGACGCCCGCTTCTGAGACCCAAAATGCAGAGAGCCCCGGCAGTTCAGTTGCTGCCGGGGATCTTACCTGGAAGTAAGCTGCAGACAGTCAGCGCCGTTTCCAGCGTTTCCGGATCAATGTTACCGCCGGAGAGGATTGCCACCACTGGGCCGTTTCCGGCAGGCATCTTGCGGAAAAGCACCGAGGCAAGGGCCACCGCTCCGCCCGGCTCCACGACCAGCTTGAGCTCGCGGAAGGCAAAGGCAACAGCGGCCAGCGCTTCGTCATCGCTCACCACCAGCCCGCGTGCCTTGCGCCGGGTCAGAACCTCGAAGGAGAGTTCTCCCGGGCTTTCGGTTAGGATCGCATCGCAGACCGAGCCCGAGCCGCTGGCATTGACCTCGCGGCGGCCACTGGCGAGCGAGCGGGCATAGTCGTCAAAGCCGGCCGGCTCGCAGGTGTAGACCACAGCCTCCGGCAGCCCTTCCTCCAACCCCAGCGCCACACCGCTGGTGAGCCCGCCGCCACCCGTGCAGGCTGCGACCGCTTCGATATCAAGGCCGAGCGCTGCCGACTGGCGGACGATCTCAAGGCCAATGGTCCCCTGTCCAGCAATGACACCCCTGTCGTCGTAAGGATGCACAAAGGTAGCGCCGTTTTCCTCGCAGATGGCCTTGGCGATGGCGATCCGGTCTTCGACGCCCCGCTTGTAGGTCACGACCCGCGCGCCCATCTCGGCCGTGCGCTTCAGCTTGATGGCAGGGGCATCCTCCGGCATGACGATGACGGCAGGCATGCCGAGAATGCGCGCCGCCTCGGCCACGCCTTGCGCATGATTGCCCGAAGAGCAAGCCACCACGCCAGCCGCCCGCTCCCCTTCCGGGATCTGCGACAACCGGTTGAACGCACCACGGAACTTGAAAGAGCCCGTGCGCTGGAGATTTTCGGGCTTCAACCAGACCTTCCGCCCGGCTGCGTCATCCAGCACCTTGAAAGACAGGAGCGGGGTTTCAAAAGCGTGCCCTCGCAGCTGCTCCGCTGCGGCCTTTACATCATCAAGCGAGAGGGTGCCATTCATGGCCAGTCTCCGGAATAGTGGCTTTCCGAAGACCTACCAACGCCATGCGTGCCCGGCAACGAAAGGCTTGTCACCGTGGCAATTCACGTTGGCACCGGATCAGGCGGCCTGCGGCTGCGGCTCTGCAGGAAGCCCATAGGCGGCGATGGCGTTGTCGAGGAACTGGCGGGAACTGGCCTCCCAGCTGAAGCCAAGAGCCATCTGGCGGCAATAGCTGCGGGGTATGTCGAGCGCGGCAAGGGCAGCGGCCCTCAGGTCCTCATCCAGCACCCCGGCCCCGCTATCGCCGATCACATCCAGCGGCCCCATGACCGGATAGGCCGCCACAGGAACGCCGCAGGCCAGCGCCTCCAGCAGCACATTGCCGAACGTATCCGTCAGCGAAGGAAACACGAACACATCCGCCGAAGCATAGGTCCGTGCCAGATCCTCACCCGTTTTCGGCCCGGTAAAGAGCACGTCCGGGTAGGCCCTGCGCATGGATTCGAGCTGCGGGCCGCCGCCTACAACCACCTTGCTGCCGGGAAGATCCAGCTCGAGGAAGGCCTCGATGTTCTTCTCCACCGCCACCCGGCCCACATTCATGAAGATGGGGCGCGGGAGATCCGCTGGCAGGACGGAGCCCTCGTAGGGGCGGAAAAGATCGGCATCCACACCGCGCGACCAGCGCATCAGATGGGTAAAACCACGCGCGGCCAGATCCTTCTCCAGACTGCCGGTAGCCACCATGCAGCCCTGCCCGGCATTGTGGAAGCGCCGCAGCCACCTGTAGGTGACAGACACGGGCACCGGAAGGCGCGCCGCCAGATATTCCGGAAAGCGCGTGTGGTAACTCGTCGTGAAGACCTTGCCCTGCTTCAACGCCACGGAACGGGCCATGAGACCCAGAGGGCCTTCGGTGGCAATGTGCAGGTGATCACAGGCGAACCGGTCCATGATCGCCGCCACACGCGTCCGCGTTGTCAGGGACAGGCGGATCTCCGGATAGGTCGGGCATGGCAGGGTACGGAAAAGCTGCGGCGTCAGGAACTCAACGCGCAGACCCATGCGCAGCAACTGGTTGGCAGTCAGTTCCAGAGAACGGACTACACCATTGATCTGCGGATGCCAGGCGTCTGTGACGATGAGAATGGATGTCATGCCGCGACGGACCGCTCCCCCATCCCCTGCTCCGCCTGCTGTTCGGCTGGACGCTGCACCCATCTGATAACCTCGAACGTTCCGTCGTGATGCTCGGCAACCGCCGTGCAGCTTTCGACCCAGTCACCGGTGTTGATGTAGTGGATGCCGTCGATATCGTGGCTGGCGGCATGGTGGATGTGGCCGCAGATGACCCCGTGAACGCCCTTGCGGCGGGCTTCGTCGGACAAGGCATCCTCGAAGCGGCCAATGAAATTCACGGCGTTCTTCACCTTCAGCTTTGCCCAGGCAGAGAGCGACCAGTAAGTCAGACCCAGGCGGCGGCGCATGAGGTTGAAGCCGGTATTCAGAGCCAGCGCGGTCACATAGGCCTTGTCACCGAAGAAGGCGAGCCACTTGGCGTGACGGATGACCACATCAAACTGGTCGCCGTGGATGACCAGGTACTCGCGCCCGTCGGCTGCCGTATGCACGACACTGTCCGCTACTTCCACACCGCCGAAATGAGTGCCGAGGAAATCGCGCAGGAATTCGTCATGGTTGCCGGGAATGTAGAAGATGCGCGCGCCCTTGCGGGCCTTGCGCAGGATCTTCTGGATCACGTCGTTATGCGCCTGCGGCCAGTACCAGCTGCGCTTCAGCCGCCAACCGTCAACAATGTCGCCGACCAGATACACGGTCTCGGCATCATTGTACTTCAGGAAGTCGAGCAGAAGATCTGCCTGACATCCGCGCGTTCCAAGATGAACATCTGAAATGAACAAGGCCCGGTAATGCCGGCCTTCCTGCAGAGCTGTCATGTCTGGCGCTCCCGATTACCTTTGCCCCCCTTAGACGCGATTCAGGTATCAGGATTATGACAGCAAAGTTTTTCACAAGCATACTGCAGGATTTACGTCGAATTTTAGTATTCAGAAAAAGGTATTTACGCGCAAATACGACAGTTTGGTGAATGATCGGGACAGCCATTTGTGTCACAAAAGGAAACGGCCGGCACCGTGGGGCACCGGCCGCAAACCTTGCACCTGAGAAACAACTCAGAAGCGGTAGCGCATGGCCGCACTCACGATGTTGACCGATGAGTCGACATCGCCGGAGAGAACCACACCAGCGAAATCCTGATGTCCCGGGACGATGGCAAGCTTGGTGTCCCGGCCAATGATGTGGGTGTAGCCGAGGTCGAAGGCCAAATTGTCCAGAACCTTGTAGCTCGCACCCGCGCTCAGCCAGATCCGGTCATTGTCCGGCAGACGGGCGGAACGGATATTGTCGTTAATCGGAGACCATTCGTAGGCAGCACCAGCACGAACGGTGAGGTTCTGATTGATGTCGTATTCCGCGCCAAGAGCCGCAAACCAGCCGTCGTCGTAGTTGAATTTCAGCGTGGTCAGAGTTGCTCCATTGGCCTGAAGCGTGACCTTGGGCGACTTCAACCGGCTCCAGTTCGCCCACTCCACCGTTCCCAGGACACGGAAGCTGTCAGTGATCCGCTGCTTGGCCGACAATGTGACGGTTTCAGGCGTGATCAGCGAGGCATAAATCGGGGTCGACGCAACCGACGTGATTGTACCGTCAAGGTCATGTGCCACGCCAGAGCGGTAGCCCAGACCAAATTCGGTGCCTGCAAAGGGCTTGTAGATCACACCGGCGGTGACGCCGACGCCAATGTTGTCACCTTCAAGCGTCGTGACTGGCGGCGTAGTAGAAGCATTCGTGGCTGTCCTCAGCCGCACGCTGAAATACTGAACCTGCACGCCCGCACCGAAGGCGAGCTGATCATTCACCTTGTAGCCGACCATCGGGTTGGCGTTGATCGAGAACACCTTCGAGCCGGCGTTATAGGTCTGGCCGGCCCAGGGCATACCACCCTCAGGCTTCGTGGACAGACCGAAGGGCGCATTCACGGCAAGGCCGAAATACACCTGATCATTGACATTGTAAGCGGTATAGCTGGAGCCGATCCAGGCATCAGAGCCGATGTCGCCGCCGTTGCCATAGGCGCGCAACGTCGAGGTCGAATCGAGATTAATCTCTGCCTTGGGCGCAATCAGCGCATGGTGGGACTCGGTGGTGATGCCCAGGCCTGCGCCCGTGATGGCGGCCGGGTTCCAGAACATCGACGAAATCGACGGACCGGTCGTTGCATTACCGGCGAAGGACATACCCTGATAGTAGGCGCTCTGTTCACGCAGCGCGAAACCGCCCGCATAAGCCTGACCAGCAACAGAGATCATCCCGATGGCGGTGGTGCACAGAGCCAGCGTTCTGCTGATACGAATCATGTTGCTCAAACCCTCCCAAGCATTTCTCAAAGCCCTGCCAGCTTTGCTCCTCAGGAAAGACGATCTTTCAATTTCGTAGATCTTTCAATCCGGAAACACGCCGCGATGAAATGCCACTCACGCATGCTGCAGCGCACCAAATATACTGTCCGCCCCACATTCCCCTAGGGAATGTGGGGCATGACCGTCGAAAATATGTCATATTCCGGTCAGATTGACACAGGGCGGAAACAGCAGGAGAGGTATGCTTAAAAAATAGGCACCTATCACGCGATTTCACGCTGGCGAGTTTTCAAGACCTGCGTTGCAGGAAAGTCACATTCCCCTCCGCCCGGCCGGGCAGAAAATGGCTCAATCCACCCGATTCGAGCCACTTCCTGTGTACAACGGGTTCTTTTGCGCGCCGGATCCGGAATGCGGAAGGTGGCCCTCATACCAATGCTCGATGAGCTTCACTCATCGCGCATTGGTTAAGCCCGCGCGATGCTGGAGCATTTTCGAGGCGTGATGCGTCAGCGTGGAAAGCCTTGGTATCAGGCCTTGTCGCCGTCGCGCGCGGCAAGGAACCGCTGTACAGAGACCCGGCTCCACGGCGCAAGCCGCGCCTGCGCCTTGCTGTAGCTGGCGTGGATGCGCGCTGTGAGCTCGTCCTTGGCTGCAAGCTCCCCCAGCACCACCGCTGTTTCGCGGCGCAGCGCGTCCAGCACGTCTTCAGGGTAGAAGCGCAGCAGCACCCCCTCCTCCTTCTGCAGGCTCTCAAGGCTGCCTGCATTCATCCATTCGCTTTCGGCCAGTGACCTGCCATTCTCGGCCTTGCAGGCCTCCAGGACGATGGTCCTGAGATCTTCCGGCAGCCCTTCCAGCGCAGTCCTGTTGAACAGCGCCTCGCCGGTGCCGTTCGGCTCGTGAAAGCCCGGGGCATAGTAGAACTTGGCCACCTTCTGGAAGCCCATCGCCTGATCGCTCCACGGGCCCAGAAACTCGGTTGCGTCGATGAGGCCGGATTGCAGCGCCGGGAATATCTCCCCCGGCGGCAGGGCGACTGGTGTTGCACCCAATCGGCGCATGACCTCGCCGCCCAGACCCGGCATGCGGATTTTCAGCCCGGCGAGATCATCGAGCGTATTGATTTCCTTGCGGAACCAGCCGCCCATTTGTACGCCGGTGTTGCCCGCCATCACCGGCTTGATTCCGAACGGGGCGTAAAGCTCGTCCCACAGCGCCTGCCCGCCGCCCTGCTCGATCCAGGTGATGTGCTCAAGCGGCAGAAGACCGAAGGGAATGGCCGTAAACCAGACAGCAGCAGGCATCTTGCCCTGCCAGAAGAAGGAGGCCGTGTGCGCCACCTGTGCCGTACCGGCAGACACGGCATCGAACACGCCGAGCGGCGGCACCAGTTCGCCGGCAGCAAAGAGCCGCACCCGCATACGCCCGCCCGACATTCTCTCGATCCGGTCGCAGATCGTCTGGGCGGTCGTTCCCGGCCCCGGCAGGTTCTTCTGCCAGGAAGTCACCATCTTCCACTCGATCACGGCCTCGCCCGTATTGGCGAGCGCGGGCGCGGCCAGCAGAGAAGCGGCACTGGCCGCACCAAGCTTGAGGGCCTGACGGCGCGAGGCGGACGGCTTGATCTCAGTTGACATCGCTTGTCTCCCAGAGCGCGTGGAAATGATGCACGGGCCCATGGCCTTCACCGATCTTGAGGTTGTCAGCAGCCCGGATGGCATGGGTCACATAGAGCTTCGCTCCGGCCACCGCATCGGGCAGCGGAAGCCCTTTGGCAAGGCCCGCGGCAATCGCGGACGACAGGGTGCAACCGGTGCCGTGGCTGTTGCGCGTAGCATGGCGGGGGGCGGTGAACCACTGTTCGCGTCCGTCGCGGGTCAACAGCAGATCCTCGCTCTCCGGCCCCTCCCCGTGGCCGCCCTTCAGCAGCACGGACCTTGCGCCCAGATCCAGCAGCGCCTGCGCCTGCGTGCGCATGGCTTCCCGGCCCTGTGCAATTTCCGTATTCAGCATGCGGGCGGCTTCCGGCAGGTTCGGCGTGATCAGCTGCGCGCGCGGCAGCAGTTCCGCAATCAGCACGGAGACCGCTTCCGGCACCAGCAGCGGATCACCGGAGGCTGCGACCATCACAGGATCGAGCACCACATTGGACGCCTCATGCGCATCCAGCCCTTCGGCCACGGCACAGATGACATCCGGGCGTGACAGCATGCCGATCTTGATGGCATTGACCTTGAGATCGGACAGCACCGCATCCATCTGCGCCCGCACGAAGGCAGGGGGAACGTCGTGAATGGCACTGACGCCGAGCGTATTCTGTGCCGTCAGTGCGCTCAGCACGCTGGCACCATAGACACCGAGCGCCGAGAAGGTCTTGAGATCAGCCTGAATGCCGGCTCCACCGCCGGAATCCGAGCCTGCGATGGTCAGGGCAATGGCAGTCATGATTCCTCCTGAAAATGAACGGGCTGCGGCTCAGGCAAGCCGCAAGTGGGCGCGAATCTGCGCCGCTTCAAGCCCATAAAGGGCATCCAGAAACGCGGGAACGAAACTGCCTGGCCCGGTCGAATGTCCGGCGGCAATTTCCCCTGCGATCGCCATGATGGACAGCGCCGCAGCCGCAGCCACCACCGGGTCCGGCTCCACGGCAAGCGCAGCCGCAGCCACCGCCCCGGCTGCACAGCCAGTCGCCGTCACCCGGCCCATCAGCGGATGCCCATTGGCAAGGCGAAGGCTCTGAATGCCGCTGCTGATGTCATCCACAGCACCGGTCATTGCAACGGGAAGCCCCAGCTGGCCGGAAAGTTCCAGAACAGACGCACCGCCGCCCAGCGCGGCAAGCTCCCCGGCATTGATTTTCAGCAGTGAAGGCTTCAGAGCCAGAAGGCGCCGGGCCTCGGTCAGGCGCGGGGGAGAACGGTCGGCAAAGACGGGATCCAGCACCCAGGGCTTGCCTTCGCCAGCTGCGATGCTGATAGCCCTGCTCGCTGCTTCCTTCCGCGCGTCGTCCAGCGTGCCGAGGTTGACCAGCAGCGCCTGCGCAGAAGCCGTGAAGAAGGGTACTTCCTCCGGCGAGATCGTCATCGACGGAATGGCGCCCAACGCCAGCAGAACATTGGCGGTGAAGGCCTGAGCCACAGCGTTGGTGAGGCAATGCACACGGGGTGCGAATACCCGGATCTTGTCCAGTACCTCCGCCGTGCGCGAGGCCAGGTGATCCGCAGTGATGGTAGAAATGGCCGCTGCATCAGCTGCGCCGCGTGCCGTTTGACCGCTCATCATCCCAAATCCCTCCGCCGGTACAAGCCGGATCAGGTTCAAGGAGTTGGCACCATCGCCTCTCAGCCCGGCGCATCCGGCGGGCACCCCCATGAGACGGCAAACAGCTACCAAGCCCGTTCCGCCTTGGCAAGCATGCTCTGCTGGCGGCAATAAAGCGCAGCGATTGACTGGCGGCGGCGGATCGGCCATGTCCTGTCACAGGATAGCCCTCAGGAGCACGCCATGAAGCCCTTCTTCATCATGATCAAATGCCACCTCGGCGAGACCTACAAGGTCGCCAATGCCATTGCGGATGCCGAGATCGCTTCGGAAATCTACTCAACGAGCGGCGACTATGACCTGCTGGTGAAGGTCTATATCGAGGATGGCGAGGACATCGGCCACTTCGTCAATGAGAAGCTGCATTGCATGGAAGGCATCCGCGACACCCGCACCATCATTACCTTCAAGGCATTCTGAGGCACTATTCAGCCTGCGCCGGGCGATGAAAGCCGGGGCGCAGGCTGAAGATCAGGGCCGCAGCGGCGAGGAGGCCTTGCGCGCCCGGCTGTCATCCTTGCCCAGCGCCCGTTCGCGGTAGATGACGAAGAGGCCTGCCGCCACCACGATCAGCGCACCGGCCACCACCTGCCACACCGGAATATCGCCAAAGATCGCCCAGCTGAGCAGCACCGCCCAGAGCAGGTTTGCATAATCGAAGGGGGCGATAGTCGACGCATCAGCGTAGCGGTAGCTCTCGGTCATGACGATCTGGCCAACGCCGCCCGCAAGACCGACGAAGACAAGCAGCCCTGCCGTTTTCGCATCCGGAATGACCCAGGCATAGCCGGGGAAGATCCAGCCAAACGGAACGGTTGCCAGCGAAATCAGCGAGGCACAGCCGGAGAACCAGATGACAATGGTACTGGTCCGCTCTGTCTCGCAGAGCTTGCGCACGAAGATCATCGCCATGGCCGTGCAGAAGGCGCCTGCAGCCGCAGCTGCCGCGCCGAACCAGGCATCCCCGCTCATCTCCGTGCCGCCCATATGCGGAGACAGGATGACGACAATGCCAAGGAACCCGATGACGACGGCCGTCCAGCGGTAGACACGCACCGTCTCACCAAGGAAGAAAAAGGCCAGAACCACCGTGAACAGCGGCGCGGCAAAGCCGATGGCCGTTGAATCTGCAAGGGGCAGATATTTCAGCGATGTGAAGGCAAACAGCATGGCCGCAATGCCCGCCATGGCACGCCCCACATGGCCAAGCGGCTGGCGGGTATGAAGAGAGCTGGTCAGCTCACCGCGCAGCGCCACCAGAAGCAGCACCGGGAACATGCCAAAGAAATTGCGGGCAAAGACAATCTCGCCAATTGGCACGCTCTCTGTGGTGATCTTCAGAGCGACAGCCATGCAGGCGAAGGTGAAGGTGGAGCACAGCTTCAGAGCGATGCCCAGCACGGGTTTCTGTGAGGTGAGAACGGCGGCTTGCGGCGGGACCTGCGCGCCCTCTCCGGAGGCCAATGCACGGTTCTCCGCCTCATCCTCGTCAGGGGCGTTCGTCTCCCTCATGGCCATATGATCGTCCAAAGGTCCGGCGCAGGGGCGGGCATGAAGAAGCTGGGCGCCGGGCCAAGCTCAACTCAAATCTGCTGATAGCGCAGCAACTTCGCCGTGCGTATCATGCATGCTACTGTATACAAGGGTAGCAAACCGGTATCAAAATTCCAGACCATATTGCCGCAGCATACAGAATTTTACGCTGCTGGCCGGAGAAGGCGTCAGTGAGGGGACAGCGCAGTCAGCCGCGCCGCCCCCTCTTCGCATTTCGTTCTTAAGCGCGGGCGGCCTGAATGGCCTGCCAGACCCGGTGCGGCGTGGCGGGCATATCGATATGCTCCACCCCTGCCCCATCACGCAAAGCCATCTGTAGGGCATTCATCACGGCTGCGCAGCCGCCGATGGTCCCGGCCTCGCCTGCCCCCTTGATGCCCAGCGCATTGGTGGTGGACGGCACGTTCTTCGTCTCGAAATGGATATCCGGCAGATCGGATGCCCGGATCAGGCGGTAGTCGAGCAGCGAGGCCGTCAGCAGCTGTCCATCGGCATCGAACACCGTTTCCTCGCACAAGGCCTGACTGATTGCCTGCACCGTGCCGCCGATGACCTGACCGGCAAGCAGAACCGGGTTCACCGTGACGCCGAAATCATCCACGATTGTGTAGTTCAGCAGCTCGACATCACCCGTTTCCGGGTCGACCTCCAGCTCGCAGACATGCGTGCCATTGGGATAGGTCGCTTCCGCCTGCTTCACCTCTTCCTGACCGGCGAGCTTTTCACCGGCAGCAGCCGCAACAGCGGCCAGCGATACGGACCGGTCGGTGCCAACGACGCGGACTTCACCGTCCACCAGCTCCAGATCGTCAATGCCGGTTTCCAGCTGATCGGCGGCCTTTTCCTTGATCTTGCGGACAAGGCTCTTCGAGGCTTCGAGCACAGACGGCAGGCCGAGCGGAATGGAGCGGGAGCCGCCCGTGCCACCGCCCTTGCGCACCCGGTCGGTATCGCCCTGGATCACCTCGATCTGGCCGATATCAAGCCCAAGCTGTTCGGCAATCACCTGCGAATAAGACGTGGCATGCCCCTGACCATTGGTCTGTGTGCCAATCAGCAGCGTCACCGTGCCATTGCCGTTCAGTTCCACCGTCGCCTCTTCCCCGCCGGGGAAGGCGCAGGCCTCGATGTAGCTGCAAAGGCCGATGCCGCGGTACTTGCCGCGCGCAGCACTTTCCGCCTGCCGGGCGGCAAAGCCGTTCCAGTCCGCCACTTCCAGCGCCTTGTCCATGTGCCCGGCAAAATCACCGGTGTCATACATGCGGCCCGTCGCCGTGGTGTAGGGCAGCGCGCTGGAAGGCACAAAGTTGCGGCGGCGGATTTCCGCCGTCCCAAGGCCTGTCTCAAGCCCAGCCTTCTCGATCAGCCGCTCGATCAGATAAGCAGCTTCCGGACGCCCCGCGCCGCGATAGGCGTCAGTCGGCACCGTGTGGGTATAGACGCCGGTGGCCGTAACGAACAGCGCCGGAACATCATAGAGCCCCGTGGACATGGAGGTGCCGACGAAGGGGATGAAGGGGCCATACTGATGCAGATAGGCCCCCATGGCAGCCAGAACATTGATGCGAAGGCCGAGAATGCGGCCATCGGCATCCAGCGCCAGGTCTGCGGTGGTGATGTTGTCGCGGCCATGCGCGTCGGTGACGAAGTGGTCCATGCGGTCGCCGGTCCACTTCACCGGACGGCGCAGTTTCTCCGCAGCGAAGAGGCACAGCGGATATTCCCGGTAGACGAACATCTTGGTGCCGAAGCCGCCGCCCACTTCCGGGGTGATAATGCGCAGGCGCGCCGGATCGATGCCAAGGATATCCTTGGCGATGATATCCCGCTGGCCATGGCCGCCCTGCGTGCCTGCCGTCAGCGTGTAGCGGCCCGTGTCCGCATCATATTCGGCAAGGCAGGCGCGCGGCTCCATGTAATTGGCCACGAGGCGGTTGTTGACGAGGCGGATGGAGGTGACATGCGAGGCCTTGCGGAAAGCCTCTTCGGTCTTTGCCTCATCACCATGGCCGAGGCGGAAGGCCTTGTTGGAGCCATGCTCCGGCCAGACCAGCGTTGCCCCGTCCCGAACGGCTTCCTCGATATCGACGATCACGTCGAGCGGTTCATAGTCCACCTCGATCAGCTCAGCCGCGGACTTTGCCGCGTTGACGCTGTCGGCCACCACGAAGGCAATCGCATCACCAACGTGGCGGACAGTATCGGTGCAGAGCACGGGCCGCACCGGGCACCAGTGCATGGTGCCATCCAGCTGCTTCATCACCGCCTTCACCGGCATCGGCTTCATGCCGTCCAGGTCAGCCCCGGTCAGCACCATAGCCACGCCCGGATGGGCGCGGGCCTCTTCCAGCCCAGAAAGAGAAATCCGGGCATGGGCCATGGAAGAGCGCAGCACATAGGCATGCAGGGTGCCCTCGGGGGCAAAGTCGTCCGTGTAGCGGCCGGTGCCGGTGATCAGGGTAGCATCTTCCTTGCGGCGGACCGGGGCACCGATCCCGAATTTCTTCGGCGTCATCTGGTTCATCTGGAAACGGCCTCGATTGTTATGGGCTGGTGCAGCCATGCGGCTCTGGGGGATTGGCCTGAAGGGGCTGCGAAGCTTGTCTTGTCAGACAAGAATGTTGCGCCGGACCGTGAAACGTCAACCCCGAATTCAAGGCAGGGCGTCAGATCCTCATATCCGCAGGAATGACGAGGGCCTGCCGGTGGCATCCGGCAGGCCCCTGAAAAGTAGGATGCAGGCTTCAGGCAGCAGGCTTGCTTGCCGCTGCAGCCGCGCGCTTGGCCGCTTCTTCCTCGACCAGCTCCTTCTTGGAGAGCTTGCCCACCATGGTCTTGGGCAACGCATCGCGGAACTCGATCTCGCGCGGCAATTCAATGGCAGAGAGGTGATCCTTGAGGAAGGCGCGCATTTCCTCCTGCGTGACCGTGGCACCAGCCCGCAGCTTGACGAAGGCCTTGGGCGCCTGCCCCCGGTACTCGTCTGGAACCGCGATCACGATGGCCTCTTCGACGCCCGCATGCTGATACAGGGCTTCCTCGATCACCCGCGGGTAGACGTTGTAGCCAGAGCAAAGGATCAGATCCTTGATCCGGTCCACCAGATAGATGAAGCCGTCCTTATCCACATAGCCGACATCACCGGTATGGAGGAAGCCATCCTCGATCGTGCGCGCGGTTTCCTCGGGCCGCTTCCAGTAGCCCTTCATCACCTGCGGCCCCTTGATCACCAGTTCGCCCTTTTCACCCTGCGGCACCGTGCGGCTTGGGTCATCCAATGCACGGAACTCAGCGATGGTGCCCGGCGCCAGCTGACCAATGGAACCGGCCCGGCGGCGCTCGTCCAGCGGATTGACCGAAGCAACCGGCGAGGTTTCCGTCAGGCCGTAGCCTTCCACGAGAATGCAGCCGGTGATCTTCTCGAACTTCTCCTTCACTTCCACCGGCAGCGGCGCACCGCCGGAGATGCACAGCTTCACGCTGGTCAGATCATAAGAAGGCGTCAGCGGCGAGTTGTTGATCGCCGTGTAGATGGTCGGCACGCCCGGGAACAGCGTCGGACGCGTGCGCTTGATGGTGTCCAGCAGCAGCTTCATTTCGAAGCGCGGCATCAGGACCATCTGCGCGGCCAGCACGACAGCAAGATTTTGCGCAACCGTCATGGCGAAGACGTGGAAGAAGGGAATGACGCAGAGCATCCGCTCCTTGCCCTTCTCCGCAGCATGGAAGATGTCCTTCATCTGCTCGATATTGGCGGAGAGGTTCGCATGCGTGAGCATCGCCCCCTTCGGCACGCCCGTAGTGCCGCCGGTATATTGCAGCACCGCAACGTCCTCGGCAGGATCGATGGCAACGGGAACCGGGCTGGCGCCACGGTTCAACAGTGCTGCATAAGGCACATGGCCGCTGTCCGCCTTCCACGAGGCCCGGTCCTTGCCCTTGAAGAGCGTGAACAGCGCCCGCTTCACCGCCGGCAGGATATCGGCCATCGGACAGACAATGAGCTTGTCCAGAATGCCGTCCTTCCTCACGGCCTCGACCTTGTCGTAAATGACCTTGAGATCAAGCGTGACCATGATGCGCACTTCCGCATCCCGCGCCTGGAATGCGATCTCGCGCTCCACATAAAGCGGGTTGAAGTTGACGACCGTTGCCCCGGCCTTCATCAGCGCGAAGTAGAAAATGGTATAGTAGGGCGTGTTCGGCAGGCAGAGGCCAACCTTGGTGCCCTTGGCGACGCCCAGCGCCTGCAAGCCTGCGGCCACCCGGTTCACAAGTGCACCAAGCTCCCCATAGGTCCAGGTCTTGCCGAGGAAATCTGCAGCCACGGTCTTGCCGTAGCTTGCAACGGTCTCCTCCAGATATTCATGCAGCGGGCGGGGCCTGAAAGCCGCGACCCATTCCTCCACTTTCGCCATGGCGGTCTCCAATCGAGATTCTGCGCCACCTGGACAACCCCGGCCCGGGAGCTTCACTCCCGGCTTGCGCTCCTCAGCGCAACCTCCCTGCCTGCAGCATTCCAGGTTGATACCCCTGCCAGGGGCCTCTTCCTACAGATTTGACATTCCTTCCGTTTACGTCAACCGGCGACGTAACGGCATCTGCCTATTTTTTTGCGCAAGGCCGTTCGACACGGGCTCAAACGGTGCACTTCAGCCCTATTTTTCCTACCGCCTTCAGTTACCCGATTGCCGCGGGGGCATTTTAACCACCTTACCCCTAGTTGAAAATGCCATCTCCCAAAAAGAACTTAGGGAACCTAATATCCCAGCCAAAGCCGTTTGACGCAGTGCAACAACGAAAATGGTTGACTGCAGGGCGCGAGCATCAAATAATTAAATCAACAAAAATTATTCGGTGCTGGCGGCAATTTCATATCAGCCACCAGGGAGGACGCTGAATGGCAGGAAACGTAACCAGCGGCAGAGGCAGCAATTCGGCACAATTGCGCCGTTACAACGAGCGTATCGTGCTGCAGATCCTCCGCCGTGCCGGTGAGGCCTCCAAGGCGGAGCTCGCCCGTGCAGCAAACCTGACCAACGCGGCAATAGGCGCCATCATCCAGGAGCTGGCTCAGGACGGCCTGATCGAGGAGATCGGCAAGCGCCATGATGGCGGACGCGGCCAGCCTGCCACGATCCTGCGCCTTGCCACGCGTGGCGCCTTCGGTTTCGGCGTGCGCCTCGGCCGCGCCGGCATCGAGACAGTGCTGGTCGATTTCGGCGGCCGCATCATTGGCCGCAGCTATCACGACATGATCCTGCCGCTGCCCTCCGTTGCCGTGGACATGATCCGCCAGGACATCGAGAAGCTGCAGGACCTCCTGTCTCCTGCCGAACGCCGCCGGCTGACCGGCATCGGCCTGGCGCAGCCCTTCAATCTGGGCGCCTGGCTGCAGCAGCTCGGCCTTCCGGCAGAGAATTTCAAGCCATGGGACGAGGTAGACTTTGCTGCGAGCCTTGAGGAAGCCACCGGCCTTCCCGTGTTCGCCGAAAACGATGGCACGGCGGCGGCTGTAGCCGAACTGTTCTATGGTCTGGGCCGCACAGAAGACAACTTCCTTTATCTGTTCATCGGACCGGCGATCGGCGGCGGGCTGATCATGAATGGCGACGTGGTGCGCGGCGTGACCGGCAATGCGGCGGACGTGGCCGTGATGCCTGTCCCGGCTAGCAAGCTGGCCAGCGCACCGCGCCCGAAAGGCAACTGGGACATCCTGCTGACCCGCGCCTCACTCGGCGCGCTGGCACGGCATCTGACGCAAGGCTCCGGCCTGCGCCCCTCGCGCGCCGAACTGGAACAGGCCGTCCTGGCCGGACGTCCGGAAGTGGCCGAATGGCTCGAGGACTGCGTGGATGCCCTGCTGCCTGCGGTTCGCGCCAGCCACGCGCTGCTCGACATTCCCCTGATCGTGATCGACTGCGACATCGACAGCGGCATGCTGAGCCATCTGATCGGAAAGCTCTACCGGGCTCTTGTGGAGGAGGCTCCGGAAGCCCGCGATGCACCGCGTGTGGAGCACGGCAGCTTTGGCCAGGACGCAGGCGCGCTCGGCGCGGCAAGCCTGCCCATGTTCTTCAATTTCTCACCCCGGGCAGAAATCCTGACCGGAGGCCTGAAAGGATCGGCGGGGGTGGGAGCCCTCCGTCTGGAAGCCCCCCTCGACAGCTTGAGGGGCAGCCGTTCTGGCCTGAACCGGCCGGGGCCAGAACGGGAGGAGAGAAAACGGTCAGGGAGGATGACGACAATGATCCGCAAGATGCTTCTCGCAGGTTCCGTATTCGCAGCCATGGGCGCCATTGCCCCGGCACAGGCAGATACGGTCAATGCCTGCCTTATCACCAAGACGGACACCAACCCGTTCTTCGTGAAGATGCGCGAGGGCGCTGCAGCCAAGGCCAAGGAACTGGGCATCGAACTGAATGCCTATGCTGGCAAGGTCGATGGTGACAACGACACCCAGGTTGCGGCCATCGAAACCTGCATCGCCAACGGCGCCAAGGGCATCCTCCTGACCGCGTCCGACACCTCCGCCATTGTTCCGGCCGTCAAGCAGGCTCGTGACGCGGGTATTCTCGTCATCGCGCTCGACACCCCGCTGAACCCGCTGGATTCGGCTGACATGACCTTCGCCACCGACAATTTCCTGGCCGGTGAACTGATCGGCCAGTGGGCCGCAAAGACCCTTGGGGACAAGACCGCTGACGCAAAGATCGCCATGCTGGACCTCGATGTATCGCAGCCGACCGTAGACGTGCTGCGCAATCAGGGTTTCCTGAAGGGCTTCGGCATTGAGCTGGGCGACCCGAACAAGTGGGGCGATGAAACCGATCCGCGCATCGTCGGCAATGACGTGACCCAGGGCAACGAGGAAGGCGGCCGCAAGGCCATGGAAAGCCTGCTGGCCAAGGACCCCTCGGTCAACGTGGTCTATACCATCAACGAGCCCGCCGCCGCTGGCGCCTATGAGGCCCTGAAGGCCATCGGGCGCGAGAAGGACGTGCTGATCGTCTCCGTCGATGGCGGCTGCCCGGGCGTCGCTAATGTGGAAGCCGGCGTCATCGGCGCCACCTCCCAGCAGTATCCGCTGCTGATGGCCTCCAAGGGCATCGAGGCGATTGCCGCCTGGGCCAAGGACGGCACCAAGCCGATGGCCTCCGACGGCAAGGATTTCTTCGACACGGGTGTCTCGCTTGTCACAGGCAAGCCGGTGGATGGCGTGAAGTCCATCTCCGTCGAGGAAGGCAAGAAGCTCTGCTGGGGCTGATCCCTCGTGCATGCGGATCAGGCGGCAGCACCGCCTGATCCCTGACGTCAGGAAAACCGGAAAACATGCCGGAGACGGTCCGGGTGCGCCCTGCACCCGGCACCTCTCTCACAGCGGGAGGCTTTGCCGTGAGCAAGACCGACAGCTTCGAGGACGCGGTAAAGACGCGCCGCGAAGAGAAATTCGCCGAGTTTCAGGATCAGAAGAAGGGCATCCTGCATCAGTTTCACCATGCGCTGCACACGAACACGGCGCTTGTTCCGCTGCTCGTTCTCCTCGCAGCCATCCTGCTGTTCGGCGCCTATCTGGGAGAGAAGTTCTTCTCCCCCTTTGCCCTGACGCTGATCCTGCAGCAGGTGCAGATCGTCGGCGTGCTGGCGGCAGCCCAGAGCCTGATCATCCTCACCGCCGGCATCGACCTCAGCGTCGGCGCCATTGCGGTGCTGACATCGGTGATCATGGGCCAGTTCACCTTCCGCTATGGCATTCCACCCGCCGTCTCCGTGATGATCGGCCTTGCCTGCGGCACGATGATCGGTGCGGTCAACGGCTGGCTGGTATCGCGCGTCAAGCTGCCGCCCTTCATCGTTACACTCGGCATGTGGCAGATCGTTCTGGCCGCCAATTATCTTTACTCTGCCAATGAAACCATCCGCGCGCAGGACATCGAGACGCAGGCGCCCTTCCTGCAGTTCCTCGGCACAACGCTCAAGGTTGGCGGCGCAAGCCTCACCTATGGCGTCATCCTGATGATTCTCGTGGTGGCGGTTCTGGCCTATGCCCTGCGCAGCACTGCCTGGGGACGGCATGTCTATGCCGTTGGCGATGATCCGGAAGCTGCCAAGCTTGCGGGCGTCAACGTGCACCGCACGCTCATGTCCGTCTACATGCTCGTCGGCTTCATCTGCGGCCTTGCCGCTTGGGTCATGATCGGCCGTTTCGGCTCCGTCTCGCCCTCGGCCACCACCGGCGTCATCGGCAACATTCAGGCAATTACCGCTGTGGTGATCGGCGGCATCTCGCTCTTCGGCGGGCGCGGCTCCATCGTCGGCGCCTTCTTCGGTGCGCTGATCGTCGGCGTGTTCGAACTGGGCCTGCGCATGTCTGGCGCCGATCCTCAGTGGACCTATCTCCTCATCGGCGTGCTGATCATTGCCGCCGTCACCATCGACCAGTGGATCAGAAAGGTAACGGCATGACCGAGGCAGTTCTGAAGGCCCGTGGCCTCGTCAAGCGCTATGGCCGCGTCACCGCCATGGATCATTGCGACTTCGACCTGATGCCGGGCGAGATCCTCGCCGTCATCGGCGACAATGGTGCGGGCAAGTCCACGCTGATCAAGGCGCTGTCCGGTGCCGTGACGCCGGACAGCGGCAGCATCCACCTGGATGGCAAGGAGATCCGCTTCGCCTCCCCCAATGATGCGCGCATGGCCGGGATCGAGACCGTCTACCAGACGCTTGCCATGTCCCCAGCCCTGTCGATCACCGACAACATGTTCATGGGCCGGGAAATCCGCAAACCCGGCCTGATGGGCAAGGTGTTCCGCACGCTGGACCGCAGGGCGATGGAAGACTTCGCCCGCAAGAAACTGGCGGAACTCGGCCTGATGACCATCCAGAACATCAACCAGACGGTGGAGACGCTTTCGGGTGGGCAGCGGCAGGGTGTTGCGGTCGCCCGCGCAGCGGCCTTCGGCTCCAAGGTGATCATCATGGACGAGCCGACAGCCGCACTCGGCGTGAAGGAAAGCCGCCGCGTGCTGGATCTCATCAAGGACGTGAATTCCCGCGGCCTGCCGATCATCCTGATCAGCCACAACATGCCGCACGTGTTTGAAGTGGCAGACCGGATCCACATCCACAGGCTTGGCAAACGCGCTGCAATCATCAAGCCATCTGATTTTTCCATGTCGGATGCAGTGGCGATCATGACCGGTGCCATGGAGCCTCCGGCCGAACTAGCCGCTTGATTTGAAAAGGCTTTCGTCTCCGCTCCATAAAAAGGCTGAAACGGGCGGAGACGTTCATGCGAATGCGTGTTAGCATTGCAGCCCAACCCGATTTCCTTTATTTAACTCATCGAAATAAATCAGACGGCCATCGCGGCCGCACTCCAAAAGGGAGACGAGGAGCATGGCCGTTCGCGTGATCGCAGTGGATGATTTCGATCTGGTCGTATTCGGCGGCACCGGTGACCTCGCACACCGCAAGCTGCTTCCGGCCCTCTATTTCCGCGATCTCGACGGCCAGATTCCGGATGCAGCCCGCATTCTCGTCACATCACGGCGCGAATTCTCTTCCGGTGAATACCGCACCTGGGCGGAAGCTGCCCTGCGCGAGCATATCAAGGATCTCGACGATGCCGCGCTCACCCGCTTCCTTGGCCGCCTGACTTATATCGCCATCGATGTGGCCGCAGACGCAGGCTGGGCAGAACTGGGCAAGATCCTGAACGAGCGCCCGGACGTGGTCCGCGCCTTCTACCTCGCAGTCTCGCCGGACATCTTCGGCACCATCTGCGCCGGTATAGGCAAGGCAGGCCTTGTCAATGACAACACCCGCGTCGTCATCGAAAAGCCGATCGGCAAGGACGGGCAATCGGCCAAGGCACTCAACGAGACCATCGGCAAGGTGTTCCAGGAACACCAGATCTTCCGTATCGACCACTATCTCGGCAAGGAGACGGTGCAGAACCTGATGGCGCTGCGCTTTGCCAATGCCCTGTTCGAGCCACTTTGGAATGCCGCCCACATCGACCATGTGCAGATCACCGTCGCTGAATCGCTCGGCGTCGGCGGGCGCGCCGGTTACTACGACACGGCGGGCGCCCTGCGCGACATGGTGCAGAACCACATTCTCCAGCTGCTGTGCCTCGTCGCCATGGAGCCGCCCGCCTCGATGGATGCGGACAGCGTGCGCGACGAAAAACTGAAAGTGCTGAAGGCGCTGGCGCCCTTCACGCCCGAGCTGGTGGAAAAGCAGATCGTGCGCGGCCAGTACAAGGCTGGCGCCTCCTCCGGCGGCGCCGTGCCGGGCTATCTGGAAGAACTTGGCCGGGACGACAGCCTGACCGAGACGTTCGTGGCCATCAAGGCACAGATCGCCAACTGGCGCTGGTCCGGCGTGCCATTCTACCTGCGCACGGGCAAGCGCCTCGCTACCCGCGTGTCGGAAATCGTCGTGCAGTTCCGTCCGATTCCCCACTCCATCTTCGGCGCGGAAGCCGGTGTCATCACCGACAACCGCCTCGTCATCCGCCTTCAGCCGGATGAGGGCGTGAAGATGGAAATCATGATCAAAGACCCGGGCCCCGGCGGCATGCGCCTGCGCAAGGTGCCGCTGGACATGAGCTTTGCCGACGCCTTCAAGGTGCGCAATCCGGATGCCTATGAGCGCCTGATCATGGACGTGATCCGCGGCAACCAGACCCTGTTCATGCGCCGCGATGAAGTGGACGCGGCCTGGGAGTGGATCGATCCGATCCTCGAATCCTGGTCAAACACCAAGGATCAGCCCAAGGGCTACACCGCCGGCACATGGGGCCCTTCCGCGTCGATCGCCCTGATCGAGCGCGATGGCCGCACCTGGTCGGAAGAAAACGCCTGATCCAGCCCGCATATGGGCAACCGTGCCGCCGCCCCATGCTGGCGGCACGGTGACACGGATCGCAAATGACATGCCGGAAGCTGTTGCCGCTTCGGCTTAAATCGATTAAATCCGCAGGGCGGCGGGATTGTGATCTGCTCTGGACGCCTGATGCGCCCTCCCGCCCCGGAACTGAGGGAGAGAAAGTTCCATGACCGTGCATGCCCGCATCGCAGAGGTGACCGAGCGCATCGTCAAGCGCAGCCACGACAACCGTTCCCGCTATCTGGACAGGATCCGGGCCGATGGTGAGAAAGGGCCGCGCCGCTCCACTCTGGCCTGCGGCAACCTCGCCCACGGCTTTGCCGCCTGCACAGTCTCCGACAAGGCCGCCCTAGCGGGCGACGTGGTGCCGAACCTCGGCATCATCACCGCCTACAACGACATGCTGTCCGCTCATCAGCCCTACGAGACCTATCCGGAGCTGATCCGGCAGGCCGCACGGGATGCCGGTGCCGTTGCGCAGGTGGCAGGCGGCGTTCCGGCCATGTGCGATGGCGTGACGCAAGGCCAGTCGGGCATGGAACTGTCGCTCTTCTCCCGCGACATCATCGCCATGTCCACGGCCATCGGCCTGTCGCACGCCATGTTCGATGCAGCCGTCTACCTCGGTATCTGCGACAAGATCGTCCCGGGCCTCGTCATCGGCGCCCTCTCCTTCGGTCATCTGCCTGCGGTCTTTATTCCGGCCGGGCCGATGACTTCCGGCATCACCAATGACGAGAAGGCCAAGACACGCCAGCTTTATGCCGAAGGCAAGGTCGGCCGGGCAGAACTGCTGGAGTCGGAATCAAAGTCCTATCACGGCCCTGGCACCTGCACCTTCTACGGCACCGCCAATTCCAACCAGATGCTGATGGAGATCATGGGCCTGCATATGCCGGGCGCGTCCTTCATCAATCCGGGCACGCCGCTGCGTGAAGCCCTGACGCGCGAGGCTGCCAAGCGCGCTCTGGCGATCACCGCCCTCGGAAACGAATACACCCCCATCGGCGAAGTGCTGGATGAGCGCGCCATCGTCAACGGCGTCGTTGGCCTGCACGCCACGGGCGGCTCCACCAATCACACCATGCACCTTGTCGCCATGGCCAATGCGGCCGGAATCAAGCTGACCTGGGATGACATTTCCGAGCTCTCCGACGTGGTCCCGCTGCTCGCCCGCGTCTATCCGAACGGCAAGGCGGATGTGAACCATTTCCAGGCCGCAGGCGGCATGGGTTTCCTGATCCGCGAGCTTCTGTCCGCAGGGCTGCTGCACAAGGACGTACGCACCGTCAACGGCACCGGCCTCGACGGCTACACCGTCGAAGCCAAGCTGAACGACGAAGGCACAGTCCGCCGCGATCCTGCGCCTGCCGTGTCGGGCGATGAAAAGGTGCTGGCGCCGATGCCGAAGGCGTTTCAGCCGAATGGCGGGCTGAAGGTGCTGGACGGCAACATGGGCCGCGCTGTCATCAAGATTTCCGCTGTGGCCGCAGAGCGCCACATCATCGAGGCCCCTGCCCGCGTCTTCAATTCACAGGACGACCTGCAGGCAGCCTTCAAACGCGGCGAACTGACCGGTGACGTTGTGGCCGTGGTGCGCTTCCAGGGCCCCAAGGCCTGCGGCATGCCCGAACTGCACAAACTGACGCCGGCCCTTGGCATCCTTCAGGACAAGGGCCTGAAGGTGGCGCTGGTCACCGATGGCCGCATGTCGGGTGCCTCCGGCAAGGTGCCGGCCGCCATTCACGTCACGCCAGAGGCTTGCGACGGCGGCCCCATCGCCCGTATTCAGGATGGCGACGTGATCCGCGTCGATGCCGTCAAGGGCACTCTTGAGGTGCTGGTGGATGCGGCGGAGTTCAACGCCCGTCCGCTCGCCACCCATGACCTCTCGGCCAACCAGACCGGCACGGGCCGTGATCTCTTCGCCCCCTTCCGTGCCCTCGTCGGCACGGCAGACACGGGCGCGCATGTTTTCGGCAGCTGACGCTGCCTCTACCGGAAGGACCTCAGGAATGCCGCAGGATACCGCACGTATTGAAGCTGTCATGACCGCCGCGCCGGTCATCCCCGTTCTCATCGTCGAGGACCCTGCGGCAGCCGTTCCCATGGCACAGGCCCTGGTGCGCGGCGGCCTCCCGGCCATCGAGATCACCCTGCGCACCCCGCGCGCGCTGGAGGCCATCAAGGCCGTTGCCGACAACGTGGAAGGCGCCATTCCGGGTGCAGGCACCGTGCTGGATGCCGCCCAGTATGAAGCCGCCGTCAAGGCGGGCGCAAAGTTCATCGTCTCCCCCGGCGCCACGCCGAAGCTGCTGGATGCAGCCGAAAACTTCGACGTGCCGCTGCTGCCGGGCGCGGCCACCTCTTCGGAAGTCATGGCCCTGATCGAGCGCGGCTACCTGCGCCTCAAGTTCTTCCCCGCAGAACAAGCGGGTGGCGCTTCCTACCTCAAGTCCCTGTCTTCGCCGCTGGCACAGGTGAAGTTCTGCCCGACGGGCGGCATCACGCTGGAGAAGGCGTCGGGCTACCTCGCACTGCCGAACGTCCTGTGCGTCGGCGGTTCGTGGATTGCCGATGCCAAGGCGATTGCCTCGGGCGACTGGGCCGGAATCGAAGCCCGCGCCCGCGAAGCTGCAAGCATCAAAGGCTGAACTGCAGAATAGTCTGCATATCCCGAGCTACTTCGAACCGGCGGGCTTGAAAAACCCGCCGGTTCTTCTTAAGTGCGGTCGGGTTTTCCCGGCTGTTTTTAGACAGTTACCATCTTAGTTCCGCTCAGCTTTCGAGGCAAAGCGAACACGGCCGGCCGATCCGGCACCTGACAGAGGGAATTGGTTTTATGGCATTGGATCTGACGTTTCTCGCAGCTGGTCTTGTCCTTCTGTTCGTGGGTGGTGAAGCACTTGTGAGAGGCGCGGTCTCCATCGCAGCGCGATTTGGCATGCCGCCGCTGCTCATCGGCCTGACAATCGTCGGCTTCGGTACTTCCATGCCGGAACTGCTGGTCTCGCTGAAGGCAGCCTTTGACGGCGCACCCGACATTGCCGTCGGCAATGTGGTCGGCTCCAACACCGCCAATATCCTGCTCATTCTCGGCGTTGCTGCCGTGATCTGCCCGATCCCGACCGCCATTGCCGGCATCCGCCGGGACTTGGCCATGGTCACCCTTGTCGCTGTCTTTACGCTGCTTCTGGGCTATCTCGGCCATGTCTCCCGCCTGATGGGCGCGGCGATGTTCTTCACGCTCTGCGCCTATCTTTTCTACGCCGCTGTCTATGGCAAGAAGGAGGAAGAAGAGGAGGACGACGAGCATGCCCCCGTGCCGATGCCGCTCTGGATGCAGCTCGCCTTCATCGCAGGCGGTCTTGCAGGTCTCGTTATCGGCGCGGATCTTCTGGTGCGCGGCGCCACGTCCATCGCCCGCGGCTACGGCATCTCCGAAGCGGTGATCGGCCTCACCATCGTTGCAGTCGGCACCAGCCTGCCGGAACTTGCCACCTCAGCCATTGCCGCCTTCCGCCGCCATTCGGAAATCGCCATCGGCAACGTGCTCGGCTCCAACATCTTCAACATCATCGGCATTCTGGGCGCGACCGCCGTGTTTCATCCGGTCGCAATCGCCCCCAGCATCGCCAGCTTCGACATTCCGCTGATGCTGGGCGTCACCATTCTGCTGGCACTGATGCTGCTGGGTCTGAAGTCGATCAACCGGCTGGCAGGTGCTGCCTTCCTGCTGCTTTACGCAGGCTACTGCGGATATCTCTTCACCCAGATGCCGGGCGCCTGAGGTTCAGGCACACCGATGCAGGACGCGCAAGGTTCAGGCGCGTCTTGCCATTTGCTCGACGGCACCACCTGCCGCCACCCAGGCCGCAAAGCCTCCATCGAGATGCACCACGGGCTCAAGCCCCATCTCGATGGCTGTCCGCGCCGCAAGCGCAGAGCGCCAGCCCGCCGCACAGAAGAACACAAAAGTCGCCTCGCTGGCGAAAACAGGTTTGTGGTAAGGGCTTGCCGGATCAATCCAGAACTCCAGCATGCCGCGCGGGCAGGAAAAGGCACCAGGAATGGCCCCTTCCTTCTGAAGCTCGCGTATGTCGCGCAAGTCAACGAAGACATAACCTTCACGGCCAAGCAGCAGCTTCGCCTCTTCGGCTGAAATCGCGCTGACCAGCTCTGCAGCCTCTGCCAGAAGCACATCGATACCGCGCGAGATTCTCTGAGCCATGCAAAAGCCTCCTGAGAAACCGGACGGGCTGATCATGCCACCGTCTGCTGCAGAAGGCGACCCATCAATGGCAAAAGAAGATTTCACGCCAGCCGGCGCCCTGCCATTCTGCTGCCCGGAAACTGGGGCATGGCACTGTCATGCCCGCGTGCTATATCATTGCCATGATTTGCAGTATGCCTGCGCAGGCAGGATTTTAAATCGATTAAGGAGCTTGCATGTTCACTCCGGACCACTGGCAGTCGCTGAAGTCTCACGCCAATGACCTGAAGGCCACCAGCCTGCGCAATCTCTTCGCGGCAGACCCGAAGCGGTTCGACAAGCTGAGCGTGCGTGACGGTGACCTGCTGATCGATTTCTCCAAGTCGCTGCTGACGGTCGAGACCGTCTTCCTGCTCTGCCGCTTTGCCCGCGAAGCCGGGCTTGAGACGCAGCGTGCTGCCATGTTTGCCGGCGAAAAGATCAACAGCACGGAAAAGCGCGCTGTGCTGCACACCGCCCTGCGCAACCAGTCGGATGAGCCGGTGCTGGTGGATGGCGTGGATGTGATGCCCGATGTGCGAGAAGTTCTCGCAGACATGGGCGACTTTGCCGAAGGTATCCGCTCGGGTGACATCGCCAGCGCCTCTGGTGCGCCTTTCACCGATGTGATCAACATCGGCATCGGCGGCTCGGACCTTGGCCCGGTGATGACGACGCTCGCGCTTGCCCCCTATCACGATGGCCCGCGCCTGCATTACGTCTCCAACGTGGACGGCGCGCATATTGCCGACACGCTGAAGGATCTGGACCCGGCCACAACACTGGTGATCGTCGCCTCCAAGACCTTCACCACCATCGAAACCATGACCAACGCCCGCACGGCCCGCGCCTGGATCGCCGAAGCGCTGGGTGAGGCTGCCGTTGGCGCGCATTTCTGCGCCGTCTCCACGGCGCTGGACAAGGTGGCTGCCTTCGGCATTGAGGAAGACCGCGTGTTCGGCTTCTGGGACTGGGTTGGCGGGCGCTATTCCGTCTGGTCGGCCATCGGCCTGCCGTTGATGATTGCCATCGGCCCGGATGCCTTTGCGGAGTTCCTCGAAGGCGCACATGCCATGGACGAGCATTTCCGCACCGCCCCGCTGGAACAGAACCTGCCGGTGCTGCTGGGCCTCACCGGCGTGTGGAACCGCAACGCCATGGGGTACTCCGCCCGCGCCGTCCTGCCTTACGACCAGCGCCTGTCGCGCCTGCCCGCCTATCTGCAGCAGCTCGACATGGAATCAAACGGCAAGCGCGTGACGCTGGATGGCACCACGGTGGAAACCGAGACCGGTCCCCTGGTCTGGGGCGAACCCGGCACCAATGGCCAGCACGCCTTCTATCAGCTGCTGCATCAGGGCACGGCGGTGATCCCGTGCGAATTCATCGTCGCCGCAAAGGGCCATGAACCGGAGCTGGCGCATCATCACGAGATGCTGGTGGCCAACTGCCTCGCCCAGTCCGAGGCCCTGATGCTCGGCCGCACGCTGGATGAAGCCAAGGCGCAGCTGAAAGCGGCCGGCATGGCGGCAGATGACGTGGAGCGTCTGGCTCCGCACAAGGTGTTCCCCGGCAACCGGCCGTCTATCACCATCGTACATGACCAGCTGACACCCTTTGCCCTGGGCCGTCTGATTGCGCTCTACGAGCACCGCGTCTTCGTGGAAGGCGTCATCTGGGGCATCAACTCCTTTGACCAGTGGGGCGTGGAACTTGGCAAGGAGCTGGCAACGGCCCTGCTGCCTATGGTCAAGGGCGAAGTCTCCGCTGAAGGCAAGGACGCGTCCACACGCGGTTTGCTGGCCGCATTACGTAGCGCTTGACGGAACTTGGCTGCGAAGTCACCTTGAGAGGTGAACGGGTGCGATTTATTGGAACCAAATCAGCGCCAGTCGGTTAAAAAGTGACATGGATCACCGCAATCCTGTCACTTTGGACTAATAATGGTGCCGGTCTTGGTTGCGGAATCATATCCGCAATTTCGGGAGAAATCAGATGAAGAGATTCGTTGTTCTTGCTGCGGCCGGTCTGCTGCTCGCAGCCTGCCAGTCCGACAGCCAGCGTGACCGCGCCCTGGTCGGCGGTGGTCTTGGCGCCGCGACCGGTGCCGTAATCGGTGCCGCGGCGACGGGCGACGTGGGCGGTGCCCTTGTTGGCGGCGTCATCGGCGGCGCCGGTGGTGCGATTGTCGGCTCGGCAACCACGCCGAAAAACTGCGTGGCCTATGACCGTTACGGCCGCCCGTACCGGGTTGTCTGCCCGTAAGCGGCAGGCTTGACTTGACAGGCAAGGCCTTCCCCATCCATCGGTGGGGAAGGCCTTCTTGTTTTGTGAGAGATCCGTGCCACAGGTCCCCTTCCCCGCCGCAGCGCTGCTGCTTGCATCCGGGCTTGCACTTGCCGCCTGCGGCTCAGCCAGTCAGACAGAACGAGCCGTTGCAGGGGCCGCTATCGGCGGGGCGGCAGGCACTGGCGCAGGCTGGCTGCTGGGCGGCAATCCGGGCGCAGCCGTTGCCGGCGGCGTGATGGGCGCGGCGGGCGGCGGCCTGATTGGCGCCCTCACTCCCGGCAAATGCGTCAAGCGCGGCCCGGACGGCATCTATTACCGCATCGATTGCCCCGAATAAAAACCATAGCAAAACCGCATGACAAAACCCCGGCGCCTTGCAGCACCGGGGTTCATGTCATTCAGTCAGTGAAAGCCTTAGGCCTTCAGCGCGGCTTCCGGCGCGACATAGTCGTAGCCCAGAGCCTCGGCCACTGCCTGACAGGTCACCTTGCCTTTGTAGACATTGAGACCCGGCAGGAAGGCCGGATTGGCCAGGAGCGCAGCCTTGGCGCCCTGATCGGCCAGCGCCAGCGTGTAAGGCAGCGTCACGTTGTTAAGGGCGAAGGTCGAGGTGCGCGGCACGGCGCCCGGCATGTTGGCGACGCAATAATGCACCACACCGTCAACGATATAGGTCGGCTCGGCATGGGTGGTTGCGCGGGAGGTCTCGAAGCAGCCGCCCTGGTCGATGGCAACGTCCACGACGACAGAGCCGTTCTTCATGCGGCGGATCATGTCAGCGGTGACCAGCTTCGGCGCGGCAGCACCGGCCACCAGCACGGCACCCACAACGATATCAGCGTCGAGCACATACTGCTCAAGCGCTGCCTTGGTGGAATAGACGGTGCGCAGGCCCGATCCAAAGGTGCGCGACAGCCCGGCCAGCACATCGACGTTCCGGTCCAGCACTGTCACATCGGCGCCAAGGCCCAGCGCCATGGTGATGGCATGGGCACCGACGACACCGCCTCCGATGACAACGACCTTGGCAGGCGCCACACCCGGAACGCCGCCGACGAGAATGCCCGAGCCGCCAGCCGCCTTCTGCAGGGCATTGGCGCCAGCGGTGATCGAAAGACGGCCGGCAACCTGTGACATCGGCGCCAGAAGCGGCAGGCCGCCGCGGCCATCGGTCACGGTTTCATAGGCAATGCAGGTCGCACCGGACTTGACGAGGTCTGCAGTCTGCTCCGGATCCGGGGCCAGATGCAGGTAGGTGAAAAGCGTGTGATCGGGGCGCAGCATGGCGCGCTCAACGGCCTGCGGCTCCTTCACCTTAACGATCATTTCGGCGACATCGAAGACTTCCTTCGCCGTTGCACAGATCTTGGCCCCGGCCGCTACGTAGGCAGCATCTTCAGCCCCAATACCGGAACCTGCATTCGTCTCGACATAAACTTCATGGCCATGAGCCACAACTTCCATGACACTATCCGGCGTAAGGCCAACGCGGTATTCATGGTTCTTTATTTCTTTTGGAACACCAATGCGCATCGTTTATTCCTCTCTGGTAAGGATTTATGCGATGACACTAGAGGAGATGTGATCGAATAGGCTTGCGTTCTTTGCAGCGTGAGCGGCATTTTTGCATTACAATGCGAATTTGGGCGGTATATTCCGCATATTCTGCGAGGCGCGATGAAATTAGACCGGATCGACAAGCGTATTCTCACCCTGCTTCAGCAGGACGGGAGGATGCCAAACGCCGATCTGGCACAAAAAATCGGCCTCTCACAATCTGCCTGCCTGCGCCGCGTGCGGGCGCTTGAGGAGTGCGGCATCATCAGCCGCTATGCCGCTCTGCTTGACCAGCGCAAGCTTGGGCGGCGCATGGATGTCTTCGTCGAAATCTCCCTGACGGGCCAGTCCAACGAGGTCCTTCTCGCCTTCGAGCAGGCCGTGGGGCAGTCCCCCGAGATCATGGAATGCTATCTCATGGCGGGTGATGCAGACTATCTGCTCCGGCTTGCGGCGGAGGACCCCAACGACTTCGAGCGGCTGCACCGCGAAACCCTGGCACGGCTGCCCGGCGTTTCGCGGATGAAATCCTCCTTCGCCATCCGGCCCATCGTCCGCAAGACAGCCTTTCCACTGGACAGTACCCACCGAAGCACCGACTGACCACAGCAAGGTCGACGCCAACAGCTCCTTCCGCCTATAGTGCGCGCAAACGACGCATCCATGGATCCGGAGCCTTTCTTGACTGCCGAAATCACCTGTCTGCTCGATGGCCGCTTCGCGCTGGCCGAATGCCCCACCTGGGATGAGCGCCGCCAGAAGCTTTTCTTCACCGATATCAAGGGCAAGGCCATTCACGCTCTCGACTGGAAGAGCCGTGAGCTGGAAACCTGGACCTTCGCCAATGAGGTTGGCTCCTTCGCCCTGTGTGAGGATGGGCGGCTGATCGTGGCCGTCTGGGATCAGGTGATCCTGTTCGATCCGCAAACCGGCGCGCAGCAAACCATCGCCAGCATCGAAGCTGACAATCCGCATACGCGCCTCAACGACGGCAAGGCAGGGCCGGATGGTGCCTTCTGGGTCGGCACCATGGACAACCGTTCGCCGCGCCAGCCGGTGGCAGGACTTTACAGGGTTGCCCCCGATGGCAAGGTGACGCAGATCCTCGACGGACTGCATGTCTCCAATGGCCTCGCCTGGTCGCCAGATGGCACCGCCATGTATCATGCCGACAGCTCGCCTGGCTGGGTGGACCGCTGGCGCTTTGATCCGGCAACCGGCGCCGTGTCGGAGCGCACCCGCTTTGCCCAGCTCACCAACGAGACGGGCCGCCCGGATGGTGCCACGGTCGATTCTTCGGGGAATTACTGGAGCGCAGGCGTTTCGGCCGGCGTGCTGAACTGCTTCTCGCCCGCAGGCGCCCTTCTGGCGAAGTTCACCCTGCCCGTGCCGCGCCCGACCATGCCCTGTTTCTGCGGGCCGGAGCTGGCCGATCTCGTCATCACCAGCCTGCGCCCGGATGATGCACCCAGCATCGAAGCCGCGCCGCAGTCCGGCAGCCTCTTCCATCTGCGCCCCGGCCTGACGGGCCTGCCGTCTCACAGGTTTGGAGCGAAGGGCTGAAACTCAGCCCTGCGCAGACAGATCTTCCACGTCCGGCTTGCGGACGAAGTCCTTGGCCTCTTCAGGGATGTTACGGCCCCAGGTGGCCTTGAGGCTGTGGTCGACGGCGATGCGCTCGTCAAAGACGAAGCATTCGCCGGACCACAGGCTTTTTTCTTCCGGCATCTTTTCCAGATAGTTCAGGATGCCGCCATCGAGGTGGAACACATCCTCGAAGCCCATGTCCAGCAGCAGCGAAGTGGCCTTTTCACAGCGGATGCCGCCGGTGCAGAACATGGCAACCTTCGGCTTGCTCTCCAGCGCCTGCTGCGCCTTCAGCCACTGCGGAAATTCCCGGAAGGAGCGGGTCTTCGGGTTGATTGCCCCTTCGAAGGTGCCGAAGGCGAACTCGTAATCATTGCGGGTATCGATCACCAGCACGTCCGGGCTGGAAATGAGACCGTTCCAATCCTCCGGCGCCACATAGGAACCGACCCGCTTGCGTGGATCGACCGTCTCGACGCCCAGGGTGACGATCTCCTTTTTCAGCCGCACCTTCATGCGCTGGAAGGGTTTGCGCTCGGACCAGGATTCCTTGTGGGTGAGATCCGCAAGGCGCGGGTCCTGACGGATGACGCCAAGCACATGGCGCAGGTTTTCCTCCGTCCCGGCGATTGTTCCGTTGATCCCTTCAGCCGCCAGCAGCAGGCTGCCACAGATTTCATGCGTCTGGCACAGCTCCAGCAACTGCCCGCGCAGATCGCGGAAATCTTCGAGGGGAACAAATTTGTAAAGGGCGGCGACGAGGTACATGCGGCAAACCTGGGTGATGCGGCGCGCAACTGCCGCCGTTCTGTCTTCTGATCCGCCTTATAAACCCGCCCGGTGCAAAAACGCAAAAGGGAGCGCAGCCCTCCCGCAAGGAAAGGACAGCGCTCCAGTGCTCCCGGCTCCTCAGGTCCGGGAAAGGGATCAGCGGCCGCCGCTGAAAGCGTTCAGAACGGTCAGCAGGCTGGTCAGGTTGTCGGCAACGCCGGTCTGGGCCACCTTCTCGGTCGCACCGGCCGCTGCGGTCGTGTCCAGCGTGTAGATCTGCATGATGCCCTGGTTCGCGGCGGCCTGCGCCAGCGAGTTCTGCTGCTGCTGGGCGGCAACGGCGTTTTCGAACAGGATGCCGGTCGAATGCACCATCGACTGATAGAGGGTGCTGATGGCAACAGCCGGAGATTCGCCGACAACCTTCACGTTCGACTGCGTGACGGCATCGGTGATCATCGGATTCACGGTGGTAGGATCAGCCATGTAATTCACTCCTTCAAGCAGGCCTTTGAAGCTTCAGGCCCGTTACACCCCTTAGGACGCCACCTTGCGGACAGTGTGAGGCAGGGCGGGAATTTTTCAATCCCTGACTGTGGAAGACGTGAGCAATTTGCTCCACTCCCCTCTCAGAACCGGCCTTTGAATGCGTTCAATACAGTCAGCAGGCTGAGCATGCTGTCCGGGACACCGCTCTGCGGCGCGATCAGGTCAGGGCTGAAGCCGATGGGCATCTGATAGGGGCTTCCACGAGCATCTGTTCCCGATCTGACAGCCTGCTCAATAATCCGCCGGTTCTCGTATGAGCTGCGGGTATTCCCGAACAGCAAGCCGGTGGAGTGATGGGTGGAGGTATGCAGAAGGCCGCGCAGGGATGCGGGATGCTCGGGCACGGGCCGGGCGGTGTTACCTGCCTCCCATGCGTAAATGTCCGGCCCATCCGCCTCAGCAGCTTCCATCTGCCCCTCCCCGATGACCTCATGTCCAACAGAGGTTCACAGTACCCCCCCTCCACCACCTTTCAAGCGACGGCTGCGTGCAGCCGGGATGCAAAGCAAGGGCCGGCATGAAGCCGGCCCCAGTTGTTGGCAGCCGCAAGCAGCAGCACCAGAGTGAGGCAGCCCTATCAGCGGCCGCTGCCGCCCAGCGCGCCCAGTACGGTCAGAAGGCTGGTCAGATTGTCGGACACACCGGTCTGCGCCACCTTCTCCGTGGCACCCGCTGCGGCCGTTGTGTTGACGGAATAGATCTGCATGATGCCCTGGTTCGCTGCAGCCTGAGAGAGGCTGTACTGCTGCTGCTGGGCTGCAACCGCATTCTCGAACAGGATGCCAAGCGAATGGGCCTGCGACTGGTAGAGCGTGCTGAGCGCAACGGCGGGCGCATCGCCAACGACCTGCACATTGGACTGGGTCACTGCATCGGTGATCATCGGGCTCACGGTGGTGGGATCGGCCATCTCTTTTACTCCTTAAGGCGGGCCAGCACCGCATGCGGCCCTCTACACCCCATAGGACGTCAATCCCAGGCACCTGTGAGAGAGCATCCTGGCATTTCGCAGGTCCTCACATGACAAAAGGGCCGGCGTGAAGCCGGCCCCAATCTGGTCTGGTCTGGTCTGTGCGTCCCGGAATTCCGGTCAGCTGAAGGACTGCAGCACCGTCAGAAGGCTGCTCAGATTGTCAGACACGCCCGTCTGGGCAACCTTCTCGGAAGCGCCAGCTGCGGCCGTCGTATCGACGGAATAGATCTGCATGATGCCCTGGTTGGTTGCGGCCTGAGCCAGCGAGTTCTGCTGCTGCTGGGCTGCGACCGCATTCTGGAACATGATGCCAGTCGAGTGGGACATGGACTGATAGAGCGTGCTCAGCGCGATCGCCGGCGACTCGGCAACAACCTTGACGTTGGACTGGGTCACGGCATCAGTGATCATCGGGCTCACGGTTGTGGGTGCGGCCATATTCATCTCCTTGATCTGCGGCTTGGCCGGAATCAGCCAATCACCTGCACAAGAAAAGACGCCACCAACTACGCCACGTGACAGATTTCATGAAATTAAAGCACATACGAAAAATAAAAAAACAAAGCCTTCGCGACTTAATCGCGAAGGCAAAAGTTCTTAATGATACTTATATTCAATCAGCGCGACGAACCGGTGAGATGCTGCTTCATCTGTTCAATCTGATACTGAAGCCCCTGCCGTACGGTCGGATTTGACAGTCCGGCCTTCTGGGTCGCCAGATTGTGGCCGATCTGCTCCATGACGCTCAGGGCCTTCACCGCATCTTGTGGCAGCTTGACCAGTTCCTCGTTGTCTGCCAGCAATTTAGCCAGCGTCTCCTGCTCGCCCTGAATGGAGCTTGAGAGGTTTTTCGCCGCGTCGCGGGCACTTGTCAGCACCTTGACGGCAACAGCAAGCCCCTCTTCATAGGCCTTATCTGCGGCTTTCTTGCGCTGCCCTGCCTCGATACCGGCGGCCAGCACCTTCGGCAAGGCCTGCGTTACCTGGGCATAGCCCGACTGCAGGGCGGCCACCTTCAGATGCTCGATGAGCAACTGGCGCAGCAGCTGCGCCCCTGTGGCAGTACCGCTGGAGACAGCGCCCTTGCCATCTCCCCCGCCCCCGGCAAGATCGCGAGCGAACTCACCGGTTGCTGCCGCCTCCGGCTGGCCGGACGCCCCAGCGGCGGCTTCATCTCCACCCCGCCCTGTTGTGCCCCGGCCCTCGCCGCGACCCGCATCGCGCCCCTCGCCCCGGGCACTGCCTGCGTCCGCGCCAGGAGCTGCGGCGGCCGCCGCTGTCATCACCGGCACAGCCACCTCCGGAACAGGCACCTCCGGAACGGGCACTTCCGGCACGCTCACCTTGGGAACGTCCAGCTGGGGTGCAGGAACGGACGGAACCTGCCCTGCGCTTTCAGTGCCAGGCTGGTGGCCAGAGGGGTGTACGGAAGGTGGGGTGCCGGACTGGGCGCCCGGCTGCGGGGATGCCGGTGCAGCCTTGGGCTCAACTCCGGTGCCGGTCTCTACGTCCGTCATTTTCGCTCTCCTTACGGGTCTTGGCCGAACGGCCGGTGCTGCGCATGGACTGGCTGATGAAGGCAAGCGCGTCACGCATCAGGCTGTCGGAGCTGCTGTCCGGGACAGGGGCAGAGCACGAAGCTCTCCCGTTCCCATCAACGTCGAACACGGCTGCCATTTCGCAAGTGGTGACGGTTGTCACGTCTCCGGTGCTGGACAACTGCAACAGCTCACCCGCCTGCCCCAGCGCCGTGCGCGCCCAGGACAACTGCGTGATGACCTGAGGATAGACGCTAAAGAGCGTGCTCTCCCCCGGCGCACCGCAGGACTGGCCAATCTCTTCGGCCCAGTTTTCGAGGAAGCACTGGATCAGCACCTCAAGATCGCGGCACAAGCCATCCGTACTCAGTTCCATGACACACCTTCCCAACAGCCGGAGCTGATCCGGCCTCTGCGGCACGCTTCCCGTGCCTGTTCTTCAGGATTTCAACAGCCAGCAGGCCTTCAGGACACGGCCGTCTTCAGATCACCGATCACCGTGGAGGCCGAGGTTCCAGCAGTGGTGCTTACACTGCCGTAGACAGCAACGGCGGCCTGCACCATGGCCTGGATTTCCGCCATCAGCGGCACGGCAATCAGTTCACCTGCCGGCCCTTGCGCTGCCTTCTTGATGGCGACTGCCTGTCCGGCCACCGCAATCTGCATGATGGCATTCATGTAGCTTTCGGCATCCTGCACCGCGATGGCGGTCGTCTGGCCGACGCTCATCTCCGGCGGCGTGATGACCATGGCGGGCGCATTCGCCAGATTCTGATAGTTGGTGAAGTTCACCGCCTGCACGATCTGCTTGTTCAGCGCCGAAGTGTCAGGCGGTGTCGCACCCACAGGGGCAGTCGGATCTCCAGGCATTCTTTTCTCCTTTGACAGGTCTTTCTCAAGCTGCGGGGCAAAGGCCGCCTCAAGGTTCACCGGCCTGCCGTTGACAAGGCGCCCGTTCGCCGGACGCAGCGTCTGTGGCGGCACATCAATCCGCCGGTGCGGGCCTGCGTTAACGTTAACAGCCCCTTGCAAGCGCCCGGGCGGCTTTCGGTCAGCCGCGCTTGCAGGCTGTGCCGTCACCTTGGAACTTGTTGAGGCCTGCGGCGCGCGCTGGCCCTGCACACTCTCTGAGGCCAGATGTGGCGGCGGTCCGTCAGCAGGAGCCGCAACCCCTTGCAGAGCTCCTGATGGCGCCTGCACTGTGACGTTAGTCTCCGCCGCTGCAGGCACCTTGGGCTGAGTGCTCCTGCTCAAGGCCTCATCGCCGTGTTGCCAGTCGGACAGCCAGCCATCCAGCCAGGCACTCTGCCTGCCGTGTTCGCCGGCCCGCTTCACCGCAGCGGCAGCAGACTGACGCAGACGTTCCAGGATCGGCTTCATCGCCATGGCACAGCTCCCTCATCGCGCGCCCGTCAGTAAGCAGCGCCTCTGGGTACATCAGGACGGAATGGAAGAACCCGCTGCCCTGATCCTACTGGCCCACTTCCATGATCAGCTGCACCGCCTTGGAGACGACCGCCGTCATGACCTGGTTCAAAGCCTGCTGGCTGTGAACCGCATTCTGGATCGACAGGCCCGTCGCATGGCTGCTGACCTGATAGAGGCTCGCGATGGCCTGAGAGGGCGCTTCGGCGACCACCTTCACATTGGTCTGGGTGACCGCATCGGTGATCTGGGAATTTACAAGCTGATCGGCCATTTCCTGTTCCTGTTCGGTTTGCGATGACCCGACATAAATCTGGACGCGTCAGGCTTTCGTCCGTGAGGGCCGCGAGGGAGCGGTTTTTGCGGTCCGCTCCTGCGGCTGGTTCCAGTGGTCCTGCCCGGTTTCACCAAGGGCTGCCCTCAGCGTCAGGCGCAAGGTCTGCACCCGCTTGCGGGCCAAAGCCTCGGAAATTCCCAGCACATCGGCGATGTCCCGGTAGCTCTGTTCCTCGCAGAAGCGCAATTCGAAGATCCGGCGGTGCTCCGCAGACAGGGAGTTCATGACCGCCATCACCCGCCGCAGGATTTCCTGCTGCCACAGCAGATGCTCCTGCGAGGGGCGCACATCGGCAAAGCCCGTGTCGTTGTCCTCGTAGATGTCAGCCGAGAAATCCCGCACCTGACGCTCCGAGTTCTTGCGGCGCAACCTGCTGATGTACTCGTTCTTGAGCGCAAAGAGCAGGAAGGCACGCGGCTCACGGATATGGGTCTCTGCACGCTCCACGTGTGACACCGCCTTGATCAGGGTGGAGGACAGCAGATCCTCCGCCTCCTCCCTGTCCCCTTTTGTCAGGCGCAAAGCCCGGCGCCGCAGAACAGGCGCGTCATCGATCCAGCTGGTCCACAATCCGTTTGCAGGCAAAACACTCGTCATTGCGCGTTTCCCGGTTTCAACTACGAAAGTCTTCGACGCAGACCCTCTCACCCTGTGGGCTTGCCAGGATAGACGCAGAAGAAATTCCTTCGTGACAACCTTAGCGGGATTTTTTATAGCCACAAACTAATAATTTAATACTTTGTTAAGCATGATATTGCTGCGTATTAGAATTTTAATCTTGAATTCAGCAAAACGTCTTTGAGCAGGCAGGAAAACGGAATCAGCCTGAACGCCTTGCACGCATAAGATGAAGTGCGAGAATGCACCGCACATGCAACCCTGAATACGCAAAGCTGCGGAGGGCATAAAGCCCCTCCTCAGGCGTCAGATCTTTGCAACCAAATACAACCGAGGATTTAATTCACAGCTGCGGGCAAAAATTACGCCCGGCCAGGCGGGCCTGACCGGGCGCAAAGGCCGGCTTTTCGAAATGCGGTTGCCTTACCAGCGGCTCTCGCAGACGCAGGACGGCACGTCATCATGACGCACGGTGATCTTCACGCCCTCCAGATAAGGCAGCGCGGCCTCGAGGGTCATCGGCTCCAGCGCAGCCAGGGGCGCGAAATCCAGTGCCGAAACACCCTTTGCCGAGCTGACATTCACGTGCAACAACCCGGATGGATGCGGAACGGAGGCAATGATGGAGGCCAATGCCTTGCGGCTTTCCTGATCCACTAGCTGATCCGGCAGGCTTTCAACCTGCCCGGCGAGCAGCTGCTTTGCAGCCGCAACGGCATTCTCGGGCGTATCCCCGTAGGCTGGATAAAGGAATGCGATCCAGACGGCTGACATGGATTCAAAGAAGCCGCCATTCTCAAGCTTGAGATCGAGCTCGTGCAGCCGGATCTGCGCAGCCTTGTCCATCTGCGCAGGCACGGCCAACAGTCCGGGAAGGTCAAAGTCCCCAAGCCGCGCCGCTGCTCGCATCCGTGTGCCGCTGCCCATGTCGATTTCAAACCTGTTCAGCGCCAGTTCCTTGCGCTCCGGGTCCAGCTCATAGTCGAGATGAACGCTGCCGCGGCTTCTCTCCCCAATCAGCCGCATCTGATAGATAGACTCCGGCATGCCCTCGAACATCGGGATGTTGCGCGCGCCGGTCATCTCCAGCACGAGCTTCTGCGGCGCGATTTCCCGCCCGCCAGCGCCCCAATGCGCGGTCCAGGCCACCTCGTCTGCCTCGAACGTGTAGGTAACCATCCCTTCGGTCAAAGGCAGGGAAACATCCCGCAGAATGCAGCGGCCATTCTCCTCCACCGGCGTCATCGCCGAAAGCGCCGCACCGGCGCGCTCAGTCGCGGCCTTTTCGAGAACGGAAGCGGCATAGGCAACATCTGCGGCGCAGCCGGTCTCGGCCGCCTGAGAGCTTGCAGCAGCAGAAACAAAGCCCGCAAGGATCAGGGCGCCAGTGGCGAATAGCGATTTCATGGAAACTCCACCTGCGTGTCATCAGAATCGAATGCCGGAAAGCTCCGGCCTGCCCGGACAATGCACAACCCTGCCCTGCGGATCCGTGATCTGCATCGCATTTTTTACGGATGGAAAAAAGAGAAGAGAATTAGAAAACCAACCGCACAGCGGCCAGACTTTCATAAAATTTTCAAGGGAAGGAGATGGTGGGTGCACAAGGATTCGAACCTTGGACCGTCTGATTAAGAGTCAGATGCTCTACCAACTGAGCTATACACCCATCTCGTCGCGGCGGCGTCAGCGCCTGTCCGCTTCGGATGAGCGGCTTATACCCAGCACCTCCCGGACATGCAAGAGGGTTCGATGAAGTTTTTGTGGCGCCTGTGTAAAACTTTTCAGAAGCCGTCAAGACCCGCAGAAATCCGCCATTTCGAGAGACACCCACCCCCTCCCCGCAACTTTCGGCAACACAAACGGGCTTTTGCGAAATAATCAGAATTTCCGCTTGACCAACCCTCGGCACCAATACTAGTGTGCAGCGCAACTGCAGCAGCTGCCGAAGGTGGCCTGCGGGACTGGAACTTGTCATGACCGGCCTTTACAGCAAGACCGGCAGTCAGAAAGCGGGACGCCCGATGGCGAAGCAGATTTTCGCAGCTTCTCAGCTGCTTCTGGTAGTAGGAACGCGCGCGGCCTGAACGGTAGACCCGTTCGGAACAGGCTGGCGCGCAGCAAGGGCTCCTCGGGAGCCCTTTTTCGTTCCAGCCCTCCGGACACACTTCAAACACGGCAAGATCAAGAGATTTCGGATCAAGAAGCCAAGGCAAGGAAGCAGACGATGACACGGGAGATGACCGGAGCCGGCATGGTGCTCCAGGCGCTTAAAGACCAGGGTGTGAAACATATCTTCGGCTATCCCGGCGGCGCGGTACTGCCGATCTATGACGAGATCATCCAGCAGGACGACATCGAGCACATCCTTGTGCGCCACGAGCAGGGCGCCGGCCATGCGGCAGAAGGTTATGCCCGCTCCACCGGCCGCCCCGGCGTTGTTCTGGTCACCTCCGGCCCCGGCGCGACCAACATGGTCACGGCGCTGACCGATGCGATGCTCGATTCCATTCCGCTGGTCTGCATCACCGGCCAGGTTCCGACCCATCTCATCGGCACGGACGCCTTCCAGGAATGCGACACGGTTGGCATCACCCGCAACTGCACCAAGCACAACTGGCTGGTCCGCGATGTCAACGACCTCCCGCGCATCATCCATGAGGCCTTCTATGTCGCCACCTCCGGCCGCCCCGGCCCGGTCGTGATCGACATTCCGAAGGACGTCCAGTTCGCAACCGGCACCTATCAGGGCCCGACGGCCAACCCGGCAGCGGCGCACAAGAGCTACCGCCCGCAGGTCAAGGGCGATCTCAACGCCGTGCGTCAGGCCATCGAGCTGATGGCCAGCGCGAAGAAGCCGGTCTTCTATACAGGTGGCGGCGTCATCAACTCCGGTCCGCACGCCAGTCAGCTCTTGCGCGAGCTGGTCCAGCTCACCGGCTTCCCGATCACCTCGACGCTCATGGGCCTTGGCGCCTATCCCGCGTCCGGCGCGAACTGGCTCGGCATGCTGGGCATGCACGGCACCTACGAAGCCAACATGACGATGCATGACTGCGACGTCATGGTCTGCATCGGCGCACGTTTTGATGACCGCATCACCGGCCGCATCGATGCCTTCGCCCCCAACGCCCGCAAGATCCACATCGACATCGACCCTTCCTCGATCAACAAGGTTGTCAAGGTGGATGTTCCGGTCATCGGCGATGTCGGCCACGTGCTGGAAGACATGGTCCGCCTGTGGCGCTCCTCCGGGGCCAAGGCCGATCCAGCCGCGCTCAAGGCCTGGTGGGCTCAGATCGACCAGTGGCGTGCGCGCAACTGCCTCGCCTATACGCCCAACAGCGACATCATCATGCCGCAGTATGCGCTGCAGCGCCTTGCCGAGCTGACCAAGGGCCGCGAGACCTATGTCTCCACCGAAGTTGGCCAGCATCAGATGTGGGCGGCGCAGTATATCGGTTTTGAATCGCCCAACCACTGGCTCACCTCCGGCGGCCTCGGCACCATGGGCTATGGCCTTCCCGCCTGTATCGGCGCACAGGTTGCCCACCGCGATGCGCTCAGCATCTGCGTGGCGGGCGATGCCTCCGTGCTGATGAACATGCAGGAAATGTCCACAGCGGTGCAGTTCAACCTGCCGGTCAAGATCTTCATCCTCAACAACCAGTACATGGGCATGGTGCGCCAGTGGCAGCAGCTGCTGCACGGCAACCGCATGTCCCATTCCTACATGGAAAGCCTGCCGGACTTCGTGAAGCTGGCCGAGGCCTATGGCGGCGTTGGCTTCCGCGTCGAGAAGCCGGGCGAGCTGGATGATGCCATCCGCGAGATGATCGCCGTCGACAGGCCGGTGCTTTTCGACTGCCGCGTGGCGAACCTCGCCAACTGCTTCCCGATGATTCCTTCGGGCAAGGCCCACAACGAAATGCTGCTTCCCGATGAAGCCAATGACGAGGCGGTGGCCAATGCCATCGGTTCGGCAGGCAAGGCACTGGTCTGAGGCAAGGAACCGTCATGAACGCACAGAACGTCAACGCCCCTTCCGCCTATTTCATGGCCGAAGTCAGCGACAAGATCGAATCCCACACCCTATCCATCCTGGTGGACAACGAGCCGGGTGTGCTGGCCCGCGTCATCGGCCTGTTCTCGGGCCGTGGCTACAACATCGACAGCCTCACCGTTTCGGAAACCGAACATGAGGCGCATCTGTCGCGCATCACCATCGTCACCACCGGCACGCCGATGGTGATCGAGCAGATCCGCCACCAGCTGGACCGGCTGGTGCCGGTGCACCGGGTCATCGACCTCACCGTGCAGGCGCGCCTTGGCACCAATGACAAGCCGCTGGAACGGGAACTGGCGCTGGTGAAGGTGGCAGGCCATGGCGAAAAGCGTCTGGAGGCCCTGCGCCTTGCCGATGCCTTCCGCGCCACGGTGATCGACGCAACGACGGATCATTTCGTCTTCGAGATCACGGGCCGCACCTCCAAGATCGAGCAGTTCATCACCATCATGAAGCCGCTGGGCCTCGTTGAAGTCTCCCGCACCGGCGTCGCCGCCGTCCAGCGCGGCGCCGAAGGGCTGTAAGCTTCACTCGAAAGGCCCTGTCGAACACCGCAAGGCCATAGACGCACGCGCCGCAACGCAATATACGGTCACCGGCTCCGGCCGGTGACCGTTTTCCGTTCCGGCCCGCCCCTCTCGGATTGCTGACCGCAAGGTCCCACAAGGAAGGCTTAGAAGCCCATGAGCAACGGTTTGTCCCGGCCGAAGAATCAGATCCGCTGGCTGCTGCTGGAGGGCATTTCCCCCACAGCGAAGGCTGTGCTGGACGCCAGCGGCTATCACAATGTCGAAATGCTGCCGAAGGCGCTCGACAAGGAGGCGCTGATCGAGGCGCTCAAGGGTGTGCATGTGGTGGGCATCCGCTCGCGCACGCAGCTAACCCGTGAAGTCATCGAGGCGGCCGGAACGCTGGTCGCCATCGGCTGCTTCTCGGTGGGCACCAACCAGGTGGATCTGGCCGCTGCCCGCGAGCGCGGCATCCCGGTGTTCAACGCCCCCTTCTCCAACACACGCTCCGTCGCCGAGCTGACCATTGCCGAAATCGTCATGCTGATGCGCGGCGTCTTCGAGAAGTCCAATGCCGCCCACGCCGGGCGCTGGATGAAGACCGCAGCGGGCTCCCGCGAAGTGCGCGGCAAGACGCTGGGCATCGTCGGTTACGGCAACATCGGCACGCAGCTGGCCACGCTGGCGGAGGCCATGGGCCTCACCGTCATCTATTATGACAAGGTGGACAAGCTGCGCCACGGCAACGTGATGCCGGTGGACACGCTGGACGAGCTGCTGTCGCGCTCCGATATCGTGTCGCTGCATGTGCCGGACACGGCCGAGACGCGGAATATGATCCGCGCCGAAGAGCTGGCGAAGATGAAGCCCGGCAGCTTCCTCATCAACAATGCCCGCGGCAAGGTGGTGGACATCGACGCCCTCGCCGCGGCGCTGAAGAGCGGCCATATCGCCGGTGCGGCCATCGACGTGTTCCCCTCCGAGCCCAAATCGAACAACGACGAGTTCGTCAGCCCGCTGCGCGGCTTTGCCAACGTCATCATGACCCCGCATGTGGGCGGCTCCACGGAAGAGGCGCAGGAGCGCATCGGCGAGGAAGTTTCCCGCCGCCTCGTTGAATATTCGGACGTTGGCTCCACCGTGGGCGCGGTCAATTTCCCGCAGGTGCAGCTGCCGCGCGGCACGGATGCCACCCGCTTCATCCAGGTGCACCGCAACGTGCCGGGCGCCATGCGTGCGCTGAACGACCTGTTCGCCCGCAACAACCTCAACATCCATGCCCAGTACATGCAGACGGTGCAGGAAACCGGCTATGTGGTGCTGGATGTGGACGGCAAGGTGGAGAACGCGGTCGATATCCTCGAGGAAATCCGCGCCCTCCCCGGCACCATCCGCGCCCGCCTGCTGAACCGGGTGTGACGGCCCGGATCTGATGAGACCCGAACGGCGCGGGGCATGGCCCCGCGCCATTTGGTTTTCATGGGGGCCGCCCTGACGGCGGCGCGAATAAATTCTTGTCACCGCAGCAATATCCGGTTTGACAGGGGCGCCGTTCCGGCCGATTTTCGGCACTCTGCGGCACCAGCCGCCTCAATCAATTGCCGGACGCCCGCCATGACTGCCTCCCGCCTTTCCGTGAATGTCAACGCCATTGCCATGCTGCGCAACCGGCGCGATCTGCCCTGGCCGAGCGTCACCGGCATGGCGGCGATCGCCATGGAGGCGGGCGCCAAGGGCATCACCGTGCACCCGCGCCCGGACGAGCGGCACATCCGCAAAAGCGACGTGTACGATCTGGCGGAGCTGATCGAGGACCGGTTCCCCAACAAGGAACTGTGCCTTGAGGGCTATCCCACGCCGGACTTCCTTGATCTGGTGGAAAAGGCGCGGCCAGATCAGGTGCTGTTCGTGCCCGACGCACCGGAGCAGACCACCTCTGACCACGGCTGGCAGTTTGGCGCGGACAAGGCACTGCTGAAGGAAGCCATTACGGCGGCGCGGGAATGGGCGGTCACCGTCTCCCTGTTCCTCGATCCGGACCCTGCACTGGCATCTGAGGCAGCCGCCATCGGGGCAGAGCGGATCGAGATCTACACCGGACCCTATGGCGCCTGCTACGACAGCCCGGAACGGGCGAAGGTGGAGCTGGACAAGGTGGCGGCCACGGCAGAAGCAGCCCGCGCCGCTGGCCTTGGCGTCAATGCCGGGCATGACCTGACGGTGGAGAACATCCCGGCACTGATCAAGCGCGCCCCCTTCATCCGCGAAATGTCCATCGGCCACGGCTTCACCGCCGACGCCCTGATCTATGGCTTCGCCGGCAGCGTTCAGCGCTTCCGCAAGGCGATGGGGGAAGTTTAGGTCTGCCCGGCCTTACGCCTGGGTACCCCCGCAGCTTGTGACCGCGTCTGAAACGCCCTAGCCTAGATCAGCATAAAGCCGGGCGATTCTGACCATGACCAATCCATATACCAGCCTGCCGCAATCCAGTTTCTGGAAGACAGGTATCACCGAGCATGGCAGCGGCGGCGCCCTAAAGGACATCTGGCAACCGCGCTTCGCCATCTCCCGTGACACCCGCATCCTGACTGCAGGCTCCTGTTTTGCCCAGCACATCAGCCGCTGGCTGACTGCCAATGGCTACGACTGGGCCGATACGGAGCCTGCGTCCGAAGAGCTGACGGATAACGAGCGCCGCGACGGCCAGTATGGCGTCTTTTCGTTCAGAACCGGCAATATCTACACCGCAGCCCTGCTGCGCCAGTGGCTGGAGTTCGCCTTGGGCGCCCGCCCGCCCGTTCTCGACCTTGCTGAAGAGGATGGCCGCCATTTCGATCTGCTGCGCCCCGCTGTGCCAGCCTGCGGATACGAGAGCCGTGAAGGCGCACGTGAGGCACTCGAGCGGACACTGGACGCAATCCGCAAGGGGCTGAAGGAGGCCGACCTTTTCATCTTCACGCTGGGACTGACGGAATCATGGATACACCGGGACGGCCATGTCTATCCCATGTGTCCGGGCACACTGCGCGGGACGTTTGACCCCGGGACCGTTCGTTTCGTCAATCAGGCTTATGAAGACGTGCGCCGGGACATGGCCGATGCCATCGGTCTGGCCCGCACGGTAAACCCGGATCTGAAGTTCCTTCTCACGGTCTCCCCGGTCCCGCTCACGGCCACCGCCAGCGGCGATCATGTGCTCAGCGCCACGATCTACTCGAAATCAGTGCTGCGTGCCGTGGCGGGTGACCTTTGCCGCGAATTGTCAGGCGTAGACTACTTCCCTTCCTATGAACTTATCTCCGCATTCCCGGCGCGCGGCCGCTTTTATGAGGCGAACCTGCGAAGTGTGACGGCGGAAGGTGTGGCCCATGTCATGTCGCATTTCAGCGAAGGCATTGGCGCCATAGCGCGATCACCGGGGAATGGTGATCCGCTTCGGCCAGCAGCGGCCCAAAGCGCCAAGGCTGCCGATGAAATCCTGTGCGATGAAGTCGGCCTCGAGTCCTGGGCGCCTGGCGCAACAGATGCGGCGGACACATCCGTCTGCCTCATCGGGGACAGCCACATGGGCCACCTGTCGCTTGCCTTCCAGCGTCTCGGCCTGCCGCACGCGGGCGGCATGATCATGAATGGCAAGGCGTGGACATCAAACGAGCTTGCACTTGATGACGAAGAACTCTGGGTGCCGCTTGAGAATGCCCTTGCCCGCCGCCGCTGGCAGGAAACCCTGCCCTTTTTGCAGCCGGCAGCCAAGGGCCCTGCCGGACAGAAGATCATCTTCACGAACATAGGCCAGCAGACTCATCGCAGCGTTGCTTTCCTGTCTGCCTGGCTTCAAACAGAACACAACAACAAGCTAACAAACCCGCTATTCTTCCAGTACTTCGGGAAGGAAAACCACGATAAGCTGATCCTAATCAAGCGCATCGTCAACAGGGGCTTCAGAGTGGTGGTCATCAGCGACCCACCAACCCAGCATCTTGCAGGTTATCACGATCCTCAGCTTTGGAGGATTTATGAAAATCTATCCGAGAGGGCCTATGTCGAGTTGGGGTGTGAGTTCTTCAACGCACGCAACTATATTGACGCCATTGGCTTTCAGGACCGGTTCATCTCGGAAAAGTTCAAGCAAGGGGTGGAGTACGATTGGCTGCACGGCAGTGCAGCCTATTATGATGAGATAGCAGAAGAGCTGATCCGGCGTTACGCCTTGCGATAGGACCATCTGGATCAAACTACGCTGCCTTTGACCTTGCCTCATCAGGTTCAGGCAGAGCCGATGCCAAACCTGAACCAGCCTCGCTGCCGGTTCAGGCAAGGCAGATCGGATCACTTTTCCAGAATAAACCGGCGGCCGATTTCCTGCAGCGGGCGGGCGTTGGCGGTGTAGATGGCTTCGAACTCCTTGATCGAGGCCTCGAACACCTTGATAGGCTCCTTCATCACCGTCCAGACCACGGTTTCAGAACAGGGCGGCGTGGTCAGCGAGCCTTCATAGCGGAAGAAGTGCTGGGTGGCGGGCAGCATCGTAGCCGCATCCGCCGTGCCAACCTTCACCTCTTCGCCGGCCTTATGCGGCGCCTTGTCCATCACGGCTTTGAACAGGTCATTCTCCCCGCCCGGCTCGATCATCGCGCCAACGACCGCCAGCGAGCCATCTTCGGCCTGATGCACGAAGTGGGCTTCCATCGGAGCCTTCTTGCCGTCGATGGCGTGTTCGGACGGCGTGTGGAAGTGGAACTGGCGCAGCACATAGGACTTGCCGTCCAGATCAATGGTGCCGCCATCATCGGTGTTTGCCTGAATGGTGTGGCCATTGTTCACAACAGTCCAATGGGCATCCTTGTTCCAGTGAAACACGATGTCCGCAGGCTCCGCCTTGACCGTATGGGTCAGATCGACGGGGGACTGCTCGTGCCCCGTCTCGCAGGCCTCAAAATTCTTGGCAAGATCAGCCCAGTGGGCAGGCCCTTCCGCACCTTCATAGGTCCAGTGCGGCGAACTGGCCGCAAATGCGGATGTTGAAATGAGAGTTGCTGCAGCAACTGCAATCAGAAAACGGCTTTTCATCCTGGTCTCCTTGACCACCTCTCAGTCAGATCTGAGATGGAACTGAAGTAAACCTGAAGAAGAGCCCTGCAAAGTTACAGATAGGTCATGACAAAGATGTAATGAAGTATCATCCAGAGCGCGCACGAAGACGCAAATGCGCGCAGCCCGGGAGCATCACTCCATCTTTGGCAGGGACTTGTCCCTCTCGCATTGCGCAAGCTTGAGCTGGCGGAAGGAGTAGACGGCCGTGATGAACTGCATTCCGTCTTTCTTTTCCGTTTCTACCTCCATGCAGCCGCATGCATAGCCGTAATTGCCATTCACGGCGCGGTAGTCACCAGCGGAAATGTCACCGATATTCTCCATGCCCAGCGCTTCCCGGTCCGAGCCCTGCGTGGCGAGAATCCAGTCGCCGTCCCGGTCGGTCAGCCACCAGTTGCCCGGTGCCGGGTTGACGACCCAGCCGCACCGGTTCTCAGGCGCGGCAGAAGCGCGAGTTGCCGGAACCAGACACGCTGCAACAGCACAAGCAAGTGCAAGCAAGAGAGCGATGCGCATTTCCTGTCTCCTTGATCGGGGATCAGTTGTTGATCGAGACAATCGCCCAGTAGCTCTTTGCGCAGGCATTATCTTCACACACCGGACTGAGCCAGACCGCCCCATCCCCAATGGCCACGCCTTCGTCCGTCACCAGAAGGTCCTCATAGGCGGCTTCCGCGACAACATCCTTCGTCGCCTGGCTCACCAGCCGGGGGTAGGCTGCGATGAATTCCTCAGCCGTTTCAACGGAGTGGAAGCTGCCGTTGTTGTTGACCGGCAAGGGAAAGGCAGCAAGCGCCGCTACATCTTCCCCCGTGCCCGTCACCAGCGCACGCCGCACATCTTCCAGAAACGGATCAAGCCCCTTGGCATCACCAAGAATGGTTTCCACCTGCTGATAGACATCCTCCGCGCTGGCCGCTGCGGCGGGCATGGCGGGCAGAAGAGCAAGAAACAGGGCAAGGACAGGCGTCTTCATCGGCAACTCCAGGGAACAACCAAGCTTGAGAATATCCGTTTCCGCATCTGGGCGCCTGACAAACTTTGGGCTAAATAATGGCCCTGACCGGAACCGGAAGCGCTTACCCGCGTTTTCTGTTCCGCAAGATCCGCTCTGCCGCTCATCCTGACGGCACGAACCAACCGGTGGCGGATGAAACAGCAGGGGTAGTGTCAGCAATGACCCCAGGCGGCGGCCCTGTAGAGGGCGAGGCAAGTCTCTCTCAAGATCATCTCCCCAAATCCAGCCACGGCATGCTTATGCTGGGTGCAGCCGGGGTGGTTTATGGCGACATCGGCACCAGTCCGATCTATGCGCTTCGCGAAACGCTGAGAGCCGCGACGAATGGCGCAACCGTTCCGCCCACCAGCACCGAGATCATCGGCTCCCTGTCGATCATCGTCTGGGCGCTGACGGTGATCGTTACGCTCAAATACGCGCTCATCGTGCTGCGGGCGGGCAACAAGGGCGAAGGCGGCACCCTGTCGCTGGCCATCCTTGCCCAGTCTGCCGCCGGGCGGATGCGCCTTGCCGTTGTGTCCCTCGGCGTCATCGGCGCGGCGCTGTTCTTCGGCGATGCAGTGATCACTCCGGCTATTTCGGTTCTGTCCGCCGTCGAAGGTTTCGAGCTTACCGTGCCTGCGGTCGATGACTACATCATTCCGATCACCGCAGGCATTCTCATAGCGCTCTTCGCGGTCCAGCGTTATGGCACCGGGCGGGTGTCGGCCGTCTTTGGCCCGGTCATGCTGATCTGGTTCGCCTGTCTTGCTGCCGCTGGCGCGGGGCATGTCATGGACGATCCTGCCATCCTGCGCGCCCTCAATCCGCTGGAAGCCATTGCCTTCGCACAGGCTCATACCGGCGTGGCTCTGGCTGTGGCCGGTGCAGCATTCCTGGCAGTCACCGGTGCCGAAGCTCTCTACGTGGACCTGGGGCACTTTGGCCGCAAGCCCATCATCCACACCTGGTTCGCGCTGGTGTTTCCCGCCCTTGTGATCAACTATCTGGGTCAGGGTGCCTATCTGCTGAAGACAGGGGGCTCCATCAGCCAGCCGCTGTTCGAGATGATGCCCGCCTGGGGCCAGACGCCGCTTGTCGTGCTGGCGACGGTAGCGACGGTCATCGCCAGTCAGGCCGTGATTTCCGGCGCCTTTTCCATGGCACGGCAGGCCGCACAGCTGCATCTGCTGCCCCGTGTCACGGTCATCCACACGTCTGAAACCCAGTCGGGCCAGATCTATCTGCCGCAGGTCAACTGGCTGCTGCTGGCAGGTGTGCTGGCGCTGGTGCTGGGCTTCGGCTCGTCGGATGCCATCGCCGCGGCCTATGGTATCTCCATCTCGGGCCAGATGCTGGTCACCACGCTGCTGCTGGCACTGGTCATGCGCGGCGTCTGGAATTGGCCCTTGCCAACGGTCCTGCTGGTGACACTGGCTTTCGCGGCTATCGACGCCACGTTCCTCACCGCCAACATGCTGAAGTTCACGGACGGCGGCTGGGTGTCAATCTTCATGGCCATGATGCTTCTGGCTGTGATGACCATATGGACACGGGGCAGCAAGAAGCTGTTCGAAAAGACAAGGCGGATGGAGATCCCGTTGGCAGAACTCGCCGCCACACTGGAGAAGAGCCCGCCGCACCGGGTGCCTGGCACCGCCATCTTCATGACCGGAGACCAGGAAAGCGCCCCGACCTCGCTGCTCCACAGCCTCAAGCACTACAAGGTGCTGCATCAGCAGAACCTGATCATGACCGTCAAGACATTGCCGGTGCCGCATGTGGAGGAAGACGACCGCGTGGAGATTACGCCCCTGAACGACGACTTCACGCGGCTCACCGTCAATTTCGGATACATGGAGGATCCCAATATTCCCGGAGCGCTCAAGGCTTGCCGGAAGCAGGGAATCAAATTCGACATCATGTCGACATCCTTCTTCCTGTCCCGGCGCACTCTCATTCCTTCAGCTGCCCCTCCCCTCACCAGCCTGACGAAGCGGATCTTCATCCAGCTGGCCCGCAACGCAGCCGACACCACCAGTTTCTTCCGCCTGCCCACTGGCCGCGTGGTGGAAATCGGAACGCAAGTCGTCATCTGATGACCCTGAAGACGAGGCGGGCCGGAAATGGCACGCCTCACTTTCCGCCCCCATCCCCCTCCTTCGCCTCTTGACGGCACATGCAGCCTCGCCTAGAACCATGAACCGTACGGTACGGTACAGAAACTTCGGAGTGGTTCCTTGGCCAGTGCAGACCTTCACGACAGCTTGCCGGATGAGGCAGCCGCCTTTTCCCCGCGCCAGCAGGCCGTGCTGGAGTGTGCGCTGAAGCTGCTGGTCGAAGGCGGCGAAAAGGCACTGACGACTGCAGGTCTTGCCCGCAGCGCCAATTGCTCCAAGGAAAGCCTCTACAAGTGGTTCGGCGACCGGGATGGCTTGCTGGCAGCTGTCGTCGCCTATCAGGCCAGCAAGGTGCATTTTGCGTCGGAGGCCGCCGCCACCGACGCCACCACCTTTAAGGCCCATCTCACCGGTTTCGTGCGCGAGCTGCTGGAGGTTCTCTCCGGCGAGACATCGCTGGCGCTGAACCGGCTGGCCATCGGCCAGTCCAACCGGGACGATTCCCGGCTGGGACGCCTGTTGCTGCTCAAGGGCAAGTACACCATTTCCGCCCGGGCCCGCAGCCTGCTGGAAGCAGGACGGTTCCGTGGCTTCCTCAAGTTCGATGATGCCGAGGAGGCCTATCAGGTGCTCTACGGCCTTGCCCTGCGCGACCAGCATATCCGCCAGATGCTGGGCGATACGCTGCGCCCGCGCGAGAAGGACATCGATGCACAGGCCGCTCTGGCCGTGGACAGGTTCTACCGGCTGTTCGGCGCCTGACGCTGACGGCCGGAGAAAGCAAAACGCCGCAGCGGGATTTCCGCCTGCGGCAGGGATAAACGGGAGAAAGGAAGACCCATGCGTGTTTATTACGATCGCGATGCCGATCTGAACCTCATCAAGTCCAAGAAGGTCGCCATCATCGGTTACGGCTCGCAGGGCCGCGCCCATGCGCTGAACCTCAAGGACAGCGGCTGCAAGGACATCGTCGTTGCCCTGCGCCCCGGCTCCACCACCGCCAAGAAGGTCGAGGCTGACGGCCTCAAGGTCATGAGCGTGGCAGAAGCTGCTGCCTGGGCCGACCTGATGATGATGGCCACCCCGGACGAGCTGCAGGCCGACATCTACAAGGACCACATCGAAGCCAACATCCGTGACGGCGCCGCCATTGCCTTCGCTCACGGCCTCAACGTCCACTTCGGCCTGATCGAGCCGAAGTCCACCGTTGACGTGCTGATGGTCGCTCCGAAGGGCCCCGGCCACACCGTGCGCGGTGAATACGAGAAGGGCGGCGGCGTGCCGTGCCTCGTGGCCGTTCACCAGAACGCTTCGGGCAACGCCCTTGACCTCGGCCTGTCCTACGCCTGCGGCGTTGGCGGCGGCCGTTCGGGCATCATCGAAACCACCTTCAAGGAAGAGTGCGAGACTGACCTGTTCGGCGAGCAGGCCGTTCTGTGCGGCGGCCTCGTCGAGCTGATCCGCGCCGGTTTCGAGACCCTCGTGGAAGCTGGCTACGCTCCGGAGATGGCCTATTTCGAGTGCCTGCACGAAGTGAAGCTCATCGTCGACCTCATCTATGAGGGCGGCATTGCCAACATGAACTACTCCATCTCCAACACCGCCGAGTGGGGCGAGTATGTCACCGGCCCGCGCATCGTGACGGCCGAGACGAAGGAAGAGATGAAGCGCGTCCTCAAGGACATCCAGACCGGCAAGTTCACCTCCGACTGGATGCAGGAGTACCGTGCAGGCGCCGCCAAGTTCAAGGCAACCCGCCGCCTGAACGACTCCCACCAGATCGAGGAAGTCGGCACCAAGCTGCGCGGCATGATGCCGTGGATCGGCAAGAACAAGCTGGTCGACAAGACCCGCAACTGATCCGGGCTTGCCGGTCCACGTTTCAAAACTGGTGCGGGCATAGCCCGCACCGGTGATCGGCAAGAACAAGCTGGTCGACAAGACCCGCAACTGATCCTGCAGCCAGGCTGTAGCGAACAAAATAATGGGCCCGTGAATGACGGGCCCATTTCAGACTGCTGACAAACCTTCGACCTCTCCATCGTCATCCTCGGCCTTGTGCCGAGGATCTAACCAAATCAATGACTTGCAGATGGTCGGGACAAGCCCGACCATGACGAAAGAGAAGAAGCTCTGGCTTTGTCAACGACCTGTAATGGGCCCGTCATTGACGGGCCCATTTGCTTTGCAGGCGTCAAGGCCAGCGGCTGGGATCAGTTCATCAGGCTTGCACTGGCAGATGCGAAATACCGCTCGAACAGGGCGGTCACTTCCCTGTCGCGGGCTGCTTCCGTAGCCCCGCCCATGACGACGACCATCAGCTGGCGGCCGTTGCGGCGCCCGGTGGCGACAAGATTGTAACCGGCCATGTCGATGTGCCCGGTCTTCAGGCCATCAACGCCCGGAACCTTGCCGAGCAGCTTGTTGGTTGCCTCGATCGTTCGCCCGCGGAACTGGAACGACGGCGCGCTGAAATAGTGCATGTGCTGCGGGAAGCGGCGGCGCAGGGCCTGCCCCAGCGTTGCCATGTCACGCGCCGTGGTCACCTGCCGGGTGTCGGGCAAGCCGGAAGCATTGACGAAGCGCGTGCGGGTCATCCCGAGCTGCAGTGCCTTGCGGGTCATCTCTGCGGCAAAAGCATCCTCGGTGCCAGCAAGCTGTTCGGCAACCGCGACTGCCATGTCATTGGCCGAGCGGATCGCCAGCGCCTGAACTGCTTCCTCCACCCGCAGCGAGCCGCCGGCGCCGACGCCCAGCTTGGCGGGTGGACGGGAAGCTGCACGGGCTGACACGGGAAGCTGGCTGTCGAGGGAGATCTCGCCCCGGTCGATCGCCTCGAACAAAAGATACAGCGTCATCATCTTCGTCAGCGAGGCCGGATAACGCGGCGCATCGGCGTTGAAGCTGTCCAGCTCCTGCCCTGTCGCCATATCGACCACCAGCACCGACTTGCCGCGCACTTCGGCCTTGGCAGGCGCCAGTGACACCGCCAGCGGCGCAGGATCTGCCGTGGCCTGAACCGCAGGCACGGCGGCAACAGCGGCCATAGCGGGCGGGCGCGAGGCCTGCTGCGCGCTCTGGCAGGCGGCCAGCGTCAGGATGGCAAGACCGGCCAGACCGGCGCGCAAAACGCGCAAGGAGGCCGTCGAACGGGAAACGGATGCAGTCACGCCGGGCACTCTCTCACCTTGTCAGCCGGATCATGACTTGAGGCGATAGCCTGTCCTGAAGATCCACGCAATCACTCCAAGGCAGAGCACAAGGAACAAAAGCGTCATCGCCAGCGACAGTTCCACACCCACATCCGCCTGTCCGTAGAAGCTCCATCGGAAGCCGGAGATGAGATAGACGACCGGATTGAACATGGTCACCGTCTGCCAGAACTCGGGCAGCATGCGGATCGAGTAAAAGCTGCCGCCGAGGAAGGCGAGCGGAGTGACGATCAGCAGCGGCACGAACTGCAGCTGCTCGAAATTGCGCGCCCAGATGCCGATGATGAAGCCGAGCAGCGCGAAAGTGACGGATGTCAGCACGAAAAACAGCGCCATCCAGAAGGGATGCTGGATGTGCATATCAACGAAAAGGCTGGCCGTGATGAGGATGATCGCCCCCACCAGCATGGCCTTGGTCGCCGCCGCCCCAACATAGCCGATGACAATCTCCAGATAGGAGACCGGTGCCGACAGTACCTCGAACACCGTGCCGGTGAAGCGCGGGAAGAAGATGCCGAAGGAGGCGTTGGAAATGCTCTGCGTCAGCAGCGAAAGCATCGTCAGCCCCGGCACGATGAAGGCGCCGTAGCTGATGCCATCCACCTCCTGAATGCGCGAGCCGATGGCAGCGCCGAAGACGACGAAATAGAGCGAGGTGGAGATCACCGGCGAGACGATGCTCTGGAAGAGTGTCCGCAGGGTGCGGGCCATCTCGAACATGTAGATGGCCTGGATGGCACGAAGGTTCATTGGGACTGCCTCACCAGATTGACGAAGATCTTTTCAAGCGAATCCTGCCGGGTCTGCAGGTCGCGAAAGGCGATACCGGCCTCCCGCAGGTCATTCATGAGGCTGGTGATGCCGGTCCGCTCACCCTGGGTGTCGTAGGTGTAGACCAGCTCCCTGCCCTCATCCTCCAGCGCCAGATCATGGGCAGAGAGGCTCTCCGGGACCGTTGCCAGCGGCTCGTTCAGCTGCAGGCTCAGCTGCTTCTTGCCAAGCTTGCTCATCAGGGCACTCTTTTCTTCCACGAGAATGATCTCGCCCTTGTTGATCACGCCCACCCGGTCGGCCATTTCCTCGGCCTCCTCGATGTAATGGGTGGTGAGGATGATGGTGACGCCGGACTCCTTCAGCCGGCGCACCACCTGCCACATGTCGCGGCGCAACTCCACGTCCACGCCGGCCGTCGGCTCGTCGAGGAACAGCACCTGCGGCTCATGCGCCAGTGCCTTGGCAATCAGCACACGCCGCTTCATGCCGCCCGAAAGCGTCATGATGCGGGAATCCTTCTTGTCCCACAGGGACAGGTCTTTCAGGATCTTCTCGATATGGCCCGGGTTCTTCGGCAGGCCGAAGAGCCCCCGGCTGAAGCTGACCGTCGCCCAGACCGTCTCGAAGGACTCGGTCGTCAGCTCCTGCGGCACCAGCCCGACCAGACGGCGGGCGGCGCGGAAGTCGGTCACCGTATCATGCCCATTGACCAGAACACGGCCTGAGGAGGCGCGCACAAGGCCGCAGATGATGGAGATCAGCGTTGTCTTGCCGGCCCCGTTGGGTCCAAGCAGGGCAAAAAGCTCTCCCTTTCCGATGGACAGATCCACAGACTTCAGCGCCTGAAAGCCGCTGTCATAGACCTTGGAAAGGGCTTCAATAGAAATGGCCGGTTGCATGGCGGGGTCCGTGCAGGAGGAAATGACTGTGGCGGGATGACGCAGGATATGTGCACTTTGCACTCCTGTTTAAACCCCTTTGCCGCAATTTGCAGCACTTCACCGTTCACAGCGCCGTTCACGCAGGCTGAACACTGTGTATGAGCGCGCGCTCTTGGCCCCTGCCGCGACGGGGCCTATCTTCAGGGTAACTTCAAAAGATACCCGGAGGCTGCCATGTCCATCCGTCCCGTCCGCCAGATTTCTGGCACCACCCCTGCTCTGGAAGGCGCAGGCGTTCATCTGCACCGTGTGTTCGGCTTTCAGGACCCGGAGCTGACCGATCCGTTCCTGATGATGGACGACTTCCGCAATGAAAACCCGCGCGATTACCTTGCCGGCTTCCCTTGGCATCCGCACCGCGGCATCGAGACCATCACCTATGTGCTGGCCGGAACCGTTGACCATGGCGACAGCCTTGGCAACACTGGCACGCTGGGGGCTGGCGATGTGCAGTGGATGACCGCCGGGCGCGGCATCATGCATCAGGAAATGCCGAAAGGCGACGCCAAGGGCCGCATGCACGGCTTTCAGCTCTGGGCTAACCTGCCGTCGAACCTGAAAATGACCGCGCCGCGTTATCAGGACGTCGAATCCAAGGACATCCCCGTCATTCAGGATGACGACGGCACCATCGTGCGTGTTGTCTGTGGCGAGTTCTGGGGCAAGCGGGGACCTGTGGATGGCATCGCCGCCGACCCGCAGTATCTCGACATCACCATTCCGCCGGGCCGCGCCAAGCGCCTGCCAGTCGACACCCGCCGTCAGGCCTTCGCCTACATCTTTGAAGGTGCAGGCCGCTTTGCCGATGCTTCAAAGCCCTTCGGCGTGCTGACGGAGAAGGAACTCGACAACGAGGAAATCTACATCCGTGATGAAACCGGCAACCGCACGCTGGTGATCTTCGGGGCGGGTGACGAGGTGGTGGTGCAGGCTGGCGAGGAAGGCATGCGTTTCCTGCTCGTCTCCGGCGCCCCGATCCGCGAGCCGATCGCCTGGCACGGCCCCATCGTCATGAACACCCGCGAGGAGCTGATCCAGGCGGTGACGGAACTGCGCAACGGCACGTTCATTAAGCCATAAGAGAGGGCATCAAGCCGTAACAGCAGGCATCAGACATGAGAGACTGGGTCCTGCACTTGCAGGACGTAAGAGGGCACGCTAGCCATAGTGTGCCCTCTTTTTGTTTTCATTCGTGGATTTTCCCAGTGCTTCCAAGCCTCAGCCTGCGCCGCGCCCGTTTGTCCGATGCTCCGGAAATGACGCAGATCCTGCACCGGGCCAAGGCCTCCTGGGGCTATCCGGCGGCGGTAATGGATGCCTTCCGTGCCGAGCAGCGCATCTCCCCGGCCACCATCACCTCGCAGCTTCTGATCGTTGCAGAGCGCGAGGGGCGCATGGCTGCCTTTGCCGGCGGGGAAATGCGGCAGGACCACTTCTATCTCGGCTTCCTGTTCGTTGCGCCGGAGCATCAGGGACAGGGCCTTGGCCGCCTGCTGCTCTCGGCCATCGAGGACCTGTCCCGCGATCAGGAAATTTACCGCATCCTGCTTGAAAGCGATCCGCATGCCGCGCCCTTCTATCGTCATCTGGGCTACCGGACCTTGAGCGAGCGCCCCTCCACCATGGCCCCGGACCAGCCCATTCCGATGATGGAGCACACTTTCGAGCCGCAGTTCCTGCCGCTGACCAGCATCGCCATGCATATGTCGCGCTCTCAAGGCTGGTCATTCGAAGCGCGCGAGGCCAAAGCCATCGCCGCGCACTGGCAGGAACTGACGAGTGCTAACCCGAACCTTTGGAACGGACGCAAGCTGCATACGCTGCAGGTGAAGCATGACAAGGGCCACCTCACCGCCCGCTGCGCAGAGGTGAATTACGCCTCCTTTCTGGCCTGGCGCGACTGGGGCGCACCGGACCGGGCAGCCTACAACCTGTTCGGCTCTGCTATCGTACGCAGCAGTGACGGCGCACTGCTCTACGGGATCATGGGCCCAAAGACCGCCAATCACGGCGCCTGCTATCCGCCTGCCGGCAATCTCGATCTAAGCGACCTCAGGCCTGACGGCAGTGTCGATGTGGAAGGCTCCATTGCCCGCGAATTGCTGGAAGAGACCGGTCTGGATATCAACACGGCCCGGAAAGGCACCCTCTTTGCCCTGTTCGACGGCCAGCGCATCTGCATCGGGCAGGAGCTGACCTTCGATGCAGCGGCTGAGGAGCTGCGCACGCGGATGCTTGCACATGCTGCCACAGATCCCGAAGAAGAGCTGGAGGATATCGTGATCCTGCGCCAAGCGGAGGATCTGAAGGCATACCGCTCACCGGGCTATGCCAAAGCCATTGCACGCAGCCTTCTGCCCAAATCGTGAATCACCCGTTCACCAAAGATAAAAAAGCCGGACTGGCGAAGCTGCGGAAACCATGCAAAAGTCCGGCCTCGTCTTGAACCGGCCTCTGCCCGCCGGGGAAACTTGCAGGAGACATTGCTGATGGGACGCCGTTACGCTGTGCTTGATGTGTTCACGAACAAGGCGCTGGCCGGAAATCCTCTGGCCGTGGTTCTGGACTCCGAGGGCCTCGAAACCGCGCAGATGCAGGTGATTGCCCGCGAATTCAACCTGTCCGAAACCGTCTTCGTTTTTCCGCCGGAAAATCCCGGCCAGTCCGCCTCCATCCGCATCTTCACCCCCGAAGCCGAACTTCCCTTTGCCGGGCATCCGACGGTCGGCACAGCTGTTCTTCTTGCCATCGAGCGTTTCGGCGAGGTGAAGGGCGAGCAGGATGCGGTGGTGGTGCTGAAGGAAAAGATCGGCACGGTGCGCTGCGCTGTCATCCTGCGCGAGAATGCGGCCGCCTTTGCCGAATTCGACGTGCCCAAGCTGCCGGAACCGGCCGGCCCGACCGTCAATCCGGAACTGATCGCCGCTGCCCTGTCGCTGGACGTATCCGAGATCGGCTTCGAGAATCACACCCCGAGCCGCTTCAAGGTGGGCCCTGCCTACACCTATGTGCCGGTACGCGACCTGGAAGCCCTCGCCCGTGCCAAGCCGGACCAGAGCCGCTGGACCGCCGCCTTCGGCCATGATGACCACAACAACGCCTATGTCTACTGCCGGGAAACGCGTTCGAACGAGAGCGCCTTCCACGCCCGCATGTTCGCACCAGGCATGGGCGTGCCGGAAGATCCTGCAACCGGGTCGGCGGCTGCCGCCTTTGCCGGGGTGGTACAGTTCTACGACGCGCTTCCCAACGGCACCCACTTCATCCGCATCGAGCAGGGTTTCTTCATGGGACGCCCGTCGCTGATCGATCTGGAGATCGACATTGCCGCCCGCAAGCTCCATGCCGTTCGCATCGGCGGGCAGGCCGTTCTGGTTGCAAGGGGCGAGCTTTTCGTTTGAGGGGAACTCCCCTCTTGCGTGAGGCGGCCCCATCCGCTACACAATTTTCCACTTAACGCATGTCCGGCGCCCTGCCGGCTCGGGAAAGGCCCTGAATTTCATGATCGCCATTTGCGACATGACTGGCTCCAAGACCACCGCGCTTCTGCGTGGCGGCCTTTCCGCGCGCGCCCTTCTGCTTGGCAAGCTGCTTCTGCTTAGATGCCCCTGAGCGTCGGCTGCCCCATGCGCGGGCGGGCTCTCAGGGGATAGCGAACTCACCCGATTACGTCTGATCGCTCCCGTCCGAGACCCCGCTACCAAGGGTATGACATCAGGGCTGGCGGGAGACACCAAGGGAAGGAACACCCATGACCACCACCGGCTCCAAGGACCAGGTCCTCATCTTCGATACCACCTTGCGCGATGGCGAACAGTCGCCGGGCGCGTCCATGACGCTTGAAGAAAAGCTCCAGGTGGCAGAGCTGCTCGACGACATGGGCGTCGACATCATCGAAGCCGGTTTCCCGATTGCCTCCAACGGTGACTTCGAGTCCGTGCGCGAGATTGCCAAGCGCTCCAAGCGCTCCGTCATCGCTGGTCTCGCCCGCGCCATCCACGCCGACATCGACCGTTGCGGTGAAGCCGTCCGCCATGCAGAGCGCGGCCGCATCCATACCTTCGTCTCCACCTCGCCGATCCATCTGAAGTACCAGATGAACAAGACCGAGGATGAGGTTCTCGCCATCATCACCGACACGGTGACCCGCGCCCGCAACCTCATCGACGATGTGGAATGGTCGGCCATGGACGCCACCCGCACGCCGATCGAATATCTCTGCCGCACGGTGGAAGCCGCCATCAAGGCTGGCGCCACCACCATCAACCTGCCCGATACGGTAGGTTATGCGACGCCGGATGAGTACCGCGACATGTTCGCCCAGATCCGCGCCCGTGTGCCGAATGCAGACAAGGCCATTTTCTCCGTCCACTGCCACAATGACCTCGGCCTCGCTGTTGCCAACTCGCTGGCCGGCGTGGCTGGCGGCGCACGCCAGATCGAGTGCACCATCAACGGCCTCGGCGAGCGTGCCGGCAATGCGGCGCTGGAAGAGATCGTCATGGCGATCCGCACCCGTTCCGACATCTATCCCTACGGCTGCAACGTCGAGCCGAAGTTCCTCACCCGCGCTTCCAAGCTGGTGTCGGCCGTGTCGAACTTCCCCGTGCAGTACAACAAGGCCATCGTCGGCAAGAACGCCTTCGCGCATGAGAGCGGCATCCATCAAGATGGCATGCTCAAGAACGCAGAGACCTACGAAATCATGCGCCCCGAGGACGTTGGCGTGAAGGCCACCTCGCTCGTCATGGGCAAGCATTCCGGCCGCCATGCCTTCAAGGACAAGCTGAAGGAACTTGGCTACGAGCTCGGCGACAACGCCCTGCAGGAGGCTTTCCGCCGCTTCAAGGACCTCGCCGACCGCAAGAAGAATGTCTACGACGAGGACATCGAGGCGCTGGTCGAGGACGAAATCTCCACCTCCGGCGAAGGCGCCAAGGTGATTGCGCTCACCGTGATTGCCGGCACCGGCGGTCCGCAGAAGGCCATCCTCACCATGGATATCAACGGCCGCCACGAAACGAAGGAAGCCACGGGCGATGGTCCGGTGGATGCGACCTTCAAGGCGATCCGCGCCATCTGCCCGCACAACGCCACCCTGTCACTCTATCAGGTGCATGCGGTGACCGAGGGCACCGATGCGCAGGCGGAAGTCTCAGTGCGCCTCGAAGCCAATGGACGCATCGCCACCGGCAAGGGGGCCGACACCGACACGCTGGTGGCCTCTGCCCGCGCCTATGTGGCGGCCATGAACCGCCTCAACCTGCGCCAGCAGTCCACCAACCCGGGTGCGCTCAAGGCCAGCTGATCAGCTGATCTGTTGGCACGCCTGACTTTCTGAACACCCGGCGCCGCACCAGCAGCGCCGGGTCTTTAATTTGATGCCCTGCAACAGGGAAAAACTGCTGTTCCTGTTCCGGTCTTGATCCGGAAGCAATCCGTGCCATGCTCGCAAGCCAGAGCCAGCCGGGAGGAGCCAGCCATGATCGCCGTGATCTTTGAAGTCGAACCGCATGCGGAGCATGTCTCCGCCTACTTTGATCTTGCGGGCGCCCTGAAAAGCGAATTGTCAAAGATCGACGGCTTCATCTCGGTGGAGCGCTTTGAAAGCGTGACAACCCCGGGAAAGTTCGTCTCCCTGTCCTTCTGGCGCGATGAGGAGGCCCTTGCCGAATGGCGCAGCCTTGCCCGGCACAGGGCGGCGCAAACGGCAGGGCGGACGCGCATGTTCTCAGGCTACCGGCTGCGCGTCGCCGCCATCATCCGCGATTATGGCCTCGAAGACCGCACGCAAGCACCGGAAGATAGCCGCGCCCTGCACGGCTGAAGCCTCACCCATTCGCTACAAGGCGGCACAGGGACGAGTTGAGGATCTCATAGAGATAGCAAGGGCTCTCTGCAGAGCAGACCAAGCCCCAAAGATGCTGACATGTCTTGGCTTGAGAGCAGTTAAGCACAGCAGATGCGCAAATAGGTCCAGATGGGCCCAACACATCTGCAACTGGCATACTAAATCTTCAGCAAGGTTTGGGGGGGCACCTGCCCCCCAAATTTTAAATTTGCCCAAGACACCATTTGCACCGGAAGCCTTGTAGCCCATCGGTTGCGACGCCAAGGTCGAGACTTATTTGACGTACTTTCCAAGCATCGCAAACACTTTATTTGCAGTTGTGCGAGGCGAATGATCAAGCAGCTGGACCTCAACTTCCGTTTCGAGACCCGGAACCCCAATCGGCAAGTCAAAATTAAGTTCCGCTACACCACCGCCAGAAATCGACTCAATTTTTGTTCCTACCGCGACTTCGGTCACGATAAAGTAAGGCTTGTTTCGCTCCAGCACACCAGGGCAGTTCTCATAGACATTATCAAGAATGTATTGTTCCGCTGTTTCAGATCCGCCAGAGGGCGCACGTAGAACGTCATAACCTGAAACCCGCAATTTCTTGTAGGGGAGCTCATAGGGTTTTCCGAGAACTCTCACTGTAATCTTAAAGGCAGAAAGACTGTCCTCAATGATCTCAGGCACTCTTTCAGTCTGGACACCGTTCCTCATTTCAAGAAGCGCTGTCTGTGTATTGAAATCATTCTCGCACAGTTTAACGTAGCGCCCGGACTCTCTCACTGCATAAATACCCGGCGTTGATATGCCAGAACGGGTAAATGGATCAACAAAATAGGCTTCCGGACCGAGCGCCTTATCCGCAACTGACACATCTACTTTCTGCGTCAAGTTTGAAGATATCTCACTAAGTGTTGGCTTGTCTCTATGACAGCCGGCCACTGTGAGTACAGCTATACAAGCATAGGCTATTTTACACATTTCGCCCCCCCGAAATATGACATCAACGGCAGAAGCCTAACATTATAGCGCTATACTTGTAAAATCAGAAATTTACACCACTTAAAAACGGCAACCTTTGATGCGCATACCTCTTCGCCCTTCGTTACGAAAGTTCAGCCGTTACCAGATGCGTAGTGTTACCCGGCGCAGAGAAATGCCGAAAGACAGCCGCGCACTGCACGGCTGATGTCTCATCCGGTCGCCACCAGCCGCCGCAGGGACGGGTTGAGGATCTGATAGGCATCGCAGGGGCGGCCTGCAGACCAGCGCGTTTCCCGCCAGCTCAGCCCCGCCCGGTGCAGCACCTTGCGTGCCGCCGCATTGCTGCGGGCGGCGAGGCAGATCAGATGGCTGTAATAGGTGTTGAGGAAGAACCAGTTCACCAGCGCCGGAGCGAGCTCGCTGGCAAGGCCTTGCCCCCAGTGGGGGCGGCAGATGACAATCTCCATGCTGATTTCGGAGGTCGGCTCATGCGGTTCAAAACCGGCCCGGCCGATGAAGGTGCCGTCCTTCGCCAGAACCTTCCACATGCCGAAGCCTTGCAGCGCATGGCTGGTGACGTAATCAACCAGCCGGCTCGCCAGCCAGATGTCATCCGGCACACGCTCTGCGAAGCGGCGGCTGATGTCGAGATGAGCGTTCACTTCCGGATCTGCATGAAGCGTCTTCAGTTCATCCAGATCGTCCGGCATGAAGGGTACGAGGCGTAAACGGCGTGTCGCCAGTACGGTATCCTGCATTGCGCATTCTCCCTTCGTCCTCATCGTTATTTTTGACGGGACGAGGAGATAGGGAGCGATTGTGCGCTTTAAAGGGCTGTTTGACGACAATACGGCGACAGTTCCCTGACAGTTTTTCAACCATCAGAAATCATTGAGGATTTCACGCACCAGCGAAGCCATGTCCTGAGCCTGCGGGTCCTTGCGGGACCAATCGGACAGCTGCCCGCGAAAGAAGGTCTCCTGCCGCTTGGCGTACTGGCGGGTAGCCACTGTCAGGGCAAGATGCGCCTCTTCCCGGCTGCAATGCCCGCGCAGCAGCGCGCCGATTTCGGCAACGCCGATGGCCCGCATGGCCGGCAGCGTATCCGGCAGTCCCAGCGCCAGCAGTGTCTCCACTTCGGCCAGGCCTTCAGGAGCCAGCATCATTTCCGCCCGAAGAGCAATGCGGGCATGCAGCCAGGGGCGAGGCGGAGCCAGAACCAGCTTCACCAGCCCTTCCGGCCCCAGCAGCGGCGCGCCGTGCGCGTCAGCCTGCCAGTCAGCCAGCGTCCGGCCGGTGCCCAGCACCACCTCAAGGGCTCTTGTGAGGCGCTGCAGATCCATCAGCCGCTCCGCGGCTTCTGGATCCAGCGGCGCGAGCTCTGTCCGCACGGCGTCAATGCCCCCTTCAGTGGCCAGCATCCGGCACTGCTTCCGGATACCGGCAGGAATCGGCGGCACTTCGGCAAAACCCTGTGTCAGCGCCCGGAAATAGAGCCCCGTGCCACCCACCAGCACCGGCATCTTGCCGTCTGCGCGAACGGCATCAATCTCTCCGCGCACCAGATCGAGATAAGCCCCGGTCGAGAAGGCCTCGCTCGCAGGCAGGCAGCCGTAGAGCCGGTGCGGCACCAGCGCCTCGTCTTCGGCGGAAGGACGCGCCGTCACCAGGCGCAATTCACGGTAAAGCTGCATGGAATCGACGTTGATCACCACGCCATCGACGGCTCGCGCCAATTCCATGGCCAATGCCGACTTGCCGCTGGCCGTCGGCCCGGCTATCAGGATCGCGGTTTTCGCTGTTCCGGCCATGTTGCTCCGGCCTTCTGCCCTTTCAAGAGGTTTCCCGATGCCGTCTCTGGTTGCCACGCTCGTTTCCAATCCGGCTTCCCCGGCCCTTGATGACACATTTCTGGCCGAAGCCGCCCGCCTGCTGAACAGTGCGGCTGCCCCTGCCCTTCTCGCTCCCGGCGTTGCGGCGGACATCTCCGCAGGGCAGGATCTGCCTGCCAGCGAGATCGAAGCCCGCCTGCGGGCGCTTGCCGGCACCCGCCCGGTGGACGTCTTTGTGCAGCCTGCGGAAGGCCGGCGCAAGCGGCTGCTGATCGCCGACATGGATTCCACCATGATCGGGCAAGAGTGCATCGACGAACTGGCCGCTGAACTTGGCCTGAAGGACCACATCGCCGCCATCACCGAGCGTGCCATGCGCGGCGAGATCGAATTCGAGCCCGCCCTGCGCGAGCGTGTCGGCCTGCTCAAGGGCCTGCCGGTTGCCGCCGTCGCCGATGTTCTGGACAAGCGCATCACCCTGATGCCCGGTGCTGTTGCGCTGGTGCGCACGATGAAGGCCAATGGGGCCTATTGCGCGCTGGTCTCAGGCGGGTTCACCCTGTTCACCGGCCCGGTGGCAGAGCGCATCGGCTTTGACGAGAACCGCGCCAACATTCTTGAACATGCGAATGGCCAGCTCTCCGGCACCGTGCGCGAGCCAATCCTCGGCCGCGAGGCCAAGCGCGAGCGGCTGGAAGAGCTGGTGGCGGAAAAGGGACTTGAGTTCGGGGAGACGATGGCTGTGGGTGATGGCGCCAATGATCTGTCTATGATCGCCCGGGCAGGCGTGGGCGTTGCCTATCACGCCAAGCCAAAGGTGGCAGCTGAGGCAGACATGCGCGTCGATCACGGTGACCTAACGGCACTTCTGTTCATGCAGGGGTACCGCCTGCAGGACTTCGCCGCCTGAGGCAAATCTCCCTCGGGCCGGCCCGATGCAGCCTGCTCTGGTTCAGGCCGCATAGGCTCAGGCAGGAATGCGCACGGGCATGCCGCTGATTTCTTCTTGCGGCCTGTCACAAGAATCCAGGAGTTGGAGGACATCAGCCGCCTGCATGGGGCGGCCAATGAAAAAGCCCTGCACCTGCGAACAGCCTTCCCGGCGCAATGCTTCAAGCTGCGCCGCCGTTTCCACGCCTTCCGCCGTCGTTTGAATCCCGAGACTTGCACAAAGGCTGGTGACGGCGCGCACCACCGCCCGCTTGTCTTCCCCCTCGTGAATGTTCTGCACAAAAGCCCGGTCAATCTTCACCTTGTCGAAGCGGAACTTCTGCAGGTAGCTGAGGCTCGAATAGCCGGTGCCAAAGTCATCCATGACAATGCGCACACCAAGGCTCCGCAATTCTTCGAGAATCGTGAGCGTAGCTTCCGTATCCTGCAGCAGAACACCCTCAGTGATTTCAATCTCCAGGCGGCTCGCCGGAAGGCCAGATGTGCCAAGGGCCGCCAGGACATCCAGAACCAGTGTGCGGGTGCGGAACTGCACCGGAGAAATGTTGACGGCCACCCGCACATCTGATGGCCAGCTGGAAGCTTCACGGCACGCCTGTTTCAGAACCCACGAACCGATTGCGCTGATCAGCCCTGTCTCCTCGGCGACAGGAATGAAGTCACCGGGGGGAATGTTGCCCCGCTCAGGATGCTGCCAGCGGATAAGGGCTTCGAAACACTCGACCTGTCCCTGGCCGAGGCCATAAAGCGGCTGATAATGCAGATGAAACTGCTCCGCCGCGAAGGCTGTACGCAGATCGAGTTCCATTTCGCGGCGCTGCTGGATCTGTGCATCCATCGCCGTCTCGAAGAAGCGGTGAATGTTACGTCCATCCTGCTTGGCGCGGTACAGCGCCATATCCGCGTGCATGAGAAGCGTATCAGCATCCTCACCATCCTGCGGAGAAATAGCAATGCCGATGGACACACCAACAAAGATGCACTGTCCGCTGATCTCGAAAGGCTGACCAATGGCTTCGATAATGCGGTCCGCCATGTCCGCAGCCTGCGCCGGACTGCGCCTGCCGTGAAAGACGATGGCAAATTCATCTCCACCCAGCCGGGCGATCAGATCCTCTTCGCCGATCGTCTGCCGCAACCGCGCAGCAACTTCGACAAGCAGCCTGTCCCCCATAGGATGACCAAGCGTGTCGTTGACTGTCTTGAACTGGTCCAGGTCGAGATAAAGCAGGGCCGTCGGCTGACCCGTTGCGAGGCTTCGGGCGACATATTCCTCGGCTTTTTCCCGGAACAGGATGCGATTGGCAAGGCCGGTCAAGGCGTCGTGATGGGCAAGATGGGCAATACGCTGCTCCTGCTGCTGGCGTTCGGTCACATCCTCATAGACAGCGACTGATCCGCCCTCAACTGTACTTGCGATGGTAACCACAATGGTACGTTCATCCCGCACCTGCACGATACGCTTTCGGGTGACCTGCAAGCCCGCGGCCAGCTGCTTGTCCTGCGGCCCCTCATCGGCAATCACCTGAGCCCCCTGCCTGATACAGGCCGCAACAACCCCAGCACGTGCCGTGCCCGGCAGAACCGCCTCTTCAGGCAGATCAAAAAGGGCGCGGAAGTTGCCGTTGGCAAGGATGACCCGGTCATCAGGCCCACACATCAAGATCCCTTGCGGAATGCTCTCCACCGCAGAAGACAGCCTGTCAAACTGCTGCTTCACCTCCTGGCGGGAGGAAGCCAGGAGATCCTGGCGCGCTGCCTCCAGAGACTGGATCAACCCATCAAATGCGGCCCCCAATTCTCCGATCTCATCGGGGCGCCTGATCAGATCTTCTGGGACAGGGTGGATGACATCGCCCGCGTCCTTGAGAGCGCTGGCGTAGCTCGTCAGCCGCTCCACCGGCCGGGCCACGGCTGCGCCAAAGGCAAATACCGCCCCGATACAGGCGAAGCAGGCAAAGGCTGCAACGGCAAGAATCGTCAGCATCCCAGCCTCAATACGCCGGGTGATCATCGCCGTTGTCTCCTCGTTCTGCTCACGCGCCCAGACTGCAAGCCGTTGCACCGCCTTCGTCAGCCGGTACTCGGAAAGGCGCAGTAAGCGCGTCACGTCGGTACGGGCCCGGTCAATTGCCATCGCCTGCTGCAGAACCTCCTCCAGCGGGCCGCCAGCGTTCATCTCCTGGGAGACGGCAAGAATGGCATCGCGCAGCGCCCTTGTCCGGGGGGCGGAAGACTGGGCATCCAGCCAGGGCATCAGCTGGCGGGAAACTGCGCCAATGCCCCGCGCCGCCAGATTCTGGTTCTGGAGCGCTTCGCCAAGATTGCGCGTGCCTGCGGCATACCAATCCCCCAAGAGACTGTCGTCGAAGCGTTCCACCTCCTTGCGCAAGTCGTAGGAGAGACGAATGACCGGCCAGTTCTCCAACATGGTGGAGCCAAGCCGCGCGCGGACTGCCTCAAGCCCCTCAGGTTTGCCGATCATCTCGCGCATGCTGCGCTCGTCAAACGCCAGAACGCCGTCAACCTGCTCGAGCAGCTGGTCCAGCGTTGCATTCATGCGTTTGAAGCTGAAGCGGATGCGTTCCTCAATCTGCCTGCGCTGTTGAGAATTTTGGATATGCTGATCGCAGACGGCGATAACCTCTCCCTGAATTCTCTTGAAATCCTCACGCGCCCGGATTGCATCCTGACCGAGGTTCTCGAGATTCCGCTGCCGGATCGACGTTTCAAGCGCATCAAGTTCTGAATAGTCGACTGACCGGAGATTGAAGGCCGCCAGCGCAGGGTCTCCTCCGGTGCGGAAGAAACACTCGTCAATCAATGTTCGAGAAAGCCCGGCAATCTGCTGAACACTGGCCGTTGCGCGAAGGGCGTCCACATAGAGCGGGCCAGTCGCATGGCTCATCAGATTCATGCCACCTGAGACTGCCTGCATCTGCCGGACGCTGACAATGCCAAGGCTCAGGATAAGGAGAACAAGAACGCCACCAAATCCGGCAACGGCTATGCGCAGACGCTGAAACCGCAGAAGTAAAGGCAGTGAAAACCAAAAGCGCATCCAGAACCTACCCCATCTGGAATTCCTGCCTCAGACAAATGCCACTCCAAACATCAACCGCGCCAATCCAGTCTGGCGCAGCTGGTAAGCGAACCCGCGACGAAAGGAACACTCGTATAAATTGCTATACGTTTCGTAAAAAACATCGATCAAACGCAAAAATAACGCAACGTCAATAATGACAATGCTGCAGAATGGATACACCTATGGATTGCAGCCAAAAACAAAGGGTGCGAAGCAGGTCCACACCCTTTGCCGGCAAAATATCAAGAACTTGATTTTACTTCTCTTCGTCAATCCTCACCGGAATGAAGCGCAGTTCTCCGTTCGGGTTGGCCAGCAGCAAGAGCGCCGACTTACGGCCATCCTTCTTGAGCTTCTCGACCTGAGCAGCAGCTTCCTCCGGTGTTGTCACCGGCTCCTGGGCCACTTCCTTGATGGTGTCTCCGGCCTGGATACGCTTTTCCTCCGCAGAACTGCCCGCGACGACCTCAGTCACAACAACGCCCTTAACCTCGGCGTTGATCTGGTACTTTTCACGCAGTGTGTCATCCAGGGTGGCCAGTTTCATGCCCAGCACTTCGCTGGTTTTCTGTTCTTCCTCAGCCGGCTTGTTCTCTTCCCCGGCCGCGCCGGATGCATCTGCCTCCTCAAGGCGGCCAAGCGTCACTTTCAGTGTTACCCGCTCGCCCTTGCGCAGCACGACAACGTCCACCTCCTTGCCGATGGCCGTATCAGCCACCATGCGCGGCAGGTCGCGCATTGCCGGAACCGGCTTGCCATCGAACTCGACGACCACATCGCCCGGCTGGATCTTCGCAGCGGCTGCAGGGCCATCGTCAGAGACACCGGCAACCAGTGCGCCCATTGCTTTATCCATGCCGAGGCTTTCGGCAATTTCGTCGGTCACTTCCTGAATGCGCACGCCGAGCCAGCCGCGGCGGGTCTCGCCAAACTCGCGCAGCTGCGCAATCACGGCCGTGGCCGTGTTCGAGGGAATGGCAAAGCCGATACCGATCGAGCCGCCCGAAGGGGAGATAATGGCCGTGTTGATGCCGATGACCTTGCCATTCATATCGAACAGCGGACCGCCCGAGTTGCCCCGGTTGATGGCGGCGTCCGTCTGGATGAAGTTGTCATATGGGCCGGCGTTGATGTCACGCTTGCGGGCGGAAACGATGCCGACGGTGACAGTGCCCCCCAGACCGAAGGGATTGCCGATGGCCATCACCCAGTCGCCGACGCGGATCACCTCGCTGTCGCCGAATTCAACGGCCTTCAGCGGTTTCACGGGCGTTACCTTCAACACGGCAATATCGGTTTTCTCGTCAACTCCGATGACTTCCGCCTTGAGCTTGGAGCCATCGTTGAAATTGGCGGTAATCTCGTCAGCGTCCTCAATGACGTGATTATTCGTGATGATGATACCTTCGGTGCCATCAATGACGAAGCCGGAGCCAAGCGACTGCACACGGCGCGGCGAGCTTCCGCCCTCACCGCCATCATCGCCTTCCCCGTTGTTCTGGCGATTGAAGAACTCATCGAAGAACTCCTGGAAGGGAGAGCCTTCCGGCAGCTTCGGCATGGGGATGGTCCGGCGGGCCTGCACTGTCTGCTCGGTCGAGATATTCACCACCGCATCGGCAAGGCCTTCCGCCAGATCGGCAACGGAGGCTGGCCCCTGTGCAAGCGCAACATGCGCCGGCGACACGGCAACAAAGGCCGTCAGCATCGCTGCGGCTGCCATGCGGGCACCGCGAGAGAAGTGTTGAGCTTTGAAAATACGGGCCATCGGCCGCTTTCCTCCATACCATCGGGCGGGCAGATGCCCGGATCACGAAATCACTCTAACGATATATGCAAACATGGCGCCAGTTCGACAGCAATCGGACTGGCGCCATGACTTTTCCGAGAGGTGGACAGCCCTTCAACCGCGAACCAGCCAGATGACGAATACACCGGCAGCCAGCGCAGCAAGGCCAACGCCGCGCAGCACGCTGTCATCCAGATCGAGCACGCTGCGCAGCATCGCTTTCATGCGCCCTGGCGCCAGTGCATAGAGGGTTCCCTCCAGCGCCAGCGCCAGGGCAATGGCTGTTACCAGATCGCTCATTGCCCCGCAGGTGCAGCACCTGCAGCAGGCACCGCCGCAGCTGCGGGAGCTCCGGCCGGATCATTGAAGTACCGGAAGAAGCTGGAGTCGGGCGACAGCACGAAGCTGGTCTGACCGGCCTTCAAGCCTGCCTCATAAGCCTGCATGGAGCGGTAGAAGGTGAAGAAGGACGGATCTTCGCTGAAGGCTTCGGCAAAGATGCGGCCGCGTTCTGCGTCACCATCACCGCGCAGGATTTCTGCATCACGGCGGGCTTCTGCGATCAGAACCGTTGCATCGCGTTCGGCGCGCGAACGGATGCGGCGGCCCTGTTCTTCACCCTGAGCGCGGATTTCGGTTGCCTCACGCTCACGCTCGGTCTGCATGCGCGAGAACACAGCCTGGCTGTTGGCTTCCGGGAGATCGGCGCGGCGGATCTTCACATCCACCACTTCAAGACCAAGATCAGCCGTCGCTGCCGATACAAGCGTACGGATCTGCGTCATGATCTGGGAGCGGTTGTCCCGCACGACGGCTGTGAAGGTCGAGCGGCCCAGCTCGTCACGCAGAGCGCCCTGCAACAGCGTCGAAAGACGCTGGTTCGCGGCATTGATATTGTTGACGCGCTGATAGAACCGGACCGGATCGGAAATGCGGTACCGGGCAAACGCATCGACCACCAGACGCTTCTTGTCGGAGGCGATGGCTTCCAGCGGCGGCATGTTGAAGTCCAGGATGCGGCGGTCGATGTAGACCACGTTCTGGACCAGCGGGATCTTGAAATGCAGGCCCGGCTGCTGGGTGGCGGAAACCACCTTGCCGAACTGCAGCACAAGCGCCTGCTGCGCCGGGTTGACGATGTAGATCGACAGGTACAGAGCCGTCAGCGCCAGGGCAATAATGACCCCGAGAAAACCGAGAACACCGTTCTTCATTACTGCTGTCCCCCGCCGTTACGCACTGCCGGCTGCTGCGGCTGGCTGGTTCCCCGGCCGAGCAGATCATTGAGCGGCAGATAGGGCACCATGCCCTCGCCAGCCTTCTGGTCGATAACGATCTTGGCATTGCTGCCAAGCACCCGCTCCATCGTTTCCAGATAGAGACGTTCACGGGTCACGTCCGGCGCCTTGCGGTACTCTTCATAGATCTTGGTGAAGCGCTGAGCCTGACCGGTCGCTTCAGCGATAACCTGGTCGCGGTAGGCGTTGGCAGCTTCGATAACCCTGGCCGATTCACCACGCGCCTCGGGCACGATGCGGTTGGCATAGGTCTGAGCCTCGTTCTGGATACGCTCCTGGTCCGCACGGGCGGCCTGAACGTCACGGAAGGCATCAATGACCTGCTGCGGCGGGTCAACCTTCTGCATCTGCACGCTAACGATGTCGATACCGGCCTGATACTGGTCGAGCGTTGTCTGCATCAGGTTCTGCACGGCCACCTGGATCGGCGCGCGGTTCTCCGTCAGGATCGCATCAATGTCCGAGCTGCCGACGACTTCACGCATGGCGCTTTCGGCGACGGCCTTGACCGTCCCTTCAGGATCCTGAATGTTGAACAGGTAATTGGCGACGCCCTCGGTCGTGGTCTTGATGCGCCACTGAACCTTGAAGTCGGCATCGACGATGTTTTCGTCGCCCGTGAGCATCAGGCTTTCTTCCGGCACATCGACGGAACGCACGGTGCCGCCGGAGACGCGCTCCTGCATGCCCACCGTCATTTCCTGAAGGCGCAGGACTTCCGGCTTGTACACTTCACCGATCGGATAGGGCCAGTTGTAGTTCAGGCCTGGCTGGGTCTGGCCGCTGACCTTGCCCAGCACCAGTTCCACGCCCACCTGATCCGGCGCCACGCTGTAGAAGCCGGTCAGCATCCAGCCGCCGATCAGCACAACGCCAGCGAGCAGGATACCCTTGACGCCAAAGTTGCCGCCGCCACCCGGCAGAACCGTCTTCATGCGGTCCTGCGTCCGGCGCAGCAATTCTTCAAGGTCGGGGGGATTGCCACCACCATTGCGATTGGGGCCTGAGCCCCACGGCCCGCCGTTATTGCCGCCACCGCCGCCACCCCAGGGACCGCCGTTTCCGCCGCCCCCCTTCCAGCCGCCACCGCCACCGCTCTGGTTGCTCCAAGGCATCAATACATCCTTCTTCGGGGGGCAGGCTTGCCTGTCCCCTGGTTGAACTTGTTGTATCTGACCTGCTGGGGGTTATAGGAAGGTTAGCGGCCGCTGACAACGCGCAGCCTCCTGAGCCTCCCAAACTCAGCCGGATTCAGGTTTATCACCCGGGACATGGGTGCCAAGACCCGGATTTTCAAGGCTTTGCGACGCCTAAGGTTACATGGCAGGCGCGGCAGGGCGACGCATATCCACGTGCGGAATTCCATCCTCCAGATAGATTTCGCCGATGGGCTCAAACCCGTGACTGCCGTAGAAGCGCTGAAGATGCGCCTGCGCCGAAAGCTCCACCTGCGCATCCGGGTGCTCTGCACGTGCCCAAGCCAGCCCCGCCCTCATCAGATGATCACCCAGCCGCAGCCCTCTCGCATGCGGGGCAACGACGATACGGCCCAAGCGCACATAGGGCTCTTCCACAGAAGGCGCAAAGGAGCGCAGATAGGCGGCCAGACGCCCCTCGCCATCCCTCAAGAGATAGTGAAACGCCTCGGGATCGCGGCCGTCAACTTCCGGATAGGGACAGTTCTGCTCCACGACGAATACGTCAACGCGCAGCTTCAGCACCTCGTAGAGAGCCGAGAGCGGCAGTTCGTCGAAGGTGAACCAGTGACCAGAGCAGTTCACACTAACAAACAACGGCAGGGAATAACTGCCTCTCCTCAACATCGACCTCTGTACGCCGCTTCACGCCCCGCTCCAAGTAAGCCTTTTCCATATCATTCAATTTCTCTATCTTTTCACTATATTCTTTGTAAAATTTATCTATACTAAACATTCGAACAGTTCGATTTCTTCTCTCAAAAACAGTCAGTCTAAACGGAAATTCATCTTCATCAGTCCTAGGAAAGTCTTTCTCGCTGACAATTCTCCATTGACGGCGATCATACTGATCCCGAAAAAATGCATCTCCATGAATATTATCGGAAAAAACTTCTGTGAGATAAATCTTCTGGTAAAGCTCACCAAATTTCCGATAGATTTGATCGCCACCGATAACAAAAAACTCATCAGCATTGTGTGTGATTGAATAAAAATCAGCCTCAAAAAGAGCTTCTTCAACGGAGGTTACAAAAACCACCCCATCCACAGCCTCACCAGGAGTACGTGACAACACAATATTCTTGCGGTTCGGCAAAGGCTTTCCAATAGAATCGAAAGTTTTTCGACCCATAATAATAGCCTTACCCTTTGTAACGCTCTTAAAATTCTTAAGATCAGTTTTCAGCCTCCAAGGAAGCTCGTTCTCACAACCAATGACGTCACCGGGGAAACTGCGGGCAACAATAAAAGAAATTGATGGCATAACAATATTTTTAGTTCTCATCTCAGCCACCACCTCAAACAAACTCCATGCTTGTTTTAGTGCGTTCAGCGGACGATTCCCAGCCATTTCGGGATTTTCGCCATCCGTGGGCTAGCCCTGTGCAAAGTTTTCAGAAAATCTCAACGCCCCAATGCCTTCAGGCCGAGATCCGGCTGATCGGTGAAGAACCCATCCGCCCCGGCCTCGGTCACTGTCAGATGCACCAGCTCTCCAAAGTTCGACGCAAAGGGCGGCAGGCGGTCGGCGCGCAGGGTATAGGGGTGAACGGCAAGACCAAAGGCCTTGGCATCGTGCACCAGCGGCGTCACCTCGGCCACGCCATCCTTGTTTTCATCCGTCAGAACCTGCGTCAGCGACGGACCAAGCCCGTCCGCCACTTCGGCAATGGCAGCCAGCCCTTCCGGCGTCTTCAGCCAGTCGTAGTCCGTGCCCGGCGCCATGTTCCAGCTGTTTTCCCCCAGCAGCTGCACCAGCTTGCCCTTGTAGCCAAGTTCCTGCCGGACACGGCGGATCTCGTTGAAATCAAAGGACTGAAGATAGACTTTCGCCTCTGGACCGGCGAGGTCATGCGCCTCAAGCACAGCAATCACCGCCTTGGCGAGATCCTGGCCTTCATCCCGGTGGAAGGCAGGAGACTTCAGCTCCGGATAAAGGCCGAACTCCCGGCCGCTTGTCTGCGCAAGGCCCTTCAGGAAGACGATCTCTTCCTCCAGCGTTGGCACCGTCAGGCCTGTCTTCACCCGCGGAAAACGGCCGCGGAAAGCGGGTTCGCCCTTGCGGTTCACCCGCTCCAGCACCTGCAGCCGGCGGATTTCCTCAAGGGTAAAGTCGATGGCATAATGCAGGCCGTCAGCCCGCGCCCGGCCCGCAAACACCTCTGCCACGTCCGTCGTCGCATCCAGCGTGATGTCATGCAGCACGATGGGCACGCCATCCTTCGTCAGCACCACATCCTGTTCGATGTAATCTGCGCCCATACCCACGGCCAGCGCCTTGGCGGCCAGAGTGTGTTCAGGCAGATAGCCGGACGCGCCGCGATGGGCGATGACAAGCGGTTCAGCCACGGCACTACCCATCATCAGAACGAGGCCGAGCAGCGAGGCAGGCAGAAAATGGCAAGGACGGCGCATGGCGTCTCCTTTTGTGTGGCTGGCAGAACGTGGGCGAACCACCGTCCGGTCAGACGGCAATCGGCGCTTTGATCGCAGGATGCGGATCATAGCCTGACAGCTGGAAATCCTCATAGCGGAAGGCGAAAAGATCGGTCACCTCCGGGTTGAGTGTCATGACCGGCAAAGGGCGCAACTCACGGCTCAGCTGCTCACGCGCCTGATCGAGGTGATTGGCGTAAAGATGCGCATCCCCAAGCGTGTGGACGAAATCCCCCGGCTTCAGACCGCAGACCTGCGCCACCATCATGGTCAGCAGCGCATACGAGGCGATGTTGAACGGCACGCCCAGAAACACATCCGCCGAGCGCTGGTAAAGCTGGCAGGACAGGCGGCCGCCGGCCACATAGAACTGGAACATGGTATGGCACGGCGGAAGGGCCATTTCGTCCACCAGTGCCGGATTCCAGGCGGAGACGATCAGGCGGCGCGATTCCGGGTTCTTGCGGATCATCGCCAGCACATTGGCAATCTGATCGATTGACCGGCCATCGGGCGCAGGCCAGGAGCGCCACTGCGCGCCATAGACAGGGCCCAGGTCGCCGTTTTCATCGGCCCATTCATCCCAGATGCTGACGCCATTGGCCTTGAGGTAGCCGATGTTGGTGTCACCGGCGAGGAACCACAGAAGCTCATGGATGATCGACTTCAGATGCAGCTTCTTCGTCGTAACGGCCGGGAAGCCCTCCTCCAGATTGAAGCGCATCTGGTGACCGAAGACCGAGCGCGTTCCGGTGCCCGTCCGGTCGCCCCGGTCAATGCCCTCCTCCAGAATGCGCCGCATCAGATCGTGATATTGCTGCACGTGATTACCCGTCCGCTGTCCTGTTCCGGCTGTCTGTCTGTTCTGGCGCGCGGAGGGCGGGGACGCAAGGATTCATTGCGGGCCCGGAGCTCATGACAGCCACTCCATCCACAGGCGCCCTGCCCCCTTTCAATCGGCGAGCGAAATGCCTATATTCCACCTGCCGGTTTACCGGCTACGGCGATAAATTGACTGTGTAATAAGCCTATCGGACCCGGGGGCGGTACCCGGCGCCTCCACCCAAGCCCACCCCAGCGGTGGGTTTCGGCGGGGGCGAAATAGGATCGACGAGGGTGTAAAGACTGCTCTTTCGCTCGGCATGGTACCACCGATATCGGACCAAATCTGTAGTTGCAAATGACAACTATGCTCAGGACGTCGCTCTCGCCGCGTAATGCGGTGCGGGTTGTCCACCTAAAGCCCTGACGGGTAGCACTGTCAGGCGGGGTTCGGAGGCACCTGGCAACAGAAGCCTCCACTTAAACTTCCCAAAAAACAGAGATTTCCGGTGTTGTTCGGCGCGGCCGAGACATTGACCTTGCGTCAAGCTCTTGCCACAGCGCCGCAGCATGCCCATTATTTGCCGCATGCACCCCTTCCGGCATCCGGAGCGGAGGCGGGCGTGGAGGACGGGTCTGCGAAAAGCCGGGATTACGAGCCTTTCAACAAGGCGATATGTGACGTGAGGGGCTTTTCTTTTGACCGGCAAAGGGTCAAGGTGCCCGAAATTGATTTGATTCCGGCGGATAATAAAAATGGCAGAAGACCTGCTCCGTTATGACATCATCGTGCAGGACGCCCTGCGGGCGGCGGTGAAGAAAATCCTTGCCGAAGTTGCCCGCACGGGCCTTCCCGGCGAGCACCATTTCTACATCGCCTTCGATACCAATGCTCCCGGCGTGCGGATTTCCTCGCGCCTGAAGGAGCGGTATCCGACCGAGATGACCATCGTTCTGCAGCACCAGTTCTGGGATCTGGCCATCGGCGAGCATGCCTTTGAAGTGGGGCTGTCCTTCGGTGGCATTCCGGAGAAGCTGCTGATCCCCTTCAGCGCCATCAAAGGCTTCTTCGACCCCTCCGTCCAGTTTGCGCTGGAGTTCGAGCCGGGCAAGACTGCAGAACCGATCCCGGACGATCTGGTGGAAGCTGTCGGCGAACTCGCCAATCTTGAGGCAGCAGCGGCCAAGTCGCTCGAGGACAAGAACGTCAAGCCGGCCGCGCGCAAGACGGCGGCAAGTGCCAGCAAAGCCGAGAAGGCTGAAAAGGCTGCCAAGCCAGACGCTGTGGAGGAAGGCTCCAAGGACGAAAAGCCGGCCGAAGGCGGCGAAGTCGTCTCGCTGGATGCCTTCCGCAAGAAGCCTTAAGCTGCTGTCAAACCGGGCGCCGGGCCTCAAAGGGCCTGGCTATCATGTTGGATAAGGCACTTTGGCGAGGCTGAGACATGAGCGCGGACATCATCAACCTGCGGCAGGCGCGAAAGGCCCGTGACCGGAAGGCGCGGGAGAGCGAGGCCGAAACCAACCGCCGCCTCCACGGCCGCACCAAGGCGGAACGCAAGCTCAAGGACGCGCTCGACAGCAAGGCGCAGCAGACGCTGGACGCCCATCAGCTGGAGCGCAAGGCCTCTGATGACACGGAAGATCCGGACAGGGATGGTCAGGCGTGACCTTTCTCAAGCGTTCGCTCAGCCTCAAGGGGCACCGCACGAGCCTCGCACTTGAGCCTGATTTCTGGGCTGAGCTTGACCGGATCGCAGAAGAACGCTCCCTCTCTCTCGCCGCCCTTATCGGCATGATCGACGCCGAACGCGCACCAGATCAGCCTCTGTCCTCCGCCGCCCGAGTGTTTGTGCTGAGAGCGCTCAAAGCTGTGCCGGAGCAAGGGTGACGGAACGCCGCAAGCCTGGGTGCCGATTGAGAACCCTTCTTGCACCGCCACTCCTCCGTCATGGCATGGCGAAACCTCTGAATTCTCTGAAGATGCTGGGCTCTTACCCGAAAGGATCAGTTGGCAGGTGCCGGATAGGTGACCACGAGGCCGCTGGGCATGGTGACCATCACCGGCTGTGCCGGTTTGGCTTGAGTGCGCGCGGCGGGCCTGCCTGCACCAGCATCAGAGCGCTGTCCCTGCACACGCGGCGCAGCGGGAATTTCCTTCGCCGGCTCCAGAGGCGGCAGCGGCGCCACGCTTCCGGTCGCCGCAGGTTCGCTGGATCCGGCACCATTGCGCCCGGCATTTCCAATGGCGGACTGGATCTTTTCCTCGAAGGTCAGAAGCTCGCCGATTGCATCCCCATTCGCAGGCTGCGGTCCCGCATGAGCGCGCTCACTCCGGGATGGTCCGGTGCTCTGCGCATTTCCGCGCTGCTCAGGTGAAGGAGCGGCTTCAGGGACCTTTTCCGGCTCACGGTCTGACGCGTTTCCAGCAGCAGCCTTTTCCGCAGCCGCCTTCTCTGCAGCGGCTTTTTCTGCAGCAGCCCTCTCGGCAGCAGCCTTTTCAGCCGCCTTATGCTGGTCTTCCGCCTCACGGAAGTACTTCATTTCCCGTGCCAGCCTGTCACGGTCGAGGATGTCGGCCTGCAGGCGCTCCACCCGCTCCACTTCCTTCTCGAAGGCGCGCAGAGTGAGGAAGGCCATTAGCGGGCCAGTGTCGATCCGCCGTTCCGGGTTGCCCAGAGGGCCGGAGAAGATCACGCCTGCCTGCGGTTCAGCCCCGGCGACAGCGTCCTCTCCCGCGTCGGCCTTCAACGAAAGATCTGCCTGTACGGTCCAGTCATTCAGATTGATCTGGCCGGAACCAAGCAGCGCCGCCGCAGTTCCCTCAGCACTGAGATTGCGCAAGCTGATGCGGCCGGCCGCCATCGACAGCGAACCCTCGATGGAAGTGAAAGGCAGCGTGCCCGCGTCCAGCTGGCTGGCGAACAGGCTGCGGATCTTGTCTTCTTCCAGCTGCAGACCGGAGTCCGCAGCACGGATGATGAGGCCGAAGGCTTCCGGGTTCAGCGCCCGCAGCTCACCGTCCTTGAGGGCGACCGTACCGCCGCCACTGAGCCCGGCGGCCATGGCCGCGATGGACCTGCCGCTCGTTTCAAACTGAGCATTCACATCCAGCGTGCCGGTGGCCACGGCCCGGCCAGAGCGCTGCCAGACAAGGCTTTCGGCCTGTGCGCCGGTCAGTTGCAGCGTTCCGGAGAAGCCCGCCTCGCCCGCATTACGGGTCAATGCCACCTGCCCGCTCAGGCTGCCGCCGCCATACCGGGCCTCTAGGCTTTCGAAACGCAGGCTGTCCGGGGCAATTCGCAGCTTCGCGGATACTGTTTCGATGGCCGTCAGATCATCGAGCCACAGTTTCGCAGCCTTGAGATCGAGCCCCAGATCCATATGACCGGCAAAGGGAGCACCAAGCGCCTGCCCCGGCCAGACGCCATTGCCCTCAGCAAGCGCCCATTGATCCGCGCCGAGCATGACTTCCGACAACAGGCGGGCGTCGAGAGACGAAAGGTCCAGCGCGCCGGAGATCCGGTAGAGGCCGTTATCTTCGCCGGGCGTCAGATCGCCCGTCAGCCGTCCAGCCACTGTCACACCGGCCATGGTGCCCTTGATGTCACTCAAGGTGAGCTTGCCGCCCTCGCCCAGAAGATCAAAACGCAGGTCCGCCGTCAGATCCCCCGCCAAGGCAGGCAGAACCTCGCCCGTCATCAGCACAGCAGGAGAAAGGTCCTGTGATTTCAGCGTGACACCGGCTGTGTAGCGCAGCGGCAGGCCATCGCGTGGCAGCTCCAGGTCACCGGTGGCCTCCAGACGGCTCGTTCCCGCCTTCGCATCGAGGCCGAGGGCGAGATTTTCGCCCGGTTGCCCGTTCAGCTTAAGTGCCAGTTCCGCCGCGCCAAGCCCCTCTTCCGAAGCGGCATCAAAGCCGAGCTGGCGCAGCAGCAGCGCCCCTTCAGGCCCGGACATGCTCAAGCTCAAGTTGGCGTCACCCTCGCGCCAGGCATCAATCCGCCCGTCGAAGCGGCTGTCGAGGCCAAGCTTGTTGCCGTTGACTTCGCCGGACAGCACCAGCCGCATCTCGCTGCCATTCCCGGAAGGCTTGGCCTCAATGCGCCCATCCAGCTTCGCCGGCACCAGGTAATCGCCGCCAATCTGCAGCCGGCGGGTCAATTCGCTGTCTGGCGCCGCATTCTCGATGAGGGCATAAAGCCCAGCCAGCGAGCTTGCCTCCAGCGTCGCGTTGAGCGAACCCGAAGGAGCAGTCGTCAGATCCCGGATGGTGCCGATGGCGTCGATGCGCGCACCGGCGAGATCATTGGCAGAAAGCTTCGAGATCTTCAGCTGTTCGCCGTCATATCCGGCTTCCACCGTCAGTGCCTTGCCCTTGATGCCGCGGATCGACACCTCGCGCGCGTGAAGCTTCACGTCAATCTCGGCGCCGGCGACAATCCCGCCCAGCGCGTCGGCGCCCAAGGCGGGCGCAAGCCCGGACAGAAGGTCCAGATCCAGCTTCTCCGCCTCGAGGCCCAGAGCAAACACAGACTTGCCATTGTGCTCGTGGGTGTAGGCAATGGAGCCGGACGCCTTCGCCCCATCGACATCGATGCGGGAGGCCGCAAAGCTGACGCCGCCTCTGCCCGCATCCAGCTTGCCTTCAAGCGCAACCGGCAGGCCGGTGAAAACAAGCCCGTTGTGCCCCTGCAGCCAGCCTGTCAGCAGGCCAGGCTGCGCAGAGTTGAGCACCAGCGTCCCGCTGTAGGCCGGCTCCTCTAGCAAGGACAGGTCGCCTTGGGTGGTCACCTGTGTGCGCCCAGGCAGGAGGCTTGCCAGCCGCAGCACTTTCCAGCCGCCCGTTGCCGTTTCGAGATCCAGCCTCGTCCCCTGAATGATCTCTCCTCCTGCCACGATGGCAGGAAGATCGAGAGAAACCTCGCCTTCAAGAGTGTCAGGCGCCAGCTCGGCAAGACCGGAAAGAAGGCTTTGTCCAGCCGTGCTGATGGACACGGGCTGCTGCGGCCCCTGACCCAGCATCCGGTCCAGATCCAGCTGCCGCGCACCTGCCTTGACGAGGAACCGGCGCGAACCTGCCAGATCCAGATTTCCCTCGCCGGTCAGCGTTACGTGCCGCTCCTCAGACCCATAGCGGAGTTCAAAAGACGGCACGGTGACCGCAGCTGGACCAGCCTTCAAGTCTCCCTGTACCCGCCATTCCTGATCGGCGGGATCATCGGAAGGCACAGATGCAAGCGTGAACCGCCCCTCAAGCTCCGGCGCACCGGCCTTGTCGCTCAACAGTGCATCAACACTTACCTGGGCAGGCGTCAGTGCCGGGGTCAGGTCTGCCTTGATGCGGATCCCGCCACCGGGCTGGCGCTCGCCGGTGGCAAGGCGCAAGGACATGGGCTCGCCATCGCTGGAAAGACTGCCGTCCACCTTGAACGGGCCGTTGAGCGAACGTGCGCTCACCACAACGTTCACGTTCTCGATCTGGTGCGAGCCACCGTCGCGGGCATCGGAGAGCGTCACGCTGCCGTTGTTCACCTCGATCTGGTCGAAGGCGACGTTCTTCGGGTCCACACGGGCAAGGCCCGCCTCGCTGCGCTCCATCAGCCAGTCAAGACGCCCCTCCTCATCGAGCGCAAGATTGACCTGCGGCCGGTCAAGCCGCATTTCCACGACGCGGATCTCGCCTTTGAGCAGGGACGGCAGTTCAACCCGCATCTGGAAGCGGGAGACAGACAGCAGCGGGTTTTCCGCATCCCCCACCCGCACATCGGTGAAGGTGAGCGCCGGAGCAGGCAAAAGACTCATGTCCGCCTTGCCCAGCACCGTCACCTTGTGGCCCAGCGCCTCACCAGCATAGCGCTCGAAGGTCGAACGGTACGCTGTCCAGTCAACAAAGAGAGGCCCCACCAGCGCCGCCAGAAGCGCCAGGATGATAGCCACACCCGCCGTGATATAGACCGAATTCAGCGTCATTCTCCTCTTGCCTCGGCGCTTGTTGCCTGGGCTCCTGTTGCTCGAAGCAGCCTGCCGTTACACGAGCACGATCTTACCCGGATTCATGATGTTATCCGGATCGAGGGCAATTTTAAGGGTACGCATCACATCCAGTGCGTCTCCATGCTCTTTTTTCAGATATTTCATCTTGCCCTGCCCCACACCATGCTCGCCGGTGCAGGTGCCGCCCATTTCGATGGCCCGCCAGTTCATTTGCTCGATGAAGGCCTCGCTTTCAGCCAGCTCCTTCGGGTCGTTGACGTCCACCAGAACCAGCGTATGGAAATTGCCGTCACCCACATGGCCGACGATCGGCGCCAGCAGCCCGCGCCGCTCGATATCCGCCACCGTCTCGGCCACGCATTCGGCAAGGCGGGAGATGGGCACACAGACATCCGTTGACACCGCCTTGGAGCCGGGGCGCAGGCCCTGTGCTGCAAAATAGGCATTGTGGCGCGCAGTCCAGAGCTTTGTGCGCTCCTCGGCTTGTGCCGACCAGCGGAAAGTGCCGCCGCCGCAATCGGCCGCAATCGACTCGAAGAGTTCTGCCTGTTCCTTCACACCCGCAGCCGTGCCATGGAATTCAAGGAACAGCGTCGGCGTTTCTTCAAGGTCCAGCTTCGAATACGCGTTGCAGGCCCGCACCTGCATCTTGTCCAGAAGCTCGATCCGCGCCACGGGAATGCCGGACTGAATGGTCATGATCACCGCGTTGCAGGCCGATTCCACATCCGGGAAGGGGCAGACACCGCCTGAAATGGCTTCCGGCTGGCCGAAGAGCCGCAGGGTGATTTCGGTGATGACGCCCAGCGTGCCCTCCGAGCCAACGAAAAGCCGGGTCAGATCATAGCCTGCGGAAGATTTGCGCGCCCGGCCGCCCGTGCGGATGATGCGGCCATCGGCCGTCACCACAGTTAGGCCCAGCACCACATCCTTCATGGTGCCGTAGCGCACCGCATTGGTGCCCGATGCACGGGTTGCCGTCATACCCCCAATGCTTGCATCCGCGCCCGGATCAATCGGGAAGAACAGGCCCGTGTCACGGATATAGGCATTCAACTGCGTTCGCGTCACGCCCGCCTGCACCACGCAGTCGAGGTCTTCCGCATTCACTTCCAGAATGCTGTTCATGCGGCTGACGTCGATGGAGACGCCTCCGCCCGGCGCGTTGACGTGGCCTTCCAGTGACGAGCCGGTGCCAAAGGGGATGACCGGCACCTTGTGCTGGGCACAAACCCGGACAATTTCCGCCACTTCTTCCGTCGTCTGAGCAAACACCACAACATCAGGGGCCTGATTCGGCAGCCAGGTGGTGGTGTGGCCGTGCTGCTCACAAACGGCTGCGGAAGTGAGGCACCGCTCACCGAAACGGGAAGAAAGCGCCGCTTTCACCGCGGCAATGCCGTCCTCGTTGCGTTTCACCTGAACCTGCATGGCCGCCAGAGACATGGCGCATCTCCTCATCCTTTGATGAAGGCCTTGGTTTCCGGCCCTCTTATGCTGGCGCACACTATCAAAGATGCCCCGCCACCCAAAGCTGTCTTGTGGGCAAGTCCCGGTTCTGTTGTCTTTTCCGGCCAGTGCCCGGAGAGGCTGCTGCAAACAAGAGGTCCTGTTCAGAATAGAACTCCTGTAAGAAGAGAACGCGTGGCCAGTGGCCGCAGCGCCTGCCTTCCAGGATGTAGAGAGCATCACACCATGGCCCAAGGCCCCACTCCGCTGTTTTCCCTCAAGATCCCAATCAAGACCGGAGTTGCGGCCATCGCCGCCGAATTGCGGCTGAACATCCGGCATTTCCGCCACAGCAAGGCGCCGCTCATCTGGATGCTGGCCCTGTTCATCGGCGCAGTCGTCTCCTGGGCAGCCATTCTCTTCCGCGAGACCATTGGCCTCGTTCAGATACTCTGGCTGGGAACTTCCAGCGAGGCGGTGGTGACCGCCGCTGCCCAGGTGCCCTGGTATGTGGTGCTGCTCGCCCCTGCGGCAGGCGGGCTGGTGGTAGGGGTTCTGCTGCAATTCGTCCAGCCGATGCAGAGGGCCTGCAGTGTAGCCGATGTAATCGAGGCGCGCGCCAGTGCCGGCCGCAGCCTGCGCTTCTGGCCGGGCATGTCTTCCGCGTTGATTGCCGCGCTCTCGCTCGGCTCAGGCGCCAGCGCCGGGCGCGAGGGGCCGATGGTGCATCTGGGCGCCACCATCGCCACCAGCCTGGGCCGCCTGTTCAGTTTACCGGACTCATCGCGCAGGATGCTACTGGCCTGCGGTGTCGCCAGCGCTGTCTCCGCCTCGTTCAATGCCCCCATTGCCGGCGTGCTTTTCGCCCATGAGGTCATTCTCGGGCACTATGCCCTCTCGGCCCTTCCGCCTGTCGCCGTCGCCGCCGTCACCGGCACCGTGTTCTCCCGGCTGTGGTTCGGTGACGTGGCCGCCTTCGTCATCCCTGCCTATCAGATCACCTCCTACTGGGAGTTTCCCGCCTTCGCGCTTCTGGGGCTAGCCTGCGCAATCGTCTCCATCCTGTTCCAGTTTGCTCTGACCGGTACGGACTGGGTGGCGCGGAACATTCCCCTGCCGCTATGGCTGCGCCCGGTCACGGGCGGACTTGCCATCGGGGCCATCGCGCTGATGTTTCCCCATGTGCTGGGCGTTGGCTACGAGGCAACCGATGAAGCGCTGAAGAGCCAGCTTCCTCTGACGCTTCTGCTTGCCCTGCTCGTTGCCAAGACGGCGGCAACCGCCATCACCCTTGCCTCCCGCTTTGGTGGCGGCGTGTTCTCACCTGCGCTCTATCTGGGCGCCATGACGGGCGGAGCCTTCGGCATCATGGCCGCCGCCGCCGTACCGGACATGGCCTCCAGCGGCGGGCTCTATGCCATTCTCGGCATGGGTGCAGTTGCGGCGTCGGTTCTGGGCGCGCCCGTCTCTACCACCATGATCGTCTTCGAGCTGACTGGCGGCTACGGCCTTTCTATGGCGCTGCTGCTCTGCGTCTCCATTGCCACCGGTATCACCCAGGCCGTGCACGGGCGCTCTTTCTTCCAGTGGCAACTTGAGATGCGCGGTGTGCCACTGAAAGACGGGCTGCACAGGATGCTGGCGCGGGAGGTACGGGTGGATGACTTCATGATACCTCTGGCTCCCGGAGACACCGGAGATCATGATCCGCTGACGCCGGAAACGCCCGTACTTTTCACGGACGAGCCGCTCGACAAGGCCTTGAGACGATTCGATGAAACAGGCCAGACCAGGCTTCCCGTGGTGCGCCGCTCAGCCCCGCTTGTGCCAGTCGCCACAGCCCTGCATGTGGATGCGCTGGGGCATTACAATGCCGTGCTGATTAAAGCGGCGGAAGAAGAACACCGGTAAAGGCCATATTTTTCAGGGCGTTAAACAGAGCGCCGGAATCAAGTCGCCAGGCAGGGACAGCACCGTCTCAACGGCTTGATTCAATGTGTGAGGAGCTGGAGCGGACGTGCTCCGGGCAGCCAGTACCCCCTGTGGCCAGACTGCCAGGACAGGGAATACTGGTTTCCCGCCTTTGCGGGTATGACGCTGAGCAAGCCGTGAGTTGCTCACCGCCCCCCGCAGCCGGATCAGACAGGCTCCGTCGCCTGCTCTAGCCAGATGCGCGTCTTGCCATCGAGATGCGGACCGACTTCGTGGCGGACGCGGGCGTGATAGGCGTTGAGCCAGTTGCGCTCGGGCACAGTCAGCAGGTCTACATCCACCAGCCGGCGGTCGATGGGCGCCAGTGTCAACGGCTCGAAGCCCAGCATGGGCCGCTCGCCACCGGGAATGTCCCGCGCTTCCGTCACCAGCTCCAGATTCTCGATGCGGATGCCGTATTCCCCGGCCGGATAATAGCCCGGCTCGTTGGACAGGATCATGCCCGGCTTCAGTGGCTGGTTGCCCGTCTTGGCAATGCGCTGCGGCCCTTCGTGGACGGAGAGATATGCCCCGACGCCGTGGCCGGTGCCGTGGTCATAATCAAGGCCCGCCTGCCACAGGGCGATGCGCGCCAGCGTATCAAGCTGCGCGCCCGTCGTGCCTTCCGGGAAGCGGGCCGTGGCAATGGCAATATGGCCCTTCAGCACCAGCGTGAAGTGGCGCTTCATCTCCGCCGTCATCTCACCCACCGCGATGGTGCGGGTGATATCCGTCGTACCGTCCTCATACTGTCCGCCGGAATCGATCAGGAACGGGCGGTTCAGCGGGATTGGCAGATTGCTCTCCCGGTTCACCCGGTAATGGCAGATCGCCCCGTTAGGCCCCGCACCCGAAATGGTGTCGAAGGAGATGTCCTTCAGGACGCCCGTCGCAGCACGGAAGGCTTCCAGTTTTTCCGCAGCCCCGATTTCGTCCAGCGTGCCCTTGGGCGCTTCTTCGTCCAGCCAGCACAGGAACCGGCAATAGGCCGCCGCATCGCGCAGATGCGCCGCTTTGGCCCCTGCGATCTCCGCGGCATTCTTGATGGCCTTGGGCAGCAGAACGGGATCGGCAGCCTCAACCAGCTTGCCGCCCGCCTCCGTGATCCTTGTGGCAATGGCCTCGCCAGCAAGATCAGGGTCGACCATCACCGTCAGCCCCTCCTTGCCAAGGCTTTCCAGCGCGGGCAGGAACTGATGCGGTTCTGCGATATCGGCATAGGCCGAAAGCTCGTTGCGGACCTCGTTGGAGAGCTTGCGCCCGTCGATGAACAACACGGATGGCTGCGCGGCCTGCAGCACGGCAAAGGACAGCGGCAGCGGCGTGTGGGACACATCAGACCCGCGAATGTTGAAGAGCCAGGCAATGGAATCGGGCTGGGTGATCACCACCGCGTCGGCACCGCGCTCCACGACAGAGCCCATCACGCGGCCAATCTTGTCCGCAACGGCCTCGCCAGCAAGCTTGAGCGGATAGAGCGAAACCGCGCCCAGCGGCGCCTCTGGACGGTCTTCCCAAACCGCATCAACTGGATTTGTCTCGACAGCCACCAGTTCAGCACCTGCCTTGGCGCAGACTTCGCGCAGGCGGCGGGTTGCGTTGAGCGTATGCAGCATCGGGTCAAAGCCCAGCTTCATGCCCTTGGAAAGATTCGCCTCGATCCACTTCAGCGGAGGCTCGTTGATGAGATGCAGCGGGGTGAAGACCTCGCAGTCCACCTGCTCGCGCACCTGCAGCGTATAGCGGCCATCCACAAAGATAGCCGCCTTGCTGCCCAGAACGGCGGCCACGCCTGCCGAGCCGCCAAAGCCGGTCAGCCACTGCAGGCGGCAGTCGCAGGGCGGAACATACTCGCCCTGATGCGCGTCGGCGCGGGGGATGAGGAAACCGTCGAGGCCACGGCGGGCAAGCTCTGCCTGAAGGGCCTGAAGCCGCGGACGGCCAACGGAAGGATCGGTGGGGGTGTCAAAAGTCTGGAACATGGAGCGGAGCCTAAACCCGCCGCAGCGGCCAGACAATCTCAAAGGCACCACCCGTCCACATGCAGCAAGGTTAAAAAGCCGTTTCCCTTCGCACTGCGGTATAGTCTTTTCGCACATGCAATAAACGCAAGGCAGTCATGCGGTTCCATGTCTTTTCGCAATGGCCGGATGAGGCCATATTCAACCCGTGACGAGGGAGGAACCTAGCCACACTGAATTGATGGAGAAATCCAAATGGCACTTTCGACTGTTACCTCCACGATGATCGCCGCTGATCGCCGTTCGTCCCGCAGCATCATCCGCCGCGCTTTCGACCACATGGTCGCCGCGCGTGAAAAGCAGGCCCTGCGTTATGTCAACGGCTACCTGCTGTCGCTGGACGATGCCACGCTGGCAGCTTACGGCTACGATCGCGAAGAACTGCGCCGCCAGGGTTCGCTCACCAGCGCGATCTGAGACGGAACCATATCGCAGCCGCGGCGGAGCAATCCGCCGCCCGGACTGCGGGATGACAAGGCTCCTCCGGGGGCCTTTTTCCGTTTTGGGGCAATGGCTTGTGGCACATGGCGGAATCAGAGGGGCAGCGAGTTGAATCAGAATGCTGGCGAATGACGGAGAAGGCAGGGAGTTGCCCTTCCTGACATCCTCCACTGTCGTCTTCCCGGACGAGAGCGAAGCCGAGATCCGGGACCGGTGAGCCAAGGTCTCCCGGCTATCGCCTTTAAGTGCAAACCAACTTGCACCCCGGCTCACCGGTCCCGGCTCGCGCTGCGTTTGGCCGGGATGACGATGGAGAGTGCCTGTTGTTTGCCGAACGATGAGGCAGGCACAGGGCCCGCCTCATCCTCATCCGATCTGCCCTCAGCCGCGTCCGCGCGTCAGGGTCAGGGTGATCCAGCCGTTCTTTTCAAAACGCCGCACAAGGCGGAAGCCTTGCGTGCCATAGGCGAAGAGGATGCGCGGGCCGTCCTCGATTCGCAGGCCCGAGAGCACCAGCGTGGCATCGCCGGTCATGCGGGCCGAGATGCTTTTTGCCATCTGCATCAGCGGACGGGCCAGAATGTTGGCAATCACCAGATCAAACGGACCATATTCGGCAAAGCGCCGGTCTTCCACGCCAGCCGCCGTAAAGGTGCGCACGAAATTGCCCACACCGTTCAGCACCGCGTTTTCAGCTGCCGTCTGCGTTGCCACCGGATCAATGTCGCTGGCAATCACCTGCTGGCGCGAGAGCTTGGCCGCAGCAATGGCCAGAACGCCGGTACCGGTGCCGATATCGAGGATCTTGTCGAACCGCCAATGGCTGAGCAGTCGGCTGATCTCGCGCAAGCAGCCTTCCGTGGTGGCGTGGTGCCCGGTGCCAAAGGCAAGCGCGGCCTCGATTTCGATGCCGATGCTGCCCGCTGGCACAGTGCCCCGGTCATGGCTGCCGTGGATGAGGAAACGCCCGGCCGGCACGGGAGCAAGCCCCTCAAGGCTCTTCTCCACCCAGTTCAGGTCTTCCAGCACCTCGGCTTCAACCGGCGCGGCAAAGGCATCAGCCCCCACCCGGTCCTTCAGCTCATCGGCAGCTTCGTCCGGCTCCATGCCGAACATGAGGATTTCGACCGCCCAGACCGAGCCGTCCGGCACGAATTCATAGACCGTGACCGGGTTGCCATCGTCCTCATAGGCCTGTTCCACGATCCCGTAGATACGCTTGGCTTCCAGTTCGGCGGCACAGATCCGCACTCTCACAGTCTGCATGAAATCCTCGGCAGCTTGGCAATGACGTGGCCGATATAGCCCCAGCGGCCCCAAACAGCCAGCCTATTCGGGCGGCAGTAGCCTGAAGACCGCAGGAAACCAGCGTGCGGCCCTGCGCTTAATGCCGCTCGACGAAGCTGTCGATCACCCGCTTTTCACCGGCCTTCTCGAAATCGATGGTCAGCTTGTTGCCCTCGATGGCCCGGATCGCGCCATAGCCGAACTTGATGTGGAACACCCGTTCGCCGATCTCGAACTCCGACGGCTTGTCCGCCACGGAGCGGGCTACCAGTTCGCCCTCGATGGTCAGCGGACCTTGCGCCCGGCTGCGGGCAGAGCGCATGTCGCCGCGCCGCCCGTAATCCTCCCCACCAGCACGCGCCTTCTGCGCCCGCTGCCAGCCCGGCGTCGAATAGGTGTTCTGGAAGGCATCGCGGCTGTCGAAGCGTGACACGCCGTAGCTGTTGCCCCCGCCATAGCCACCGCCGCTGTAGCCGCCATAGCGGCTGGAGCTTTCGACGACTTCCACATGATCCTCCGGCAGCTCATCCAGAAACCGCGAGGGAATGCTCGACTGCCATGAGCCATGAATGCGCCTGTTGGAGGCAAACCAGATCTTCGCCCTCTGCCGTGCCCGGGTGATGCCCACATAGGCAAGCCGCCGCTCTTCCTCCAGTCCGGCACGGCCGCCATCGTCCAGCGCCCGCTGATGCGGAAAGAGGCCTTCTTCCCACCCCGGCAGGAACACCGTGTCAAACTCCAGCCCCTTGGCCGAATGCAGCGTCATGATCGAGACGGCATCGGCCGCGTCGGCCGAATCCCGGTCCATCACGAGGGCGATATGCTCGAGGAACCCTGGCAGAGACTCGAACTCTTCCATGGAGCGGATGAGTTCCTTGAGGTTGTCGAGCCGGCCCGGCGCCTCGGCGGACTTGTCCTGCCGCCACATGGCCGTGTAGCCGCTTTCGTCCAGAATGATTTCCGCCAGTTCCGAATGCTTGACGCGGGTGAGCTGCGCCCGCCAGCGGTCCAGATCAGCCAGCAGATCCGTGAGCGCCTTGCGCGCCTTGGGCTTGATCTCTTCCGTGCGGCACAGCTGCGTTGCAGCCTCGATCAGCGGAATGCGCTGCGACCGGGCCAATTCATGCACGATCTTCAGCGTCGCCTCGCCAAGGCCACGCTTGGGTGTGTTGACGATGCGCTCGAACGCCAGATCATCGGCTGGCTGCACCACGCAGCGGAAATAGGCCATGGCATCGCGGATTTCGAGCCGTTCATAGAAACGCGGGCCGCCAATGACGCGGTAATTCAGCCCCAGCGTGATGAACCGGTCTTCAAACTCGCGCATCTGGAAGGACGCACGCACCAGAATGGCGATCTGGTTGAGCGAATGCCCCTTGCCCTGCAGCGCCTCGATTTCATCACCGATGGAGCGCGCCTCTTCCTCCGAATCCCACGCAGAGGCGACCGTGACGGCTTCAGCTTCCGGGTCCTTGTCATCGGTGAAGAGCGTCTTGCCAAGCCGCCCCTCATTGTGGGCAATCAGATGCGAGGCCGCGCCGAGAATATGAGCCGTGGAGCGGTAGTTCCGCTCCAGCCGGATGACGAGCGCGCCGGGAAAATCGTGTTCAAAGCGCAGGATATTGTCCACCTCCGCTCCGCGCCAGCCATAGATCGACTGGTCGTCGTCACCCACGCAGCAGATGTTGGCATTGCCCTGCGCCAGCAGCCGCAGCCACAGATACTGGGCAATGTTGGTGTCCTGATACTCATCCACCAGCATGTAGCGGAAGCGGCGCTGATAGTCCTTCAGCACATCTGGCTGGGTCTTGAACAGGGTGATGCAGTGCAGCAGCAGGTCACCGAAATCCGCCGCATTGAGCACGGACAGACGGTCCTGATACTCCTCGTAAAGCTTGCGCCCCTTGCCATTGCCGAAGGAACGCGCCTCGCCTTCCGGAATGTCCCTCGGCGTCAAGCCACGGTTCTTCCAGCTGTCCACCTGCGCGGCGAACATGCGCGCCGTCCAGCGCTTTTCATCCAGCCCCTCGGCCTGAATGACCTGCTTCATCAGGCGCAGCTGGTCGTCGGTATCGAGGATGGTGAAGCTGCTCTTGAGGCCAACAAGCTCTGCATGGCGGCGCAGGATCTTCACGCAGATGGAGTGGAACGTGCCCAGCCAGGCCATGCCCTCGACGCCCTCGCCCACATAACGGGCGATGCGCTCCTTCATCTCGCGCGCCGCCTTGTTGGTGAAGGTCACCGCAAGGATCTGCGAGGGATAGGCCCGGCCGCTTGCCAGAATATGCGCGATGCGTGTGGTCAGAACACGGGTTTTGCCGGTGCCAGCTCCTGCCAGCACCAGAACCGGGCCATCGGCGCTTTCCACCGCCAGCCGCTGTTCCGGATTGAGGCCTTCGAAATATTCCGGGGCCCCGCCCTGCTGGCCAGCTCCCTGCCTTGCGGCCAAAGCCCGTGCGGCAATGCCGCCCCCCTGCGGCTTGTGGGCCGCAACAGGAGCTGCCCCCGGCGCAAACCCGGCATCATACTCAGCGTCAATATCGCTCCAGTCGTCGGAAAAACCGGGAGGCACAGTCATTCATCCAGCCAGGGTTCGGGTGCTTGTCATGGAGAACAATATAGCAACAATCGCGGCAAGAGCGAGGCTTTGAGCGGAATATATCGGGGGAAAGGGCGGGCAGGAACTGCGGCGCCGGGCCATACGGCCAGAATATCGATTGTGTCTTTTAAAAACATCTCCTCATGATTGCCGAGGAGTACAGGATCGAGAAGACATGCCATTCTATGTCTACATCACAGCCAGCCGGATGAATGGCACCTTGTACACCGGGGTAACGAATGATCTTGCCCGCCGCATTCACGAGCACCGGACTGGCATCGGCTCAGCGTTCTGTAAAAAACACGGCACAATTCTGCTGGTCTATTACGAAACATTTGAAGATCCTCAGGCAGCGATCAGCACAGAGAAAAGGATCAAACGCTGGCAGCGCAGTTGGAAAATTCAGCTGATCGAGCGCTTCAATCCCGGCTGGAAGGATCTTTATCTGACGCTCAACGAGTGACAGCACCGGAGTATCCGCCACGTCTATCACTTCAACAGGAAGCACGGCCCCACCACACACTCCGCGTCGCCCCGGGCGGAGCGGAGCGCAGACCCGGGGTCCAACCACTCCCAGAGCGGAGCGCCTGCGGCAGAGTGGACAGGCTTGCGCAAAATCCCGCTGCTGCAGCACTCAGGAATACGGCATCTCTCTGCAAGCGAGTGGGCCCCTGTGTATCGAAAGTCTGTCATTGTGATTGCGGGACGGAGGCCGTTGGGCCCCTGATCTTGAAGAC
>NZ_JBAKBF010000015.1:0-88976 GCF_036881715.1 Pannonibacter anstelovis
AGCTTGTTCTGCACGCCCGACATGAAATCGGCAGTCTGCTGCAGGGTAAGCAGATTCTGCCGTACGGCGGCGGACAGGGTAATATCAGCCATCTATGTGTCCCTTTCCTGGGTCCAGCATTTTGACCGCTCGTCCTGAGCGGGATGGCCTGATCATGATTTGGTAACCCTAATGCTTGGTTAATCGCGTCTTTTTTTAGGGTTAACGCTTTCTTTCCTTGGGGCATGCGGCTGGAGACGCAAAGAAAAGGCGGCAGGCCGGAGCCTGCCGCCTTGTTTCGCGGGGGGTATGTCTTGCCTTAGAACAGACGCAGCACGTTCTGATCCGCCTGAGCTGCCAGCGACAGGGCAGTGGAGGCGAGGGACTGCTGGGTCTGCAGAGCCAGAAGGTTTGCGCCTTCCTGGTTGGTGTCGGCGAGGGTCAGCTTGCCGGCGCCTTCCTGCAGCGTGTTCACCATCGCCGTGGTGAAGTCCTGACGGTTCTGCACGATCGACAGGTTGGTACCGAAGGTGGACGCCTGAGACCGCAGAGAGTCCTGGGCCTTCTTCAGCTTGTTCATCACCGCATCGATGTCGGTGTCCTTGGCAAACCCGCCTTCAGCCGTGTTATTCGTGGTCGTCCCGGTGTAGGCGCCAGCGGCTGACGACTTGGAGTTAACGCTCAGCTTGAAGTCCGATGTGATCGTGATCGTACCAGACGCAAAGCTGGTCGAAACGCCTTCGGTTTCATCAATGAAGTTCTGGAAATCCTTGACGGTGGTGTCCGCCTTGATCTCCAGCTTGCCCAGTTCCGAGCCGTTGGTGTCGGTCAGTGTAATGACGTCACCAACATTGAAGTTGCTGTCAGCTGCAACCAGACCTGTAGAGCCGAGTGCTGCTGCGCCAGCTGTCCCGTTCTGGAACGATACGGTTGCAGTGCCCGTGGTGCCCGAGGCGATGTCCGACAGATTGAGGCCTGTCGTGCTCGAAGCGTCGGTGTAATCCACGGCGGTAATCGACAGGGACGACTTGCCGCTCTCGTTGAAGGTCACCTTCAGATCGTTACCGTCACCGGCGAGCAGGTTCTTACCCTTGTAGCCGGAATCCTTGGCAACGTCTTCGATCTGCGTGAGAAGTTCATTGAACTCCTTCGCATACTTCGCACGTTCGACCTGGTTGGAGGTCTGCGAAGCCTGGTTGGCCTTTGCCTTCGCAGCGTCAACCAGACCGGAGATGGAGTTGATGCCCTTGTCGGCTGCCTTCAGCGTCTGGACCGACTGGCCCATGTCGTCGAGCAGGGAGCCAAGATCGCCGGCGCGGTTCTCGAGGCCCTTTGCGGTGAAGAAGGAGTTCGGGTTGTCGAGAGCCGAGTTGACCTTCTTGCCGGTGGAGAGTTTCTCTTGGACACCACTCATCAGCTGAGCAGTCGACTGAAGGGCATTGAGGTTCGAGCGCACTGCGCTCGACAGGCTGATATTGCTTGCCATTTCGGTTTTTCCTTCCTGGGAAAACACAATACATGGATCCGTTCTGGATCCCGCAAGCAGCAAAGTCAGCTTTATTCTGTAATGACAAGTTAAGCTTTATGGTTATCGGAATTTAACCTTAACGTATGGTGAATTTTACATTATGGTTAATTTGATTTTAATTATGCATCAAGGGCTTGCAATGTGCGTGGTGTCAGGCGCGGGCGCGCCTGCTCCGGATGCGTGCGGGGGGGTGAAAAAAAAGCCCCACTGCCTGGGGCGTGGGGCTTTGATTTGAACTTGAAGTCTGGCGAAGGGTCAGGCGGTGCGCTGAACCGTGCCGGATGTCTGAAGTGAAGCTGGTTCGTCGCCTGCCTTGGCGTAGGCGCGAAGCTTGCGTAAGGTCTCGCTCGGGACCTGCTGGATGACCTCGCCGGTCTCCTGGTCCATGGCGATGTAGATGAATGACTGGCTTTCAGGGTCGAGCGTGTTCTTCCGCACGATCTCCCGTTGCGCAGGCTGGTTCGTTGCGCTCTGACGGTTGCCATTCTCGGCAAGCGGGCGCTGTTCTTCAGTATTCCCTGACGGCTTCACCGTCTGGGGACCTGGTAATTCAGTTCTAGCTGCGGGCTCGTTCTGTTCCGGAGCCCGCGTAGCCGGGGTTACTGCCGCATAGGCGGTCAGTGACGGCCGGATTGCTCCTGTATCCATGCCTGCCTCCTTCGGGTAACACTCCTTGACCCGATGGTATCACCCACAAAATACAACGGGGATATGAATCCTCCGTTAACGAAAAGGTTAGACTTTTCGCGGGTGCTGGCAAGTGATTCGCGTCGTTGCGTCAAAGCGATCTGTTGACAGCGATCCCTTCAGCAATCCTGGGGGCGTGCGGTGAAGCGCCGCCCGGTCCGTAGGTCGTGGTCCGCTGCCGGGCACCAACGGCCTGTGCGACCGTCGTCACTACAGTCGAGGCAACTTCCCGCGCCGTTGACAGCACTGCCAGATTGATGCGCAGAACGGGCTGGAACTCCGCATGCTGCCGGCGCAAGGATTGTACCGCAGCCGGGGCGAGATTGCCTAGAGCAACCGAGTGTTCCTTGGCGAAGAGAACGCCCTGTGTGTAGTGATGCACCAATACGGCTTTTTCCGGCTGCAGCTCGCCTGCAGCTCGCAGCTGGCCTTCCCGCACCATATCGGTTTCCTTCTCGATCAGTTCGAGAAGCTTTTCCATGGTGTGACAGACCGCAAGGCAAAAGCTCTCTGCCTCGGATCTGCTGGTTGGCCTTGCGGTGGAAAAGGGCAGGGCCGCTGTTTCCGGGGTGTGGGCGTTCACTGGTTTGCCTCCTGAAGGGCGAGCAATTCGCGCTCGATCGAGTTAGCCAGGCCGACTCCTCCGGCCGAAGCGATGGTTTTGGACATTTCGTCGATGAGCATCTTCTGCCAGGTGTCGGAGCCCTCTCCGCCACCCCAGGCGCCACCTTCCTCAAGACCGGTGAACATGGACTGCATCATGGTGTTGAGGAAAACGGCCTCAAAGTTCTCCGCCTGTTTGCGGATCGACTCCGGAGCGATGATGCGGGTGCCTCCCAGACGGGGCAGGGCCGTTGTGCCGGTGAGATTGAGATCTGATGGCGTCATGGCTTACATGGCCTCGATTTCGGCCTGCAGCGCACCGGCTGCCTTGATGGCCTGAAGGATGGAAATCATGTCGCGCGGGCCGATGCCGAGCGTGTTTAGCCCGTCAACCAGCTGCTGCAGGGTCACGCTCTCGCTGACAATCGCCAGCTTGCTGCCGCTTTCATTGACCGTCACATCGGTCTGCGGTGTGACTGCCGTCTGACCGTTCGCAAATGGGAGAGGTTGGTTCACCTGCGGATTCTCCGCGATGGTGACGGTGAGGTTCCCCTGAGCAACTGCCACGGTCGATACCTTGACGTTCTGGCCCATCACGATGATGCCAGCGCTTTCGTCAATGACGACGCGGGCAGACTGGTCCGGCTCGATGATCAATTGCTCAACGTCCGTGAGCAGGTCCACCACATTGCCATTGTAGTCACGCGGTATGGTGAGCTGCACTGTGCCCGGATCCAGGGGCTCGGCCGTGGGGAAGCCAATCAGTTCGTTGATAGCCAGGGCGACGCGGCGCGAGGTGGTCAGGTCCGGATTGCGCAAGGCGATGCGCACCGTGGTCATGCTGGCCAGCTTGAAGCCGACTTCCCGTTCGACCAGCGCACCATTTGCAATGCGGCCGGAGGTCGGCACACCGCGGACAACCGAGGCTGCATCGCCTTGTGCCGCAAAACCGGAAATAGCCACGGCGCCTTGTGCAATGGCATAAGTCTCGCCGTCCGCACCCATCAGCGGCGTGACCAGCAGTGTCCCGCCCTGCAGGCTGTCCGCATTCCCCAGGGCGCTGACGGAGACATCAATACGTGTGCCCTGTGTCGCGAAAGGGGGCAGGTTGGCCGTCACCATCACTGCGGCCACATTGTTCGTATTCAGGTCCGCTGCTGCCGTGTTGACGCCCAGGCGCTCCAGCATGGCCTGCAGACTTTGCCGGGTGAAGGGCGAGTTGCGCAGGCCGTCGCCCGTTCCCTGCAGACCGACCACGAGGCCATAGCCGACCAGCTGGTTTTCACGAATGCCCTCGAAATCAGCGATGTCCTTGATCCGCGACGATGCGCCTGCGTTCTGGACAGACACCGTCAGAATGGCGGCGAGCGCTGCCAGGAGGAGGCCCGGACGAAACAATGAGGCAAACGGCATGGGACAAACCCGGATCATGAGTGCTTTTGCCCACTCAATGCGAAGTTCGTGCCAGATTATTCACTTTTAGTGATTTTAGATTATCTTATTGAAAAATAACAAGTATCTTGCCAGTTTGATGCACCTTGAGCAGCTCATTGCAGGGCTGTGGCTTGCTGATGCCGGGCAATTCTTGCCGGGAGGGGCGGATTTCCCTACCCTAGTCAGAGGAAGAATCTGACCGGGAGCCCGTAAAGGTCAAACCAGCGGTCCTGATGCAGGGCTGGTTCAAGAGGAACGGGAAGCGAGGCCACAATGCGGATCACCAACAATACGCCCGTTTCCTCTGTTCAGGGCAAGGGCAGCAAGAAGAAGGCCGGTGGCGGCGGCGGTTTCCTGATCGGGGGAGACGGAGAGACGCATGCAGCCGTGTCGACGTCGTCTTCGTCGTCACTTTCCGGGATCGACGCCCTGCTATCCCTGCAGGAAATGCAGGTGCAGCCGGATGACCGGGATGCAGCGACAGCGCGCGGGCATTCCATGCTGGATCTTCTGGATGAGCTGAAGGCAGATCTGCTTGCCGGGGTGATCGAGCCATCCCGTCTGGAGAATATGATGACGGCTCTCTCGGACCGCCCTGTCAGCAGTGATCCGGGGCTGGAATCGGTTATCGACGAGATCGAATTGCGCGTGAGGGTTGAGCTGGCTAAGCAAGGCCGGTTTACAAGTTGATCCGTTTTTGCTGGCTGCAGGGCTGCGCAAACTTCGAGCGCTATGGATAACTCATTGAAACAGAAGGACTAAAGCTTAACATTTTTTTCGGGTTTGCCCGTTGTGGCTGACCTCCAGTGACTATATATTCGCCCCGTCCTAACGGTAACCGGAGTTTCCGATGACGGTTGAACTTGAGTCTGACTATCGACCTTCCGAGGACGAGCCGTTCATGAATGAACGGCAGCGCGAGTACTTCCGCAACAAGCTGCTCGCCTGGAAAGAGGACATCCTGCGTGAAAGCCGCGAGACGCTGGCGAACCTGCAGGAAGAAAGCACCAATCACCCTGACTTCGCTGACAGAGCTTCTTCGGAAACGGACCGTTCCATTGAACTGCGTGCACGTGACCGGCAGCGCAAGCTGATCTCAAAGATCGATGCGGCGCTGGAGCGTATTGAAGACGGCAGCTATGGCTATTGCGAAGAGACCGGCGAACCGATCTCCGTCAAGCGCCTGGAAGCCCGCCCGATTGCGACCCTGTCCATCGAGGCGCAGGAAGCGCACGAGCGCCGCGAAAAGGTGTACCGGGACGACTGAGATCCCCGTTCCTCGTTAAAATTTCAGCCCCCGTCAGCCGCGCTGCCGGGGGCTTTTGTTTGTGCCTGCCTCTCCACGGGGATCAGGAGGTCAGGGGGGAAGCGGAGAACGGGCACGGCGCTCGGGGAGCGAGACGCCGTGCCCGTCATTCAGCCAGTCTGGCGTCCGGAGCACCGGACTGGCAGGGGGAACAATTCGGATTGCAGAAAGGAAGGCGGGACAAAGGTGCGGGAGGGCGGTCTGACCGGAGGCTGGGGATCGCCGCCGGTCAGCATTCTTTCAGCCCAGCTCAGAAAGGCAGAACGATATCCAGCACCTGCTGTCCATAGCGGGGCTGCTGCACATCTGTGATCTGCCCGCGCCCGCCATAACCGATACGGGCCTCTGCGATCTTTTCGCTCAGGATGGTGTTATCCGACCGGATATCCTGCGGCCGCACGATGCCGCCGATGATCAGTTCGCGGACCTCGAAATTCACTCTTACTTCCTGACGGCCCTCGATCACCAGATTGCCGTTCGGCAGAACCTGGGTCACGACTGCCGCAACGGAGGTTCGGAGGGTTTCCTTCCGGTCCACTGACCCCTTGCCCTTGAAGCTGGAATCCGAGTCCACCGTTGCCAGAGCATTGGCGCTGGTGTTGCCAGGCAGGACGAATTTTTCGACCGCTGTGCCCAGGGCGCCGCTGACGCCGGAAGAGTCCGATCCTGCCCGGGAGCGTTCAGTTTCGTTGTCGAACTGCGCACGGTCGGCGATTGTCACCAGAATGGTCATCAGATCGCCGACCTGCTTGGCGCGCTGGTCTTCGAAGAAGGCGCGGTTGCCGGACTTCCAGAGCGAGTTGGCATTGTAATGCGCGGGCTGGGGCGTCGGCATGGGCATCTGCACCGGGCGGTAGCCGGGCATGGTGGTTGGGTCCTGAATGGCGTTGAGCGCCGGCGCCTTGCCAACCTGTGCCAAGCGGTCCGCAGAACCGCAGGCGGCCAGCGGCAGGACCAGAAGGGTCAGGGCAACTGCCTTGTGAATCGGACGGATCATTGTGCGCTCTCCTGGGCTGGCAGGCTGGTGTTGGCGGCAAGTGTGCGGGAGGGGGCGCCGAGGCGGACTTCTCCGCGGGCGCTCACCATGCCCCTGACGGTGCGGCGGGACTGCAGATTGATCACGTCGATCATATCGCCATCTGCGCCTGCGGTAGCTGCCTGGCCCTGCGTTGTCAGCTTCATTCCCGAGATTTCATAGATGAGTGTGACCTTGTCGCCGCGCTGGATCAGCATCGGGCGCTCGAAGTCCGCCTTGCTCAGCTGGCGGCCAGGACGCTGCTGGATGCGGGCGGCAAGTCCAAGGATCTCCTGAGGGTCCGTTACGGCCCGCCCCTGCACCCGCTCACGCGGCAGGCGCATGGTTATCAGGTCCTGCTCGCGGACGATCCCACCCTTGTCCAGCGGGTTGGCCAGCGCGACGATGGCCGTCATCTCCCGCGCAATACCAGTGAGGCTGACACGGCGGTAGCCGTTTTCGCCTGCGTAGGACATGACGATATCGAAACGGCCGTCTGCGCGCGACCAGAGGGCCTGCTCGATCCGCAAGGGATCAGCGGAGCGCGGATCTGCATGGATGATCTGCGGCGTGCGGGCGAAGACGATTTCGAGGTCGTCTGCGGAAATCTGGCCTTCCTGGCGTGCCAGCCGCTCGGCAATCATGCCGGCCAGGCGCTGGGCATCGAAGGAAATGGAGTCCCGGCGGACGGTGACTTCTGCAAGCCCGTCCGTGCCGGCAGACTTGAGGCCAGCCGCGCGGGCGCGCTCGGCAACAAGTGCCGCGCTCACTCTGCCCGACGTGCCCAGATCCGGGGACCGGAACAGCGGTTCGAAACCGGCAGCGCCTGCGTTGCGATAGAAATCCCCAACGGTGAGGATATCCGAAGAGGTCACGACCTCCGGCCGCAGAACGGGCGCTTCGCTGCCGCGCTGCCAGACTGGCTGGCTGCTGCCCGCCGCAAGACTTGCGGTGCTGCCGGGCATCAGGCCTGCGAGGGCAGCTCCAAGGAGCGCAAGAAACAGGGGTCTCATCGCCAGCCTCCTTTTACCGCAGGTTGGTTGTGGTCGAGTACATGTCATCAGCGGCCTTGATGATGCGGGAATTCATCTCGTAGGCACGCTGGGCGGAAATGAGATCTGCAATCTCCGTCACGGCATCAACATTCGCCATCTCGAGGAAGTTCTGCTGCAAGCTGCCGAAGCTGTCCTCGCTGGGGTTGCCAACCTGTGCCGCGCCGCTGGCATCGGTCTGGAGGAAGAGGTTGTCGCCAATGGCTTCAAGTCCGGCCTTGTTGACGAAGCGGGCGAGCTGGATCTGACCAAGGTTCACCGCCGCTCCATCGACAATCACCTGCACCGTGCCGTCGGCTGCGATCGTCAGGTCGCGGCCATTTTCGGGGATGACAATGCCGGGCTGGATGGTGAAGCCGTCGACGGTGACCAGCGTGCCGTTGGCATCGCGCTCGAATGAGCCGTCCCGTGAATAGGCCGTGGTGCCATCGGGCATCTGGATCTGGAAGAAGCCTTCGCCGCGGATGGCGACGTCGGTTTCCTTGTTGGTCTGCTCCAGGTTGCCCTGGCTCATGATGCGTGTGGTGGAAGCGGTCTTCACACCCGAACCGATCTGCACGCCGGTCGGCACGATGGTGCCCGCGTTCGATGTGTCCGTGCCCATGCGGCGAAGGTTCTGGTAGAGCAGATCCTGGAAATCGGCCCGCTGGCGCTTGAAGCCGGTGGTGCGCATGTTGGCAACGTTGTTCGAAATGACTTCAACGTTGAGTTCCTGCGCCTTCATACCTGTGGCGGCGATATGGAGTGCTTTCATGGTGGTCTCTCCTGTCCGTCTCAGGCCTGCGACTTGCCGAGGCGCTCAACGGCCGAGCGGGACAGGTCATAGGTGTCCTTCATCAGCTTGGTCACGCTCTCGTACTTGCGGGTGATCTCAATCAACTCTGTTACGGCCGTGATGCCATGGACGTTGGACTGCTCGACGGCACCCTGGATCACCCGTGTGCGCGTGACAGGCTGCGGATCCGTGTAGGTCATCAGGTTGTTGCCGATCGACACCGCGTTGCGCGGCTCCTGGAAAGCCACAAGACGTACGCGGCCGCGTACGCCGAGCTCGGAAGAAATCGTTCCGTCAGCGGCAATGTCGATCTGTCCGTCCTGCGTGCTGAAGGTGATCGGGCCGCCTTCTGTCAGGACCGGGCGGCCATCCGGCGTGACCAGCTGACCGGCGCTGTCGAGGTGGAACGATCCGTTGCGCGTGTAGGCTTCGCTTCCATCTTCCATCTGCACCGCGAACCAGCCATCGCCATCGACGGCAAGATCGAGTGGATTGCCGGTCATGATGATTCCGCCAGCCTGAAAGTCCGTGAAGGTCCTTGCGTCCTGAACATAGGAGAGGGTTCTGTCGCCGCGCTGGAAGGCCGTCGCCTGCGCCACCGGCATCAGATATTCCTCGAATTTCATATGCTTGGCCTTGTAGCCAGACGTTGTCATGTTCGCCAGGTTGTTGGCGGTCACATCCAGCTGCCTGCGCAAGGCAACCTGCCGGGACAGGTTAATGAGCTGCGCATTCTCCATGTTAACGATTCCTTTTTGCTCCCCGAGGGCACGCCAGCCTCCCCAGGCCAGCGTGCCAGCATCCCTGAAGCAGGGAGTGTGCCAGTTTTTATTTTGTTGAAATCATTGAGTATTTTTCACTTTGGCGCGATACGGGGTGCAAATAGGTGAGGAAAAAATGAACCAGTGGGCAACAGTTGCCGGGCGATGGGTTAAGGAGTTGGTAACCACTCGTTAACGATTAACCCTTTAGAAACTATTCACGCGCATGGCATGTGCGGCAAGCTGGCGGGGCGGCAATGGCCGATACGGATACCGACGCCGAGAACGGCGAAGAAGGCGACGCGAAGAAGGGCGGCAAAAAGAAGCTGATCATCTTCGGGGCCGCTGGGCTTGTTGCGCTGCTCGCTATCGGCGGTGCAGTCTGGTTCTTTTTTCTGTCCGGAAGCGAGGAACCAGTTGACCCGGATGCTCCGCCTGTTGTCGAGCAGAAGCCGGTGGTCTTCTATGACCTTCCGGAAATGACCGTGAATCTGTCCACCGAAGGGCGGGCGACCTATCTCAGGGTGCGCATTGCGCTTGAGGTGGCGGATCAGGCGATGGTGGACAGGATCAGTCCCTATCTGCCGCGTATTCTGGATGCGTTCCAGATCTACTTGCGTGAGTTGCGTCCCGCTGACCTCGAAGGGTCGGCCGGTTTGTTCAGGCTCAAGGAAGAGCTGCTCCGGCGCATCAATCTGGCGGTTCATCCCGCGAAGGTTGATGGAGTGCTGTTCAAGGAAATCCTGATTCAGTGACGGTGATACATGGCTGACGACGACGATCTGAGTGACGCCGACCTGGCTGATGCCTGGGGTGCCGCGCTAGCCGAGCAAGGGGCTGGCGACGACGACGATGATCTGGCCGCTGCCTGGGGTGCGGCGCTGGAAGAGCAGGGTGTAGGCAGCGCTGACGACATGGCAGCCCAATGGGCTGCAATGATCGATGACAGCGAGCCGGAGCTCGAAAACGCCTCGCGCGGCGCAGACCGCGTTCTCAATCAGGAAGAAATCGACAACCTCCTCGGCTTCAACATCGAGGACACAATTTCGCGCGACCAGAGCGGCATTCGCGCCCTGATCAACTCGGCCATGGTGTCCTATGAACGCCTGCCGATGCTGGAAATCGTGTTCGACCGCCTGGTGCGCCTGACCACGACATCCTTGCGCAACTTCACGTCCGACAACGTTGAAGTGTCGCTCGATTCAATCAGTTCCGTTCGTTTCGGTGATTACCTGAACTCGATTCCGCTGCCTGCCATCCTTGGCGTGTTCAAGGCTGAGGAATGGGATGGCTTCGGTCTCGTGACGGTGGAATCGAGCCTCATCTACTCGATCATCGATGTGCTGCTGGGCGGTGGCCGCGGCACCACGGGCATCCGCGTCGAAGGGCGGCCCTACACCACCATCGAAACGAACCTTGTCCGGCGCATGCTGGAAATCATCCTGGCGGATGCAGAACAGGCCTTTGCGCCTCTGTCGCCCGTGCATTTCAGCCTGGAGCGTATGGAAACCAACCCGCGCTTCGCGGCGATCTCGCGTCCGGCGAATGCGGCCATCCTTGTCGAACTGCGCATCGACATGGAGGACCGTGGCGGCACCATCGAGATCATGATGCCCTATGCCACGCTGGAGCCGATCCGTGATCTGCTGCTGCAGATGTTCATGGGTGAGAAGTTCGGCCGCGATCCCATCTGGGAAGGGCATCTGGCAAGTGAGATTCATGCGGCCATGGTGGAGGTGGATGCCGTCCTCTACGAGACCTTCCTGCCTCTCAGCCGCGTCCTGAGCCTCGATGTGGGCCAGACACTCATTTTTGACGTGGAACCTGATGATCCGGTGACAATCAAGTGCGGCAACGTGGAGCTCAGTGAGGGTACACTCGGCAAGGTCGAGGATTCGATTGCGATTCGTGTCACACGCGGATTGCGCAAGCCGAAAATGACTCTGGCCGCATTTGAACGGGCCATGCAGAAGGAAATGGAAACGTCATGACGTCCCTGCCGCTTGGAATGTTGATCGAGGCTCTGGTGGCTGTCCTCCTGCTGGTCACCATCGGCTATTGCTGGATCCTGAACCGCCGTCTGCAGCGTCTGCGTGCCGATGAAGAGACCCTGCGTGCGACGATCTCCGAACTGATCACGGCCACCGAGATTGCCGAGCGTGCCATCCTTGGGCTGAAAGCCACCGCAAATGACGCGGACAAGACGCTTGGAACCCGGCTGACTCAGGCAGAACATCTGTCCAAGCTTCTCGCCGGGCAGTTGGGTGAGGGCGAAGCCGTTCTGACGCGCATCAGCCAGATTGCCGAAGCTGCCCGTACCGCTCATGCGGCTGAGGATGCCCGCCGCGCGTCCGAGGAGGAAGCGCGCCAGCGTGCGCAGGCGCAGGCTGAGGCCGAAGCCCGCCGTCTGGCGGCCGCGCAGCAGTCCGCAGCCCCTGCTTATCAGCAAGCGCCGCATGGTTATGCTGCTCCTCAGCCTGCGCCACGCCCGGCGGCTCCTGCTTCCTACGCTGCGCCATACCGCCAGCCGGCCCCGGCCTATGCACCTGCAGCTCCCGCGCCCGCTGCCGCTCCGTCCGTGAGCGCGCGTGACATCCGCGCCGCAGCTGCCGAAGCAACGGCCCGGCTTGAGCGCTTCCGCAAGAAATCAGGGGAGGCTGCTGCTTGAACCTGCGCCTGCTTCCTGTTGTCGGTATTGCTGCCAGCGCCCTTCTTGCGCTGAAGCTGCTCGGCCTTGTGCTCGGTGGGCACACGGCCGTGGGACCGGTCATGGAAGCGCGGGCACAGGCCCAGCAGCCTGCCGCAGGTGAACCTGCGGCACAGCCCTCCGGCCAGACCGGAGAGCCGGCGCCTGCAGAGGCTGCGGCTTCCGCAGAGACTGAGGCTCCTGCACAGGAGGCTGAAGGCGCAGCGCCGCCAGTTCCGGATTCGCTGGAGATCGGCGGTTCAAGCGCCGAGCGTGCCGTGCTCGAGAGCCTGGGTGAGCGCCGCAGGGCCTTGCAGGATCAGGAAGGTCAGCTTGACCTGCGGGAAAAGCTTCTGCAGGCGACCGAAGAGCGCTTGCAGAAGCGGGTTGATGAACTGAAGTCACTCGAGCAGCAGATTCAGCAGGGTGTCGAGGAAAAGAAGAAGCAGGAGGAGGGCGAGATCGCGGCACTTGTGGTCATGTATGAGAACATGAAACCCAAGGATGCAGCGCGTATCTTCGACCGTCTTGAACTCGACGTGCTGCTCAAAGTCGTGCGGCAGATGAAGCCGAGGAAAATGGCCGACATCCTTGCACGCATGTCTCCTGAAGCGGCGGAGAAGCTCACGGTCGCTATCGCCGGCGGGGAGCCGGACCAGCCGCAGGGGGCGTCTGTTCAGGCACCTGCTACGCTGCCGAAAATTGGCTCAAACTGACGGAAAGCGGCAAGTTTCGGGATGTGGTGTAACAGGGTGTTAAGGCCGCTCCCCTAGTTTCAAACCGGAGCTTGTTCCAGAGGATAACCCTGACCTTGTTGAATGTTGTGAGGCATGCACGCCAGTGGGCCTCAGCCAGGGTCCACGCAGCGTCCCGGACTATTCCGGGGGCGGATGTCTTGTGCCGCAGCCTTGCCGTTTTGCTTGCCGTGTCCTTGCCGCTGATGCCCCTCGCTCAGGTCCATGCCCAGACGGCCGAAGCCGTGGAGATGGAAGCGCGAGCCGAAGAGGGCTATGGCCGGATGATCCTGACCTTCAAGGACAGGACTCTGCTGCCGCATTATGATGCTGCTGTCACAAACAATGTGCTGCGTGTTGCCTTTGAGACGCCGGTCCAGATCAGCGTGGACGATATTCCGCTGCTGCTCGGTGACTACGTCGCCATCGCGCGCCGTGATCCGGACGGCAGCGCCATCCGCTTTGCCCTCAAGGATAAGTTCCGCATCAACACGCTTGAGGCAGGTGAGAAGCTCTTCATCGATATTCTGCCGTCCAACTGGCAGGGCCTGCCACCGGGGCTGCCGGATGAAGTTGTGCGCGAGCTGGCGCGGCGTGCCGAAGAGGCCATGCGGCAGGTCCGTGCGCTGGAGCAGGCCCGGTTGAAGGCGCAGGAAGGGCCGAAGGTCACGCTCCATGTCGGGGATCATCCGACCTTTACACGGCTCGTCTTCGACTGGTCCATCCAGTTTGATACGGCCTTCGTCCGAGAGGACGATATCGTCCGCATTACCTTCAATCATCCCGCTCAGCTGGATGTTGGGGATCTGCGTGCCCGTCTGCCGCGCGGTGTCGTCGATGCGACGGCCTTCATTGATGAGGGCAAGCTCAAGTTTCTGATGCGCCTTGAGCCGGGCGTCGATATCCGTGCTTTCCGTGAAGAGCAGACCTATGTGGTCGATGTCAGTCCGCAAGAGGCCCAGGTTCCGGCAGATCCGGCCAATGCGGCCATAAACGATGCCTTGGGTGCAGATTCGCCGTCTGGAGCCTCCGGCATGATTGTCGCGCCCGGGGACCGTGATTATACGCCGCGCCAGCCTGAAGGTGCACCTGCCTCCGGCGCCCCGCAGGCTGATCAGGATCCGGTTTTCGACGGGGTCGAGGGCGGCGGCGTGAGCCGTCCGAGGCCGGGGGCCATCGGTCCGCGTGTCGTGCCTGAACCCCCTGTTGCGCAGAATAGCACGGCTCCTGACCCTGAAGCCGGCGAAGGGCCGGCCGATGTAGCTCTGGCTGAACCCGGTGCGGAGGAAGCATCTTTTCCGCTGCCTAGGGCAAAGCCGGCAGCCTTTACGGAGCTGGCCTTGCAAGGGCCTCTGACGGACGGTTCGCGGACCAGTCAGCCGATCATCATTCCGCCTCTGGGCGGAGAACCGGAAACGGTGGCTTCGGTTGCTTTCGTTCCACCTGTTCGCGAGCCGGCACCTGAGGCGGCGCAGTCCGCAGAGGATGCTTCGCAAATGGCTCCTGTCGCAGCTGGGCCTGCCCAGGAGGCCGGAGACCGTTTAATTGATGTGGTGCCGCTTGATCCGATGCCCCAGGCTGAGGAGCGTTCAGCGGTACCTGTTGTTCAGGAGCCTGTGCCTGCTGATTTGCCGCCGGTCATTGATCTGACGGGGGCGCCTCAGCCGCAGGCCAATGAACCTTGGCGGGCGACTGGCGGCAATGATGCTGCGGGCGAACAGGCGCAGGCAATTCCCTCCAGCATCTTCGGCGGTCCGGCCCGGTCTCCCGAAAGCCTCCCGCCTGATGCGGCGGAAGCAACCCGTAATTTCGTTGCTGCCGAAGCCCGGCGCATCGGCAATTCCGTGCGTGTCGTGTTTCCCTTCCGGGAGCAGGTTTCTACCGCCCTGTTCCGGCGGAACGATAGCGTCTGGATGGTGTTCGATACCAGCTCGGCAATTGACGTGCGCGGGATGCGTTCTGCTCTCGGAGATATCGCCAGTGCGGTCGATATCCAGAGTTACGGTGACTTCTCTGTGCTCCGGGTGAATGTCAGTTCTGCCACGCTGGCGACCCTTGGTGCTGATGGAAATGCCTGGAATCTCGTCATCGGCGATATGATCGTTGAGCCCTCGCGCCCGCTGCTGATGGAGCGTACCCTGCGGATAGACGGCGGATCGGTGCTGCGGGTATCCTTCCAGAACCCGCGGTATGTCCGCAAGTTCACCGATCCGGACGTGGGAGACGAAATCCATGCCGTAACCGGTTTTGGTCCGGCGCGCGGCTTGCTCAAGCCACAGCGTTTCGTCGATTTGGATGCGCTGTCCTCCGCGCATGGCGTTGCAGTCGTACCCAAGTCGGACGGCGTCCGGGTCCAGCTGGTGGGCGATGATGTCATCCTGGAAAAGACCGACGGCCTGATCCTGTCGAGCAGCCATCTGCGGCAGGGCTCCGGTTCCTTCAATTCCATCGTCGCCGCGGACAATGTTGCTTCCATCGAGTTCTCCAACCTGACAACCTCGGAACCGGCGGAGTTCATCCGCCGCCGCAATGAGCTTGAAGCTGCCGTCGCGGCTGCTCCGGAAGGACGGCGGCAAGGACCGAGGCTGGACCTGGCCCGGTTTTACCTTGCGCATGTCTTCCCCCACGAATCTCTGGGGTTGATGGAGCTGGCGCTCGAGGAAGAGCCTGCACTGGCGCAGGATCCGATGTTCAATCTCATGATGGGCGCAGCCCAGACGCTTGCCGGACGTCCGAGGGAGGCGGTGCCCTTTCTGAGCCGTCATGACCTTAAGAACAATCCGGACGCTGCCGTGTGGCAGACCATCGTTGAAGTGGCCCTCGGCCAGTGGGCTCCGGCCCGCGCTGCATTGACACGCGGCCGTTCCGTCATTGGCAATTACCCTGTCAATATTCAGGCCGAGTTCAATCTGGCTGCAGCGCAGGCCATGGTGGAGCTGAATGATTTCGGTATGGCCAATGTCATTCTTGCGGAGATCGAGCCAGCCCTCATCACCCCGCAGCAGGCCACCCGCTACGACCTTCTGCGTGGCCGCGTGGCCGATGCGTCGGGCAGGTCGCTTGAAGCGCTGACCGCCTTTGATCTTGTCGCCCGCAGCTTTGACCGGCCGCGTGCCGCCGAAGCCCAGTACCGGGCCCTGCGTATCCGCTACCGTGACGGTGAGGTCGGGATCGACAATGCCATCAACGAGCTTGGCGGCCTAGCGGCCTCCTGGCGCGGAGATGAGACGGAACTGAAGACATTGCGGCTGCTCGCCCAGCTTCAGGCCGAAAAGGGCAATTACCGCGAGGCGTTCGAGGCGATGAAGTCTGCGCTTCAGGCCCAGCCGGATGCGGAGACCACCCGCTTGCTGCAGGAAGAGATGTCCGCGCTTTTCTCCAGCCTGTTCCTTCATGGCAAGGCGGATGAAATGCCGGCGGTCAAGTCATTGGCGCTGTTCTACGACTTCCGTGAGCTGATGCCAGTGGGGCGCCAGGGGGACGAAATGGTGCGCAAGCTCGCCAAGCGTCTTGTCGAGGTGGATCTTCTGGATCAGGCCGCCGGCCTGTTGCAGCATCAGGTGGACAACCGCCTCAAGGGGGCCGCCCGTGCGCAGATCGCAGCTGACCTTGGAGCCATCTATCTGATGGACCGCAAGCCGGAGCGGGCCCTGGCAGTGCTCAACCGCACCCGTCAGGCCAACCTGCCGTCATCGCTGGAGCGTCAGCGCAATATCATCGAGGCACGCGCCATGACGGAGAGCGGGCGTCCGGATCTGGCACTGGAGCTGGTACGCAACATGCGTGGGGCGGACGTGGACCGGTTGCGCGCCGATACGTTCTGGAAGGCTCAGAGCTGGCGTGAGGCCGGTGAACAGCTGGAAGCCATGTATGGCTCGCGCTGGTCAGACAATATTCCGCTGGAGCAGATCGAGCGCGATGACATCCTGAAGGCGGCAATCGGCTACTCGCTTGCCGGAGATCAGCTCAGCCTCGACCGGCTGCGGACCAAATATGCGAAGAAGATGGCGGACAGTCCGCAGTCTGCTTCATTCGAGGTGGTGACCCGGCCCATTGCTGCTCAGGGGGTCGAGTTCCTCGATGTGGTCAAGGGCATCGCCGCCACGGATACACTCGACACGTTCCTGCAGGAATACCGGCGTCAGTACATGTCGCCGGCTGCGGACAGTGGCAGCAGCTCGCTGGCCAATGCCATGCCGGCCAACGGCTGATACCCTGTCCTGCGTCAGGGAATGGGGCTCCGGCTGCATAGGAGCCGCCGGAGCTTGAACTTCTGCTCAAACTGCCGGACAAACTGATTCAGCTCTTGCAGAGATTGATTCAAGTGCTGCCGGATTTGATTCCGGAAAATGCCGCAATGTACTGATTTGTATGCGTTTTTTCTGGCTCTAACCGGCTGCGCCAAAGCTTCTGACCAGACTTCCGGCCACAAGATACCAGCCATCGACAAGCACGAAGAAGATCAGCTTGAAGGGCAGGGAGATGACCACTGGCGGCAGCATCATCATGCCCATGGACATGAGGATGGAGGCAATCACCAGGTCTATGATCAGGAAGGGCAGATACAGCAGGAAGCCGATCTCGAAGGCGCGGCGCAGCTCGCTGATCATGAAGGCCGGGATCAGGACCTGAAAGCTAAGGTCCTGCGGTGTCTCCGGCGGAGCCTGACCGGAGAGCTCTTGAAACAGGGCAAGGTCCTTCTCCCGCACCTGAGTCAGCATGAAGGCATGAAACGGCTCTGAAGCCCGTTCAAAGGCCTGATCGAACTCGATCGTTCCCTCCACCAGCGGCTGGACGCCCTCGTTATAGGCTGTCTGCAGGGTGGGGGCCATGATGAAGGCCGTGAGGAAGAGGGCCAGCGACACCATCACGGTATTGGGCGGTGCCGTCTGCAGGCCGATGGCCGAACGCAGCAGCGACAGAACCACGACAATGCGGGTGAAGCTCGTCACCATGACGAGGATCGAGGGGGCCAGGCTGAGAACCGTCAGCAGCGCCACGAGCTGCAGGGCGCGCTGTGTCACGCCCGTGCCTTCGCCGAAGCCGATGGAGATGTCCTGAGCCAGCGCCGGGGCAGCGAACAGCACTGCTGCTGCCCCGGCCAGAGCCATTGCTGTCAGGCGCAAATATCTGGCGGATCTGGTTGCGCCCTTGCGACCGTTCATTTGCGCTCTTGCGTGCCGATTTCGGACAGGAGGCGTGCCATCTCTTCTTCAATGGCCGTTACGCCGGGGTTGTCACGGGCTGTCTGCACCTTGATCTCCGGCGCAGCACCTGGCTGCTCTGGCGTGTCATCCTGCGATGCTTCAAGCTCAGGTTCTGCGGCAGCGGGGGCTGCGCTCTCTCCGGCCTGGTCAGCAGGGGCAGGCGCAGCCGCCGTCTTGGAGGATCTGCCAGGCAGATGACCATCAAGAACATCAGCCAAGGCATCGGCCAACAGGTCGTCCGCCATACCGGTTTGTGTTGCGTCCGCCGTCTCTGCAGACGTATGTGCCGGGACGAGAGGGGCAAACAGGTCTTCCTCGTCCGCTGCAGTATCCTGCGTGCTGCCATCCTTATGCTCTGCCTCGGCCGGAGCAGCATCGCTTTCAGCCTGCTGGGGCGCTGCCGCCGTGTCTTCCAGCGGAACTGCGGGGCCTTCATTCTTTGCTGCAGCTGACGGAGCATCTGTTGCGGCTTCGCTGCGTGTTTCACCGGTGGTTGCAGCATCAGTGGAAGCTTCAGCCGCCGCCGCTGCCGCCGCCGTGTTCACAGGGGGGGCAGCCTGCGTGCTGCCGGAGGCACCAGCGCCGCCGCGATAGCTGGCCGCGCGGGCTGGGTCCAGTCTCAGATACGGATTGGTGGCCAGTGAACCCAGGCCTTCGCCACTGCGTTCTGCCGGGCCGCGAACTTCTGTTGCCGCTGCCTGAGCGGCTGGCGATGCGCCGGCAGATCCCGTGGCGTTTTGAGCGGCAGGCTGCGTCCGGACAGTGTCTCCCGCCGTGGTATCACCCTGCGCCGGATTTTGACCAGCAGCCAGCGGGTTCTGGAAAGCGGTACGTGCGCGGGCCGCGGGGCCCGAAGAGGGAGGCGTGACCTGACGGCGCAGCTCGGGCTCGGGAGCCGTGGCCTGACCATCTGTAGCCCCTGGCCGGGCGAAGGTGCGCGCAAGCCCCGCAACGGCAGCGCCTGCTGCGGCAACCGAAGCACCGGCCTTCTGGGTGAGGGCTGAGGCTGCCGACTGGACTGTGTCAGCTGCTGCGGCGGAAGCCCTCTGAACAGGCGGGGGAGCCGGCTGGACGGGCGCCTGGACAGGCGCTTGGGCCGTGCTTCTGATGGCGGGGGCGGAAACCTCCGGCGCACGCATGGCCGGTTCTGATGCCCGAGGGGCAGGACTTGCCGGAGCGGCCGGAGCTGATACTGATGGTGCCGCCGCTGCAGATGTCCCGGCGGACATGGCTTCTGCCGCGCGGGCGCGCAGGGTCTTGATCGTGTCGAGCGGTGATGACACCGGCTTGAGCTCTGGGCCTGCGCTGCTGGCTGGCGGGACCGAGGGCGTCTGGGGAGCGTGAGATACGGAAGTCTGGGGTGCCTGAAGGGGCTGGGGTGTTTGGGCCCTGAGCGCAGGCGCTTCAGGAGCCGGTGCCTGTGCCTGCGGGCGTGGGGCCGAGGGAGCTGAGGCCTGTGCTGCAGGTCCTGAACCAACTTGCGGCTCGTTCTGCCCGCGCGCGCGGGCGCTGGCTGCGAGGCTTCCGGCTGCCGCAGCTGCCCGCGCCGCCAGATTTGCGGCGAGGCGCTGCGGACCGGAAGGTGCGGCCTGCTGCTTGTCAGGGGCAGAGGGCTGGACACGCAACGGCGGGACAGCAGGTGCAGGTGCGAGCGAGGCAGCGGCGGGCGAGGCTGTCATGGCCGCAACGGGAGGGGCAGCAGGTGCAGGAACCGGACTGTCACCGGCGTCATAGTCCGGCGCCCCATAGCCTGCCAGCTGACGCTGATAATTTGCGGCCACCGGTGTGCCGCGAATGATGGTCTGTTCGACGACCACATCAGTCGGGCCGCCAACGAGAATGAGGTGCTCCACATTGTCGCGGCGCACCAGCAGCAGGCGGCGGCGGGCGTCGATGTTCATGGCATCCATCACCGCGATGCGCGGCTGGCGGTTGCGGCCCGCGTTGATGCGGTTGCCGGTGAACTGCCGCAGGAAATAGACCATCAGGCCGATCAATGCGAAAACAATGGCCAGCGCAATGATGAAAGACATTGCCCGTGCGATGCCGTCTCCGACGCCGAAAGTATCCGCGATCCACTCGTACATACCAACCTCATTACTCTGCGCCGGACTGGCGCTGGCCTCCTTGCCGGGGCTGGCGCCAGATCTCCCTTGCATTCAAGCCGCGCAACGGACTTCTGCCCCGCCTGCGTGATAGATCAGTGCTGCAAATAGCATCTGCAGGCGCTGAGGTATACATCCCAGTTACCCGCGAGCCTGTTGCAACGCTTGACTTGCACCCCGCCAGACTTGCGAGCCGGCGATCTGCATAACCACCACCTCGTCTGCCTCTGGTTCTGACCAGCGTCTTGAACCAATGCTCCCGCGTCCTGCTGCTCGCCATCCCCGTATCCATGGCTGGGGATTGTAGCGGCGGAAGCTTGTGCCGCCCCGTTGCCCCTTGCATGATTCTGGCTGGACAAATGCAATAGACCCGCCTTGGCGGCCCATCGAATCGGCTGAACCTTTCAAATGTTAACAGGGGCAGGCAAAAAATGCCGGGTGGTTTCGCAGTCTGCCTCCTTGTTTGAGCGGGTTGTTTACGAATTTCCACGGAAAACCGCGCCCTTGCCGTGAAAACCATTAACGCGGCATTAACTTTCCGTTAACCCTTTAAGCGGCAGTGTTTGCCGAAGTGTTAACGAATGGTGACTCGCATGTCTCTGACCGACCTGCCGATGTTCCGGGCGATCAAGTCCAAAATGCAGTGGCATCAGGCCCGGCAGGGCGTGCTTGCCGAGAATGTCGCCAATGCGGATACGCCGGGATACCGGGCGCGAGAGCTCAAGGCCTTCAAGGTGGACGAGGATCTGAAGCTTGCCAAGCCGGGGCTTGAGACGGCGCGCACACAGGCAGGGCATCTGTCGGGTGTGATGCGTGCCTCCTCCGGAGGCGGTCAGGTATCACCCAGCACCTTCGAGACGACGCCGGATGGCAACAATGTGGTTCTCGAAGAGCAGATGATGAAGGTCACGCAGAACCAGATGGAGTTTCAGGCTGCTGCGACGCTCTACACCCGCAGCATGAAGCTTCTCAAGACTGCCATCGGCAAGTCTGTCTAAGGCTGGCTTTGAACACTTGCAAAGGAGAGTGCCATGGATCTGACCAAAACGCTGTTCGTTTCCGCTTCTGGGCTGAAGGCGCAGACTGGCCGCATCCGCGTGATCGCAGAGAACATTGCCAATGCGGACTCAACGGGCCGCACGCCACAAGAAGACCCTTACCGCCGCAAGATCCCGACGTTCACGAACCGCTTTGAGAAGGCGCTGGACGCGGAAGTCGTCGCTCTGGGCCGGATCCAGGAAGATCAGTCGCAGTTTCCCACCCGCTACGAGCCCGGCCATCCGGCCGCCGATGCGGAAGGCAACGTGCGTATGCCCAACGTGAATTCCCTGGTGGAAAGCGTCGACATGCGCGAGGCGCAGCGCTCTTACGAAGCGAACCTGAACGTCATCGAGACGACCCGCAGCATGCTGCAGCGGACCATCGACATCCTGCGCGGCTGATCACCCGGCCGGCACATTCGAACTTGAACCCAGAGGATAATCCATCATGGCTATTCCATCCGTTGCTGCGAATGCCTATCAGACGATGGCCCGCCTCGGACAGCAGGGTCAGGGGCTTGGCGGCGGCGAAGAGGCGGCCGGTGCCCTTACCCAGACACCGGATTTCGGCGGAATGGTGCGCGAAGCCGTCAGTTCCGTCGCCGATGCGGGGCAGAAGTCCGAAGGCATGGCCCTTGGGCTTGTCCAGGGCAAAGCTGACGTGGTTGATGTGGTGACCGCCATTGCGGAAACGGAAGTCGCGCTGGAAACGATGGTCTCCGTGCGTGACCGCGTGATTGCGGCCTACGAGGAAATCATGCGCATGTCGATCTGATGCCAGAGCGCGGCAGGACAAGGGGCTGACAGCCAGATGACCGGACCTGAGGTCATGGATATTGCCCGGGAGGGCATCTGGACTCTGGTGCTGGTCGCGGCTCCGGTGATGGTCGTCGGCCTTTTCGTCGGCGTCGTTGTCGCGCTGTTTCAGGCGCTGACCCAGATCCAGGAAATGACGCTGGTATTCGTCCCGAAAATCCTTGCGATCTTCGTGACGATGATCATCGCCTTTCCTTTCATGGGCAGTGTGCTGAACGCCTTCATGATGCGAATTTCCGAAATGATCCTGATGACCGGTCCGGGCTAGAGGGGAGGGGGATGTGACCATCCAGCTCTCTTTTCTGCCTGAGATGGCGGCAATCTTCATGCTGATGTTTGCCCGGCTCGGCACGCTTATGATGCTGCTGCCGTCTTTCAGCGAGCGCTCGATTCCGATGCGCTTGCGCCTGACGCTGGCCCTTTCCCTCACATTGCTGCTGTACCCCATGGCGTCCCGTCTGTATCCGGCAGGCCTGACCGAAAACATCAACCGTTTCGGGGTTATGCTTGCTGGAGAGTTCATCATCGGCTTCGCTGTTGGCCTGTGCGGACGCATGATCACCTCGGCCCTGACGACGGCTGGCGTCATCATCGCCAACCAGACAGGTCTGGCTTTCGCGCTCGGGTCTGACGTGACCAACTCCGGCCAGCAAGGCGCCTTGATCGGCAACTACCTGTCCATTCTCGCCGTCACGCTGATTTTCACCACGGATACCCATTATCTGATGATCGCGGCCCTGCACGACAGCTTCAGTCTGTTTCCGCCTGGCATCGTGCTGCCGGTGGGGGACTTTGCCCGGATGGCGCAGGAGACGGTGTCCGGGGTTTTCTCCATCGCCATGCGCATGAGCGCGCCCTTCATCGTGGTGGGGCTGGTCTTCTATTTTGGCCTTGGCCTTCTCAACAAGCTGATGCCCCAGATGCAGATCTTCTTCATCTCGGCACCGGTTGGCATTGCCATCGGCATCCTGCTTCTTTACGCGCTTCTGATCGCCATCATGAACAAGTACCTTGCGCATTTCACCGAGGCGATCGGCAAGTTTACAGGGGGGTAGGCCAGCCTGCCGGAGGCCGCCGTAACGTGGCTTCCGCCGGCGGGCTGATCACATTCAACACATCCGGGCATCCCGTTCCTTTTTCTCGGGGCGGAGGCTTCAGGGGAAACAATGTCTGACGAGACCGACGATTCGGAGAAAACCGAGGACCCCACGCAAAAACGCTTGCGAGAAGCGTTGGAGCGAGGGGATGTCGCAAAATCTCAGGAAGTCAGCACGTGGTTCACGCTTGCCGGAACCGCGATGGTCATTGCATTTCTGTCTCCTGGAATTGTCCGCGATCTCGGCGGCAAACTGAAATGGTACGTGGAGCATGCTGACGCCATTCCGGCAGACCGCGGAGGGCTGGTCGATCTGTGGACCAGCACCGGCTATGCAGTTGCTGCGGCCGTTGCGTTGCCGATGCTGGCCCTGCTGCTCATGGCGGTCATCGGAAACATGGTGCAGCACCAGCTGGTCTTTTCGGCAGAGTCCCTGAAGCCGAAATTTTCCAAGGTCTCGCCTGTGTCCGGCTTCAAGCGGCTGTTTTCCGCCGACAGCCTGATGAACTTCGTCAAGGGTCTTATCAAGATCACCATCGTCTCGGTGCTGATGGTGGCTGTGCTCTGGCCGGAGCGGGACATGGCCGAAGCCGTCATGTTCATGGACGAACTGATGATGATGGAGGAGACCCGGATTCTCTCCCTCAAGCTCATCGGTGCCATTCTTGCCGTCATGACCATCGTCGCCGCTGGCGATTTCCTCTGGCAGAAGACCAAGTGGTTCCAGAAGCAGAAAATGAGCCTGCGGGAGATCAAGGAAGAATACAAGCAGACGGAAGGTGATCCGGCGGTCAAGGGCAAGATCCGCCAGCTGCGTATGGAACGCAGCCGCCGCCGCATGATGAGCGCGGTGCCGCAGGCGACGGTCGTTGTCACCAACCCGACGCACTACTCTGTTGCACTCAAATATGAGGACGGGATGGGGGCTCCTCAGGTCGTCGCCAAGGGTGTTGACGCGGTCGCCTTGCGCATTCGGGAAATTGCGAAAGAGAACAAGGTGCCCATCGTTGAGAACCCGCCGCTGGCGCGTGCACTTTACGCAGCGACGGAAATCGATCAGTTCATCCCCGAAGAACACTTCAAGGCAGCGGCCGAGGTCATCGGCTTTGTCTACAGAATGCGGAAAACCCGGAGCTGGCGTGATAATTGACACCAGATCGGTTGAATTTAGCTGCGCGGGGCAGAATGCTGCATGAAAGACCGAATCCCGCCGGGCTGGAGGGAGAAGAGTGGTAATGAGTGACAGGGACTCACACATGGCAGAGCCGGTTGTCGACCGCGCGGAGCGGTCGGGAAGCATTGCCGCGCTGCTGCTTCTGGCCTTGGCCCTTCTGGGGGCGGCCACGGCCTTTGCGGTCATGGGCCGCGAGGCTGCAGAGCCCTATGTCCTGGCCCTGCTTGGCATTCTGGCTGTTGTCGGGGTTTTTTCCCTGTTTGCTGCAGCTATCGGCCTGTTGCGCTTTTCGACGCGCGGACGCGCCAGCCCGCTGGGTGGAGCCTTTCTCGACACATTGGAAGAAGGCGCGGTCGTCACTGACGTTGAAGGCCGCCTGATCTACGCGAACCAGGCCTATGCCGTGCTGACGGGCGCAGAGACTCCCGCTGAGGTGCGTACTATCGAGCGGGTGTTCTCCAGCGATCCGGATGCGGCCGATGTGATGTTCCGACTGTCCCAGGCCATGCGCGACGGGCGCAAGGCGCAGGAAGAGGTGCGGCTTCCCACGGCCCTGGACGGCGACGACAGCGGTGCCCGCTGGTACAGGGTGTCCGTGCGGCCCCTGCAGATCCCGCGCAAGGAGGGCGGTTCCGGCCGTCCGCTGATGGTCTGGCAGCTTGCAGACATCACCCGCGACCGCAGTGATCAGGAGAGCTCTTTCCAGGAGCTGCAGCGCGTCATCAATTTCCTTGATCATGCCCCAGCAGGCTTCTTCTCCTGCGACGCGCGTGGACGGATCGTCTATCTCAACGCCACGCTGGCCGATTGGCTTGGCTATGATCTGGCTCAGTTCCAGGCCGGTGAAGTGCTTCTGGCCGACATCATCCGGGGTGATGGTGCAGAGCTTGTGCGGTCTGTGCGCGGCTCGGCCGGTGAGGTGAAGAGCGAAACCTTCGACCTTGACCTTGTCACCCGCAATGGCCGGGGCCTGCCGGTGCGTCTGCTGCACCGGGTTCCCTTTGGCGCGGAAGGTGTTGCCGGTGACAGCCGCACGCTGGTGCTCAACCGCTCGCGCGGGGAAGAGGTGGCCGAGGCGTTGCGGGCGGCCGAAGTGCGCTTTGCGCGCTTCTTCAACAACACGCCGATTGCCATCGCCTCGCTGGATGCGGAGGGGCGTGTTCTGCGCACCAACGCGCCTTTCCTCCGGCTCTTTGGTCCGGTCGATATATCCGGCGCTGGTACCCGCATGCAGGATTTTGTCGGCGAGCATGGCCGGGAAGAACTGTCGCGGGCGCTCTCCGCTGCTGCCAAGGGCATCGGCGAGATTGCGCCGGTTGACCTGCCGCTGGCCAATGCCTCTGACGGGCGCTCTGCCACCTTCTACGTCTCTGCCGTGCAGGACGGGGAAGGGGACGGCGAGATGGCCATCGTCTACGCGCTGGAGACAACGCAGCAGCGGGCGCTGGAAGCCCAGTTCGCCCAGAGCCAGAAGATGCAGGCCATCGGCCAGCTGGCGGGCGGTGTGGCCCATGACTTCAACAACGTGCTCACCGCCATCATCGGCTTCTCCGACCTGCTGCTGGCGAGCCACAGGCCGACTGATCCGTCCTTCCAGGACATCATGAACATCAAGCAGAACGCGAACCGCGCCGCGGGCCTTGTCCGCCAGCTGCTGGCCTTCTCGCGCCGCCAGACCCTGCGCCCGCAGCAACTGGCGCTCAATGATGTGCTGGCCGACCTTGCCAACCTGCTAGACCGCCTGCTTGGTGAAAAGGTCGAGCTGAAGGTTGTGCATGGCCGCGACCTGTGGCCGGTGATGGCGGACGTGAACCAGCTGGAGCAGGTGATCGTCAATCTTGCGGTCAATGCGGGCGATGCCATGTCCGACGGCGGCCGCCTGACCATCCGCACCTCCAATGTCGGCGAGCAGGAATCCACACGCTTCGACAACACGCGCGGCATGCCCCCCGGCGAATATACGCTGATCGAGGTGGAAGACACCGGACACGGCATGACGCCGGAGATCATGGAAAAGATCTTCGAGCCCTTCTTCTCCACCAAGGAAGTGGGCAAGGGAACCGGCCTTGGCCTCTCCACCGTGTATGGTATCGTCAAGCAGACCGGCGGCTACATCTTTTGCTCGTCCGAAGTGGGCGTGGGAACGGTCTTCCGCATCTTCTTCCCGCGGCACATCCCCAAGGAACAGCCTGTCATCGAGAAGAAGATCATCGAGGACAGCGACAAGGTGAAGGACCTCACCGGCTCGGCCTCTATCCTGCTGGTGGAAGACGAGGAGGCCGTTCGCGCCTTTGCTGCCCGCGCACTGGCGTCACGCGGTTACACCGTCCATGAGGCAGGGTCCGGCACGGAAGCGCTGGAGGTGATGGAGGAAACCGGCGGCAGCATCGATCTGGTGGTGTCGGATGTGGTCATGCCGGAAATGGATGGCCCCTCGCTCTTGCGCGAATTGCGCAAGACACGGCCCGATCTCAAGATCATCTTCGTTTCGGGCTATGCGGAAGATGCCTTCGAGGAGAACCTGCCTGAGGGCGAGACCTTCTTCTTCCTGCCCAAACCCTTCACGCTCAAGCAGCTGGCTACGACCGTGAAGGACGTGCTGTCGAGCTGAGGCCATGGTCTGGCGGAGACGCGGTTCATCCTGGTCCCGTCTGGCTGGTTGAGCATGCAAGGCACATAAAAAAAGCGCGATGCGGAAGCCGCGCGCTTTTTTCTTTGATCTCTCCGCAAGCCAGAGAGCTGCGGTGGTTCGTCTTCAGCTGACGGGCAGGGCAGGGCAGCCGGAGGTCCGCTCGACGCGGGTCTTCAGGCCTTGAAGGCTCTGCATGGTGTTCGGGTTGCCGGGCAGAACGAAGCTCTGGGCAAGTGCTGTGCGGGCATTGTTGACGATGGCGATGTCCTGAACCGCCAGTGTGCGGCAAGCCTCGCCAGTGAAGCGCACGCGCACGCGGATGAGGCGGTCACCGTTGTCGGAGGGGCCGAATTCGGCGTCGAGTGCCGGGTTGGCTTCCGTCATCTTGCGCTCGATCACCACCATGTTGGCTTCATCCTGCACAACGGGCGTGCCACGCTCGGTGGCGCTGGCGATCAGGGCCATGCGCACCTGCTCCGGGCTGCCGGCAATAGAGAGGGACTGTGCACCCTGAGGCACAGTGAGCTGCGGCTGCGGTGGCAGGCTGGACTGCATGGGCTGCGGGCCGCTCGACTGGCAGGCCGCAAGTGCTGCGGCGAGGGCAGGGACGATGATCATCTGGCGCATGGCTGCGATCCTCAAGGTAATCATGTTCAGGCTCCGGCTAGCCTTAAACAGGCCACCAGTCCGGTTAACAAAGTCAGAACACATCTGGTTCCGTCACTCATAGATCGGAAAGGAGGCTTTGAAAGCTGGCTACGTCACAATCCACGCGGAAATTTGCCGCTTGATGTCTTTTTGTCTCAGACCGCCTCCCGGCGGGCCCGGCGGGCCCGGCGGGCCGGGAACCGGTCAGGGCCCCGCAGCGCCTGAGCCTTTCAAGGTGTAACGCACGCCTATCCCCGAGCCTGCGGTATCAGAATGTCTTCCCGGTGCGGAAGCCGCCGCCCTTGCCCATGACGCTTCCGGATGAGCCGGTGCGGAAGCCGCCGCTTCCGCGCGAGCTGCCGCCGCCAAGCCCCTGACCGGAAAAGCCGCCGCCAAACGAGCTGCTGCTGCGGCTGCCGGTATTCTGGCGCACATGTGACTTGCGGGCGCGGGTCCAGTAATCTGCGCCGCTGATGGCGCCCTTGACGAGCTCGCCCAGCAGGATTGTGGTCAGGTTGTCGTCCTTGAACGAGGAACCGTAATCGTCATAGCCGTTCTGGCGGAACTGCTGGGTCACCTTGGTCAGTTCCTCACGGCGGCGGGAAATGTCGCGCTGCAATTCCTTGTCCTGGCGGATCTCTCGGGTCAGATCCTCGATCTGCGCCTCGCAATCCTGCAGCTCGCGTACGATGGTATCATCTTCGCGAGAGGGGGTATCGATCGCCTTGCGCAAAAGCGTGTGCAGGTTCTCCCGCTGCAGGATCTTCGCAAGTTCTGCGGCAGCGGCCTGATAGCCTTCGTCCTCACCGTCGGTAAATGTCTGAAGCCTGGCCTGAAGGGCGGACAGTTCCGCCTCCTGTGCCTCAAGCTGGCTGTCCAGCTGCAAGAGAGCGTCCTGCAACCCGATGGCTTCCTCCTCGAGATCCCTGCCGGCGAGCCGTGCGAGCGTCTTGCGTTCCGACGCAGCAACCGCGTCCGCCGCTTCATCTGCCAGCTCATTGCAGCGGGCCGCATGAGCCGTCAGGCGCGGCGGGATCTCGGTCAGCATGGCATAGTTCGGCCGTGCCGTATCAAACCGGACGAGGCTGGCCACCCAGCGGTCGAGCGACCGCACAAGGCCTGAGTGGCTGTAGCCCGTGGTGCCGAAGCCGCGCTGCCATAGATACATGAACAGCGGGTCGTTTTCGTAGGCCTTACCCTTTTCCTCCCGGTCCGCTTCCGCCTGGAGGGCTTTTTCCGACGCGGCGGTGGCAGTGCGGGCGGCCTGTTCTGCCGCAGCCTTCAGTGCCTTGTGGGTTTCATCTGCCGCAAGGGCTTGGACAAGAGAGCCTTCCAGAGCATCGATCTGCTCAAGAATGGCAGCCCGGGCACCTGAGAGCTTGTCCCGTTCGCGCATATGTTCTGCCCGCTGGCTTTCCTTGAGGCGGACCTCTTCGGCCAGGAGTGCCAGATCGGCATTGCGGCGCTCCAGCAGCTGGCGTGCTGTGCGTGCTGCTCCTTCGAGATCGGCACCAAGGTTCTCGGCGTCCTCCGTTGCCATGCGGAACCTTGCAAGGTCCCGGAAGCCTTCGCTCATTTTCTCCGAAAGGGCCGCGATGGACCGCGTTGCCCGTTCTATACGATGGGCGAGTTCAGTCTCCTCGCGGCGCAGATCCGCAAGTGCCTGTTCGATGGCAGAGAGTGTCTGGCGTCCGCTCAGCATGGCTCAAGCCCCCGTTCCGGTGTCACCATTCAGTGATGGCTCCCTGTTCCACCGGCTTGCTCCACTCGATGCCGAGCTTGCCGCGCAGCTTTACGCCCAATTCTGCATCCTGCACGATGCCATCTTTCGCCTTGTCGTCGCGTACCGCATTGAAAACGCTGACAGGAACGCGCTGCGCCCAGATCATCACCGTCTTTTCCTTGCCGTCCTCCTCCGAGACGACACGCCGGGGCAGCGGCTTGCCATCGCTGCCGATTGCCTCCACCACCAGATAGGTGTTCTCGGCCGACTGGTTCACATCGGGAATGCGCGTCACGCCGGTCGGGACATCAGGGCGCGAGACAATGCGAACGGTGAATGCTGTTGCCAGCTCGCTGTCCAGTGCGGCCAGCTGGTCGCGCACCCGCCGTGCGTCGGCGGCATCGCCGCGTGCCAGAGCCCGCTCTCCATCTGCGGCAAGCCCAGCGGCCTGCACCTTGACCGCATCATCCAGAGCCGCTGCATTGATGGCAGCGGTCAGCCGTGTGATCTCCTCCGGTAAAGTCTGACCCAGCTCGGCCTGGAGAGCCTCAGCGGCTCTCTCACGCGGGGCAGTGACGAGGAAATGCCAGGCGGTCAGGGAAACCACGAGTGCTGTCAAAACGAACGCTGCCACACGGGCATAGCTCATGCGCCGGATGTAGAGCAGGGCCAGAAACCGTTGCAGCCCGGCCTTTGGCGGGGCATAGACGAAACGGTTTTCCTTGAGGCTCGCAACACCCTGCTTCAGAATGTGATCGGGCACATCAATGCCCTGCGAGGCATAAATGTCCCGCAGGCGGGCGATCAGCTGCGCATCACGGTCAGTTCCGCTCAGCTCGCGCTGAACAAGCGCCTCGTCATGGCGCAATGTGTCGACCACATCCATCGCCATCATCAGCTCGTCGAGCGGCTGACCTGCGGCCTTCTGCGTTGCGGCCATTCCAATCCTCCGGCCCGCTGGGGCTGGTTCATCAAGTCGTGTGCGCCGGCCGGCGTGTCAAGCCGGCCGGATGGGCTCAGCCCTTGATCAGGGCCTCACCGGCAGCAAGCTTTGCCAGGCGGCGCTTGCCATCTTCAACGGCGAGGCGGATTTCTTCGGAGTTTTTCGTCGACATCTCGCGCATCTCGTTGATGATCGCGCGCGAATTGACCTGGAAGTTGACCACGCTGTCCACCAGCTTCTTGACCGACGCTGCCTGTACCGTGGGACCGTAACCGGCCTTCAGCGCAGCCTCCTGCACGGCATCGCCGATTTCGGCCAGCGTCTCGAGGCTCTTGTTGACGCCGTCCTTCATGGCATTCAGCGTTTCGGTCGATTCATGCAGGCCCTGCAGGCCGGTGAACGACGCGTTGAGGGCCGTCAGAACTGACTCATTGGTGGAGAAGAAGCTGACCGACTGGGCATAGACCCGTTCCTTGGCGTTGGTCGTCTGCATCAGACGCGCCATGATCACTTCGGACGTGTTGTAGCCGATAGTCAGATTGTCAGAGAGATCCTTGGCGACCTGATAGCGCTTTTCCTCGTCCTGCATCTCGCGCATGCGCTCGTCGCGGGTGAGCTCCAGCCTTGCCTTCGCAGCGAGGTCCTCGCCGCTGAAGGCCGTGACTTCCGCCGATGCAGCCTCAAGCGACGCCTTGGCGGCATTCAGCTTTGCGGTGGCGGTGTTGAGCACTTCCAGTGCAAGAACCTCTGCCTGCTTCAGCGCGCCGCGATAGTCGCGGTAGGCATTGAGGATGGTCTGTTCGCGCTGGATCTGCTCCTTCGTGTCCTTCGCGACCTCCAGATACGTCTTGCGGATATCGTCGAAGCGGTCGGAAATGGTGCCGCGGCGCATGTCGCGCCACCGGTTGGACAGACCTTCCATGAAGGAAATCTTGCCATCGGCCAGCTGGTCCACCATGGCCTTGGCGTCGTCGCGGATCGAATTGAAGGCGTCCGTGACCGCTTCATAGCGCTCACCAATGGTCATGGCAGCAATCTGGGTACGGACGATTTCGTTGAAGGTGGACGCCTGGCCGAGCGTGCGGGTGATGACGGCAATCTTGTCCGGAGACAGATCGGAAATCTGCTCCAGCAGGGCGTTGATCGGCGCATCGGCCTGCGTTTCGGGCATAAGGCCCAGATCCCTGAGGGCGCCGACGGCCCGGTCGAGATACTGCAGCGGGCTCTTGCTCTGTGCCTCGGTCATCGTCTTCCTCCTGCATCTGTGCCCCGCCGGAGGATCCGGCAGGCCTTCTGCTTGTTGCAACCAAATAGGTCAGGCTGATGACAGCAAGTCAACGCAAAGACCTGCGGGGTCATGATAATCCGCCCGCCCTGTCACATGAAGGCGACAGGGCGGGCAGGGGTCATGTTACGTATAGTTACTTTGCAGCCGCGAGAGCCACGGCAATGGCGGCTGCAAGGCGGGCATTGTTGCGCACCAGCGCGATATTGGTGACGAGGCTGCGGCCCTTTGTCAGTTCGAAGATATGGCCCAGCACGAAGGGTGTGACGGCCTTGCCCCGCACGTCGCGCCGGGCAGCCTCGGCAATGGCCGCGTCAATATACTGGCCCATCTCGCCGCGGCTGATCTCGCTGTCTGCCGGTACCGGATTGGCGATGAGTACGCCGCCGTGGCCGCCGAACAGCTGACGCGCCTTGATCAGACGGGCGATATCCTCCGCGCTATCCATCCGGTAGGGCGCTGGCAGGCCGCTCTCGCGCGACCAGAAGGCGGGCACTTCGTCCGTACCATAAGCGACAACCGGCACGCCGCGCGTTTCCAGCACTTCCAGCGTCTTCGGGATATCGAGCAGGGCCTTGGCCCCGGCGCAGACAACGCAGACCGGCGTGCGGGAAAGCTCGTCCAGATCGGCAGAGATATCGAAGCTGGTTTCAGCCCCCTTGTGCACGCCGCCGATGCCGCCCGTGGCAAAGACGCTGATTCCGGCAGCTTCCGCCGCCATCATGGTTGCCGCCACCGTGGTGGAACCCGGACGGCCTGTCGCCACCGCAATGGCCAGATCGGCGCGCGAGCACTTCATCACGTTCTTTTCCTGCCCCAGCCGGTCAAGGTCTGCGGCATCAAGGCCGATGCGGATGCGCCCGTCGAGCACGGCAATCGTTGCCGGAACGGCACCCGCCGCACGGATGTCGGCTTCCACCTGACGTGCCGTCTCCACATTCTGCGGGAAGGGCATGCCGTGGGTGATGATGGTCGATTCCAGCGCCACAATGGGCTTGCCGGCAGCGCGGGCGGCCTGAACCTCGGCGGAATAGACGAGAAGATCCGCAAGGCTTGCGGGCAGCGGGGTGGAGGTCGGCATGTTCTTTCCTCAAGGCTTGCGGCCGGTGCCGGACCATTGGAGGGCGGCTCGGCGCTGAAAGGGGGTGGCTTCGATCACGCCCAAGGGGCGTGCGTACCGGTTGGTGTTCTTATAGACCTGCGGGTGCCGGAGGTTCAACGTGGGGCAGAGGCTGACGGCTGTGCGTCAAGCGCCGCCCAGCTCAGCCCTGCCGCCACTGCGCCGGTGACGGCAAGCGTCATGGCGGCTGCTGCAAGGCCCTTCTCGAGGCTTTCGGGTAGCGGCAGGCCGCGGGCGATGCCCGCGAGCGTTCCGGCCATCAGTGCGTCGCCCGCGCCGGTCACGTCATGGACCATGGCTGGAGGCGGCGTTAGGAAGCCTCTTGTCCCGCCTTTTGACCAGAAGAGCGGCTTTGCACCTGCAGTGATCACCACGGACTTGCTGCCAAAGGCATGCAGGGCGGAGCCGAGTTCTTCCTGCGGGGCGTCAGGATCAAGGCCCGTGAGGCGTGCGGCCTCGCCACGGTTGACGAAGAGAATATCGAGCCGGGGCAGGACGGGGCGAAGCCGTGCCGCCTTGGCATTCGACACCGCATCGGCCACCAGCAGTCTGTCACCAGAGGCTTGAGCCAACGCTTCGAGCACGGCCTGGGGCAGGTTTGCCTCGATGAACCAGAGGCCAGCCGCGCGTGCTGCAGGCGAGAGATCACGTGCGAGCGTGGCATTAAGGCTGTCGGTGATATCCGTGTCAACCACGGCTGCAGCCAGTGAGCCATCCGGATCATGCAGGGCCACGTAACGGCCGGTTGGCAAAGGCAGGGTTCGCACGCCAAAGAGGTTGAGGCCCTCGCGCCCCAGAATGCTGCGCAGCGCCGCGCCGTCACCGTCATCGCCCAAGGCGCCGTTCAGTGCCACCGGCACGCCGAGCTTCGCAAGGCCGCGCGCCACGTTGGTGGCAACGCCGCCGGGCATGCCCCGCATGGTGGACGGGGTGGAGGTTTCGCGCTGGATGGGCTCTTTCGCATGGGCGATCAGGTCAAGATGAATGGCGCCGAAGCAGGCCGCCGGGGCCGCTTTCTGGACTGTTCCGTTCATTGCCGTATCTCCTTGTAAGGCCCGCTCCGGTGGAATGAGGCGGTGCCGGCGTCCGCCCGGCCGTTCCACAGGGCTGCCGCTGCTGCTGTGCAGGGCGGAAACCATATGCCAGCGATTCTGCAAACCTGCCAGCCTGCTTGCGAAGCTACGTGAAAAGAACGGCTTGCGGAAGGCTGAGAAAGGCGTGAACATACACGGAACTCATTGACGAAAAACGATAAAAAACAATATTGTAAAAGATCTTGGCAAATTGGAACAAAGAGGGTACAAAAGCTCAGTTTGAAACGGCGGGTCCATCGTGGAATAAGGAGCCTCGCAGATGTCTCAGAGTTCACTTCGCCTTGTAGAGAGCAGCCAGATGGACAAGACCAAAGCGCTGGATGCAGCGCTCTCACAGATCGAACGGGCCTTCGGTAAGGGCTCCATCATGCGCATGGGGCAAGGGCAGGTGGTTGAGGTCCAGACGGTCTCTACCGGCTCCCTCGGCCTTGATATTGCGCTGGGCATCGGCGGATTGCCGAAGGGCCGTATCGTTGAGATCTACGGCCCGGAATCCTCGGGCAAGACGACGCTCGCGCTGCATACCATTGCCGAGGCTCAGAAGTCCGGCGGCATCTGCGCCTTCGTGGATGCGGAACATGCGCTGGATCCGATCTATGCCCGCAAGCTGGGCGTCAATCTGGACGACCTGCTGATCTCGCAGCCCGATGCCGGTGAACAGGCGCTGGAGATTGCCGACACGCTGGTGCGCTCCGGTGCCATCGACATTCTGGTGGTGGACTCCGTTGCTGCCCTGACGCCGAAGGCGGAACTGGAAGGCGAGATGGGCGACAGCCTGCCGGGCATGCAGGCGCGCCTGATGAGCCAGGCGCTGCGCAAGCTCACGGCCTCCATCTCCAAGTCGAACTGCATGGTGATCTTCATCAACCAGATCCGCATGAAGATCGGCGTCATGTTCGGCTCGCCTGAAACCACGACGGGCGGCAACGCGCTGAAGTTCTATGCCTCCATCCGCCTCGACATCCGCCGCATCGGCTCCATCAAGGACAGGGAAGAGGTTGTCGGCAACCAGACCCGCGTCAAGGTGGTGAAGAACAAGCTGGCGCCTCCGTTCCGTCAGGTCGAATTCGACATCATCTACGGTGAAGGCGTGTCCAAGTCTGGTGAGCTGGTGGACCTGGGTGTCAAGGCGAACATCGTCGAGAAGTCCGGTGCCTGGTTCTCCTACAACAGCCAGCGCCTCGGCCAGGGGCGTGAGAACGCCAAGCAGTTCCTGCGCGACAATCCGGCCATTGCCGACGAGATCGAACTGGCCATCCGCCAGAACGCCGGTCTGCTGGCTGAAGCCATCACAACCGGTGAAAGCGGCGACGAAGACGCCGAGGACTGATATTCTTTTGCCGCCACAGGCGGCGGATAAAATATACCTTGTGCCGGAAGGCTTTGAAGACCCGCATTTCGCGGGTCTTCTGCTGTCTGGAGGGATGCTGTCCGCCCGTGCCGGCTTTCTGCTTCTGCCGGCAAGTGCCAAATGCAGACGCAGCAGCAGCCTCGCTTCTGGACAGGCCGAAGGGTGAAAGATAAAAGGCATTGAATTGCTTGCGCGGAAAAGGCCGGGTCAAGGGTGCAGGAGAGTGTCCCCGCCGGAGATATCCCGCGCTGCCGATGGATCGAGAGCGAGACCTAGATGAGCGGCGTAAACGAGATCAGATCAGCGTTTCTGGAATATTTTGCCAAGAATGGCCACCAGGTCGTGGAATCGAGCCCCCTGGTGCCGCGCAACGACCCGACGCTCATGTTCACCAACGCGGGCATGAACCAGTTCAAGAACGTGTTCACCGGCCTGGAGAAGCGCGATTACGACCGCGCCGTAACGGCTCAGAAGGTGGTGCGTGCTGGCGGCAAGCATAATGATCTCGACAATGTGGGCTATACCGCCCGCCATCACACCTTTTTCGAGATGCTGGGCAACTTCTCCTTCGGTGACTATTTCAAGGAGCGGGCCATCGAGCTGGCCTGGAACCTGATCACCAAGGAATACGGCCTGCCGAAGGAGCGCCTCATCGTCACCGTTTATTCGGAAGATGACGAGGCTCACGGGCTTTGGAAGAAGGTTGCCGGTCTTTCCGACAGCAAGATCATCCGCATCCCGACCTCCGACAACTTCTGGACCATGGGCGACACCGGTCCTTGCGGTCCCTGCTCGGAAATCTTCTACGATCACGGCGACCATATCTGGGGCGGCCCTCCGGGTTCTGCCGAAGAAGACGGCGACCGCTTCATCGAGATCTGGAATCTCGTGTTCATGCAATACGAGCAGACTCCGGAAGGCCGCTTCAACCTGCCGCGTCCGTCGATCGACACCGGCATGGGGCTGGAGCGTGTGGCTGCCGTGCTGCAGGGCGTGCATGACAACTATGACATCGACCTGTTCCGAGCCCTGATTTCGGCTTCCGTCAATGCGACGGGCGTTGAGGCGGATGGGGCAGCCCGTTCGAGCCATCGCGTCATCGCCGACCACCTGCGTTCCTCCTGCTTCCTGATTGCCGATGGCGTTCTGCCGTCGAACGAAGGGCGTGGCTATGTCCTGCGCCGCATCATGCGCCGCGGCATGCGCCATGCGCATCTGCTTGGCGCGCGCGAGCCGCTGATGTGGAAGCTGGTGCCTGCGCTGATCCGCGAGATGGGCCGCGCCTATCCGGAGCTGGTGCGTGCCGAGGCTCTCATCACCGAAACACTCCGTCTTGAGGAAACCCGTTTCCGCAAGACGTTGGAGCGCGGCCTTGGCCTTCTCGACACGGCAACCGCTGACCTCAGCAAGGGCGGCGAGCTGGACGGCGAGACTGCCTTCAAGCTCTACGACACCTATGGCTTCCCGCTGGACCTGACGCAGGACGCCCTGCGCGCCCGTGGCATCACCGTGGATACGGACGGTTTCTCCGCCGCCATGGAGCGCCAGAAGGCTGAGGCCCGCGCGGCATGGGCCGGCTCCGGCGAAAGCGCCACGGATACGGTCTGGTTCGCGCTCAAGGAAAAGTGCGGCGCCACTGAATTCCTCGGCTACGAGACCGAGCAGGCGGAAGGCGCCGTTCTGGCGCTGGTTGCCGATGGCAAGGAAACGGACAAGCTGACGGCCGGCCAGACGGGTTTCGTCATCCTCAACCAGACACCGTTCTATGGCGAGTCCGGCGGTCAGGTGGGCGACACGGGCGTCATGAAGGCTGCTGGCGTGCGTCTGAAGGTTACCGAGACCCAGAAGAAGGCCGATGGGCTCTTCATTCATGCGGTGACGGTGGAAGAGGGCACGGTGACTGTTGGTCTTGGTGTTGAGCTGATGGTGGATCATGCCCGCCGCAGCAATATCCGCTCCAACCACTCGGCCACTCACCTCCTGCATGAAGCCCTGCGTGAAGTGCTGGGCTCGCATGTGGCGCAGAAGGGCTCTCTGGTCACGCCAGACCGCCTGCGCTTCGACTTCTCCCATCCCAAGCCGATTGACGATGCGGAGCTGAAGCAGGTCGAGGCAATCGCCAATGAGATCATCCTGCAGAATGCGCCGGTCGACACGCGCCTGATGGCGGTGGACGAGGCGATCGAAAGCGGTGCAACGGCGCTCTTTGGCGAAAAATATGGCGAAGAAGTGCGTGTGGTTTCCATGGGCACGGCGCTGCATGGGCAGAAGGCTGGCAAGACCTATTCGGTTGAGCTTTGCGGCGGCACGCATGTGAAGCGCACCGGCGACATCGGCCTCGTGCGCCTCGTCTCGGAAGGTGCAGTTGCCGCCGGCGTGCGCCGTCTGGAAGCGCTGACCGGCGAAGCTGCCCGTGCCTATCTCGACGAGCAGGACACCCGCGTCCGCGAGATCGCGTCCATCCTGAAGGTGGGCGCGGGCGAGATCACGGCCCGCGTTGCCCAGCTGCTGGACGAGCGCAAGCGCATGGAAAAGGAACTCTCCGAAGCGCGCAAGAAGCTCGCCATGGGCGGGGGCGCCTCCGGTGGTGCAGACCAGCCGCGCGAGATCAACGGCGTCAAGTTCCTCGGCCGTGCGCTGGATGGCATTCCGGCCAAGGACCTGAAAGGCATGGTCGACGAAAGCCGCACCGCACTCGGCTCCGGCATCGTTGCGCTGATCTCGGTTTCCGAAGACGGCAAGGGCAGCGCAGTGGTTGGTGTCAGCGAAGACCTGACCTCGCGGTTCAGTGCGGTGGATCTGGTGCGCATCGCCTCCGAAGCCCTTGGCGGCAAGGGCGGTGGCGGCCGTCCGGACATGGCGCAGGCGGGTGGCCCGGACGGAAGCAAGGCTGCCGACGCTCTGGCGGCAATCGAGGCTGCCATCGCAGGCTGACGTCCGGCCAGTTACAGTGCCGGGGTGATTTGGAATCCGGCAGTGCGGCAAAGTGCCTCCTGAGAGGCCGATGCCGGACTGTCGGTGCCATTTGTTTTGAAATAATTGATTTTTTACCTGTAGCGTGGCTGGGCTTTTATAAGGCTCCAGATGCTGACGCATCACGCCTTGAGTTTGTTCAGGCGCCGCCCGGGCTTGGCCAACGCCTTATGAGATCAGTTCATTGCGAGTTGGAAGTGCCGGGTCGCGTTTCTGGAGGTGCCCTTGGAGCTGCTTTTTTCAGTGCCTGCGATACTGCTTGGTCTTTCCGGCGTCTATGCGGTGTTCATGCTGACGCTGGCTGCAGCTGTCGTGCGCTATCCTGGCACCACATATCTGCGCCTCTGGTTTGCTGTTTTCCTGCTGGCATCGGCTGGCAGTACCTGCATCGCCTTGCGGGGGGCAGTGCCTTTGGGCGTAAGCGATAACGTTGGCTTTGGCCTCATCGTCGTTGCACTGGGTTTTGTCTGGCTCGGCATGCGGGCCTTTTTCGGCCGGCACGTGCCTTATCTGCTGCCTGTCATGGCTGCCCTCGGTGTTGTTCCGCTCAGCCATTTCCTTGATGAAAGTCAGGATCTGGCCGCGCTCTGGCGCATGGTCTACGCTCTGGCAATCGCCGGTCTCTTTTATCTCCTGACGGCGTCAGAACTGCGGCGGAGTATTCGTGAAGAGGGTCTGCCTTCGGCGCGCGCGGCTGCCGCGGTCTATACCAGCCTCTCCATCGTTCATCTTGGGGCCTTGCCGCTGCCTTTTCTCTTCCCTGTCCGGTTCGATGGCTTCATTCCCAGATCCGACTGGCTGTTCGTGCTTGTTTTTCTGTCGTTGATGCACACTGTCGCAGCTGTGTTCTTGGGTATCGTCCTGTCGAACGAGCGCATGGCCAAGGCCATGCGTCATCTCGCGGATACGGATGAGCTGACGGGACTGCCAAACCGGCGAGCCTTCCTGCGGCAGGTCGAGCAATCGCTGGCAACGGGGGCAGGCGGCACGCTGCTCATTGCTGACATCGATCATTTCAAGCAGATCAATGACCGCCATGGCCACCAGTGCGGCGATGCTGTGCTGAAGAGTTTCGCGGCCATGCTGGAGCAGCTTGCCGGAGAGCGGCTGTTCGCTGCCCGCATCGGTGGAGAAGAATTCGGTGTTTTCCTGCCCGGTCTGACAGGGCCGCATCTGGATCTGCTGGCAGCCCAGCTTTGCCGTGCCGCTGCCGTGTTGCAGATGGAACATGCCGGAAAGGTCATTCCGGTGACGATCAGCACCGGTGTGGCCGATACCTCTGGCTCCAATGCTTCTTATGAACAGCTGTTTGCCGAGGCTGACCGGGCGCTTTATCTTGCCAAACGGTCGGGCCGGAATTGCTTCCGCCGTCTCCCTCAGATCCGTCTGGTGCATGAAACCAGTGCGGGGGAAAGCGCAGAGAATGGCACCGGAGAACGCCATCTCGCCTGAACTCAAGGCGTCCTGTTTAGGCGGGGGCGCTGGTCAATCCTGAGCAGCTTTCACTTTTGCCGGCCAGCCTCCGAGCCAGGCGCGCTGGCTGGCGGCGTCCCGCAGGGGCGGAGCCAGGAAATAGCCCTGCGCATAAGTGCAGCCCGCGCCTTTCAGGAAGGCCAGCTGCCGCTCATCCTCGACACCTTCCGCGACAATGCTGATCCCGAGGCCTTTTGCCAGATTGATCATGGTTTCCACAATCACGGCATCCTGATGAGAGGTCGTGACGCGTGTGATGAAAGACCGGTCGATCTTTACGCCGGTGACCGGAAACTGGCGCAGATGTGTCAGTGAGGCAAAGCCGGTGCCGAAGTCATCGAGCGACAGCTGAAATCCCAGGTCATGCAGGCTCTCAAGGGTTTTGCCGATCTGGTATGCGGAGCGGTCGATCAGCACGGTTTCAGTGATCTCGAGCACAAGCCTGTCCGGGGTCAGGCCGTGGCGGACAAGGCTCTCGTGCAGCATGGCGGGCAGGTTGTCGCATTTCAGTTGGGCGAGACCCAGGTTGACTGACAGCGTGCCGGCGCAAAGACCGCCGTGTTCGAGGGCAGCAAAGCTCTGGCAGCTCTTCTCAAAAAGCTCCTGCCCGAGTGCCAGCCCCATTCCGGCGTCTTCCGCAATGGCGACAAACTCGAAGGGCGGCATGTCTTCCCCTTGCCAGTTCCAGCGGGCAAGGCTTTCAAAGCCGTGGTGCCGGCCGGTGGAAATGTTGACGATGGGCTGCAGGGCGACGGAGATGTTCCCGGCCAGAAGAGCCTCGGCAAGGGCAGTCTTGACCTCGGCGACACGGTGCAGCCTGCGCCCGAGTTGCTCATCGAACAAGGTCCAGCCGTTGCGTCCGTTCTCCTTTGTCTTGTAGAGGGCGCTGTCGGCGTTCTTGAACAGCTCGTCAACGGTGGTGCCATCACGCGGGAAAAGCGCAATGCCCATCGAGATACCGGGCCGGAGTATCCGGTTTCCGGCTGGCATCTCCTTTGTCAGAGCCTTGTGCAGCGCGTTGGCGACCACCTCGCAAGCCTCTTCGCGCTCGAAGCCGGTGACGAGTACCGCGAATTCGTCTCCGCCAAGCCGGGCAACGGTATCCTCAGTGCGAAGGGTCTGGCGCAGGCGCTTGGCAACCGTCTTGAGCACCTGATCTCCGGCATCATGGCCAAGCGTGTCGTTGATGGACTTGAAGTGGTCAACGTCAATCAGAATCAGAGCGCCCATCCGGTCTGACGACCGGAAGCCCTTGAGCGTCCGCTGAAGGGCGGCGATGAGGACGCTGCGATTGGCAATGCCTGTGAGGGAATCCGTCTCGGCAGTCTGGCGTACAGCCACTTCTGCGGCCTTCAGGGCGGTGACATCGGTCCTGACGCCGACAATGTTGCCGGAGGCAGACTTGCGTTCGCGCACGTGCAGCCAGCGCCCGTTCGGCAGCTTCTGGATCAGGGCCTTGCCGGGCGGGTTGCGGTGATTGGCAAGGCGTGTGCGCAGCCACTTTTCCTTCTCTTCAGGCGTCGTCCCGGCATCCAGATATTGTCCGGCCTCCAGCCCGTAGCGCAGGATGGCCTCGAATTTCTCTCCAAGCCTGATAGCTGGTGCCGAATGGCTGTAAAGGTCCTTGTAGGCTGCGTTGAAGAGGATGAGGCGGTCTTCGCTGTTATAGGCGGCAAGCGCATCAGGAATAGCTTCCAGCACGTCATCAAGCAGCGCCCGGGCCTGGTCGGCTTCGTTCTGGGCTGTCATCCAGGGGGTGTTGTTGACCGCAAGCCCGACTGCCCCGGTCACCTTTCCCTCTTTCAGCAGTGGAACGAGAACGGTCTCGATATACTGCTTTCCATCCCGCGTCGTTACGTAGCGGCTGTAGCGGATGCGCTCTCCCTTGAGGGCGCGCTCATGATACTGGCGCCAATCGTCTGCCTGATCTTCAGGTACCCAGGTTTCCACGGCCTGCTTGCCGGTCAGATCGCCATAAGTGGCAATATCTACGCTGTTCTGGAAGACATATGCCCCCTTGGCATTCAGGATCCACGCGCCGTACGGCAAGCCTTCAAGAAGCTGGCAGAGGTCTATATCTGCTGTACCGGGATCCATCACCTGCATGTCTTGCTCTCGTGCCGCCTTTGTGAGGTGCCGGGATCAGCATGCGTGCGCTTTGAAAACGTTTCGTTAAACGGATGAATTGCTATTTCATGAAAGGTCAGAAAAATGAGCTACTTACTTTGATTGCCTGAAGCCAGGCCGAGTAAAGCCATATCGATGTGTCTGTTTGCCGGCTTGTTCTGGGCCGGTGTCTGCCAGTCTGTATCCGGTGATTTATGGCTCTCTTTGGAGGCCGCGTATTAAGACTGGCCAGAGCTGCAACTGATAGAAGTTACATGGAGCTGGAATATTCTGTAAGGGCCAGCTCGCACCGGATTTTACTCTTCCTGCCGGAGCCTCATGTGCTCCGGCAGGAAGAGGTTCCGGCGTTTTGCGCCGCCCCTCAGTTGATGACGGGCAGGAGTCCGTTCGGCAGCTGGTCGTAGAGCGGCTGTCCCAGCCAGTAGACATCCGTCGGCCCGATGGCGAAGTCGACCACGTACCAGTCGCCGTCCACTTCCCGCTGCAGGACGAAAAGCCCGGGGCCGTCGGCGTATTCCATTTCCCCGGCAATCAGTGTCTTGCTGAGGTCGATCTCCTTCCCGCCGGGGCGCTGAGGGTCGAGGATGGCGAAAGCCCAGCCATCGGCAACACGCATATGACGGACGGAGAACTCGACCGGTGCGCCAACGCGCACTTCCATGATCGGGCGGGCAGAATCGAGAATGGCCTTGCGCTCATCGCTGCCGCGTTCGGGCTCATAGGCCTTTTCGGCCATCGCGGGAGCCGTCATCATTGTGGGAAGAATGGTGCCGGTGGCGAGGGAAAGGGGCAGGACAGCCTGAAACAGGGTGGCTGCCAGAAGGTGCCGCAGCTTCGCGCCGGGGCTCTGAAAGGATCGCATCGAAAAAGAACTCTCTGCAAACGGAGTACATGACCCTGTCACTCTGGCAGAGCCCGCATTATCCGTGCCCGATCGGCATGGAAATTTCCAGTGTTCCTGGGGGCAGCATACTGCGTTCGCACCTGACCGCAGGGGGGGAACACAAACGGCCCGGGGGAGGCCCGGGCCGTTCAATATCTTGTCTTGCTACCGGAAAGGCTCAGGCCGCCATGGCCTTCTGCAGGTTGCTCTCGATCTTGTCGAGGAAGCCGGTGGTGGTCAGCCAGTTCTGGTCCGGACCGACGAGCAGGGCGAGGTCCTTGGTCATGAAGCCGGCTTCCACCGTTTCGATGCAGACCTTTTCCAGCGTCTGGGCGAAGTTTGCCAGTTCCGCATTGCCGTCCAGCTTGGCCCGGTGGGCAAGGCCGCGAGTCCAGGCGAAGATCGAGGCGATCGGGTTGGTGGAGGTCTGCTCGCCGCGCTGGTGCTGGCGGAAGTGGCGGGTGACGGTGCCGTGGGCGGCTTCCGCTTCCACCGTCTTGCCATCCGGCGTCATCAGCACGGATGTCATCAGGCCCAGCGAGCCGAAGCCCTGCGCTACGATGTCCGACTGCACGTCGCCGTCATAGTTCTTGCAGGCCCAGACATAGCCGCCCGACCACTTCAGGGCCGACGCGACCATGTCGTCGATCAGGCGGTGTTCGTACCAGATCTTCTTTTCTGCATAGGCGTCCTTGAACTCCTTGTCGAAGACCTCCTGGAACAGGTCCTTGAAGCGGCCGTCATAGGCCTTCAGGATCGTGTTCTTGGTGGAGAGATAGCAGGGCACGCCGCGCTGCAGGGCGTAGTTGAAGGAGGCGCGGGCAAAATCGATGATGCTGTCATCGAGATTGTACATGGCCATGGCGACGCCGGCGGACGGGGCATCATAGACCTCGTGCTCGATGACGCTGCCGTCCTCGCCCTTGAAGGTGATCGTCAGCTTGCCCTTGCCGGGGAAGCGGAAGTCTGTGGCGCGGTACTGGTCGCCGAAGGCATGGCGGCCAACGATGATCGGCTGGGTCCAGCCGGGCACCAGACGCGGCACATTGCGGATGATGATCGGCTCGCGGAAGATGACGCCGCCCAGAATGTTGCGGATGGTGCCGTTCGGCGACTTCCACATCTTCTTCAGGCTGAATTCCTCGACGCGGGCTTCATCGGGGGTGATCGTCGCACATTTGACGCCAACGCCGTGCTTCTTGATGGCATTGGCCGCATCGATGGTGATCTGGTCACCGGTTTCGTCGCGCTTCTGGATCGACAGGTCGTAATAGTCGAGATCGATATCCAGATAGGGGAAGATGAGCTTGTCCTTGATGAACTGCCAGATGATGCGGGTCATCTCGTCGCCATCGATATCGACGACCGGGTTCGCTACCTTGATCTTTGCCATGGGTTCTGGGCCTCGTCTGGGTTGCGGAAACTGGATTGTGTTCGCGTGTATACGATTTTGATGCCGGTCAGGCAAGCGGCGATTTCCCGCTGATCCTGCCACTTGCCGGCACATATCTGAAGGAACCATAGCCATGCTTCTTGCTGTTTGCACGACAACGGAGGCGAAAGAGGAAGCGCGGACGATCGCCCGTGCCGCCGTGGAGGCCGGGCTGGCGGCCTGTGTGCACATGGAGGAGATCACCAGCCTCTATATGTGGGACGGCAAGGTCAATGAGGGCGGGGAGGTGCGCCTGACGATGAAGACGGCAGCGGAGGCCTATCCCGCTCTCGAAGCCCTCATTCAGCGCCTCCATTCCTACGACCTGCCTGCGGTCTATGCCTTCGAGGTGGTGAAAGGCAGCCCGGCCTATATGGAGTGGGTACGCGAGCAGGTGCCGGTTCGGGAGTGATGCCGAATGAGATGACATTTATTCAGGTAGATTCCTTTGACAACTCTTTTTATCTGACTTAAGTCAGGTAAATCATGTTGAACGATATCTCCCGTTTCCGCCGTTTCAGCCGTGCCGTCACTTCCGAGGTGGGCGCGCTGGACACGTCATTTCTTGGCCGTGGCCGCCCGCTGGGTGCGGCCCGTGTTCTCAACGCCATCGGGCATGGCCGCACGGATGTGGCGGACGTGCGGTCCTATCTCGGGCTCGACTCCGGGCTGATGAGCCGTCTTCTCCGCTCCCTGGAGGAGGAGGGGATGATCGAGGTCTTGCCGGACCCGGATGATGCCCGCAAACGCCGGGCGCAGCTGACTGCCGCCGGGCAGGCAGAGTTCGAGATCTACGAGAACCTGTCCGACGAGCGTGCCGAACGGCTGCTGCAAAGCCATGCCCATCCTCAGGCCCTGCTGGAGGCCATGGATCTGATTGCCTCGGCGCTGGGGCGTGAGCGCTGGAGCTTCGAGGAAGTGGACCCGCGCTCTGAAACCGCACGCTACTGCCTTGAGCAATACTATGCCGAGCTGGACCGGCGGTTCGAGGGCGGCTTTCAGGTGTCGCTGTCTGCAGATCCGGACGCGCAAAGTATGATGCGGCCCAAGGGCGCGTTCTTTGTCACTCTCTCGGACGGCATGCCTTTGGGCTGCGCCGGGCTCAAGGGCACCAACAAAGGCTATGCGGAGATCAAGCGCCTGTGGGTCTCGCCTGCCGCCCGTGGCCTTGGCCTTGCCCGCAAGCTGATGGCGAAGACCGAAGAGGCCGCAAGGGAGTTGGGCATCAGCCTGCTGCGCCTAGATACGAACAAGGCTTTGCCCGAGGCGGTCAATTTCTATCGCAAGGAAGGCTGGACCGAAATCGGCCGCTTCAACGATGATCCCTATCCGGATTTCTTCTTCGAAAAGCGGCTTTGATACTTAAAAAAGGGCGGCCCGGTGGACCGCCCCTTCTGCATTCAAAGTGCTGACCAGCCTCAGCCGATGATGGCGTTCAGCGTGGCGCTCGGGCGCATGACGGCAGCGACCTTGTCCGCCGGGGCGTGGTAATAGCCGCCGAGGTCGGCAGCCTTGCCCTGCACACCGTTCAGTTCCGCCACGATCTTCGCTTCATTGGCCGTCAGGGCCTCTGCGACCGGGGCGAAATACGCCTTCAGTTCGGCATCCTTGTCCTGTGCGGCAAGGCCCTGTGCCCAATAGAGCGCGATATAGAAGTGGCTGCCGCGGTTGTCGAGCTGGCCGACCTTGCGCTGCGGGGACTTGTCGTTGTCCAGCAGCTTCTCGATGGCCTTGTCCAGTGCGTCGGCCAGAACCTGGGCCTTGGCGTTGGACTTGACCTGGGCCAGATGCTCCAGCGAGGCGCCGAGGGCGCAGAATTCGCCGAGGGAGTCCCAGCGCAGGTAGTTCTCTTCCACCAGCTGCTGCACGTGCTTGGGGGCAGAGCCGCCGGCGCCCGTTTCAAACAGACCGCCACCGTTCATCAGCGGCACGATGGACAGCATCTTGGCCGAGGTGCCGACTTCCAGGATCGGATAGAGGTCCGTCAGGTAGTCGCGCAGCACGTTGCCGGTGATGGAGATGGTGTCGAGGCCCTTGGCAATCCGCTCCGTGGAGTAGCGGGCTGCATCGCTCGGGGACATGATCTGCAGGTCCAGCCCGCTGGTGTCATGCTCCGGCAGATAGGCTTCCACCTTCTTGATCAGCTCGGCATCATGGGCGCGGTTCTTGTCCAGCCAGAATACGCCCGGCATGCCGGAGAGGCGGGCGCGGCTGACGCCGAGCTTCACCCAGTCACGGATCGGGGCGTCCTTGGTGAGGCAGGCGCGCCAGATGTCGCCGCCTTCAACCGCATGCTCCAGCAGCGTGGTGCCGGCCGCATCAACGATGCGGATGGAGCCATCGGCCTGGGCCTTGAAGGTCTGCGGGTGCGAGCCGTATTCCTCGGCCTTCTGGGCCATCAGGCCGACGTTCGGCACGGTGCCCATCTTGGACGGGTCAAGCGCGCCGTTCTTCTTGCAGAATTCGATCACCGCGTCATAGACGCCGGCATAGGACGAGTCCGGGATCACGCACTTGGCGTCATGTTCCTTGCCATCCGGGCCCCAGCCCTTGCCGCCAGCGCGGATGAGGGCAGGCATGGAGGCGTCGATAATGACGTCGGACGAGACATGCAGGTTGGTGATGCCCTTGTCGGAGTTCACCATGTACATGGCCGGGCCATTGTCGAGCGCAGCCTTGAGGTCGGCCTTGATCTCAGCCGCCTTGTCAGCAGGCAGGGTGGCAATCTTGGCTTCCAGATCGCCGATGCCGAGGTCCGGGTTGACGCCGATTTCAGCGAAGGTGGCGGCGTGCTTGGCGAAGAGGTCCTTCAGGAAGGTCTTGACCACATGGCCGAAGATGATCGGGTCGGAGACCTTCATCATCGTGGCCTTGAGGTGCACGGAGAAGAGCACGCCCTTGTCCTTGGCATCCTGAATTTCCTTCTCGAGGAAAGCGGTCAGGGCCTTGGCGCTCATGAAGGTGGCGTCCAGCACATCGCCTTCGGTGAGCTTCAGGTTATTCTTCAGCACGGTGACCGCGCCTTCCTTGGCCACGAACTCGATGCGTGCGGTGCCTGCTGAAGCGGCGGCAACCGTCACGGACTTTTCGTTGGCGGCAAAGTCGTCCTTGCCCATGGTGGCGACATGGGTCTTGGAGGTGGGCAGCCAGGCGCCCATCGAATGCGGGTTCTTCTTGGCGTATTCCTTCACCGCATTCGGGGCACGGCGGTCAGAATTGCCTTCGCGCAGAACCGGGTTCACGGCCGACCCCTTGATCGCGTCATAGGCGGTCTTCACGGCCTTGTCCTCGTCCGTTGCCGGATTGTCCGGATAGGAGGGGATGGCATAGCCCTGTGCCTGCAGTTCCTTGATCGCAGCATTGAGCTGCGGCTGCGAGGCGGAGATGTTCGGCAGCTTGATGACGTTTGCATCCGGCTCGATCACCAGACGGCCAAGCTCGGCCAGATCGTCGGACTGCTTCTGCGCATCCGTCAGATACTGCGGGAAGGCTGCGAGGATGCGGCCTGCCAGCGAAATGTCCTTGGTGCCGATGGAGATCCCGGCCGGCTTGGCAAAAGCCTTGATGATCGGCAGGAAGGACGCGCTCGCCAGTTCAGGCGCTTCGTCGACCTTGGTGTAGATGATGTCGGGACGTCCGGTATCGGCCATGTTCAATCATTCCCACAGTTTGAAACGGTCAGGCGGAGGTGCCGGGGCAACTCCGGAGAGCGCCACCATAGACACGTATACAGTTGTGCGCAATTTCCGGGCGCCTGCCGCAACCGGAAATCCGCAAGGAGTTCTAACAAACGCGGGGGAAAAGGCAATCAAGCGAAAACCCTGAGGCCGGCTTGATGCTGTCCTCATCCGGGATGCCGGGCAGGCGGGCGCCGGTAACGGAGGCTTCTCCCGCATAAAATTCCTTTCCGGCTTGGCGGGGCAGAGTATTCATCGTATCTAGACGATGAATGGACCTGCGGGCCTTGGTGGCGCTGGCAGGCAGAGGGAGAGATCATGTCCAGTCATGACGCTGAGCGGCCGGATCTCGGCACCGGCGTGAGCGGTTGCTGTGCCCCGAAAGAAAATCTCTGCCGGAACGCAGAGTCTGTGGCATTGGCCGATCTGTTCCGGGCCCTTGGCCATCCGGTACGTATCGGCATCCTGAAGGAAATCATCGCCCGTCAGGAGGCCTGCTGCGGCGAGATTGTCGGCTGCCTGCCGCTTGCCCAGTCCACCGTGTCCCAGCATCTGCAGGTGCTGAAGGAATCGGGGCTTCTGACCTGCGAAATTCGCGGGCGCACCTGCTCCTACCGGATCAACGAGGCCTTTCTGGCAGGCGATGACGCTGCCGGCTCGCGCCTTCTGGCTGAAGCTGAAAGCTTTTTTTCGCAAATCATGACCGCCGCACGGACCAGCTTACAGGCGCGGGAGAGACAAGAATGACAAGACGTGCAAATCCCCATGGCTCTAGCTTTGGCTCTGGCCCGGCAAAGGTAAGTGCGGACGATGGCTCGACCATGACCACGCTCGCCAACCTGTGGCCCTATATCTGGCCGGAAGGGCGGGCAGATCTGAAGCTGCGCGTGATCTGGGCGGTGCTGGCGCTGGTGGTGGCCAAGCTCGTCACGGTCGCTTCACCCTATTTCTTCGCTTGGGCCTCTGATGCGCTGACCGGTGAAACCATGGGCCTGCCGGGCTTTCTGGTGGCGCCGATGATGCTCGTGGTGGCGTATAATGCCGCCCGCGTTCTGGCCGTGGCCTTCAACCAGTTCCGCGATGCGCTGTTTGCCCGTGTCGGCCAGCACGCGGTGCGCCAGCTCGCCTTCATCACCTTCTCGCATCTGCACCGCCTGTCGCTGCGCTTTCACCTGTCCCGCCGCACGGGCGGGCTCAGCCGGGTGATCGAGCGCGGCGTGAAGGGCATCGAGGCGATTGTCCGCTTCACCATCCTCAACGGCATCCCGACCCTCCTGGAATTCGCCATCATGGCGGGCATCATCTGGTACCAGTTCGGCTTTGCCTATGTGATCATCGTGGCGCTGATGATCGCCGCTTATGTCTGGTTCACGGTGCAAACGTCCAACTGGCGCATTTCCATCCGCCGCGAGATGAACGAGAGCGATACGGAAGCCAATTCCAAGGCCATCGACAGCCTGCTCAACTTCGAAACGGTGAAATATTTCGGCAACGAGAAGATGGAGGCCGCCCGCTTTGATGCCTCCATGGCGGTTTACGAGCGCGCAGCAACCCGCACCTGGACCTCGCTTGCCTGGCTCAACTTCGGCCAGTCCTTCATTCTGGGCATCGGCACGGCGGCCTGCATGATCCTCTCCGCCCGCTCGGTGATGGCGGGAGAACAGACCATCGGCGATTTCGTGCTGATCAATGCGCTGCTGCTGCAGATCGCCATTCCGCTCAATTTCGTGGGCTTTATCTACCGCGAGATCCGGCAGGGGCTTGCCGATATCGAGGCGATGTTCGCCGTCCTCGCCGTCCCTGCCGAAATCGAGGACAAGCCGGGCGCCCCGGCGCTCGCCATCGGCTCCGGCGCTATCCGCTTTGAAGATGTGGTGTTCCACTATGATCCGGACCGTCCGATCCTCAAGGGCATCAGCTTCGAGGTTCCAGCCGGAAACACGGTCGCCATCGTCGGGCCCTCGGGGGCGGGCAAGTCCACCATCTCCCGGCTGCTGTTCCGCTTTTATGATGTCACCGGCGGACGGGTGACCATTGACGGGCAGGATGTGCGTGATGTGACGCAGGAAAGCCTGCGTCAGGCCATCGGCATGGTGCCGCAGGATACGGTGCTGTTCAACGATACCATCGCCTACAACATCCGCTATGGCCGTCCGGATGCCGCGGATGAAGATGTGCGCGCCGCTGCCCGGATGGCACAGATCGACAGCTTCATCGAGACATTGCCCAAGGGCTATGCCAGCGAGGTGGGCGAGCGCGGACTGAAGCTCTCCGGCGGCGAGAAGCAGCGCGTTGCCATCGCCCGTACCATCCTGAAGGCTCCGCCCATCCTCATTCTGGACGAGGCGACTTCGGCCCTAGATACCCATACGGAGCGTGAGATTCAGTCGGCGCTGGATCAGGTTTCCCGCAACCGGACGACTGTGGTCATCGCCCACCGCCTGTCCACCGTGGTCAATGCGGACCAGATCCTCGTGCTGCAGGCCGGTGTCATCGCCGAGCGCGGCACCCATGCGGAGCTGCTCGCCAAGGGTGGCCTCTATGCCTCCATGTGGAGCCGCCAACGCGAGGCCGACGAAGCCGAAGAGCGCCTGCGTGCTGCAAGGGAAGCGGACGAACTCGGCGTCGTTGTGCGTGGACATAAGGCGGGGGAACTGGAAGGGATGTGAAGGCTCGGAAGACCTGTCACCTTGCTTCAGAGTCACCCCGGACGCAGCGAAGCGGAGATCCGGGGTGACCGCCGTGGCAGTGGTGAGGCAGGGGCAGCATGACGGCTGGAGGATATGCCTTCGCTCCATGCCGGCAAAGCATCCCCACTACGCCGTAACCCTTCAGGGACGTATCTGCGTCATCCAATGTCCCGCTCACGCCTGCTTGCGAGGCCGGCCGCCTTTGGCGCCGTTGCTGCGGGCGGCGGAGGCTTTAGCAGGGCTGGAAGCCTTGCCTCCCGAGGCGCCAAGCTGTGCGGCCATCCAGCGCCTTGTGCCGAAGATGCCTTGCAGAAGTGCGGGCACATAGACATCGGCGTCCAGCTTTGGCCAGTGCAGGCCAAGCCCGGAGGGGCTGAGCTCAATATCCTGCAGAGTTTCCGGATTTGCCCCTGCGATCCCTTCCACCAAGTGTACCGGGACCAGTAAGATCACGCCGCTGTCGAGTTCAACCACAAGACGGCTTTGTGCCGCATCATAGCTGGCACTCACGGCATACCCGCCGCTGCGTGCCTCTCCGCCCCGGCTCTTGGCATCTGCAAGCGCCTTTTCAGTAAGATCCATGGACTTCACTCCACTTCTGACAGAGGGCGGTAATGCTGGCGGCAAGCCCTGTCACGATATGCTGCAGCTCCCGGCCGGAGAAACCAAAATTCTCCCGAACATCAGCCGGGCCATCTGGACAGTTCAACAGGAGCACCGCTTCCTTGCCCCTGCCGATCACATGCACATGGGCGGGCCTGTGATCGTTCGGATAGATCACCACTCGCAGGCCGTCAAAACTGAGCACTGTCGGCAACCGAACTTCCCCGAAAGATAAACCCAACCGCTTGGGAATTCAAGGTGGCGATACAAGCACGCTTCGCGAGCAGCAGCATATGAAACGGCCCGCAGCTTTGCATAAGCGCGGGCCGGTGTCTGCGGTGAGCTTGCGTGAAAAAAAAAGCGCGTCTCACCCCGCCATGCGGTGCCCTGCGTCCTGGGCATAGGCGTGGCCGAAGCGGTTGGCGAGGAAGGCGGGGAGGGGGATGTCTTCCTGGCGGAGGAAGCCCTGCTGCGGCAGCTGGCCGGTGGCGAGCATGTCCAGCACGGCGGCGATGCCGCTGGCTGTGGTGATCTGGATGGCACTGTAGAGCCGCCCGCCGATGACGCCGCTGTAGACCTTGCTGGCATAGGTCTCCTGCAGAAGGCGGCCGTTCTGGCGTCCGCTGGCGGTGACGAAGATGATCACCACGTCCTGCAGGGTGGCGGGCAGGGCGTTTTCCAGAATGTCCTTCAGCACCTCGCGCCGGTGGCGTAGTCCAAGGTCGTTCAGCAGCGCCTTCATGATGGCTGCGTGGCCGGGATAGCGGATGGTCTTGTAGTTGAGCGTCCGCACCTTGCCCTTCAGCGTTTCGCACAGGGTGCCGAGCCCGCCGGAGGTGTTGAAGGCCTCGTAAGTGACGCCATCAAGGGCGAATTCCTCGCGCTCTTCCAAGGCCGGCACTTCGGCCATATGGCCGTCCACAATGGCCTCGCAGGGCTCGATATATTCGTTGATCACCCCGTCCGTGCTCCAGGTCAGATTGTAGTTGAGCGCGTTGGACGGGTACTGCGGCAGCGCGCCGACGCGCATGCGCAAAGTGTCGAGGCTGTCGAAACGGCGCGCCAGATCATTGGCCACGATGGAGATGAAGCCCGGGGCCAGGCCGCATTGAGGGATGAAGGCAGTGCCCGCTGTGGCGGCGATCTCCTTCACCCGCCGGGTGGCGGCCACATCTTCCGTCAGGTCTAGATAATGCACGCCAGCCTTGGCAGCGGCTTCCGCGATGGCGATCGTCAGGTGGAAGGGGGCAGCGCTCAAGACGGCAAACTTGCCGGTGAGTGCTGCCGTCAGTGCTGCGCCGTCGCTGATGTCCAGTGGCAGCGTTTCGATGGCAGGTTCACCGGAAAGAGCTGCCAGCTCGGCGGGCGAACGGTCAATGACAGTGACCCGGTAGTCGCCGGAGCCGGTGAGCATCCGGGCAATGGTTGCGCCGATCTTGCCGGCGCCAATGATGGCAATGGTCTTCATGTGTCGAACCCCTCTGGCCCTTTCCGGGCGTTATGTAGTTCAGCATGAGCGAAAGACGTGTCGATTCACAGCTGCGGATATGGCATTATGAAGCTGCAATTTGATCAGAATGACGAAGCTGATGAACACTTTGACTATCACTGAGGCTGACCGGGCCCTGATCGGCCTTCTGTCCGAAAACGCCCGCATGCCGGTGGCCGAACTGGCGCGCCGCCTTGGCCTGTCGCGCACCACGGTGCAGGCGCGCATCGAGCGGCTGGAGCAGGCGGGGGTGATCACCGGCTATGGCCTGCGCCTGTCGCAGGCTTATGAGGCGGCGCAGGTGAAGGCGCATGTGCTGATCACGCTGGTGCCCAAGGCGCTGGCGCTCGTGAGTGCGGAGCTGGCTGGCATCCGCGAAGTGCGCCAGCTGCATTCGGTCAGCGGCAGCCATGATCTCATCGCCATCGTCGAGGCTGCTTCCGTCGCGGAGCTGGACCATCTGATCGACCGGATTGGCGAACTTGACGGCGTTGAGCGCACGCTTTCATCCATCATCCTGTCCACGCGCATCCAGCGCTGAACTGGCGCCCGGTTTCGGCACGCCGGTGATTTGCCGGGCGCGGGTGATGGACGAGCCTGCTCACCAAGTGCCGCAAACCGTGCCAGGCTTGCCGCAAGGCCAAAGCGCGTTCCTGTCTGGCCCGGTGTTCGTAGTAGCCGCCTGTGTGCATCATGACTGTATCTCCGCTGGAGTGGATTTGCAGCCACCTTCGCATCTCCGTTGATTTCTGATAATCTGGCCAATATCGAATAAACCTTCCCAAGGATCCGGATAATGCGGCTAGAGGACCTCCGTTTTTTTGTCCGGGCTGCAGCTCTCGGAAACCTCTCCGCCGCGGGGCGCGAGACCGGACTGTCACCATCCGCCGCCAGTTCCCGTCTGGCGTCGCTGGAGCGTGACGCCGGTGTGCAGCTGGTCAGCCGAACAACACGCCGTCTTCAGCTGACCGACGCGGGGGAACTGCTCCTGCGCCGGGCTGGCGAGGCGCTGGATCTGCTCGACGGCACCTTGCGCGAACTGGAGGATGAGGCGGCCAGACCGCGCGGCACGCTGCGTGTCTCTCTCAATATGTTCTTTGGCCGCAAGCATGTGCTGCCCTATCTGGCCGAGTTCCGTGACCTCTATCCGGAGCTCCGGCTCCAGCTGGACTTCTCGGACCGCATCGTTGACCTGCTGGCGGAGGGCTATGATCTTGCCATCCGGGGAGCCCCGCTTGCCGATTCCACTCTTCGGGCACGACGGCTTGCCGGAAACCCCCGCGTCCTCTGTGCTTCGCCTGCTTATCTCGCCCGCAAAGGCATGCCGGAGACGCCCGCAGACCTTGCCCGGCATGACTGCCTGAGTTTCCGCTCCATGCCGGTCTGGTATTTCGAGGGTCCTCAGGGGGAGATCGCCTGTCCCGTCGACGCCGCGATCAGCGGCGACAATGGTGACTTTGCCTATGACGCGGCTCTGCTGGGGCTGGGACTGGCGGTGAAGTCGCTTGCCCATGTGTGGGAGGATCTGCGCGATGGCCGGCTGGTGGCGGTCATGACAGATTTTCCGGTGACAAGAACCGGTGCCATCTGGGCCGTCGCGCCGCCGGGGCGCGCGATGATGCCAAAGGCCCGCGTGCTGGCTGACTTCCTGACCGGAAAATATGGCAATCCTGCCTATTGGGAAACTGACTACCGGCAGGCTGGAGCAATGGAGGGCTGAGAAACTTTCGGGGTTCAGTTGCGGCGGCAAAGGCACTAAGAGAGAGGCAGTTCGTTTCAATCTCCGGCTCCGGACCCAATATCAGCGGGAAAACCCATGTCGCTTGCCGATACCATCACCAAGGCCTTTGTTCCCATCCACCGGGAGGGCTGGCCCTTCGTCGCCATCGCCCTTGTGGCAACGCTGATCCTTGGCTGGTTCCTTGCTCCGCTGTTCTACATCGGGCTCTTTCTCACAGGCTGGGTCTGCTACTTCTTCCGTGATCCGGTGCGCGTCACGCCGGTGGGTGACGGTCTGGTGATTTCGCCGGCAGACGGCGTTGTCAACCAGCTCGGCCCCTGTGTGCCTCCTGCGGAACTGGCGGCAGAGCTTGGTACTGAACCGATGATGCGCATCTCCGTGTTCATGAATGTGTTCAATTGCCACGTGAACCGCGCCCCTGTTGGCGGCCGCATCGCGCGGGTGGCCTACAAGCCGGGCAAGTTTCTCAACGCCGAGCTGGACAAGGCAAGCGAATTCAACGAGCGCAACGGCCTCGTGATCGAGAACGGAGGCACGAAAATCGGTGTCGTTCAGATCGCCGGACTTGTGGCCCGCCGCATCGTCTGCTTCGTGCGCGAGGGCGAGACGATTGGTGCGGGCGAGCGCTTCGGCCTGATCCGCTTCGGCTCGCGCCTCGACATCTACATGCCGATCGGCACCGTGCCGAAAGTCGCCATGGGTCAGACGATGATTGCAGGCGAAACCGTGCTGGCCGACCTGCGTGCCGGGCCGGAAACCGTGCAGCACATCACCCGGGTCAGCTGAGGAGAACGCCTTTGGAGACGCCCTTCGCCAGTTATGAACCAGGCCACGACGACGGTAAGCGGCGCCGGCCGGGGCGTTTCCGGCAGGTGCCCATGCGGCTCATCCTGCCCAATCTTGTCACGCTTCTTGCACTTTGCTCTGGTCTGACCGGTATCCGCATGGCCTTCGAGGGCCGCTGGGACTATGCGGTCGGCGCTGTGCTGATTGCAGCAGTGCTGGATGCGGTGGATGGGCGCGTGGCGCGGCTGCTGAAGGGAACATCACGCTTCGGGGCGGAACTCGACTCGCTGGCTGATTTCGTCAATTTCGGCGTCACCCCGGCGCTGATGCTCTACATCTGGCTGCTCAACGAGGTGAAGTCGCTTGGCTGGATTGCCGCGCTCGCCTTTGCCATCTGTGCGGCCCTTCGTCTGGCTCGGTTCAATGCGGCGCTGGATGATCCGGACAAGCCTGTCTGGTCGGTGAATTTCTTCACCGGCGTCCCGGCTCCTGCTGGTGCGCTGACTGTGCTGCTGCCCATCTATCTGGAATTTCTGGGCGTGCTGCCGCACTGGCCCGAGTTTGCCCCGCTTGTCGCGCTTTATACGGTCTGCATCGGGTTCCTGATGATCAGCCGCTTGCCGACCTTCTCCGGCAAGAAGGTGGGCCTGCGCGTCCGGCGTGATCTGGTGCTGCCGATGTTTGTTCTGGCGGTGCTGGTGGTGGCGCTGACCGTCAGTTATCCGTTCGAGATGCTGACAGTGGGGACACTTGCCTATCTCGCGTCGATTCCCTTTGCCCTGCGCAGCTACCGGTCCTACGTGCGCTCGGACAAGACCATGCCCAAGGAGGACGGTGACGGAGACGATAGCGAGACGGATCTCGATCATCTGGGCGAAAAGGGAAGCGACGATACGCCCTGAAGGCATCTTGCAGGTCAGGAAATGCACAAAGCCCCCGTTCGTTGGACGGGGGCTTTGTTTTTCAGGGCCTTGGGCCTATTCGGCGGCGCTGGTCATCGGGACGCCAGGGCTGTTGGCGGCCTGCTGACCCATATCCTTATCTGAATCCTGTCCGGAGCCCGGTCTGCTGCCTGTCATCCGCTGCCAGAGCTTCACCGCAAAGCGCGCCCAGACGCCGGGCATCGCAATCATCACCGGGATCAGCACCAGCGTGAGCAGGGTTGAGAAGCCGAGGCCAAAGATGACGGAGGTGGACAGCTGCACCCACCAGCCGGATGTGACACCGCCAAGAGCGATTTCCCGGTTCAGGAAATCCAGATTGATCTGCGTGGCCATCGGGATGAGGCCTGCAATCGTGGTGATGGTGGTCAGCATGATCGGCCTGAGGCGCTGGGCCGAGGTTTTCAGGATGGCATCCAGGGCCGGCATACCGTCTTCGCGGAAGCGGTTGAACGTGTCCAGCAGGATGATGGCGTTGTTCACCACGATGCCTGCCAGCGCGACAATGCCGGTACCTGTCATGATGATCGAGAATTTCTGCCCCGTCACCCACATGCCCAGCAGCACGCCGAACACTGACAGAACCACGGTCGTGAGGGTCAGGAAGGTTTGATAGAAGGAGTTGTACTGGGTCAGCAGGATCAGGAACATCAGGAAGAGTGATGCGATCATTGCCTTCATCAGGAATTCGCCGGACTCCTTCTGGTCCTCGTCCGCACCGCGGAACTTCAGGATCACATTGGAAGGCCAGGTTTGGGTGGACAGCCAGGTATTCAACTCCTTCACCTTGTCGTCCGGCGTGAAACCGGAAGCAGGATCTACCGTTGCCTTCACCATCATCGAATAAAGGCCGTCCCGGCGGGTGATGGAGGAAACCTTTGGTGCTGCCTCCCGCTCAATGAAGTTGGCCAGCGGCACAAGACCAAGCGGTGTCTGCAGGCGCAACTCGTCAAACCGGTCGAGCGTGCGCTCATCGCGCGGCAGGCGCACGCGGATGTCTACCTCGTCCTCGCTGTCGCCCGGACGGTACTTGCCGATCAGCACACCGTTGGTGACAAGCTGCACCATACTGCCCACCGGGACAATTGCCGCCTGATAGCGGCCGGCCTGTTCCCGGTCGATTGAGATCTGCCACTCGATGCCGGGCAGAGGCCGGTCATCCTCCTGATCGATCAGGTCGGGCATGGTGTCCACATGCGCGCGGACGCGGGCAACCGTTTCCACCAGCGTCTTGTAGTCGGTGGATTTCACTTCAAGCTGGATATCCTTGCCCGTTGGCGGGCCGCCCTCGATCTTGCGGGTTTCCACCTTGATGCCGGGCAGAGGGGCCGTGCGCTCGCGGATTTCCTGGAAGATCTCAACGGCCTTGCGGCGGCAGCAATAGTCCTCGAACTCCAGCTGCAATTCGCCGATCACGTCGGCGGGCTTGTCCTGCACACCGTCCATCTTGGGACCGCCGCCGCTGCCACCAGGTGGGAAGGCTGATGTGATAACGTTCATCACGCCTGCAGTCTGCAGCACTTCCCGCTCGACACCCATGACGATGTCGCGGGCCTCGGCGGCTGACAGGTTGCCACGGGCTGAGACCAGAACGACCGCCTGCTTCGGTTCCTCATCCACGAAGAACTCGACACCGGTGCTGTGGGTCATGAAGCCAATGGTGATGATGGCGCAAACCCCAGCCATGGCGGCAATGGCAACAAGATTGCCAATGGGGTTGCCAGCCAGCAGCTTCAGCCCGCGCACGTAAAGGCCGGTGAGGCCGCGGACATCGCGCACGTCAAAGGCATGGCTGCCGGAGAGGGCTTCTGCTTCCTGGCGCGCGTCTTCCGCCCGTGATGCGGCTCGCCGTTTCAGGAGCGCCACTGCAGGAACAAGAAGCCTGTGGCTGACGAAGCCTGCCGCCACGAAGGCTGCAACGGCAAGGCCATAGACTGCCAGTGCCGGAAGGGCCTTGAGGGCTGGCGCCACAAGAACGGCAGATGCTGCAAGGCTCGAAAAAACCAGCGCTAGCAGCAGCGCAGCGTGCCGCTCCACCCAGTGAGATACTGTCGCAAACAGACCGCCCGTGACCGGAACGAACACCGTCGCCGTCAGCAGCGAGGCCGCCAGCACGATGATCACCATGATGGGCAGATAGCTCATGAACTCGCCTGCCACACCCGGCCACATCAGCATGGGAAGGAAGGCGGCGAGGGTCGTTGCCGTGGAGGAGAATATGGGCCAGAACATGAGCTTGGCCGCGCGGATGTAGGCTTCCCGGTCCTCCATGCCCTCGGCGATCTTCCGGTCGGCGTATTCCACCATGACGATGGCGCCATCCACCAGCATGCCGACGGTCAAGACCAGGCCGAACATCACCATGATGTTCACGGTATAGCCGAGGCCGGTCAGGATCAGGAAGCCGACCATGAAGGACGTCGGGATGGCAAGGCCGACGAGAAGCGCCGAGCGCAGGCCCAGCGAGCCGACGATCAGCACCATGACGAGGAAGATCGCGGTCAGGATCGAGGACTGCAGCGAGCCGAGCACTTCGAAGATGTTCTCCGACATGTCGAGCATGACGCTGACGCGGATTGTCTGGGGCCAGTCTTTCGAAGCTTCTGCAATCACGGCGCGGACAGCGGCGTTGTTCTCGATCACATTGGTGCCAATGCGCTTGGTGACATTGAGCGCAATCGCCGGTTCGCCGTTGACGCGGATAAAGGAGGTGGCGTCCTTGAAGGTGCGGCGGATCTCAGCCACATCGCCCAGCGTGACGACGCCTTCGCCAGCCTGTTTGAGCGGCAGGGAATAGACATCCTCCCCCGTCTCCAGAAGGCCGGGAACCTTGACGTTGAAACGGCCTGAACCGCTGTCGAGGAAACCGGCCGGCACCAGCTGGTTGTTCTGCGTCAGGGAGGTGATCAGCTCCTGCTGGGTGATCGCGTAGGATTCCAGCTTGCGGCTGTCGATCAGCACTTCCAGCAGCTCTTCCCTGTGTCCGGCCAGATCAGCGGAGCGGACGGTGTCCACCGCCTCGATCTGGTCCTTGAGCCGCCGGGCATAGGTGTAGAGTGTGCGCTCGGGGACATTGCCGGACAGGGCAACGGTTAGTGTCGGGGCAAGCGCAAAGTTGGTTTCGGAGATCGTGGGTTCTTCCGCATCCGCAGGCAGCTTCGACTTGGCCTGATCCACCTTGTCGCGCACATCCGACATGGCCTCGTCCTTGTTGAACGAGATGTCGAATTCCAGCACGATACCGGCATGGCCTTCTGACGCGATAGCTGTCAGCTCCTTCAGGCCGTCAAGGCCACGCAGCTCCGTTTCCATGGGGCGCACCAGCAGGCGCTCCGCGTCCTCAGGTGAGATGCCCTGCTGGGCAATGGAGACGTAGAAGACCGGGACGTCGATATCCGGGTTCTCTTCCTTGGGGATGGTGATGTAGCTGAGCGTCCCGCCCAAGACGAGCGCCAGCAGAAGCATGAGCACCGTCTTAGGCCGGCGCAGGATGGCCTCAAGTGCGCTGATCATCCCTTTGCCTCCCCGTTCATCACCGGCTCGACCAGCTGGCCCTCACCGACGAAATCCTGTCCGACGGTGATGACGTCCACCGTATCCGGAAGGCCGGTGATCCAGATGCCATCACTTTCGCCGCCCGCAATCGAGACGGGCAGGAAACGCACCCTGTTGTCCTTGTCCACGCTGCGCACACCGACACGCCCATCATCATCCAGCGTCAGGATTGCCGGGCTGACGCGGTGTGCCTGACCTTTCGACAGCTCCAGCCATGTAACGGCGGTGACACCGTCTCGGGCAAGGCCGTCCGGGTTGGGCAGTTCCACCTCGATGCGGAAGGTGCGTGTGTCGGGATTGGCGGCCGGCGCGATGTAGCGCACACGGCCTTCCATCTTCGTTCCGCCAACCAGCTCGACGGTGGCTGGCATGTTGAGGCTGAGGCCGGATATGTTCAGTTCCGAGACCTGACCGATGGCGATCATCGGGTCGGAGTTCACCACCGTGCCGCAGGCCGCGCCCACCGAGAGGTGATCACCGACGCGGGCCATCGGGCTTTCCACCACGCCGGCAATGGGCGAGCGGATGATGGTGCGGTCCAGCTCCAGCTCGGCTTCCTGAAGTCTTGCATCGGCGGCATCGAGAGATGCCTTCAGCGCAGCCACGCGGTTTTCCGTGGCAAAGCCTTTCGTGCTGAGCTGTGTTGCCGCGTCATAGTCGGCGCGGGCCTGTGCCAGAGCGGCCTTGGCCTCCAGAACGCGGGCCTCGCGGGTGCCTTTGTCTATCACGCAAAGCGCATCGCCAGCGCTAACAGTGCCGCCTTCGCGGGCCGGGCGTTCGACGATCCGCCCCGCTGTTTCGGCGCGCACGGAAACCTTGGCAAATGCTTCGGTACTGCCGCGCACCTCCAGCATGGCCGATCGGGGCTCTGCTACCAGCCGTGCAACCTGGACACGGAAGGGTTTCACATCCGCAGCGTTCTGCCTCTCGGCAATGGGGGGAGCGGCATGGGCTTCGTCCCCCAATCCGCCGACCACCAGTGTGCCGCTCCACATCCACAGGCCAACGCCACCGGCAATCCCTGCGGCCAGCAGCACAGAAAAATTAACACGCATCGAACTCGCTCCGTTGGTCAGGGCCTGCTTATTCGGCGGCCAGCGGTGTCTGGATGACTGGAGGGCTTTTTTCCTGCGCGGCATTGCCATCAGCGATGGTCTCCAGCTCTGCGCGGTTGGCCTCCAGATATTCGATCTTCCGGGTCATGCAGTCGATGCCGAAGCAGATGCTCCAGAGCATGCCTTTGGTCGCCGGTGTGTCCGGCAGCCGTGACCTCAGCTCGCTCAGCTGATTAAGCTTGGAGCGTGTCTGCTCGATCTGCTGGTCCAATGCCCTGCGTATGGCGGCCCCGCCGGCCTGGTTTGCGCACATGGCCACCAGAAGGAACGGAGAGCGGAAAATGTCGGGCGGCAGCTCTTCCTGCAGCATGTCCAGCAGGGCAGCACGTCCGGCCTGCGTGATGCTGTAGACCTTGCGGGCGGGTTTGCCGGGCAGCCTCTCCTCCCGCATGGTGACGAGACCATCCGCTTCCAGCTTTGCCAGAGCCGGATAGATCGACCCGTAGCTGGCATCTTCAAAATAGCTGAAACAGCCCGAGGTCGATTCCTTGCGGATTTCGTATCCAGTGGCATCTCCTGCCGAGAGCATTGCAAGGCAGAGGCGGCGTACACTCATCTGGATGGTTCCCTGGCGAAGGTCCGGAAAGCGGGCTTTCGATGTATCATACCGATATATATCGGATGAGTATATAGAGTTCACGAAACGAACTTTAAGAGGGCGGAAAGGTAAAATTCAAAGAGACGTTTTGCCGCCTTTTGGAGGATTGATTGCCAGGGCGGGGAGGGGCATTGTTTCAGAAGGGCGAAATTGCTTCGCCGCATGAGGAGGCTCCGTTCATGCCCTTTCTGCCCCGTCTGCGCCTCAGTCTTCGTAAGGCCAGGTTTCTCCCCGAGAATCCGTTGTTGCGGCTTCTGGCGGTCAATGCCCTGTCCGGTTCTGCCGTCGCGCTTGTGGTGGTGGGTGGTCTTTTTGCCTCCAATGCGGGCGGGCTCTACGATCTGGTTGCCAATGCCAGCGAGCCGGCAGTGCCAGTCATCCTGCTCGCCTTCGGCTTCATCATCACGCTGGGCTCCGCCGCCATGGGAACGGCCGTCATGATGCTGCCGCGCGATGGCGGGAATGACAGCGGCCGTGGCCGCCGCGAACAGGCTTACAGGGGATTGCCGGGTGAGCCGGCTCTGATCCCGGTGCCGGTGCGCTCCACCCCGCAGCGGACGGTGCGGCGCGGCTGATTAATCTCTTTGCAGTGCCTGCCCTCAGAACACGGCTTGCCAAAGCGGCCTGTTCCGGCTTCCATGGATCCTGTTTGCGAGTTGATTTGCAAAAGGATTTGAAGGCGCATGGACGCATCCTACCCGCGTGATCTTATCGGCTATGGCCGCCAGATCCCTGATCCGCAATGGCCCGGTGAGGCCAATGTGGCTGTTCAGTTCGTGATCAATTACGAGGAAGGCGGGGAGAACAACATCCTGCACGGGGATGCCGCCTCCGAAGCTTTCCTGTCCGAGATCGTCGGCGCGCAGGCCTGGCCCGGCCAGCGCCACTGGAACATGGAATCCATCTACGAATATGGCTCGCGTGCAGGGTTCTGGCGCCTGTGGCGCATGTTCACCAGCCGCAATATCCCGGTCACCGTCTATGGTGTTGCCACCGCACTCGCGCGAAATCCGGATGTGGTGGCGGCCATGAAGGAGGCCGATTGGGAAATCGCTTCCCACGGGCTCAAGTGGATCGAATATGCCAACATGACGGAAGAGGAAGAGCGGGCGCATATGCAGGAGGCAATCCGCCTGCATGAGGAAGTTACCGGCTCGCGTCCGCTTGGCTGGTACACCGGCCGCTGCTCCATGAACACCCGCAAGCTGGTGATGGAGGAGGGCGGCTTCCTCTATGACAGCGACAGCTACGCCGATGATCTGCCCTATTGGGTGGAAGGCCCCTCCGGTCCGCATCTGGTGATCCCCTACACGCTGGACGCCAACGACATGCGTTTTGCCACGCCTCAGGGCTTCAACTCCGGCGATCAGTTTTTTGCCTATCTGAAGGACAGTTTCGACACGCTCTATGCCGAAGGCGAGGCTGGCAGCCCGAAGATGATGAACATCGGCCTGCACTGCCGTCTCGTGGGCCGCCCTGGCCGTGCTGCGGCTCTGGCCCGGTTTCTGGATTATGTCGCATCACATGAAAAGGTCTGGCTCGCCCGGCGCATCGACATCGCCTGGCACTGGCATGCCCACCACGCGGCTGGCTGAATGGCTGCCGGGGAGGGGATGGTGATGGGGAGCGGGTTGTTCGGGTGGCAGAGCGCAAGCTTGTTCGCATGGTGCGGCGTTTCAGCTCCCCTCCAGGGGGGCACTGTTCACTTTGGGCGCACGGAGCCTGCCTGGTGGTCCGTTGTAAACACTGCCCATAAGGGGGAGGGGGGCGGAGGGGCCTGCCGTGAAAAACGGCGGCACCTGTGTTTCCTGCAAGGCCCCACCCGATGAGCGCCGCAGCATCCCTGCCGCGTTATCACCTCTATGGTGAGACGGAAGGCGCTTCCGAATTTGATTTCTTTCACATTGAAACGATCCGGGCGCGGTCGCTGGCGCTGGGCTGGCAGCTGGAGCTGCATGCCCATCAACATCTGGCGCAGATCCTCCATATCTCGAAGGGCGGCGGGCGGCTGATCGAGGCGGATGGGGAGCGGCAGATCCGGGCGGGCGGCATTGCCTTCACGCCGCCGGGCGTGCTGCATGGCTGGAGCTTTTCACCGGAAACGGAAGGCTATGTGGTGTCCTTCACGCCCGACTATCTGGTGGCGGGTGGCGAGAGCCGCAGCGATGCGGAGCGGGCGGCGCTGACCTCGGCTGGAAACACGCTCCTGCATCCGCAAGGGCATGAGGCACGGCTATCGTTCTATTTCGGAGAGATGGCGCGGGAGTTTGACGAAGGCGCACGGCGGCGGGCCTTCTTCCGGCCACTGGTGGCCCTCAGCCTGCTGATCGTCTTTCCCGGTGATGTGGCGGGTTCTGCCGACCGGACGCCCGGCTTCTCCCTGTTCCGTTTCCGCCAGCTGGTGGAAGATATGTTCCGAAGCGGGCAAGGGGCGGAGGCCTATGCGGCTGAAATGGGCCTGACGGTGCAGCGGCTCAACCGTTATTGCCGCCTGTTTACGGGCCGCACCGTGGCGCAGAATGTGCGCGACCGGCTCATTCTGGAAGCCAAGCGCCTGCTGGCCTTCTCGGGGCTTTCCGTCTCGCAGGTCGCCTATGACCTCGGCTTCGAGGACCCGGCCTATTTCTCCCGCGTCTTCCGCAAGGAAACCGGCGAAGCCCCCGCCGACTTCCGCGCCCGCCACATGAGCGGCGCGCCGGACAGCACCCTTTCCGATGCTGCCCGGCAGAACCCTTCTCAGTAAGGCAACCCCACGTAGTTTTCGGCAAGGCTGGTCTGGGCGGCTTTGGAGCTGGCCAGATAGTCCATGTCGGCCTGCTGGATGCGGGCGTTGAACCTGCCCAGTTCCGGGAACTGGTGCAGCAGGGTGGTCATCCACCAGGAGAAGCGTTCCGCCTTCCATATGCGTGCCAGCGCCTTGGCCGAATAGGCGTTGATGCCTGCGCTGGACTTCTCGCCGTAATATTCGATGAGACCGGATGACAGGTAGTGGATGTCCGAGGCGGCAAGGTTCAGGCCCTTGGCGCCGGTGGGCGGCACGATGTGTCCGGCGTCACCGGCCAGGAACAGCCGGCCAAAGCGCAGCGGCTCGGCGACAAAGCTGCGCAGCGGGGCAATGCTCTTCTCGATGGAAGGGCCGGTTTTCATGTTGGCTGCGGCTTCCTCGCCGAGGCGCAGCTTCAGCTCGTCCCAGATGCGCTCGTCCGGCCATTCCTCCAGCGGCGTGTCCAGCGGCACCTGCACGTAGTAGCGGCTGAGGGTGTGCGAGCGCATGGAGGCGAGGGCAAAGCCGCGCGGGTGGTTGGAATAGATCAGCTCATGGTCGCAGGGCGGAACATGCGAGAGAATGCCAAGCCAGCCAAAGGGATAGATCTTTTCATATGTCGTGATGGCTTTTTCTGGAACGCTCGCCCGCGCCACGCCATGATAGCCATCGCAGCCGCAGATGAAGTCGCAGGCGATCTCGTGGGTCACCCCGTCCTTCTTCCAGGCCACGCGGGGATGATCCGTATCGAAATCCAGCGGCGTCACGTCTTCGGCGTCATAGATTACCTGAGCGCCCCGGGCCGTATGCGCCTCCATCAGGTCGCGGGTGACTTCTGTCTGGCCATAGACCATCACCGGCGTGCCTGTCAGGCCCTTGAGATCCATGCGCAGGCGTGTGTCTCCGACCGACAAGGTGAAGCCGTCATGCGGCAGCCCTTCCTTGTGCATGCGCTCCGCCACGCCTGCCTTTTCCAGCATCTGGACCATGCCCTGTTCCAGCACGCCGGCGCGAATGCGCGAGAGCACATAATCCGGGCTCTTGCGTTCCAGCACGACGCTCTCGACGCCTGCAAGATGCAGCAGCTGGGACAGCAGCAAGCCGGATGGGCCCGCGCCAATGATGACGACCTGAGTGCGCATGGAGTTCCTCCTCATTCCTCATGCGGACGGGATCTCCCGCGCTTCCCGGTGAGGGAAACGGCCTTGCCCGTCCTCTTGCGCCCATGATGGCTGCGCCGGCCCGCTGCATGAATGGACGATCCGCCGCAATCAGTTGGACAATTTGGCCGCAAGAGGCATCTGCGCTGCTGCCGGCGCTGGAATTTGCCGCCACTTTCCGCTAAATCCCCGGCCCATGACCAGAAACGCAAATATCCGCGATGAAGCCCTGAGCGTGGACGTGCGCCCGCCGGCCGTCATCCTGTGCGAACCGCAGCTTGGCGAGAACATCGGCACGGCCGCCCGTGCCATGGCCAACTTCGGCCTGACCGACCTGCGCATCGTCAACCCGCGTGACGGCTGGCCGAGCGAGAAGGCCCGCGCCGCCGCCTCCCGTGCCGACCACGTGATCGACAAGGTGCAGGTGTTCGACAGTGTCGAGGCGGCAATTGCCGATCTCACTCTTGTCTACGCCACCACCGCCCGCCCGCGGGAAGTCGCCAAGCCCGTGCGCGGTCCGGATGAGGCCGCGGCCAGGGTCGTGCCGCTGGGCGCCAAGGGCATGGCCACAGGCTATCTCTTCGGGCGCGAGCGCTGGGGCCTCAACAACGAGGAAGTGGCGCTGGCAGACGAAATCCTGACGCTGCCGGTCGATCCGAACTTCGCCTCGCTCAACATCGCCCAAGCGGTGCTTGTCTGCGCCTACGAGTGGCGCAAGACGGCAACTGCTGGTGCGCTGCCCTTCGGCCTTGATGTGGAATCCAACCCGCCGGCGGCCAAGGACGATATCCTGCGCCTGTTCGAGCATCTCGAAGGGGCGCTGGACCGGGTGTCCTTTTTCCGTCCCGTCGAGCGGCGGCCACACATTGTCCGCAATATCCGCAATATCTTCCAGAAGGCCACGCTGACCGACCAGGAAGTGAAGACGCTTCGCGGCATCATCGCGGCACTGGAAGGCCGGCCCACGCGGCCGCGCAAGGACCAGCCGGATGGCGCCCGCCGTGTCAGTGAGGACGGCGCGGGCGAAGAGGCTGCGCGAGAGGGTGACCACGAATGACAAAACCGGTGCTCGTCTTTGACTCAGGCATAGGCGGGCTCACGGTGCTGCGCGAGGCGAGGGTGCTGATGCCCGAGCGCAGCTTTGTCTATGTGGCCGACGATGCAGGCTTTCCCTATGGCAGCTGGGAGGAAGAGGCGCTGAAGGCGCGGCTCATCTCCCTGTTCCGCGATCTGCTGCACCGGTTTGACCCGGAAGTGGCGGTGGTGGCCTGCAATACAGCTTTCACCCTTGCCGGGGCGGATCTGCGAGCCGCCTTCCCGCACATGAAGTTCGTCGGCACGGTGCCAGCCATCAAACCGGCAGCCGAGCGCACCCGCTCCGGTCTCGTGTCGGTTCTGGCTACGCCCGGCACGGTGAAGCGCGCCTATACGCGCGATCTCATCCAGTCCTTTGCCAGCCAGTGCCATGTCCGGCTGGTCGGCTCGGTCAATCTCGCCAGCATGGCAGAGGCCTATATCCGGGGCGAGGGCGTTGATGACGAGGCACTGGCGGCTGAGATCCGCGATTGCTTCTATGAAAAAGAAGGCGCACGCACGGATATCGTTGTGCTGGCCTGCACCCATTACCCTTTCCTTGCCAATGTCTTCCGCCGCCTTGCCCCCTGGCCGGTGGACTGGATCGATCCGGCCGAGGCCATCGCCCGGCAGGCGCGGCGCATTGTGCCGGCGATGGAAGCGCTGCGCGCCGATTCCCGGCCTGACCGTGTGGTTTTCACGTCAGACTCGCCGGACTTTGCCACCCGCCGCCTAATGCAGGGCTTTGGCCTCTCCTTGCTGGTTTAGGAAAAACCGCAGGATTGCGCGCAAAAATGGCTGAGATGCCTGCCGCCATTTGACATTCGCCCTTGCCTCGTCTATGCACCCGCGATCCGTGCGGGGCTTTGCCTCGCCGGTCCACGCACCCGTGGGGTTTTCCGGCCGGCGCCGTTCAGCTGGACCCCTGTCGATCCTGTTCCTTGCGAACGGGGTAAAGGAGGGCGCGTTTCCTTATAAAATGAGCCAACCGACACAAGGAAACAGCGATGTCGAAGCGCCACAGCGTAAAGTACAAGATTGATCGCCGCATGGGCGAGAACATCTGGGGCCGCTCCAAGAGCCCGGTCAACAAGCGTGAATACGGCCCCGGACAGCACGGCCAGCGCCGCAAGGGCAAGCTCTCCGACTTCGGCGTGCAGCTGCGCGCCAAGCAGAAGCTCAAGGGCTACTACGGCAACATCTCCGAAAAGCAGTTCCAGAAGGTTTACACCGAAGCTTCGCGCATGAAGGGCGACAGCTCCGAGAACCTGATCGGCCTGCTGGAGCGCCGCCTGGACGCCATCGTCTACCGCGCCAAGTTCGTCCCGACCGTGTTCGCTGCCCGTCAGTTCGTCAACCACGGCCACGTCAAGGTCAACGGCAAGCGCGTCACCATCGCCAGCTACCGTTGCCGCCCGGGCGACGTCATCGAGGTCCGCGACCGCTCCAAGCAGCTCGCCATGGTTCTCGAGGCTTCCCAGTCGAGCGAGCGTGACGTGCCGGAGTACCTGGCTGCTGACCACAGCAAGATGACCGTCACCTTCACCCGCGTGCCGTCCTTCTCGGAAGTGCCGTACCCAGTGCAGATGGAACCGAACCTCATCGTCGAATTCTATTCGCGCTAAGGTTTCCAGCTCAGCTGGAGAAAAGGCCGCCCTCCGGGGCGGCCTTTTCGCATTTGGGGGGGTATCGCGGCTCACTACGCGGGCGTTTCGCTGAGGCCTGCCGCACATTCTGGGTCGCCCCGGACGGAGCTAAGCGGAGATCCGGGGCCTACTCGTTTGCAGAGAGATTCAGTTGTCTTACGCTGTGAGGCGAAGGGAGCTTGCTGACAATTGCCGCTGCACCGTACCTCAATCTCACCGCTCTGCGAGCGAGTAGGCCCCGGCTCGCGCTGCGCTTGGCCGGGGTGACTCAGTGCCTAACGTCCTGCGCTCCTGTCTTCAGGTGCTGCTGTCCTGGATGCGAACCCGCTCGCCCTCACACCTCCGGCACGGGCAGCCCGCGCACGAGGTCGCGCAGGCCCTGGGCGTAGGCCTGGCGCAGGGTGAGGAGGTAGGTGTCGTCCTCGCCGAAGGTGTGCAGGTGCTCTGCTGTCAGGCTGTCCTTGCCATAGACCATCAGGTCTATGGGAGGACCAACCGACAGATTGGAGCGGATGGTGGCGTCAAAGGAAAGCAGCGCCAGCTTGGCCGCTTCGGCAAGCGCTGTCTCCAGTGTCAGCAGCCGGTCAAGGATCGGCTTGCCGTATTTGGTCTCGCCGATCTGCAGGAAGGGCGTGCGCTCGGAGGCTTCCATGAAGTTGCCGGCGGAATAAACCTGGAACAGGCGCGGCTCCTCGTCGCGGATCTGGCCGCCGACGAGGAAAGAGGCTGCCGGATCACCATAGGGCTGCACGAAGCTGGCATCCCGGTTCAGCACGTCGCGCAGGGTGTCACCCACCTTCTGCGTGGCATCGAACAGCGTCAGCGACTGTGCCAGGTCACGGTGAAAATCACCGCTGCCATAGCTCTGCTTCAGCTGTGAGATCACAGCCTGCGTGGTCGCAAGGTTGCCCGCCGACAGCACGGTGATGACGCGCTCGCCCGGTGTCTCGAAGGTGGTCATCTTGGAAACGGTGGCGATCTGGTCAACACCCGCATTGGTGCGGGAGTCCGAGGCTAGGATCAGGCCGTTGCGAAGCAGGATGCCGAGGCAATAGGTCATGTCGAATTGCTCGCGATTTTTAAAACCACTGCTTACCATCTCGCAAGGAAATGACCTCGAGCCTAACGGGGGCGCAAATTTCATGCTGAAACCTGATTGTGTCGCAGGTTTCAGTAAGGTGCAGGTAATAATTCTGACGCAGGGTAATTTTATAAGAATTTTGCTTATGTGTGCGGACAACCTGCCAGAGGTGATAGACAATGAAGAAATTTCTGCTCTCAGTTACCGCTCTTGTGTGCTTCTCTGCTGTTTCAAACGCAGCGGAAATCACGTTGACGACGGAAGACTACAAGCCGTATAACTTCATGGAAGGTGACAAGATTGCCGGTATCGCTGCCGATCAAGTATTTGAACTGATGAAGCGCGCTGATGTGCCCTACAAGGCAGAGATGATGCAGTGGTCGCGCGCCCTTGGTCTGGCGGAGAAGGATGCCAACACCTGCGTCTTTAGCGCTGCGCACACCGCTGAACGTGACAAGCGGTTTGCCTGGGTCGAGCCGCTGTTCGTTGATCGCACACTGCTGATCCGCAAGGCAGGTTCGCCGATTGCCCCGGCGAATGTTGACGAGGCCAAGTCTTATAGCGTCGGCACACAGGCCAAGGATTACACCGAAGACCTCCTGAAGAACGCTGGTTTCCAGAAGATTGATCCGGCCAATAATCTGGAGCAGACCCTGAAGAAACTCGACGCAGGGCGCGTTGACTTGGTCGCCGTGTCCGGGTCCTATTTCGACAGCCTGAAGAAGGCTGGGGCGCCGGTCGAGGAGGCCTTTGTTCTCAACGAGATGACCCAGTCGATGGCCTGCAATCTGGGCACCGATACCGCAACCCTCGACAAGATGCGCGCTGCGCTGAAGTCGATGATCGACGACGGCACCCAGGCCGCAATTATCGCCAAATATCAGTAAGCTCGTCTGACTGTCACTTGCCTGATTTCCATCTGCAATCTCCCAAGACTCCCCTCAACTGGCCGCCCCACGGGGCGGCCTTTCTTTTTCGCCCGTCTCCGGCGTACCGAACCCTTTACAAAGCCGGAGTGGGGCGGCATAGCAGCATCAAACACCGCGCTGCGATAGCCGCGCCGGATCAGGACCGAGACCCGACATGACCACTGCACCAGAAAGCCAGATGCTGGAGGCGGACGAAGCCATCGATTCCGGCTGCCCGGTGATGCTGCGCAACGCGCCAACGACGGTGGAGTTCAAGAAGCTGCGCAAGCGTCTGCTGCGCGAGGTGCGGCAGGCCATTGACGATTACGGCATGGTGCCTGCGGATGCTGCCGTGAAGCGGCCGAAGTGGCTGGTGTGCCTTTCCGGCGGCAAGGACAGCTACACGCTGCTGGCCGTGCTGATGGACCTGAAGTGGCGCGGGCTGCTGCCGGTGGATCTTCTGGCCTGCAATCTCGATCAGGCTCAGCCGGGATTCCCGCCGGAGATTCTGCCCGCCTTCTTTGAAAAGAACGGCATCGAGAACATCATCGTTCGCGAGGACACGTTCTCCATCGTCACGTCGAAGATCCCTTCCCACAAGACCTATTGCTCGCTGTGCTCGCGCCTGCGCCGCGGCATTCTCTACCGCATCGCGCGGGAGCAGGGCTGCGAGGCCATCGTGCTGGGCCATCACCGCGAGGACATTCTGGAAACCTTCTTCATGAACCTCTTCCACGGCGGGCGCCTTGCCTCCATGCCGCCGAAGCTGGTCAATGACGAGGGCGACCTGATGGTGCTGCGCCCGCTCGCCTATTGCGCCGAAAGCGATGTGGCGAAGTTTGCCGCAGGCATGCAGTTCCCGATCATCCCCTGCAACCTCTGCGGCTCGCAGGACGGACTGCAGCGCGAGGAAGTGAAGCGCATGCTGATGGACTGGGAGCGCGTCTCCCCGGGCCGCCTCGGCGTCATGGCGCGGGCGCTTGCCCACACGCGTCCCTCCCACCTCCTCGACCGCACCCTCTTCGACTTTGCCTCCCTGCGCCCCGGCGAAAACAACGGCGGTGAAGCGCGCGATGCAGAAGAACCCTGCGGCGCCGGCCTTGCCATGACGCGCAATCTCTTCGCAGCGGAGTAGGGGGACGGAAAGTCTTGCAAAACAAAAAAGGCCGGAGCGTCTACCGCTCCGGCCTTTTTCAAGTGCTCACTCCAATTGCATCAGGCAGCTGTCGTGGGGATGCCTTTTTCGGTGAAGACGGCCTGGAGTTCCTGGTTCTGGAACATCTCGCGCACGATATCGCAGCCGCCGAGGAATTCGCCCTTGACGTAGAGCTGCGGGATCGTCGGCCAGTTGGAGAAGTCCTTGATGCCCTGGCGCAGGTCCGCATCTTCCAGCACGTTGATGCCCTTGTAGGGCACGCCGACGTAGTCGAGGATCTGCACGACCTGGCCGGAGAAGCCGCACTGCGGGAAGTTCGGCGTGCCCTTCATGAACAGCACGACATCGTTCGTCTCGACTTCGTTCTTGATCCAGTCCTGGATGCTCATTGCCTTGTCCTTCCGGGAAACCTGTCCCTGATGGGGCCGGGCTTGGGCCGGCCTGTGCGTTTACAAATCAACTGAAAGCAGACCGGGATTCAGCATCCGTCAGCCCTGTTTCAGTCCGTTGCTCAATCGGGGGCGCTGGTCTGGAGTGCGAGGGCGTGCAGGGTGCCGCCCATGTTGCCTTTCAGCGCCTGATACACCATCTGATGCTGCTGGACGCGGCTCTTTCCACGGAAGGATTCCGAGACCACGTTGGCGGCGTAGTGGTCGCCGTCGCCCGCCAGATCGCGCACCTCGACGGTTGCGTCGGGCAGGGCGGCCTTGATCAGGGTGATGATCTCGTTTGCGTCCATCGGCATGTGGTCAGTCCTCTTCCCTCTGAAGTTCCATCCGCGTATCGCGGGTCATGGCAGCCGTCAGCTGTCCGCCATGAAGCTGGGGAACCAATTCTCATGTGCTTCCTTGAGCTTTGCAACGGATATGGTGAGGATACCCTCGACAGTCAATTCACTGCCACCCACCACGCCGAGGCGCTCCACGGCTACGCCAGCGTCCAGGGCATCTTCCTCGATGCCATCAGCCTCGTCCGCCTTGACGGTGACCACGTAGCGGGCCTGATCCTCGCCGAAGAGAGCGGCATGAGCCTCGCCACTGACCTTCACCGTTGCGCCGAGGCGTCCGGACATGGCCATTTCAGCGAGGGCCACGGCCAGGCCGCCGGACGATATGTCATGCACGGCGGTGACGCGGGTCTCGCGGATCCAGCCGCGCACGAGATCGCCATTGCGGCGCTCGGCGGCAAGATCCACCGGCGGCGGAGCACCTTCCTCGCGGCCCAGCACCTCGTAGAGATACTGCGAGGCACCCAGATGCGTGCCGGTGCCGCCGATGAGGAAAATCACGTCGCCTTCCTCTGCAAAGGCCGCAGAGGCGCGCACATTCACATCCGGCAGCAGGCCGACACCGGCAATGGCCGGGGTTGGCAGGATCGCCTGGCCATGGGTCTCGTTGTAGAGCGAGACGTTGCCCGAGACGATCGGGAAGTCCAGCGCGCGGCAGGCCTCGCCGATGCCTTTGATGCAGAAGACGAACTGGCCCATGATTTCCGGCTTCTCGGGGTTGCCGAAGTTCAGGTTGTCGGTCACGGCCAGCGGCTCGGCGCCGGTGGCCGACAGGTTGCGCCAGACTTCGGCCACGGCCTGCTTGCCGCCCTCGAAGGGATCGGCCTCGCAGTAGCGCGGCGTCACGTCGGCGGAGAAGGCAAGGCCCTTGCCGGCAGCATTGACGCGGATGACACCGGCGTCGCCGCCCGGGCGGGCTGCGGTGTTGCCCTGGATCAGCGTGTCATACTGCTCGTAGACCCAGCGGCGGGAGGAGCCATTGGCACCGCCCACCAGCTGCAGCAGCGCTGCTGCATAGTCGGCAGGGGCGGGAATGCTGGCTGCATCCAGAACCGGGCGCTTGACCGGCTCCACCCAGGGGCGGTCATATTCGGGGGCCTCGTCGCCCAGCTCCTTGATCGGCAGGTCGGCCACGACCTCGCCCTGATGCTTGACGATGAAGCGCAGTGTATCGGTTGTCTTGCCGACGATGGCAAAGTCCAGGCCCCACTTGCGGAAGATGGCGGCGGCTTCCTGCTCCTTTTCGGGGCGCAACACCATGAGCATGCGCTCCTGGCTTTCCGACAGCATCATCTCATAGGCGGTCATGCGCTCTTCGCGCACCGGCACCTTGTCGAGGTCCAGCTCGATGCCGAGGTCGCCCTTGGCGCCCATTTCGACGGCGGAGCAGGTAAGGCCAGCCGCACCCATGTCCTGAATGGCGATCACGGCGCCAGTGGCCATCAGCTCAAGGCAGGCTTCCAGCAGGCACTTTTCGGTGAAGGGGTCACCCACCTGCACGGTCGGGCGCTTTTCCTCGATGGTGTCATCGAATTCGGCCGAGGCCATGGTTGCACCGCCAACGCCATCGCGGCCGGTCTTGGCGCCGAGATAAACGACCGGCAGGCCGACGCCTTCGGCCTTGGACAGGAAAATGCCGTCCTTCTTGGCAAGGCCTGCGGCAAAGGCGTTGACGAGGCAGTTGCCGTTGTAGCGCGGATGGAACTCCACCTCGCCGCCAACCGTCGGCACGCCGAAGGAATTGCCATAGCCGCCGACACCGGCAACGACGCCGGAGACAAGGTGGCGGGTGCGCGGATGATCCGGCGCGCCGAAGCGCAGGGCATTCATGGCTGCCACCGGACGCGCGCCCATGGTGAAGACGTCACGCAGAATGCCGCCCACGCCCGTCGCCGCGCCCTGATAGGGCTCGATGTAGGACGGGTGGTTGTGGCTTTCCATCTTGAAGACGATCACATCGTCATCGCCAATGTCCACGACGCCGGCATTCTCGCCCGGGCCCTGCACCACGCGCTCGCCGGTGACGGGCAGGGTCTTCAGCCACTTCTTTGAGGACTTGTAGGAGCAATGCTCGTTCCACATGGCCGAGAAGATGCCGAGTTCGGTGAAGGTCGGCTCGCGGCCGATCAGATCCAGAATGCGCTGGTATTCGTCGGGCTTCAGGCCGTGGGCCGCGACGAGATCTGGCGTGATTTTGATGTCGTTGGGGATCATGGGCGTCCGCAGTCGTCTGGCAAGGTCGTGCCGGGGATGATGTTCGGGGCCGGTTTAACAGATCATCGGCGGGAATGGGAGACCATTGCGCGGTTTCCGGCGGCTATTTTGGCAGAAGTGTGAAGCCGGATATTCGTCCCGTTCACGGGCAGGCGGCGGATGGCCGCGCGGCGGAGCTGAACGCGTTTGCCGGCACAGGGTCCATTGCCTGCAGCTGCCGGTACAGAGCGCTGGCGTCAGGTATTTTACGCACGCATGTTACAGCCGGACTTAAGGGTTGCTTCACGGATTTACCAATATTTCTCAGCGCGATATCCTTGGGAGGTCATGATGTTTGGCTTGAAGTCTGCAACGCCCGCCATCGCGGTGAAGCAGCCAGAATTTGATGTAGCGGCGCTTGTGGGGGCATTGCGTGCCGTTGAAGGGCACCTTGATCTTCAAGGAACCGGCAGCCTGCCGGCTGAAGTCGTCTCGGCGCTTGTTTCGCTGAAGGCGGCTCTTGACCGGGAGAACGAAACTCAGCTGCAGCAGACGGTGGATTACTCGTTGCAGGCCAGCCGCGCCATGGCGGCGACGGCGCGTATCACTGGTGAAATCCGTGAGACGGACAATCGCGCCCGGACAATTTCCGGCGGGGTTGATGAGCTGACGGCCTCCATCGAGCAGATCGCAGCGACGGCAAGCGAAGCGGCTTCTTCCATGGAAGAGGCTCATTCCGTACTGGATGGCGGAGCTGCGGCCACGCGCAATGCTGCGGTGTCATCCCGCCGTATCGGCGATTCGTTTGACCGGATGAGCGAGGGTGCCCGGCAGCTTGCGGCTGCGGCCGAGCAGATCGGCATGTTTGTGTCGACCATTGACGGCCTTGCCCAGCAGACGAACCTTCTGGCGCTGAACGCCACCATCGAAGCCGCGCGTGCCGGCGAAGCCGGTAAGGGCTTTGCCGTGGTGGCCAGCGAAGTGAAGCAGCTCTCCGGCCAGACCCAGAAGGCAACGGATGACATCCGCGCCCGCATCGAGCGTCTGCAGGTGCATGTCTCGGAGGTTCTGGACACTGTCTCGATGGTGCAGGACCTCGTGGGCTCCAGCGTGGAGCAGGCTGAAGAAGCTGCCGAGAAGATCGGTTCTGTCTTGGGGCATGTCGGCTCCAACAGCTCCCGCATGACTGCCATTTCCGGCCTGTTGCAGGCGCAGAGCGAAGCGGTGCGGGAGATTGCCGAAGGCATTCATGCCGTTGCAAGCCATTCGCAGGCGGCAAGCCGCTATGCTGATGATGTCATCAAGGCGGTTGGCAGTTCCGAAGCGGTGATCAACACCCAGTTTGCCAGCCTGGAAGGGCGCAATGTGCGCAACTACGTGCTGCACCGGGCAAAGTCAGATCATCTTCTTTGGAAGAAGCGGCTGTCTGAAATGCTTGTCGGCCTCAACAGCCTGAAGAGCGCGGAGCTTTCGGATCATCACCAGTGCCGTCTGGGCAAGTGGTATGACGCGGTGTCCGACAAGGCGCTTCGCTCCAATCCTGCCTTTACCGCCCTTCTGCCAGTGCATGAGGCGGTCCATGCCCACGGCAAGAAGGCTGCAGATTTGCATGCAAAGGGGGATGTGAAGGGCGCCGAAGCTGAAATCGCTGCGATGGAACGGGCTTCGGACGACGTCCTGTCCCGCATCGACGCCCTGTTGCGGGCCACGCGCTGATCTTTCGTGGAGGCTTTCCCGTTCAGGGGAAGGCCTCCACTCTACTCGAAGCTGTCGTAACCGGTGCTGGCATTGCGCAACAGGTCGCGGATGATGCCGAGGCCCTTGATCAGTTCTTCCCGTGTGTGGGTGTTGCTGGTGCCGAGCCGAACCCGGTGATAGACGCGGGCGCTGCGGCCGGTCTTGAACTCGTCCTCGTCATCCACGAGCACCCCTTGCGCGGCGGCGGCGGTCTTGAAGGTGCCGGACATCCAGGGCTCCGGCAGCTTCAGCCAGATGAAGGGCGTCTGCGGGGAGGCGTTGAAGGTCTGTCCGGCCAGAAGGCCCTGCGTGATCTCGTGCCGGGCTGCCAATTCCTGCAAGATACGCTGCCGCAAATCATCCGCAGCGCCGGAAAGCACGAGCCGGGCGGCCAGTTCCGCCATCAGGAAGCACAGGCCTCCCGTGAGCATGTTATGCGCCGTGAACAGCCGCTGCGCGTGGCTGGGCGGAGAAGCGATCCAGCCTCCGCGAATCCCTGCCGAGACGGACTTGGACAGCGAACCCACATGGAAGGTCCGTTCCGGAGCAAGTGCTGCAAAGGGCGATATGCCGTCTGCATGCAGGGAGCCGTAGACCTCATCCTCGATGATCCAGAGATTGTGCTCGCGTGCGATGGCAATGATCTCTGCCTGGCGTGCCGCGCCCATCTGGCCCAGCGTCGGATTATGCACGGTCGGCATAAGGAAGATGGCACGTGGATGCTGCTGCGCGCAAAGGCGGGCCAGATCCTCCGGAATTGGCCCTTCGTCATCGCGCGCCACGGCCACCGGCTGGCGGCCGGTCAGGGTGACGCCTCTTGCGATGGAGCTGTAGGTCAGCTCCTCAAAGACCACCCGGTCACCCGGCATTGTGGTGGCGCTGATAATGGCCATCAGCCCGCCGCGTGCACCCGTGGTGGGCACAATTGTTTCTGACGCTGGCGTCCAGCCGCAGCGGGCAAGCCACTGCTGACCGGCCAGCCGCCAGCTGTCCGGAACCAGCCGGGTGTAGCTGGCGATCTCATGCGGCATTTCGCGGGCTATTCCGGATATGACCCGTTCAATCGCCTGTGCCTGCCCGACTTCCGGCGCGGAGGTGCTGTCCAGCCGCAAGGCGCCGGTCGGGGCGACAGACGTCCGGGTGCCGCCAAAGCCCGGATCCGGATTGGCCATCGCCAGATGTGTCCAGGCTGGGGTGCTGACAGGCGTGACAACCGGCTTTTCTTCAAGCGGGCGAAACAGTGCGGGGGAGGCGATTCCATTTACCGGCACGGCGCCCGCCGGCGCTGCGCTGCTGCCCAGCACATAGGTGCCCCGGCCAACTTCGCCGCTCACCAGCCCGCGCTCGCGCACGATGCCATAGGCACGGCCCACAGTGCCGACGGTGACGCCCAGATCATAGGCGAGGTCCCGCTGCGGCGGCAGCTTCGCGCCGGCAGGCAGTGCGCCAGAGACGATGTCATCCGCAATGCGCTGCGCGAGGCGCACATAGAGCGGGCCTTTCCCTTGCGGGAGTTCAGGGAGCCAATTTGTCATGGTGACAATTCTATATCTTGCACCGAAAAGTGAGTCAATTCATACAACGGCCATAGGGGCAATGAAGCGAAATTGTATCAATTGTATCTCTTGGAGGATCACATGTCCCACGTTCATCAGTGCGAAGAGCCAGAAATTGTCTTGAGGGAAGCGCTTCCGGCGCGCAGCGTCTCCGGTTTGCTCAAGGCTGTGATCTCGACGCTGGCCATGTGGCTGACTGTTGGCCGGACACGGGCGCAACTGTCTGAACTGACAGATGATGAGCTGGCCGATATCGGCATCACCCGGGAGCAGGCGGCGCAGGAGGCTGCGCGGCCTTTCTGGGTCTACCGGGAGCGTCCGCGCGACTGATACCCGTATCGTGCGGTGCCTGCCGGTCAATCCTGTTGCGTTCTGGCTGTGGCCAGAATGCAGAGCAGCTCGAACATGAGCGAAGCACCGAGCCACGCGGTGCCTCCCGAAGGATCAAAGGGAGGGGATACCTCCACCAGATCGGCACCCACAACATTGACGCCTGCCAGCCGGCGGATCAGCCGCTGGGCCTGAAACGAGGTTATGCCTCCGATTTCCGGTGTGCCGGTGCCGGGGGCAAATGCGGGGTCGATCACGTCGATATCGAAGCTGATGTAGGCCGGTGTTCTCCCCACCCGCTCGCGTGCCTCAGCCATCACGTGATCGACTCCGCGCTCCATCAGCTCCTCGATCATGATGATGCGCACGCCCTGCGCCTCGCCCCATTCGATATCTTCCCCGTCATACATCGTGCCGCGAATGCCGATCTGCACGACGCGCTCCGGGTCCAGCAGCTCCTCTTCGATGGCGCGTCGGAAGGGCGTGCCGTGGGTGTAGCGGAAGCCGCCGAAATAGCTGTCAAACAGGTCGGTGTGGGCATCGAAATGGATCATGCCCAGCGGTCCGCTGCGGGCCAGAGCCCTGAGGACCGGCAGCGAGACCAGATGATCGCCGCCTGCTGTGAGCGGCGTGATTCCGAGATCGACGATCTGGTCATAGAAGCCGGTGATCCGCGCCAGCGCATCCTGTACGTCGGCCGGATTGACCGGTGCATCGCCCAGATCGGCACAATTGGCCAGACCGAAGGGATTGACCCTCGTGTGCGGATGCACCTGCCGGATCATGGTGGAGAGGTCGCGCAGCTGGCGCGGGCCGTGGCGGGCACCAGTCCGGTTGGTGGTGCCGCCATCCCAGGGCACGCCGATGAGGCCGATGTCGACGCGCTCAGCTTCCGGCGAGGCAATGTTCACATGCGGCAGGCGCATGAAGGTGGGAATGCCGGCGAAACGCGGCAGCTCGAACCCGGATACCGGCTGAAAGAATGTGTCGTCCATGCTGTGCCCCTTGCCCGTTTTTCCCAGCATGCCCGGTGGGGGCAGGGAAGGACAAGGGGATTTCAGCGCCAGTCCTGACGCTCAAGCCCTGCCAGATCGTCCGAGAGGTCTTCGAAGCGCTTTGCCGCCTGTGCGGCGGCATCACGGACACCAAGTGTGTAGAAGGCGCTGCCGGCTTCTTCAGCCAGAAAGTCCAGCAGCCGCAGAGCGTCCATGTTGCCCAGATCCACGTCCAGCTCATCCCGGCAGAAATCCGAAACACGGCTGGCAATCCGGGTCTGCAGGTCACGGGGGAGTTCCAGCTTCTTCATGGATCTTTCCCCTTGTCCTGGCTGCCTCAGGCCACCAGCTGGCCGAGCAGGCTTTCGAAGATCTTGCGGCCATCGGTGCCGCCCTGCAGGTCTTCGATGAGGTTTTCCGGATGCGGCATCATGCCGAGCACGTTGCCGGCCTTGTTCATCACGCCTGCGATATCGTTGATCGAGCCATTCGGGTTGCAGCCGTTGGCATAGCGGAACACCACCTGGCCGTTGTCCTCGATGGCTTTCAGCGTTTCAGCATCAGCGAAGTAGTTGCCATCGTGATGGGCGATCGGGCAGCGCCAGACCTCACCCTGCCGGAAGGCATTGGAGAAGGCCGTCTTGGCGTTGACCGTTTCCAGCTCGATTTCCTTGCAGATGAACTTCAGCCCGGCATTGCGCATCAGCGCGCCCGGCAGCAGGCCTGCCTCGGTGAGGATCTGGAAGCCGTTGCACACGCCAAGCACATGCACGCCCTTGGCGGCACGGGCGATCACTTCCTGCAACACAGGTGAGCGGGCGGCAATGGCACCGGCGCGCAGGTAGTCGCCATAGGAAAAGCCGCCGGGGATGACGATCAGGTCCACATCCGGAATGTCCGTGTCCGTGTGCCAGACCGTTGCGGGCTTCTGGCCGGTGATCTGCTCCAGTGCATAGAGCATGTCACGGTCGCGGTTGAGGCCGGGGCAGAGGATGACGGCGGACTTCATGGCAGGCTTCCCGTGTGTCGTCCTGGCGGACTGCGGCGGATCGGATGGGCCTCGGCGGCCCTTGCAAACTCTAGAGCAGCAGGAGCACAGCAAGGAGGCTGAGCGCTGCCGGCAGCAGGAAGAAGATGGCGGCCTTGATCAGGAGAAAGCGGATCGCCTTTTGTGCATCCGGATCCATGGCCGCAGCCTCATTCTGCCTCAGAGGATTTCGATGGCGTAGTTCTCGATGACGGTGTTGGCGAGCAGCTTCTCGCACATGGCGGTCAGCTCCTCGCGGGCCTTGGCCGCATCGCGGTCGCTCAGCTCCACGTCGAAGACCTTGCCCTGGCGCACGCCATTGATGCCGTCAAAGCCGAGAGCGCCGAGCGCCCCTTCGATGGCCTTGCCCTGGGGGTCCAGAACGCCGTTCTTCAGGGTGACGGTGACACGTGCCTTCATCGCTCTCGTCTTTCCGTTAATCGCCATGGCCAATGCGGCCCTTTTCTGCCGCGCTGCTTACACCAACCAGCCCCGTGACGGAAGGGGCTTCGCCCCAGTCCCTGCAGGAAGTTGCAGATAGAGGCCTGCAAACACAAAAGGCCCCGTCCGGCAGAAGCTGGACGGGGCCTTGGGGGTGTTGAGCCTTACTGGACGAGCGTCGGGCCGGAGCCGTTCGGGCGCTCGTTGTCGTTCAGGATGCCGAGACGGCGTGCGACTTCCTGATAGGCTTCCAGCATTCCGCCCATGTCGCGGCGGAAGCGGTCCTTGTCCATCTTGTCGTTGGTGGCGATATCCCACAGACGGCAGCTGTCCGGGGAGATTTCGTCCGCAACGACGATGCGCATCATGTCACCTTCGAACAGGCGGCCGCATTCGATCTTGAAATCGACAAGGCGGATGCCGACGCCGAGGAACAGGCCGGACAGGAAATCGTTGACGCGGATGGCGAGCGCCATGATGTCGTCGAGTTCCTGCGGGGTGGCCCAGCCAAAGGCGGTGATGTGCTCTTCAGCGACCATCGGGTCGTTGAGGGCGTCGTTCTTGTAATAGAACTCGATGATGGAGCGCGGCAGCTGCACGCCTTCCTCGATGCCGAGGCGGGTGGCGAGCGAACCGGCTGCAACATTGCGCACCACGACTTCGAGCGGGATGATCTCGACTTCGCGGATCAGCTGCTCGCGCATGTTCATCCGGCGGATGAAATGGGTCGGAATGCCCATGCCATTCAGCTGATTGAAGATGTATTCGGAGATGCGGTTGTTAAGCACGCCCTTGCCGTCCACGATCTCGTGCTTTTTGGCGTTGAAGGCAGTTGCATCGTCCTTGAAATGCTGGATCAAGGTTCCTGGCTCAGGGCCCTCATAGAGGATCTTGCCCTTGCCTTCATAGATACGCCGGCGGCGATTCATGGGCACGTACCGTGTTTGCTTGAGAAAATCCATCGATGCGGGAAACTCCTATGCGTACGATTCTGAAGTGGCGCAAGTGCTGGCCATTTCCTTCAACATCGACAATCAGCCCCGCATTAGCGGCGCGGAACTTAAACGATCCTTTGCAAAAGTACAATGGAGCCGGGGTAATCATTTGAGGGAGCTGCTCACGTCGCGGCAATCTCTGCGCTAGTGCGTTGATTTGCATCATTGCCGGGGATATGCAGAGCGCGGAACAGATACCATATGAGTGGGGCCACGCAGGTGGTTGAAAGTTTGCTGTCTGCACAAGAGGAGGCATTTCATGAGCACGTTTGACGGTCGTGGGGAGAGTTTCGAAAACAAGTTCGCTCATGACGAGGAACTGCGCTTCAAGGCGACCGCCCGGCGCAACAAGCTTCTGGGCCTGTGGGCTGCTGAAAAGCTTGGGCTTTCTGCTGCAGCGGCAGATGACTACGCAAAGGAAGTGGTGCGTGCCGATTTCGAGGAAGCAGGCGACGACGACGTCTTCCGCAAGATCCGCGCCGATTTTGACAAGGGGCACGTGGACCAGTCCGATCATCAGATCCGCCGCACCATGGATGAACTGATGCACACCGCGATCGATCAGATCCAGAAGGGCATCTGAAGCGCCATCGTGTTGGACGCATGAAAGAACCCCCCGTGCCGGCGGTACGGGGGTTTTTTGCTGCGCATGGGGATGGCAGGCGGATAACGCCCGATTCTGTCTTGCCGGGTTGTCTGACATCTTGTCTGATGGGGATTAGAACAGGGAGGCCCAGATGGCAGACAGGAAGACACTCGCAGCACGGTTCAAGGCGGATGAAACGGTGGTGACGGCCTGGTCCGTGCTGCCGGCGCCTGTGGTGGCGGAGGCTATGGCGCGGGCGGGCTTTGGCGCGGTGACACTGGACATGCAACACGGCATCCATGATGCGGGCAGCATCCGTGATTGTCTGGCCGCAGTTGCGCTGGGCGGGGCGCACCGGATCGTCCGTATTCCCGTGGGGGGCAATGCCATGGCCAGCCGTGCCGCCGATGCAGGGGCCGAGGCGGTGATTGCACCGATGATCAACTCTGCGGACGACGCCAAAGCCTTTGCCGATGCGATGAAGTATCCGCCGCTGGGCAGCCGCAGCTGGGGGCCTGTGCGCGCCTCGATGCTGGCAGGGCAAACCATGCCGGAGTATCTTGCCAGCGCCAACAGCGAGGTTCTGGCCTTTGCCATGATCGAAACACCCGAGGCCGTCGCCGCGCTGGATGACATTCTGGCTGTCCCGGGCATTGACGGGGTGTTCGTTGGACCGGGCGACCTGTCGCTGACGCTGTCCAAAGGCGCTGCGCTCAATCCCCACAGCGAGGCCGTGCGGGAGGCCGCAGAACTGATCATCCGCAAGACCCGTGCCGCCGGGCGATTTGCGGGCTATTTCTGCATGACGCCGGAGGATGTAAAGGCGGCTGAGGCGATGGGCTACCGTCTGCTCGCCCACGGCATGGATCTGCCGGTCATTCAGGGCGCCTTCCGCGACACTCTGGCACGGCTTGCTTGATCCGGATCAAGGACCATACGGTTCTGCCGGCGCAATTTGGCATGGAAGATTACCGGCATGGGGCAGTGGCGCCCGGACGGCAGGCGCGGTGATCTGAATGCTGCGGCGCGCTCCTGCGCGCCGTGCATCCATAACCGGAGCCTGTGTCATGTGGAAGCTTGCCGCGATTCTCTTCATCATCATCGGACCGACAATGGCCGGCATCGGCGCCCTGGTGCCGCTGTCGGTCTATGGTCTCGATCATTTCAATCCGCTGATGCTGGCAGGAGCGGCTGCCTGCGGCCTGCTTCTGGCCATTCCGGCCAGCGTCCTGGCTGGCAAGCATATCCGCGACATGATCCAGCCCCGCAACCGGGTTGCGTGAGGGGTCTGAAGGCTGTCTCGGGAAGGCTGAAAGGCCTTCCCGTCTCCGTGCAGACCCGGACCCCGCTCGATGAGGCGCCCCATGGAGCGAGGGTGTAATTACATCCGCGCCATGAAATGGGCGAAGGACATCATGCCTTCGGGCCAGGGGCCGTGGCCGCTTTCAAGGTTGATGTGGCCAACGTGGCCAGCATCCTGGAACGTGGCGCCCCAGCTGTGGGCAAACCCCTTGGCAACCTCAAAATCGCAGTACTGATCGTTTTGGCTTGCGACCACATGGGTGCGGAAGGGCAGGGGCATTCGCGGCACCGGCACGAAGTCGCCACCGTCAAAGGCGGGCACGAGGCCGGGGCGGTCCCAGTCGGACGGAGCCACGAGGAAGGCGCCCTTGACCTTGTCCTTTGGCAGCACATGGGCGCCATGGGCGACCAGGATGCAGCCAAGGGAATGGGCGACCAGCACCACTGGGCGCTCCGCCGCCTCGATGGCCGCCAGCAGCGTTTCCATCCAGACCTTCTTCGAGGGCGTGAACCAGTCGCCCTGTTCCACCACCCGCGCGTTGGCCATCTTCTCTTCCCACCGGCGCATCCAGTGACCGGGGTCACTGTTGGCATAGCCGGGAATGAGCAGGATGTCGGCGTCGGCGATCTTCATGGGTCAGCTTTCCCCGAAGACGCGCTTGAAGATCACGTCCACGTTCTTGGTGTGATAGCCAAGGTCGAACCGGTCGCGGATCTGGTCTTCCGACAGGTACTGGCGCACGTCTGCATCGTTCAGCAGCTCGCTCAGGAAGTCCACACCGGCAGCGCCGGAGACCTGATAGCTTTCCCAGACCTTCATGGCGTTGCGCTGTACCAGACGGTAGGCATCCTCACGCGAGGAGCCGGCCTGGGTGAGGGCGAGCAGGATGCGCTGGGAATGCACGAGGCCGCCGAGACGGTCCATGTTGCCCATCATGCGCTCCGGATAGACCAGCAGCTTGTCGATGACGCCGGTGAGGCGGGCCAGTGCAAAGTCGAGGGTGACGGTGGCATCCGGGCCGATCATGCGCTCGACGGAGGAGTGGGAGATATCCCGCTCGTGCCACAGGGCGACGTTTTCCATTGCCGGAATGGAGAAGCCGCGCACGAGGCGGGCAAGACCGGTGAGGTTTTCGGTCAGCACCGGGTTGCGCTTGTGCGGCATGGCGGAAGAACCCTTCTGGCCGGGGGAGAAATACTCCTCCGCTTCCAGAACTTCCGTGCGCTGCAGATGGCGGATCTCGGTTGCAACGCGCTCGATAGACGAGGCGATGACGCCCAGGGTCGCGAAATACATGGCGTGACGGTCACGCGGGATGACCTGCGTGGAGACCGGCTCGGCCTTGAGGCCCATAGCCTGCGCCACATGCTCTTCCACACGCGGGTCGATGTTGGCGAAGGTGCCGACAGCGCCTGAGATGGCGCAGGTGGCGATCTCCTCACGCGCATTCATCAGGCGCACCCGGCAGCGGTCGAACTCGGCATAGGCCTCGGCCATCTTGAGGCCGAAGGTAACCGGCTCGGCATGGATGCCATGCGAACGGCCGATGCAGACCGTGTCCTTGTGCTCGAAGGCGCGGCGCTTGATGGCGGCCAGCAGCGCATCCATGTCCTTCAGCAGAAGGTCGGTGGCGCGCACCAGCTGCACGTTGAAGCAGGTGTCCAGCACGTCCGAGGACGTCATGCCCTGGTGAACGAAACGGGCATCAGGGCCGACGATCTCGGCCAGATGGGTGAGGAAGGCGATAACGTCGTGCTTCGTCTCGCGCTCGATCTCGTCAATGCGCTCGATGTCGAATGTGGCCGCGCCGCCCTTTTCCCAGATGGTCTGTGCAGCCTCTTTCGGGATGACACCGAGATCTGCCAGCGCGTCGCAGGCATGGGCCTCGATCTCGAACCAGATGCGGAACTTCGTCTCGGGAGACCAGATGGCAACCATGTCAGGGCGGGAATAGCGCGGGATCATCGCGGGTCCTCATTCTGGGAAAACTGGCTGGGGTCTATCAGAGACCGCCGCTTATCTCAATGCAGGTATGGGCGTTGCTATGCCTGTTTTGCATCCGTTGATGCCGTCAGCCGCCGGGCCAGCGGGCGCACCAGATAGGGCAGGGTGTAGATCGGCAGCTGTCCAAGGCCGAAATAGAGCCAGGCAAGGTCCGGCAGCGTGCCGCCGAGGGCGGCCACCATCAGGCCCATGTTCCGGTTTCCGGCCGAATAGGCGATGACGAAGGCGTCGCTGCGCAGGGCGGGGGCGAAGACGAGCATTGTCAGCAGGGCTTGTGTCAGTGTCACGCAATAGGTGAGGGCGGCGATGCCAAGGGAGACCACCGGACGGCTGGCAAAGCTTGCCGCTACACCGTCCATGACGGCGACGGCGAAGAAGAACAGCAAAAGCACGTTGCCGCCGCTGATCACATCTTGCGCTGCCGCGATCCTTGCTTCACCCGCCAGCCGCCGCAGCAGCGCGGCAACGGCCATGGATCCGGCCAGCAGGCCGAAGAGCTTGAGGCCCAGTGTCAGGCTGTCGAGCGGCAGCGCCTCGCCGAGAATGAGATAGGCGGTGAAGGGGGCGGTGAGGGGCACCAGAAGCATCGACAGGGTCAGAACCGTGAGGCTGAGCGCGCCGTCCAGCTTCAGGAAATACATGAAGGCAGGCGAGGACATGATGGCTGGTGCTGCCGTGACGATGAACAGTGCCATGGCGAGATCGGGCGCGGCCTCCCGCAGGCCTGCCGCCGAGGCAAGGAGAGCGGCGCCCGCAGGCAGCAGAAGCATCATCCAGAGGCTGGCTGCCAGCACCAGCCCAGGACGGCGCAGCCGGGCCAGAACGGCGGTCTGGTCCACTTTCAGGAAGGCCAGCACCAGCAGCGCAAAAATGGCCTCGGAGACAAAGGGGCGCGCCAGGGAGGAGAGGCCCGGCAGCACCATGCCGGCGAAGGCACTCAGGGCCACAGCGCCCGTGCCCCGGCGGCCCAGCCAGCCGAGCGCGCCTGTGAGGGAAAGGGCCATGCGGTAATTCTCTCCTTTAGGTGTTGGCGAAAGAGGCTATAAGCGTCAGAATGTTAAGCAATTCGTGCGGATAAGGGCAGGGCTGGAAGGGTGGCAGGTGCGCACAGTTGACGTCATCGTGCTTGGCGCCGGCATGGTCGGAACCTCGACCGCCCTGCAGTTGCAGCGACGGGGGCTTGATGTTGCCCTTGTCGACCGCCGCCAGCCCGGCGAAGAGACGTCCCATGGTAATGCCGGGATCATTGAGCGCAACGGATTCCTGCCGCCTGCTTTCCCCGGGGATGCGAAATTCCTGCTCAACATTGCGCTGGGACGCTGGCCGGGTGCCAATTACAGCCTTCCTGCCGTGCTGCGGCTGATGCCCTGGCTGATGGCGTTCCGCCGCCATGGCAGCCGCACGGGCGTGCAGCGCCTTGCCCATGCGATGAATGCGCTGGAGGCCTATGCTGCCGGCGAGCACAGGGTGCTGGCAGAAGCTGCTGAGGCATTGAAATACTACCGGCAGACCGGCGCCATCAGTCTCTACCGGACGGAGGCAGGTTTCGAGGCGACGGCGGCCGAGCGCCACTATGCCCGTATCTTCGGCGTTGATTATCACGAGCTGGATGAGCTCGATCTCAATGAACTGGAGCCCTGGCTAACGGCGGATGGCTGCCGGGGCATCTTCTGGCCCGAGACCGAATCGGTCTCCAATCCTGGCGCTGTTACCAAGGCCTTTGCCCGGTCGCTGGCAGAGAAGGGCGGGGAGATCATGACCGGGGATGCAAGGCGCCTGACGCGATCGCAAGGGGGGTGGGCCATCGCCACGGACAAGGGGCCGGTGCGCGGGCGCGCCGCCGCGCTGTGCCTGGGGCCATGGTCCATGGATATCCTTAAGGGTTTCGGCTACCGCTTCCCGCTTGCCGTCAAGCGCGGCTACCACCAGCACTACAAGGCCAGAGCCGGGGCGGGGCTGTCGCGGCCCGTAGTGGATGCGGAAATGGGATATGTTCTGGCGCCGATGGAAAAGGGGATCCGCCTGACGACGGGCATTGAACTGGCCGAACGGGATGCGGCGCCAACGCCGGTGCAGGTGGAGCGGGCCTTCCGCAAGGCACGCGAGATCTTTCCGTTGACGGTTCCTGCCGAACCGGGTGCCTGGATGGGCTCACGCCCCTGTCTCCCGGACAGCCTGCCGGTGCTGGGCGCTGCCCCCGGCGAGAGCGGCCTCTGGCTCAACTTCGGCCATGGCCACTGCGGTTTCACGCTGGGGCCGGTCACCGGGCATATCCTCGCCGATCTCATCACCGGCGTGCCGCCGGTCATCGACCCTGCGCCCCTGTCGCCTCTCCGGTTTCTGTAACGCCCTTTCCCGGTGAGCTTGATGCGCCGGGAAAGGGGGGAGCTTTTGGCGCTTGAGGATCTCAACGCCTTGGCATCAGAAGCGGATGCCCGCCCCGGCCTTTGCGGTGAGGGACGTGCTGCCGTCTCCCTCCACATTGACTTTCACGCCCGCGTTGAGGCGCCATCTGGAGCCATCAGTCAGCGTCAGGCTGCCTTGAGCTGCGCCAAAGGCCCCATGGCCCCCAAGCCCTGCATAACCGCCCGTGAGTTCAAGCGCGGGCGTCAGCAGCAAGCCACTGTCCAGAACGAACAGCCGCGCCAGTTCAAGTGCACCGCTGACCCGCAGCTGCTCTTCGATGAAGCCGTCCATGAGGATCTGGTCACCGGCACCGTTCCGGACCCCATAGTCCTTGACCGTCTCTGAGAGATAGACCGCCCGCAGGGTGGGGGAGAGCGTCGTGGCTGCGTCTAGATTCCACTCACCGGACAAAGCTGTATCTGCCATCCAGCGTGTGGTGTCGAAACTGCCGTCCCAGAACTCCGTGTCAATGTCGTTGGAAGACCCGCCAAGGAACAGCCGCGTATCCCAGAAGACGTTCCGGTAGACCTCAATGGAGGCATAGGGGCCGGCCAGCCAGCCATTGCCGCTCAGCCGTGCCCCGTCAGGGGTGGGGTCACTCATGCGGTCATAGTGGAAAGAGACGCCAAGCAGGGCCCAGTCGGCCAGAAGATAGTCGGCACCGGCGGAGAGCATGGCAAAGCTTCCCCAGCGGCCGTCATTCTGCTTGCGTGTATGGGCAGAAGCAGTGCCCTGGATCCAGACGTTGAATGCCAGCGGCTCTGCCTTGAGATCCGGGGTGAGCGCATTGCTGGCCGCATTCATCTGCTCCAGGCTTGTGGCAAATCCAAGGGACACGCCACGCTGCGACGGGGTGAAACGCATGCTGACGATCTCATCAGCCGTCTGCATCCGCCGCCTGTCACGCAGGCCTGGCACCTTGGCGGAGCTGGCGATGAGGCCCTGACGGGTCCGCACAAAGCCCCTTACAAGACTGTCGATCTCTGCAGCGACCTTTTGCGGGTTGTATCCGAGATTGTAGATCACGCTGCCCGTGTTCGAGACGCCGAGGTCGCTGGTCAGCGAGAAGCGAATGGTAACTTGTCCGGAATAGGCCGGGTCAGGCGTAAACTTCAGATAGAAGCCTGCTGAGCCGCCGCCGCCAGCCTGGGCGAACTGGCTGTTTACAATCCGTGCCGTCCCTGCATTTGCGGGCTCGACCGAGAGAAGGCTGGCATCAATGAACGGCCCTCCGGTCGCCCCTGTGGCGAGATTGACGTTGCCGGGCGCCGATCCGGCGGGAACGGTCACGACCTTGTCGGTCACGGTGACGGCCCGTTTCTTCACTTCCAGGGTGTAGGCAGCCGAAGCAAGCGCGTTGTTGGCATCGCTCACCTGAATGGTGAAACTGTAGCTGCCTTCCGTGTCTGCATTGAGCGGTCCGTTCAGCGCGCCGGTCGAAACGTTCAGGACCATGCCGGGAGGCAGAGCCCCGGCGCTGACGCTGAAGAGATAGGGGCCGGTGCCACCGCTCACCGTGATGGTGGTGGTGTAGTCCTCCCCGGCCATGGCCTCGGGTAGGGCACCGCCTGCGGGCGCGAAGCTGATTGATGCGGGCGCTGCGTTCACATTGAGGCTATATGCTGCGTCTCCAGTATCGTTGTTGGCGTCCGTCGCGGTGATGGTGAAGTTCGCGGTGCCTGCGCTCGTCGGTGTGCCGGTCAGCTCGCCTGTTCCGGCAAGTGTGAGGCCTGCAGGCAGGGCACCGCTGGTAACAGCATAGGAATAGGGGCCCGTGCCACCGGATGCGGTGAAGGTCTGGCTGTAGGCAGTGCCCGCCTGAGCGGCTGTGAGCCCGCCTGCCGCAGGTGACAAGGCAATGCTTGCCGGTGGCGCGGCACGATTGACAGTGACCGTGTAGGTCTGGGTTGTGACGCCATCCTGCGCGGTGCCCACGACGGTGATGGTGTT
>NZ_JBAKBF010000016.1:0-82391 GCF_036881715.1 Pannonibacter anstelovis
ACCCCGTGGCGGCGGCGCGCCGGCCCCGGCCAGCGGCGGCAACAGCGCCATGGCCGCAGCTCTCGCTGCTGCGATGAATCGCAAGGGCAAGTGAGCGGGGGCTGTCTCAGGAGGGGGGGCTACTGCATGCACACATCGTGCCTACGGCCGGAGACAGATGGGAGAACGCCTGAAGTCTGGTTACTCTGGCACGGCGCCTCAGCTCCCTCCCCCTCGTGGGGAGGGGTTAGGGGTGGGGGGAAGGCCTCTCCATCTGGCAGAGTGTCCATTGGCTCCGGACAGCCGTTCTTCTTGATGCCGCTCCAGGCATCTATCTGTGTTTCATATAGTTTTCGGCTCAGAGCCCCCCACCCCTTACCCCTCCCCACCAGGGGGAGGGGGGCTGAAAGGCCATGCGCAAAGATGGATTACGGCCTTTGCTCTCACGCTGAACGGGGCGGAGGGATAGGGTCAGTGGCTGATGCCGCTGCCGCCGGTGATGGCGATGGTGTAGGGCATGCCTTCCACCGGGATTTCGCCGGTCTGCTTCAGGTCTGACGTGCTGATGAGGCGCAGCAGGCCCTTGTTCGGATCGGTCATCACCACGGTATCACCGGCCACAGCAAGCCGCGGGCGCGGGTCGCGCCAATGGCCGTCCATGCTGTAGGGCTCCGTCACCTTGCTGGACACCTCAATGTCACCGGACAGGATGTTGAAACGGTGCAGGGTGCCGTCTTCAGTCAGCACATAGGCATTCTGGGGCTTGGCCGGATCAAGCACGAAGTCCACCCGCCGGAAGGGCAGCGTGACGCGGGTGAAGTGGGGCGCATCCGAAGGGTCCACCACGACAAGGCCGTCAGCGCCATAGTTGCCAAGGAAGGCCTGCATGCCCTTCACGCCCAGCAGTGTGCCGGTCTTGCCCTTCGGGAAATCGGCAGGATAGGGCAGAAGCGCGAATTCGGGCTTTGCGCCATCCGTCTTCACCGTCAGGACGCCGTCTTCGCAACCCGCCGCCAGATAGGCGCCGGAGAAAGCCTCGCCATGAATGCCGGGGCAGGAAGCGAGATCCGACACCTGTTTGCCATCGGCCGAAAAGGCCTGCAGCCCGAGGCGCGGCAGGCTTGACGCGCCTTCCGGCTTTTCCTTTGCCGAAACGGTCGAGAGCACATAATCGCCTAACACGGCCACAAAGCCATGGTGGGCAACCTCCTGCGGGAAGGTGCGCATCTGCGGATCGCCGCCGAGCAGGCCCTTCACATCCGCAAGCGACGCCTTGGCGTCCTTGTCGAAATTGATGGCCAGCACACCGGAATGCTCAACCACATGCACCGGATTACCACCCTCCATGGAGGTGTTCAGCAGTGCCGGATCGCTGACCTCGACATCCGCATGGTCGCCGTGGCTTTCCAGCGCGATGCCGCTTTTCAGGAAATCGGCGCGGTTTGCTTCAGCCTGCACCACGGCAATGCCTGCCCCATCACCGAAGGGATAAAGCCGGGCGTGGCTTTTGACTTCGAAGGTCCAGCGCTGATCCGGCTTGTCCAGATCCAGAGCCGTAATCTTGCCGGTGGAATGATCGCCAACGAAAACACGCCAGTGGCTCTGGGCTTCGTCCGCCCGAACCATCGTCCCGCCAGCGGCCAGCGCCATCATCGCCAGCGCAAGGGCTGTCGTCTGCCTGAACATCTCAAACTCCTGTAATGTTATCTTATAACATACCTACTTAAGCCGGGCCGCACCTGTCTGGCAAGCCCTTTCGGAGCGGAGTCTCAGCCCGCCTCTCACAGAGTTTTGTCAAAATGCATGGCCGGTAAGGACTCATTAACCATTGCCAGATGACGTGGGGGGATTAGAGGGGGCTGCTATGGATGAGATGATGGCGCTGGAAGGCACTGTTTCCCTGACGGGGAGCGCGTGGCGCGATGCTGCTTGTTCCAAAATGCTTCCAGAGGGACGCCTTATGGCAGCATTCAGCAAATGGCTGAGGCCCCTGAGACCGGATCTTGTCTTGCCGGCGGTGGTTCTCCCCGTGCTGCTTTTGCCTCTGGCCGGCACATCCGCAAGCGCGCAGGGTTTCTTGTTTCCGGTGGTTACTGTTGCCGGATGCAATGGACCGTCCATGGGGGCACTCGGTGTCTTTGCCACGGTTGCTGATTGTAATGGAGATACATCGGGCAACCCTGGCCTCGGCATCACCTCAACCGGTTTTGACGGACAGCACGGGGGCGGCGCGGGCTGGGACAGGGCTTCAGCTGGCGGGGCTGGCGGCGGCGGGCTTTCGCTGCGGATCTCCAATGCTTTCGACTATGTCCAGTACAACGGCGGGCCAGCGGCTTTCTCGATCCTGAGCATGGGCGGCAGGGGCGGTCATGGCGGCGATGGCAACATCATTCATGACGGGGCGTCCGGCGGCCAAGGTGGTGATGGCGGATCCGTGATCTTCGTGCTGGAGCCCTCCGGGAGCATCGCGACCGGAACCATGGGAACCGTTGGCATTCTCGCGGTCAGCAAGGGTGGCCAGGGCGGTGATGGCGGCGAGGGCCATGGCGCGTCAGATGGCGGCACCGGTGGCCTCGGCGGCAATGGCGGTTCCGTCTCCGTTATCACCAATACCGGCTCAAGCATTTCCACCCTGGGCAATTATGCCGCAGCGGTGTCTGTTCTGAGTGAAGGAGGCTATGGCGGAGCGGGTGGGAGCGGCGGTTTCTTCTTCGGCCGTGGCGGCTCGGGCGGACAGGCCGGAAACTCCGGGTCATCGGTCAGTGTTAGCAATTCCGGCGCTCTTTCAACGCTTGGCGTCATGTCGCATGGCGCGCTCGCCCGCAGTGTCGGCGGTAATGGCGGAGAAGGCGGGGTCACCACCGGCACAATCCTCGTTCTGGGCGGCAATGGCGGTGCAGGCGGCAACGGCGAGCGTGTCGCGATGATGAACCTGGGCCTTATTACAACGGACGGGGATCATGCGCGTGGCCTGTCGGGGCTGAGCATTGGCGGCGGTGGCGGCGATGGCGGGCAGGCCTTTGACTACAGCTCCTTTTACGGAGTTGCAGTCGGTGGAAATGCCGGCGGCGGCGGCGACGCCGGCATGGTGACGATCGACAATTCCGGAACCATTCTCACAGCTGGGCGTCACGCAACTGGCATGGTTGGGCGGTCGATTGGCGGCGGTGGCGGTGAGGGCGGCTCTGCTCAAAGCGTGGTTCTGGGATATCAGGCCGCGCTGTCGCTGACGATGGGCGGTCTGGGTGGTTCGGGCGGCAATGGCGGCATGGTGACGCTCACCAGCTCCGGACGGGTTGCCACCGGATATATCGATCCCCTGGACGCGGTTGCGCCGCGCAATGTGCAATTGCCGGGCGATCATGCCGCAGGCATGCTGGCACAATCGGTTGGTGGCGGTGGAGGCAACGGCGGTGCGGTGATCTCGGTCACGGCAGCCGCCAGCGGCAGCGGTGCCATTGATGTTTCGTTCGCGCAGGGCGGCAGTGGCGGCTCGGGTGGCGACGGTTCGGATGCCGCTGTCTCTGTCCTGAGCGGTGGCTCGGTGGTCACTTACGGACGGCTGGCTCCTGCTGTCCATGCTCAGTCTGTTGGCGGGGGCGGTGGCACAGGCGGCCATGCGATCGACGTGGGCGCTGCGGTGGGAGAAGCAGCCGTCAGCCTTTCGGCCGTTCTGGGCGGCAGGGGGGGCAGTGGCGGCAATGGCGGAACGGCTTCAGTCTACAATGAGGGGTCTGCCGCCACAGCATCTTCCAGGTCGCCCGCAGTGTTCGCCCAGTCCGTGGGCGGCGGCGGCGGCAGTGGAGGCAGCGTCGTCACGGTTGATGCGGACATCGGCAAGAACGCGCTCAGTTTGAATGTTGCCCTCGGCATGACCGGCGGCAGCGGCGGGCAGGGCGGTTCTGCCAATGCCACGACCTTCGCCGCAAGCACCATCCAGACTCTGGGGCATCAGTCGCACGGACTTTTCGCCCAGTCGGTGGGCGGCGGCGGCGGTCATGGCGGCGACGTTCACACCTATGCGATCTCTGCCATCTACGGAAACGGCACTGCTGCGGCCGTGCCCATCGCCGTTGGCGGTCACGGGGGCAGCGGCGGTACCGGTGGCAGCGTGGCGGTCAGCCATTCCGGCAGCATTCTCACATTCGGGGATCAGTCCTATGGTCTGTTTGGCCAATCCGTTGGCGGCGGCGGCGGCGATGGCGGCTCCGTGCTGGCCTTGTCGATTGCCGCGACGCTCGACAGCCGGAGCGGGGAGAACAAGGACAAGGGCGGCAGGGCTGTCAGCACGGCGGTGACCGTTGGCGGGCATGGTGGCGTGGGGAATCATGGCGGCAGCGTTGTGGTCAATGCGGCGGCGGGCAGCTCCATTGCCACCTCGGGTGTCATGGCCACGGGCGTGAAATTGCAGTCGGTTGGCGGCGGCGGCGGCACCGGCGGCGTGGCGCACAGCTTTGCCGTGTCGACCTCGACACCAAGCTGGGACCGTTTCTTTCCGCCGCAGCCGCTGCTGCTCAGACTGGTCAACAAGGTGAGGGGGCTGCCCTCGCGCGAGACAGACAAGAAGAACGGTGCCGACATTGCCGTTTCCGTCGGTGGCTGGGGCGGTGCAGGCGGTAATGGCGGCAGCGTCACCTTCACTGCGGGGCCGGGTGCAACCATCGCGACATCCGGCGTCATGGCCTATGGTGTCCATGGCCAGTCGGTTGGCGGAGGCGGCGGCTCCGGCGGTCACGCCATTTCCAACGGCTTCATCGGCTTTGATACCTACGCGCTTGGGGTGTCTGTCGGCGGTTCCGGTTCTTCTGCCGGTGACGGCGGATCCGTCAGCCTGGCGGGCACCGCAGCGGGTTCTGAAACCGGCTGGAGCCTCATTTCGACGCAGGGGGCCAACGCACATGGCCTATTCGCCCAGTCCATTGGCGGCGGCGGCGGCGATGGCGGAGCGGCTGCTTCCGCCATAACGAGCATCCCCGTTCTGAGCGGTCAGGGCTTTGAGATGGCGATCGGCGGTGCGAGCGGCAGCTCCGGCGCGGGTGGCAGTGTGCTGGTGAGCAATCCCGGGCGTGTGCAAACCGCTGGAGCGGGCGCCCATGGCATCTTTGCCCAGTCCGTGGGTGGCGGTGGCGGCTACGGCGGCGATACGACCGCCGGAGGCCTTATGAAGCTGGCCATCGGGCGCGCGGGGTCAGGCGGCGGCAGCGGCGGCAGCGTGGCCGTTGAAGGGCAGGGCGCCATTGTCACGCTGGGGGCTGGCGCTGCCGGCATCTTTGCCCAGTCGGTCGGCGGCGGCGGCGGAGCAGGCTCTCTGGCGCATGAAGGCTCCCTTCCGTTTCTGCCCGACACCAACTACGGGCTTGCGCTCACTATTGGCGGCGGTGGCGGCAACGGGGGCTGGGGCGGCGATGTGTCGGTGAACTTTGGCGGCGGTATCGGCACCTATGGTGCCGTTGCCCCGGCCATTCTGGCCCAGTCGATTGGCGGCAGCGGCGGTACCCTGGGCGTTGTTCGAGGCACAATTGCCGGTGGTGCCTTTCCGGTCACGGTGACCTCCAGCGGGGCGTTCGGGTTTGCAGGGCAGGTTGCTATTGATGACACCCAGGCACCCGCTCCACTTCTTGTTGAAACCCGGGGCGACGGCTCGGCAGGCATCATTGCCCACGTGGCCAGCGGTGGAGGCGGCCTGGTGCTGATGGACACCGCTGTTCTGCCTCTCGATATTACGGCGGATCCCGTTCTGCCATCCATGCTGCCATTGGAGTTCGGAGGCATCGACGTGAATCTGCGTGGCGGCATCTACACCGTGGGTGCCTCCGCTTACGGCATTCTGGCGATGGATCTTCCTCAAACCGTCGCGCTGCTGGGCACGGATGGCCTTCGGATTCCGCAATCGGCCAGCAGTTCCGGTTCTGGGACCGGGATCAATATCAGGCTTCACCGCACCAGCACCGTCAGCACCTGGGGACCTGGGGCGCATGGCATCTACGTGGTGAGTAATGCGGACTATAGCGGCAGCACTGCGTTTACCGCCAGCCTCGACGGCACGGTTGCCGTGCAGGGTGCCGGTGCCTGGGCGGTGAACATTTCCGATGGCTTGACCAGCGGCAGCAAAGCTCTGGGGCAGATTGCGCAGCTTGAGATCGGCCGGACCGGTAATGTAAGTGCTGCAAAGGGCACGGCGGGTGGTATCCGGGTAGGGGCTCAGGTGAGCAACCTGCTTCTTGAGGTGGAAGGCGCTCTGCGGGCACCCGGCGGAACTGCCATTTGGTCCGAAGCAGGCGGTGCGCTGAACGTGCAGCGTGGTGGTGTTCTGGAGGGTGATATCTCTGGTCCAGTCAGCAGGGACTTGGGGATCGGCAATGCGGGGGTGATCTTCGGCTCGATACGGAACGGCGGTACATACAGGATCGCTGACAGCGGACGCCATTTCCTGGCACTTGATCCTGCGGGGCTTGCCAGTGACCGCATTGACCTGCTGTCACTCGAGACGGGCCGGGAGCAGATCATTCCGCAGCTGACCGCATTTGCCCCCGCGTTTGCGCAACCGAGCACCGTTCTGAGCTTTGCTGGAGCGTCTGACACATCCCCCATCAGTCTGCGTCCGGGCGAACCCTTGCCCTTCGGGCTCGCCTCCGGCACCGTGGCAACCCGTTTCGCCTATGATCTCTACCATGACCGGGCACTTGTGACGGGAGCCTCCGTCGACTTCGAGCGGGCCGGTTTCAGTGGCAACGCGGGCAAGGCCGCGGCCTTCGCCAATGACATGGTCTCGGCGCTCGGCAGCAATGTGCCCGGCGCGTATCCCGAGCTGGAGTCCTTGCTGCTGTTTGCAGCCAACACGCTTGACCCACAGGCCCTGGAGTCCAGCCTGGCCGTGTTTGATGCAGCCGATTTCAGCAAGGCCAGTCAGACAACGCTCTCCTCCTCCGGAACGCACCTGTCGAACATGCAGAGCTGCGGGGGCACCGAGGGGCCTTATGCAGCTATTGCCGAAGAGGCCTGCAACTGGGCCAAGGTGACCGGCGGTACCACGCGCTATGACTGGTCAAGTGATGTTGATGTGGTCATGGTCAGCCTCGGCCGTCAGCAGCGTGTCAGCGATGATCTGGTTATTGGCCTCAGCACGGCCTATGAGTCGTCTCAATTCCGTGCCAGCGGGAGGACTGCCTCGGGCTACCGCCTGCATCTCGGCGCCATCGCAAAGGTCTCACAGGGACCGTTCTATGGCTCTGTGTCGCTCAACGGCAGTTATGGTGGCGGCAAGGCGGAACGGCTCATTTCGTCTGCGGGGACAGACTATGTGGCCAAGTCGCGTCCCTCCACGCTGGCGCTTGCCTCGCGGTTGCGGGCCGGGGTTCTGGCAAAGGCCGGGCAGTTTGACGTGATCCCCAGTGTCGAGCTGGATCTGGCAGTCCTGCAGGACGGAGGCTTCACGGAGACGGGCGCAGGTTCGCTCAATCTGAAGGTTCACCGCAAGACGCATTTCCTCGCCGATGTCCGCCCCGCCTTGCGCCTGTCCACCGACCATCCTTTTGCGGGCGGAATTGCGCGTGGCTATGTGGAGGCCGGAGCCCGGATTGCACTCAACGGTCTGCAGCACACTGTCTCGCTGCCCGGCTCCCCCGAGCCGGACAAGAAGCTGCGCCTTGATCTGAAGCGGGACCGGGCCGTCGCGACCCTCGGGGTCGGCGGCTCTCTTCTGTGGGGCAATAACATGGAGGCCCGGCTGCATTATGAGGCAACGGCAGGGCGCAACACGCTCGGCCACTCGGCAGGCCTGAAACTCGGCCTGAAATTCTGACGGGGGCCGTGAACAGACATGTTGTGAAGGTGCCCGGCAGACGGGCACCTTCCGCTGTCACCCTTCGCTGAGCATCAGCTTCGGGTCCACCAGCCGGTCGAAGTCTTCGGCGGAGATGTAGCCGAGGTCGAGGCAGGCGGCTTTCAGGGTCATGTCATGCTCATAGGCGTGATGGGCAGCCTTGGAGGCCTTGTCATAGCCGATGTGCGGGCTGAGAGCGGTGACCAGCATCAGCGAGTTTTCGACATAGCCGGCAATGCGGGCCTCGTTTGCCTCCATGCCTTCCACCATGAACTTGCGGAAGCTGGTGCAGCCATCGGCCAGCATGCGGGCAGACTGGAGCACGGCGTTGATCATCAGCGGCTTGTAGACATTCATCTCCAGATAGCCGCTGGCCCCGCCCATGCCCACGGCCACGTCATTGGCCATCACCTGAATGCAGAGCATGGCCATGGCCTCGCACTGGGTGGGGTTGACCTTGCCCGGCATGATCGAAGAGCCCGGCTCGTTGGCCGGCAGGATCAGCTCGAACAACCCGCAGCGCGGGCCGCAGGCGAGCAGGCGGATATCGTTGGCGATCTTGAAGAGCGAGCCCGCTGTGGTCTTCAACGCGCCATGCAGCATCACCAGCCCGTCATGGGCTCCTTGCGCCGCAAACTTGTTGGGCGCGGTGATGAAGGGCAGGCCGGTGAGCGCCGCGATGCGGGCCGCTGCCCCTTCGGCAAAGCCCTTGGGGGCGTTGAGACCGGTGCCGACGGCCGTGCCGCCAAGCGCCAGCTTGTAGACATCGGGCAGGGCGCCTGCGATGCGGTCGAGATTCTCGTCCAGCATCTCCACATAGCCGGAGAATTCCTGACCAAGGGTCAGCGGAACGGCATCCTGCAGGTGGGTGCGGCCGATCTTGATGATGTGGTCCCAGGCCTTGGCCTTCTTGTCCAGCGCATCGCGCAGCGCCTTCACGGCGGGCAGAACACGGGTCTTCACCGCGATGGCCGCTGCCATATGCATGGCGGCGGGGAAGGTGTCGTTGGACGACTGGGACATGTTGACGTGGTCATTGGGGTGCACCGGCTTCTTGGAGCCAAGCGCCCCGCCTGCCACCTCGATGGCACGGTTGGAGATGACCTCGTTGACGTTCATGTTGGTCTGGGTGCCGCTGCCGGTCATCCAGACATGCAGGGGGAAATGCTCGTCCAGCTTGCCTTCGCTCACTTCCCGCGCTGCGGCAATGATGAGGGCGGCAAGGTCCGGGCTCAGATGTCCCAGATCCCGGTTGGTTTCGGCGGCAGCCTGCTTGAGGATGCCATAGGCATGGATGATCTCGATGGGCATCAGCTCGGAGCTGATGTTGAAATAGGTCAGCGACCTCTGCGTCTGAGCGCCCCAGTAGCGGTCACTCTCGACGCTGATTTCACCCATGCTGTCAGTTTCCCGGCGCATTCTCTGCTCCATCCAAGGGGTTTCGCGTCCCGCAACAGTCCTGCGCCAGCCGTCCGGCTTTGGCAACCGGAAAAGCCATTTTCATTTTTGCTCTTGCAACTCATTCGCAATTATCTATCTTAAATGCAAATCGTTCTTAAAAGCATTTGCCTTTTGCGGTGCAGCGCGTAGGCTGGAGATGAAAGGAACCTCGATGCTTCTGACAAGACGTGGTTTTATCGGAAGGGCGGCTCTGGCCGCTGGCGGCGTGATTGCCGGTTCTTCCGCAATAGCGGGCTTCTCCGGCTCTGCACTGGGAGCTTCACAGCAGACGGTGAGCGCAACGACCGGCATGATTGCCGATACCGCATCCGTGATCGGCGGCAATCTTGTTTCCGTCTCCGCGTTGATGGGCCCCGGGGTGGACCCGCATGGCTACCGCCAGACGCGCAGCGACATTGTCGCGATGGCGCGCGCGGATCTGGTGCTGCGCCACGGGCTTTATCTGGAAGCGCAGATGGAGGAGTTCTTCGCGGATCTGTCCCGCAGGGGTAAGGTGGTGGCGGTTGCCGATACCATAGACCCGTCGCTGCTGCTGTCGCATGAAGACTATCCGGGCCGGTATGACCCGCATGTCTGGATGGACCCGGAGCTCTGGAAGACCGTTTCTGCCACCATTGCTTCGGCGCTGAAGACGGCGCTGCCGGGTCAGGCGGGAGTGATCGAGGAACGGCTTGCGGCCTTCACGGGCGAGCTGGATGCACTTGATGCCTATTCCATGCAGGTTCTGGACAGTGTGCCGGAAAATGCCCGTGTGCTGGTAACGGCACATGATGCCTTCAGCTATTTCGGCCGTGCCTATGGTTTCGAGGTTCTGGGCATTCAGGGCATTTCGACGGCAAGCGAAGCTGGCCTTGCCCGGATTGCTGAGCTGGTCGATACGCTGGTCGAGCGCAAGATCGGCGCTGTGTTTGTCGAAAGCTCTGTGCCGGACCGCAACATGAAGGCGCTGATAGAAGGTGCTGGAGCGAAGGGCCATGACGTGGTCATTGGCGGGGAACTCTTCTCCGATGCCATGGGTCAATCCGGCACCTACGAAGGCACGTATCTGGGCATGATCGACCATAATGTTACCACCATCGCCGCCGCTCTGGGCGGCACGGTGCCGGATCGGGGCCGCCTCGGGCAATTGCAGGCTGCAGGCTGAGTAGAAGGGCAACACAAGGATGATCCCGGTGCATTTCAAACAGACTGCAAACTGCATCCTGCCGCAGCAGGGACCGACAGCTGTGAGGATCCGGGATCTCTCCGTCTCCTATGGCGGCAAGCCTGCGCTTCTGGGCATTGCTGCGGATGTGCAGGCTGCTTCCATGACAGCTATCATTGGCCCCAACGGGGCGGGCAAGTCGACCTTGCTCAAGGCAGCACTCGGCATCGTGCCGTGCCTGTCCGGCACGGTGGACATGTTCGGCCAGCCTTTTGCGAAGGTTCGCCAGCGTGTCGCTTATGTGCCGCAGCGGGCGTCCGTCGATTGGGACTTTCCGGCACGTGCCGAGGACGTTGTGATGATGGGCCTGTCCCGCGAGCTTGGGCTCCTCGGCCGTATCCGCCAGCATCACCGGGAATTCGTTATGCACTGCCTCGAACGGGTGGGCATGGCAGGCTTTGCAGACCGGCAGATCGGTCAGCTTTCCGGCGGCCAGCAGCAGCGTGTGTTCCTTGCCCGTGCGCTGGCGCAGAAGGCGGATCTCTATCTGCTGGATGAGCCCTTTGCCGGGGTTGATGCTGCGACGGAGCGGGCGATCATAGGGGTGCTGAAGGCGCTTCGGGACGAGGGGCGGACGGTGGTCTGCGTGCATCACGACCTCTCCACCGTCCCTGCCTATTTCTCGCACGTGCTCGTCATCAACATGCGCCTCATCGCGCAAGGCCCGGTGGACGAAGCCTTCACTCCTGCCATCCTCCAGCGCGCCTACGGCGGGCGCCTCGACACCTCGTCTCTTGCCCCCGCCGGTTCCCCCGCTGTGCCAGAGCTGGATCTGGCGCTGGAAACGGGGAGGTGAAGGTGGTCAACAGCTCCAGTCTTTCAGCATATGGCGCAACCTCTCAGCTCCGCTCCCCTTGGTGGTTGCCGGATTTGCAGATCTTGTTTGAAGCCGGTGAAGGCTTGGGGAATGTCTGTGATCTGGTCATCCCGGCACGGCCTTTCAGCCCCCCTCCCCACCAGGGGGCGGGGGCGGAGAGGTCTTGCCTGAAGGCGGCCAAGTACCCGCCGGAGGGCTCTCATGACTGAGGTCCTGTCTGGCTTCCTTTCTGCGCTGATGATGCAGGCGGGATATAACGCCGCTTTGGTTGGTGTTGGTGCGAGCCTTCTGGGCGCGGCGGCGGGAAGTACGGGGACGTTCCTGTTCCTGCGCAAGCGGGCGCTGATCAGCGATGCCAGCGCTCATGCGACGCTGCCGGGCATTGCACTGGCTTTCATGGTGATGGTTTCGCTGGGCGGGGATGGCCGCTCCCTGCCGGGGCTGCTGCTGGGCTCGGCCCTGTCTGCCGGGCTGGGGCTGCTGGCTGTGACCTTGCTCACCCGCTACACCCGGCTTGCCGAGGACACAGCGATCGGCGCCGTGCTGTCGGTGTTCTTCGGCTTCGGCATCGTACTGCTGACGGTCATTCAGGTGATGGGCACCGGGCGGCAGGCGGGGCTGGAGGGCTTTCTGCTCGGCTCCACAGCGGGCATGCTGTTCAGCGACGCGGTGCTGATTGCGTGCGGCGGGGCCATCTGCGTGCTTATAATGCTCATCTTTCGCCGTCCAATGCTGCATGTGTGCTTTGATCAGGGGCACGCGGAAACGAGCGGCATCCGCACCAGCCTTGCTGATGGAGTAATGCTGGGGCTGATGCTGGCGGTGACGGTTACGGGGCTGAAGCTTGTCGGGCTGGTGCTCATCGTCGCCTTGTTGATCATTCCCGCAGCGACAGCCCGCTTCTGGAGCGAGCGGGCTACTGTCATTCTCGCTCTTGCTGCCCTGTTCGGGGCGCTGGCAGGCTACATTGGTTCAGCCCTTTCGGCGGCAGCGCCAAATGTTCCGGCAGGGCCAGTCATTGTGCTCTCGGCTGCGGCTTTCTTCACCACTTCGCTGCTCATTGCGCCGCGCCGTGGACTGGTGGCGGCCGTGTTCGCTCGGGTGCGGCAGCGCCGCCGCCTGCTGCTGCGGCAAGGTGTTCTGACGCTGTCGCAACAGGGCGTGATCCATGATCCGCGCCTGTTGCACGCGCTGTCCCGCGCGGGTCTTCTGGCGGCTGACCGCAACCTGAACGGCGAGGGCCGGGCGCTTGCACAGATGCTGGCTCAGGACGAAGCGCGCTGGGCGGCGCTGCAGGCAAGCGGTGCCGGAGAGGATGTGATGTCCCGCTATGATGGTGTACGGCTTCTCAGCAGCCTTTTGCCCGAAGGCAAACTCGCGCAGCTGGACAGGCAGGCAGCTGGCTCATCCGGGGAGGCCCGCCATGGGATCTGAGATGTTCGGGGCCGAGTTCGTGCAATTCAGCCTGACGCCGCTGCTCATCGGCACGCTGGCCGCGCTGGCCTGCGCTTTGCCGGGCAATTTCCTCATCCTGCGGCGGGAAGCCATGATCGGCGATGCCATTTCCCATGTGGTACTGCCGGGTATTGTCGTTGCCTTTCTGATCACGGGGCAGATCTCCACCTGGCCGATGATGCTGGGGGCGGGCAGCGCGGCGCTTGTGGCCGTGGTGCTGATCGAGCTTCTGCGCCGCTATGGCCGGATGGAGCCGGGCGCGGCCATGGGCGTGGTCTTCACTACGCTTTTTGCCGCCGGTGTGCTGCTGCTGGAGCAGAGCAACACCAGCACTGTGCATCTGGATGTGGAGCACGCGCTCTATGGCAATCTGGAAAGCCTGATCTGGCTGGATGCGGAGGGCTGGGCCTCGCTCGCCAACCCGCAGGCGCTGGCCGGGCTGCCGCCGGAGCTTCTGCGCATGGCGGGTGTCACGGCGGTTGTGTTCCTGCTCATGGGCCTGTTCTGGCGGCCGCTGGTACTGATGACCTTTGACGAAGGCTATGCGGCGGCACGCGGGCTGCCGGTGACGCTGCTCAGCCTCGGTCTGGTCACGCTTTCGGCTGTAGCGGCCGTGGCGGCCTTTGATGCGGTGGGCTCCATCATCGTCATTGCCATGTTCATCTGCCCGCCCGCGACGGCACGGCTGATGACGAACCGGCTTGGGGCGCAGGTCTGGCTCAGCCTCCTGATTGCGGTGCTGGCTGCCATCACCGGCTATGTGCTGGCTGGCTATGGCCCGCTGTGGCTGGGGGCGGCAAATTCGGTCAGCGCAGCGGGCATGATCGCCACGGTCTCCGGTCTTTTCCTTGCGGTGGCTGCCGTCTCCGGCCGCCATCGCAAGGGGCTTTCGCGGGCGTGAGGCTTATCTCAGCCCGGTGAGACCATGGCTGCGATCATGTCATGCAGCTGGATGGTGCCGAGTTTCCGTCCATCAGGGCGCACCACGATGGCGGCAGTCTCGCTGGTCTCGGAGAAGAGCCTTGCTGCATCTTCCAACAGGCTGCCGCTGGGGATCGTCAGCTCCGTTCCGGCCAGTTCGCCCTTGCGCATGATGGTGTTGACCTTCAGCACCCGGCCGCGGTTCACCTCGCGCACGAAATCGGCGATATAGCTGTCTGCCGGACGCAGCACGATTTCCTGGCCCGTGCCATCCTGCACGATTTCGCCATCGCGCAGGATGGCGATGCGGTCGCCGAGGCGCAGGGCCTCGTCCAGATCGTGGGTGATGAAGACGATGGTCTTCTTCAGCTCCTGCTGCAGGTCCAGCAGCACCTTCTGCATGTCCATGCGGATCAGCGGGTCGAGGGCCGAGTAAGCCTCGTCCATCAGCAGGATGCCGGCGTCATTGGCCAGTGCCCGGGCAAGGCCGACGCGCTGCTGCATACCGCCGGAAAGCTGGTTGGGATAATAATCCTCATAACCTTCCAGCCCCACGCGCGTCAGCCACTTGGCCGCCCGCGCCTTGGCTTCCCGCTCGGGGATACCCTGAATTTCAAGGCCATAGATGGCGTTGCGCAGAATTGTCCGGTGCGGCAGCAGGGCGAACTTCTGGAACACCATTGCCGTCTTGTGGCGGCGGAAGTTGCGCAGCTCCTGCGCGGACATGGTGCAAACATCCTGCCCTTCGAACAGGACCTCACCTGCGGTCGGCTCGATCAGCCGGTTGATGTGGCGGATGAGGGTGGATTTGCCCGAGCCGGACAGCCCCATCACCACCTGAATGCGCCCGGCGGGCATGGTCAGGTTGATGTCCTTCAGGCCAAGGATATGATTGTGCTTGTCGTTGAGTTCCGTTTTGGAGATGCCCCCCCGCACAAGGTCCATCACGCTGGCTGGATTGGGTCCGAAGACCTTGTAAAGGCCGCGCAACTCGATGCCGGCGGTGCTCGTCTCTTCATCCGGATCATCGGCAGGGGCTGCCGTAAGCTGATCAGCCATGGGTGGCCTCCGTGTGTTTCTGCATGCGCTTGCCATAGGCCTGGGTGGACCGGTCGAAGATGATGGCGATGGCGACGATGGCGAGGCCGTTGAGAATGCCCATGGTGAAGAACTGGTTGGTGATGGCCTGAAGCACTGGCTGGCCCAGACCCCGCACGCCGATCATGGAGGCGACGACGACCATGGACAGGGACATCATGATGCACTGGTTGATGCCGGCCATGATGGTGGGCAGTGCCAGCGGCAGCTGCACGTCTTTCAGCTTCTGCCAGGAGGAGGATCCGAAAGCATCGGCAGCTTCCAGCACATCGGCGCTGACAAGCCTGATGCCCAGATTGGTGAGGCGGATCATGGGCGGGATGGCATAGATGACCACCGCAATCACGCCCGGCACCTTGCCGAGGCCGAAGATCATCACCACCGGAATGAGGTAGACGAAGACCGGCATTGTCTGCATCAGATCGAGTACCGGGTTGATGAAGGCCTGCAGCCGGTCCGAGCGGGCCATGGCGATGCCGATGGGAATGCCGAGCACGACCGCTGTGAGGGTGCACACCGCCACCATTGCCATGGTGCGCATTGTGTCATCCCACATGCCGAGCACGCCGATCAGCACAAGGGCTGCAAGGCTGCCTGCCGTCACGCGCCAGCTGCGGCTGAGCAAAAACACAAGGCCGAGAATGCCGGCCATGACGAGCGGCCAGGGCGAATCCAGCAGAAGGCTCTCGATGCCGATGAGAAGCAGGCGCAGCGGTTCGAAGGCCTGTTCCAGCGTTTCGCCATAGGCCCGTGTAAAGGTCAGAAAGCCCTCGTCGATTGTCTGCCGCAGAACACGCAAGGTGCCACGGCTGAGCGAGGGAAAGTCAAAGAAATCCATTTATTGTTCCTCTTTGCGCCAGCACCTGCCCGCAGCCTGAGCTTGCGGGCAGGTGCCTGGGGCAAACCGGCGAACAGGCCACAGGAAAGCTGTGCCCCATGGCCTGCCGGTTCATCGGGTGTCTGCTCAGAGGGCCGACTTCACCTTTTCCGCCACCTCCGGCGAAACCCAGGTGCTCCAGATTTCCGGCTTGTTTTCGAGGAACCAGTACGCGCCATCCTCGTTGGTGCCCTGGTTGTCGGTCATCCAGGCCAGCACTTCGCCTGCGGTCTTGTTGTCCCAGGAGCGTGCCTTGACATAGTCCATGGCGACACCAGCCTTGTCCGCGAATTCCTTGGTCACGACCGTGTAGACAGGCGACTTGTCCCAGTTGTTGGGCTTGGGATCGAGGCAGCCGGAAATGGCAGTGCAGCGCTCCCACTCGGCAGCATCATGCTTTACGCCCAGATCGAGCTGCGTCATCTCATACTTGCCAAGGATCGGAGTGGGAGCCCAGTAGTAGCCAAGCCAGCCTTCCTTGCGTTCAAAGGCGCGCGAGATGGAACCATCCAGCCCGGCAGCCGACCCGGTGTCGACCAGCTCGAAGCCCTTGTTCTCGACGTCGAAGGCCTTGAACAGATTGGTGGTCAGGGTCTGGCAGGCCCAGCCGGACGGGCAGTTGAAGAAGGCGCCCCTGGACTTGTCTTCTGCGCCCGGGAACAGTTCCGGCTTGGCCAGTGCATCGGCCAGGGTCTTGATGTTGTGTTCTTCAGCCAGATAGGTCGGGATCCAGAAGCCTTCCACGCCGCCTTCGGACAGCACTTCGCTGCCGACGATCAGCTTGCCCTCTTCGACCGCCTTGTCGAGGGGCTCCTGGATGGTGTTCACCCAGAGTTCCGGCGCCATGTCCGGTTCACCTTTCTCCGTCATGGAGGTGAAGGTCGGGACCGTGTCGCCAATCACAAGCTCGACTTCGCAGCCGTAGCCCTCTTCCAGGATGATCTTGTCGATATGGGCAATGGCACCCGCTGATGGCCAGTTCATTTCGGCCAGACTCACCTTGCCGCAATCTTCGGCGGCAGACGCGCCGGACATGCCAAGGCCAATCAGGGCAGCGCCCGTCAGCAGAAGTGTCTTTGTCATTGTCAGTCTCCTGTTCATCGTCATCCGCAGGCCGTGCCCGCAGCGCGAAAGCCAGCACGATCCAGGATCACGTGATGGCAAAAATGTAATGCCGGCGGGAGGATGTCCTCCTCTGATCGAAGATCTCCGGCATTTTGAAATATCCCCTTGCATTAAGAGGGATCGGACTAAACATAGTCTGGTGTATATTTATGTCAAGGTTTTGACATATTTTAAAATTTGCCTGAATTCGGGCTGATTGTCATATTTGTCGTTCTTTATATTATACTCTTGAAAATTTCGATTTTGAAAAGATTATTTTGTCTTATTGCTTTTGTTTTTTACTATTGAAAATATGATTATTTCATCATTAAAGTTTTTGTTTCTATTTTGTTGCTCTGATTTCAGGCTTGTTGGAATTGCATTCCTTTTCATCTGTGTTGCGCGGCCGCTGTGCCGCCTTTCCCACCTCTTCAGGCATGCGCTCAAGTGGTGTTTTTCGTGTATTGATTCAATATAAAGTTGTGCAGATCAACGAACTGGTGACGTTAAATGCGGAATTTCCGCGGCGTTAGGAGACTTTACGCAGCTGCTACGTATTTTCCCTCGTGAAGGGGTGCAATGCATGCTGAACGTCTTGTCCTGTATCGCGGTCGAACATGACCTGCGCTACGTCGCGCTTGCTGCGATCGTCTGTATTTTCGGGTCTTTTCTGTCGATGCGCATCTACACGCGCATGCGCAGGAGTGACGGCTCCCGCCGGTGGCTCTGGCTGTTCCTTGGTGCGCTTGTTGCGACCTGCACGATCTGGACCACGCATTTTTCAGCCATGCTTGGCTATCTGGTCCCCTTCGAGCGCTCATTTGCACCCGGTTTGACCGCAGCCAGCTTTGGAGTTTTGTTCCTCTGCATCTGCTTTGCCTTCAGTGTCTCTCTGCGCTCACCGGCGGGGATGACGATCGAGCTGGGCGGAGTACTGTTTGGCCTTGGTATCGCGATCATGCATTACACCGGCATGGCCGCATTTCTTGTCCCGGGCATCATCACCTGGGAACCGTCCTATGTGCTGGCATCTGTGGTGCTCGGTGCGTTCTTCGGCGGGCTGGCCTTCAACCGTGCCTCCCGGCCAGTGACGCGCTTCTGCCGTTCGGGGTCGATGGTGGCAATGGTGCTGGCGATCGTTTCCATGCACTTCACCGGTATGGATGCAATGACCATTATGCCGCTGGCAGGCGTTGATATTCCGCCTCAGGCCATGCCGGACGAGTACATGCTGGCAACGGTGATTGGTGTCACCACTGTCTTGCTGGTGACTGTCGGGTCGTCCTACACCATCGACCGGTTTTCCCTGCAAGAGGCAACGGAGCGCTATCAGCAGCTCACCCAGTTTGATGCTCTTACGGGTCTGCCGAACAAGACTTGGGCGGAAAGCAAGCTCGCCGGGCTTCTTGGCAGCGCAATTCGCGGCAACGACAAGGTGGCGGTCTACACCCTTGATCTGGAAGAGTTCGCCATGATCAACGCGGCGCATGGCGAGGTCACCGGAGATGCTGTGCTCCGGGAAGTCGGCTTGCATCTCAATGATGCTCTGCTGGCTGATGAATATACCGCCCGCTTGCCCGGTGCGCAGTTTCTGCTGATCAAGACAGGGGTGTTTGGCCGTCATGAACTCATGGCCACTGCAGCCCGGCTACAGAAACTGGTGGCCGGACCGCACATGACGCCAGCTGGCACGCTCACCCTGCGCAGTGCTGTGGGCTATGCCGTTTTTCCTAACGATGGGCTTGATGCCTCTGCATTGATCACAAGGTCGAGCCTTGCTGCGCAGGAGGCCCGGCGCGGCGGCAGCGGGGAGGTCCGCCGTTATCAGGCAGGTCTTGATGACGACGTGCGCCACCAGGCCCGGCTGGCGATTGATCTGCGGAGCGCTGCTTCAGGCAACCAGCTGGAGCTTTATTACCAGCCCCAGAACTGCACCAGCACCCGGTCCCTTGTCGGCTTTGAGGCGCTGGTGCGCTGGCACCATCCCACTCTTGGCATGGTGTCTCCGGGTGAATTCATCCCGGTTGCCGAGCGTACCGGACTGATTGCGGAAATCGGCGAATATGTCCTTCGCCGTGCCTGTGCCGATGCGGCGGCCTGGCCGGGGGGATATAAGGTGGCGGTCAATGTCGCGGCTTATCAGCTGACGCGTATTGACTTGCCCACTCTCGTGGATGAAGTGCTTAAGGAGACGGGGCTTGCGCCAGAGCGCCTGGAAATCGAGCTGACGGAGAGCGGCCTGATCGCCGACCACGCAAGGGCTTTGGCGACCATCACCCGTCTCAAGGCACTGGGTGTTTCCATCGCCATGGATGACTTCGGAACGGGTTATTCCTCGCTGGCGCTGCTGCAGCATTTCCCCTTCGACAAGATCAAGATCGACCGCAGCTTCATCACCGATGTGGCCAACCGGCCCCGTGCTGCCGCCATCGTGCGTGCTGCCCTGCTGATTGCGGAGAGCATGAACATCCCTGTGCTGGCAGAGGGGGTGGAGAATGAAGAGGAGTTCGCCTATCTGCGCGACGCCGGATGTCCCGCCGTGCAAGGGTTCCTCTTCGGGCGCCCTATGCCGCTCTCTTCGGTGCAGACGCTCATGCTGCGCGAGCAGTTGCGCGCGGCGTCTGCAGACGGGGCTGCCGGTGGCACTGATGGCGCGTCGCAGATGCCGGAGGCCGGACGGCTGGCGAGCTGATTTTTGCTGCCGCCGGGCACTTTCCGCTTTGCGGCAGCATTGTGGCAAGGCATGATCCGGCGCAAATGTGAAAGCGCAAGGTGCCACCGTCATGAAACCCGTCGTTCCTTTCATTGCCCGGATCTCTGCCGAGGAACGGGCGGAATGGATGATGCAGTTTGAGAGCCTCATGCCGCAGATCGAAGTGCGGCCTCTGGCTTCCATGGACGCAGCAGAACGCCTCTCGGCACGTGTGGCCATTGTCGCCAATCCTGATCCCGTTCATCTGCATGAACTGCCGGGCCTTGTATGGGTGCAGAGCCTTTGGGCCGGGGTGGAGCGGCTGCTGGGCGAGCTGATCGATACGGACTTCGCCATTGTCCGCATGACGGATCCGCAGCTGGCGGAAACCATGGCCGAAGCGGTGCTGGCGTTCTCGCTCTATCTTCACCGGGACATGCCGCTCTATCTGGCGCAGCAGCGCGAGAAGGTCTGGGCCGAAGCCTTGCCGCGCCTTGCGGCTGAGCGGCACATCGGCATTCTCGGGCTGGGCAATCTGGGTAAGGCTGCTGCCCGGCGGCTGGTGGCAAACGGGTTCCCGGTCAGCGGCTGGAGCCGCACTCCGGCAGAGGTCGAGGGCGTCGAGTGTTTCAGCGGCGGGGATGGCCTGGAGCGGGTGCTGTCGCGCTCGGATATCGTTGTGGTGCTGCTGCCCTTGACGCCGGACACGCGCGGCCTGCTCAACACGGCTCGGCTCGCCATGCTGCCGCGTCGCGCGGGGCTCATCAATTTTGGCCGTGGGCCGATTGTGGATCAGCCTGCGCTGCTGGCTGCCCTTGACGAGGGGCAGCTGTCCCATGCTGTGCTGGATGTCTTTGCACAGGAGCCGCTTCCGGCCGACAACCCCTGCTGGAGCCATCCGTCCATCACCGTGCTGCCGCATATCAGCGCGCCAACGACACCGGCGACGGCCGCACGGATCGTTGCGGCCAATCTGTCGGCCTACTTCGAGCGCGGCGAGATCCCGCCGGCAGTGGACCGCCAGCGGGGCTACTGATCAGCCGTTCAGCAGAGCTTCCAGGTCTGCGAAGTCGCTGAAGGCGGCTTCATGCGGCAGGGCCGTCACCGGGCTCTTGCGGTAGCCTTCGGTGAAGAGGAAAAAACGCGCTTTGGCCGCAACAGCGGTTTCCGCATCCACTTCGCTGTCGCCCACATAGGCAAAGGCCGGGTCTTCTGGCGAAAGCGCGAGCACCTTGGCCGCATAGGCAAGTGGTGCCGGATCCGGCTTGCGGGTGTTCAGGGTGTCACCTGTCACCACCACGTCGAACAGGTCACTCCAACCAAGCGCAGCCACCAGATTGTGCGTTGGTGCGCCGGGTTTGTTGGTGCAAAGCCCGAGACGGATACCGCGTGCCTTCAGTGCGTGAAGGGCGGCTTCCACACCGGGGAAGGGCGGGTTGGCACCGCCGGGAGCTTGCGCATAAAGCTCTTCGAAACGCTCCACACGCTCTGCCAGCAGAGCCGCATCGCCGCTGATGCCGCGGGCCGCCAGTGCCCTTTCGACGAAGCGCGCTGCGCCGTTGCCGATGTAGCTTCGTGCCTCGGTGACGGAGAGTGGGGCAAGGGCAAGCTCGGTCATCAGCGCATTGCCGATGTCTGCGATGGCCTGCACGCTGTCGACCAGCGTGCCGTCCAGATCGAATATGACGGCCTTCATGCCTGTGCTGCCGCGTTGCCCGCGCTGCGGATGGCTTCGATCTGCGCCGCATAGTGGGAAGCGGTCTCCGGCGTGCCGTCCTTGAACACGGCGGAACCTGCCACCAGCACGTTGGCCCCGGCTGCCGTCACGAGCGGAGCGGTTTCCGGGGTGACGCCGCCGTCCACTTCGATATCAATCGGACGGCTGCCGATCATGGCCTTGATGCGGGCGATCTTGTCCACCACGGCGGGAATGAATTTCTGCCCGCCGAAGCCGGGGTTGACGCTCATGACCAGCACCAGATCCAGCCGGTCGAGCACATATTCGATGACGCTTTCCGGCGTTGCCGGGTTCAGCGATACGCCCGCCTTCTTGCCCAGATTGCGGATGGCCTGCAGCGAGCGGTCGAGATGGGGACCTGCCTCTGCATGCACGGTGATGATGTCGGAGCCCGCCTTGGCGAAGGCTTCCAGATAGGCATCGCAAGGGGCGATCATCAGATGCGTGTCGAACACCTTGGCGGTATGCGGGCGCATGGCGGCGATGATGTCCGGGCCAAAGGTGATGTTGGGCACGAAATGGCCATCCATCACGTCCAAGTGGATCCAGTCGGCACCGGCGCCGTCGATGGCGCGGATCTCGTCACGCAGCCGCGAGAAGTCGCTCGCCAGCATGGAGGGTGCAATCAGGGTGTGGCTCATGGTGTCACTCCACAAGGATGGCCGGCACTTCTGCTGGCCTGTTCCGGGGCCGGGGCCCTTTGGCAAAAGAATTGCCGCACTGCGGCACAGGCGAGGAGGTAGCCTCAGCGGCGCCGCGTGTCACCCTCTTTCTTGCGAAAAGCCGTAGCGGCGGCTTATCCGCCGCAGATCACGGTCTTTGTGCCCCACTCCCTGCAGCGGGTGCTGAGGGCAGGGGAGAGCGGCCGGTCGGTGAAGAAGGTGTCGATCTCGCTCAATGAGGCAATGCGCACCGGGGCGCCGCGCAGGAACTTGGAGTGGTCGCTGACCAGAAATGTCTTGCGCGCCTGCTGGATGATGGTCTGGCTGACACCGACTTCCTGGATGTCGAAGTCCAGCAGGTCGCCGTCTTCGTCCAGCGCCGAGCAGCCGATAACGGCAAAGTCAAAGCGGAACTGTTCGATGGTGCGCATGGTCAGCGTGCCGACCAGTCCGCCATCGGTGCGGCGCAGAGCCCCGCCCGCCACGATGACCTGACAGTCCGGATTGGCGGCGAGGATATTGGCGACATTCATGTTGTTGGTCACCGCCATCAGATTGCGGTGGTGCAGCAGTGCGCGGGCGACGGCTTCCGTGCTCGTGCCGATGTTGAGAAATACGGACGCATTTTCCGGGATCGCCTTCGCGCAGGCCTCTGCAATGGCGGCCTTCGCTTCGCGGTTGAGATTGCGCCTGTCCTCATAGCCGATGTTGGAGACGCCCGATGGCAGAATCGCTCCGCCATGCACCCGCTCCAGCCGGCCGCTGTCGGCGAGCTCGGCAAGATCCCGGCGGATGGTCTGCACAGTCACGCCGAAGTGAGCCGCAAGCCCTTCGACGGTGACTTTCCCCTGCTGGCGGGCGAGTTCGAGAATCTCGGGCTGGCGGAAGCTCTGGGACACGGCATATTCCTTTTTGGATGCGCAATATGTTCGGTTTGGTTCCCTTTTTCAAGTTTCAGGCGCGAGGCGAATGCTTGGCCGAGATGCGAAGGGTTTCTTGCGGTGCGGAAGAGCGAGTGCAATGCACAAGAAATACATGCTGTTCTGCAGCATAGACCTTTCGCAGGGCGTTTTTGCCGGCTGCTCCCGGTCAAGTGTTTGCCGGTGCGGGAGAAAACAAAAACGAACATAAACGAAAATCAACGATTGACGAAAGCCCACGTCTTGTGGTTCGTTTATTTTCACAAATGTCCGGTTTCAGGAGGCCTTTGCCCGTGACGTCGCAGCAGGACCAGGTGGTCGATCTCTTTATCATCGGCGGGGGCATCAATGGCTGCGGCATTGCCCGTGATGCGGCGGGGCGCGGCCTGTCCGTTGCGCTGGCCGAGATGAATGACCTGGCATCTGCCACCTCTTCGGCCTCCACCAAGCTGTTCCATGGCGGGTTGCGCTATCTCGAATATTTCGAGGTCCGGCTGGTGCGCGAGGCGCTGATTGAGCGGGAAACGCTGCTGGAGGCAATGCCGCATATCAGCTGGCCTATGCGTTTCGTGCTGCCCTATCACAAGGACATGCGCTTTGAGGGCGAAACGCCGACATCAAAACTCCTGAACACGGTGATGCCCTGGATGAAGGGCCGCCGCCCGGCATGGCTGATCCGCTTCGGACTGTTTCTCTACGACAACCTTGGCGGCCGCAAGATCCTGCCCGGCACCACGACGGTCAATCTGAAGTCCGGCCCGGAGGGGGAGCCGCTTCAGGACCGCTTCGCCAAGGCCTATGAATACTCCGATTGCTGGATCGAGGACTCGCGTCTTGTGGTGCTGAATGCCCGCGATGCCGAGGCGCGCGGCGCCGAGGTGATGGTGCGCACCCGCGTGGTCTCTGCCGAGCGGGTGGATGGCCTGTGGTCGATCGTGCTTGAAGACTGCAACACCGGCGCCCGCACCAGCCGCAAGGCGAAGATGCTGATCAATGCTGGTGGCCCCTGGGTTGGGGATGTGATCCGCAACACCGTGCGGTCGAACTCGCAGGAAAGCGTCCGCCTGGTGCGAGGCAGCCACATCGTGACGAAGAAGCTCTACGATCACGGCAAGTGCTACTTCTTCCAGGGCGAGGATGGCCGCATCATTTTTGCCATTCCCTACGAGACGGATTTCACGCTCATCGGCACCACGGATGCCGATCATCCGGAGCCGGGCGTCAAGCCGGTCTGCACGGACAAGGAGCGCGACTATCTGCTGAAGTTCGCTTCCGGCTATTTCAAGCGTCCGGTCACGGTTGATGATATCGTCTGGAGCTACTCCGGTGTTCGCCCGCTCTACAATGACGGCGCCAAATCGGCGACGGCGGCGACCCGCGATTATGTGCTGAAGGTGGAAGAGACCGGCGGCGCGCCGCTGCTCAACGTCTTCGGCGGCAAGATTACCACCTACCGCAAGCTCGCAGAGCATGCGCTGGAAAAGATCGTGCCCTACTTCCCCGGCGCTGCCGGGGCCTGGACAGCCCGCGTGCCGCTTCCGGGCGGCGACTTTCCGGTGCTGGGCGTTGCGAAGCTGATCGGGGACCTGCGCGCCGCGTATCCGTTCCTTGATGAGCGCTGGGCCACGCGCCTGGTGAAGGCTTATGGCACCGAGGCGGCAGGCATTCTGGCTGGAGCGGAAAAGGTGGAGGACCTTGGCCGTCACTTCGGATGGAACCTGACCGAGCGGGAAGTCAAGTGGCTGATTGAAAAGGAATATGCGCGCACCGCTGAAGATGTGGTGTGGCGCCGGTCCAAACTGGGCCTTCGCCTGAGTGCTGCCGAGGTGGCGGCGCTGGATGAATGGATAAAGAGTACCTGTGCGCTGCGGCTTGGGGAGGCTGCAGCTCAGTAGGAGGAATTGGGAGGAGGGAATACATGACCCTGGTCCTGGAGAATGTCTCCAAGGTCGTGGGTGGGCTGACGCACATCCACACAACGAACCTTACCTTGCGTGAGGGCAGCATGAACGTCCTGCTTGGACCGACTTCGGCAGGCAAGACGTCACTCATGCGCCTGATGGCCGGCCTTGACCAGCCGTCTTCGGGCAAGATTCTCTGGAACGGCACGGATGTGACCGGCGTGCGGGTGCAGGATCGTGCCATCGCCATGGTCTATCAGCAGTTCATCAACTACCCGGCAATGACCGTCTATGACAACATTGCCAGCCCGCTGAGGCTGATGGGCAAGTCGCCGGCGGAGATTGACAAAGCCGTGCACAAGACTGCGGAGCTGATGAAGCTCACTGCGATGCTGCAGCGCAAGCCGCTCGAACTCTCGGGCGGACAGCAGCAGCGCTGCGCGCTGGCACGTGCGCTTGTGAAGAACGCAGGCCTGGTGCTGCTTGATGAGCCGCTTGCCAACCTCGACTACAAGCTGCGCGAGGAACTGCGCGTCGAGATTCCGAAGATCTTCGAGGCATCCGGTTCGATCTTCGTCTATGCGACGACGGAGCCGGAGGAGGCTCTGCTGCTTGGCGGCAACACGGCGACGCTCTGGCAGGGCCGGGTAACCCAGTTTGGCCCGACGCCTGAGGTTTACCGCCGCCCGGTTGACGCCACGACGGCGCGCGTTTTCTCCGATCCTCCGATGAACTTCCTTCAGATCGCCAAGGCCGGAGCCCGGCTGATGTTCGGTGACGGCCAGTCGATCCCGGCAGCGGGCAAGCTGTCGGATCTGAGCGATGGCCGCTACATCGCAGGCTTCCGCCCCAATCACCTGGAACTGCACCGGCACAGCGCCGATGCGATGGAGTTTACCGCTCATCTGATGGTCACGGAGATCACCGGGTCGGAGACATTCGTGCATCTGGAGCATCACGGCGAGCGCTGGGTCGGGCTTGTGCATGGCGTGCATGACCTGACCCTGGGAACGGCGCTCAAGCTCTATCTCGACCCTTCCCATGTCTATGTCTTCGGACAGGACGGTTCGCTGGTGGCTCCGGCCGCCTATGCGCTGGCGGCGTGAGGAGGGACCCATGGCCAAGATCACGCTCGACAATCTCGCCCATTCCTACAATCCGCGTCCGAAGGGCGAAGAGGACTTTGCGCTCAAGGAGCTGAACCACGTCTGGAACGATGGTGAGGCCTATGCGCTGCTCGGCTCGTCCGGCTGCGGCAAGTCCACGCTCCTCAATATCATCTCCGGCCTGCTTGTGCCGAGCCAGGGCCGTATCCTGTTCAACGATACCGATGTCACGGAGAAAGCGACGGCGGAGCGCAACATTGCGCAGGTGTTTCAGTTCCCGGTCGTCTACGACACGATGACTGTGCGCGGGAACCTTGCGTTTCCGCTGAAGAACCGGGGAGCGAGCGCTGCCTATGTCGCCGAACGCGTGCAGAAGATTGCCCGCATGATCGGCATGGAAGAGGTGCTGGACCGCAAGGCCCGCGGGCTGACCGCAGATGCCAAGCAGAAGATCTCGCTCGGCCGTGGCATGGTGCGGGAGGACGTCAACGCGCTTCTCTTCGACGAGCCGCTGACGGTGATCGATCCGCACATGAAGTGGGAACTCAGAACGCAGCTGAAGTCGCTGCATCACGAGTTTGGCCACACGATGATCTATGTGACGCATGACCAGACCGAGGCGCTCACCTTCGCCGACAAGGTGGTGGTGATGTATGACGGCCGGGTGGTGCAGATCGGCACGCCGCAGGAACTGTTCGAGCGGCCGGCCCACACATTCGTCGGTTATTTCATCGGCTCGCCGGGCATGAACCTGATGGATGCCAAGGTTGAGGGCAACTCGGCCTATGTGAACGGCGCAACCATCCCGCTCGGCCACGGCTATTCAGGCCTGGACGGCAAGATACAGATCGGTGTGCGTCCAGAGTTCGTGCGCCTGTCGGAGACCGAAGGTCTGCCGGTGAAGGTACGCCGCGTCGAGGATGCCGGGCGGCACAAGGTTGTCCGGGCCGAATTCTTCGGTACGGACATCAACATCATCGCGGGGGAAAGCGACCCGGTCACCTCAGGCATGAGCCGTGTGGTGTTCGATCCCGCGCATATCAATGTCTATGCCAACAGCTGGCGCGTTACGGGGGAGGCCGCCTGATGGAAAAGACAGTCAATCACAAGGCCTGGTTCCTGGTCCTGCCCGTGCTGCTGCTCGTCGCCTTCTCGGCGGTGATCCCGCTCATGACGGTGGTGAACTATTCGGTGCAGGATACGTTCGGCAACAACCAGTTCTTCTGGGCTGGTGTCGAATGGTTCGATGACATGCTGCATTCCCAGCGCCTTTGGGATGCGCTTGGCCGCCAGCTGATCTTCTCGGCCGTGATCCTTGCCATCGAGATCCCGCTCGGCATCTTCATCGCTCTGAATATGCCCAAGCGCGGTTTCTGGGCCTCGTTCTGCCTCGTCCTCATGGCTCTGCCGCTGCTCATTCCGTGGAATGTGGTGGGCACAATCTGGCAGATCTTTGCCCGTGTCGATATCGGTCTGCTGGGCGCAACGCTGCATGCTCTCGGTATTTCCTACAATTATACGCAGGATGCCGCCGCCGCCTGGGCCACAGTCATCGTCATGGACGTCTGGCACTGGACGTCGCTGGTGGCGCTGCTGGCCTATGCCGGTCTGCAGTCGATCCCCGATGCCTATTATCAGGCAGCAAAGATCGATCAGGCGAGCCGCTGGAGTGTGTTCCGGTATATCGAGCTGCCCAAGATGCAGGGCGTCCTGATGATCGCCATCCTGCTGCGGTTCATGGACAGTTTCATGATCTACACCGAACCCTTCGTGGTGACGGGTGGCGGGCCGGGCAACTCGACGACGTTCCTGTCCATTGACCTCGTCAAGATGGCTCTCGGTCAGTTCGACCTGGGCCCGGCTGCTGCCTTCTCGATCATGTACTTCCTCGTGATCCTGCTGATTTCCTGGGTGTTCTACACCGTGATGACCAACCTCGACAAAAGGGAGGGCTTCTGATGGGTGCCGCAACCATGACCGCTGCCATCCCGGCCCGGCGCCGCAGCTCTGCCCGCACAGGCATCAGCTCCCGCGCCGTGGTGATGGCTGTCTATCTGATCTTCCTGCTGCTGCCTATTTACTGGCTCGTCAACATGAGCCTGAAGACCAACACGGAGATCCTGTCCACCTTCTCGCTGTGGCCGCAGAACCCGACGCTGGCCAATTACATCACGATCCTCACGGATCCGAGCTGGTACATGGGCTATGTTAACTCGCTGATCTATGTGGTGATGAACACGGTGATCTCGATTACCGTGGCGCTGCCGGCAGCTTATGCCTTCTCGCGCTATACGTTCCTCGGCGACAAGCACCTGTTCTTCTGGCTGCTGACCAACCGCATGGCCCCGCCGGCCGTCTTCGCGCTGCCCTTCTTCCAGCTCTATTCCTCGGTCGGACTGTTCGACACGCATATCGCCGTCGCTCTGGCGCACTGCCTGTTCAACGTGCCGCTGGCCGTCTGGATCCTGGAAGGCTTCATGCGCGGGGTGCCGAAAGAAATCGACGAGACGGCCTATATCGACGGCTATTCCTTCGGCCGTTTCTTTGTAAAGATCTTCATGCCGCTGATCGCGAGCGGCATCGGGGTGGCCGCCTTCTTCTGCTTCATGTTCTCCTGGGTCGAGCTGCTGCTGTCGCGTACGCTCACCTCGGTGAATGCCAAGCCGATCGCGGCCACCATGACCCGCACGGTCTCGGCGTCGGGAATGGACTGGGGCGTGCTGGCTGCTGCCGGTGTGCTGACCATCATTCCCGGTGCGCTGGTGATCTACTTCGTCCGCAACTACATCGCCAAGGGCTTTGCCCTGGGCCGCGTCTGATCTGAGGGAGACAGATATGGACTGGATGGCCTGGACTGTTCCGACCGCGATTTTCTTCGCAACGATCGCGTCGCTGCTGGTGACCTTCACCGTGCTTGCGATCCGCTTTCCGGAGACACCGCGCACCGGTGTGCTCCGGATCGAGACGACCCGGGGGGATCGTCTCTTCATAACCCTTCTGGGCTCAGCCTTCATCACGCTTGGTTGGCTCGCCGCCTTCGGTGCTCCCTTGTGGGGGGCTCTGATCGCCTGTCTGGTTTATGCCCTGGCGGTTTTCCGCTGGGTCTGACGGGCAGGTAACCTGATCTCACGATCATGAAACTTCGGGAGGAAATGGAATGAGAGTGTTTTACACCTCCACCGCCATGGCGCTCGCCATGCTGGTTGGAAGCGGAAGCGCCTTTGCTGACATGGAGGCAGCAAAGAAGTTCCTCGACGCGGAAATCGGCGACATGTCGGCGCTGTCGCGCGCCGATCAGGAAGCCGAGATGCAGTGGTTCATTGACGCTGCCGCTCCGTTCAAGGGTATGGAGATCAAGGTCGTCTCCGAAACGATTACCACCCATGAATACGAGGCCAAGGTGCTGGCCCCGGCCTTCACGGCAATCACTGGCATCAAGATCACCCATGATCTGATCGGCGAAGGCGATGTGGTTGAGAAGCTGCAGACCCAGATGCAGTCGGGAGAGAACATCTACGACGCCTATATCAATGACTCGGATCTGATCGGCACCCACTGGCGCTACCAGCAGGCCCGCAACCTGACCGACTGGATGGCAGGCGAAGGCAAGGATGTCACCAATCCGGGCCTCGATCTGAACGACTATATCGGCATCAAGTTCACGACCGGCCCGGATGGCAAGCTCTACCAGCTTCCCGACCAGCAGTTCGCGAACCTCTACTGGTTCCGGTATGACTGGTTCAACGACGAGAAGAACAAGGCGGACTTCAAGGCCAAATATGGCTACGAGCTCGGCGTGCCAGTGAACTGGTCGGCGTATGAGGATATCGCCGAGTTCTTCACCGGCCGGGAAATCGACGGCAAGAAAGTCTATGGCCACATGGACTACGGCAAGAAGGACCCGTCTCTCGGCTGGCGCTTCACCGATGCCTGGCTGTCGATGGCTGGTGCCGGCGACAAGGGTGAGCCGAATGGCCTTCCTGTCGACGAATGGGGCATCCGCGTCAATGAAAGCTTCCAGCCGGTCGGCTCCTGCGTGGCCCGTGGTGGCGACACCAACGGCCCGGCCGCGGTCTACTCGATTACCAAATACATCGAGTGGCTGAACAAGTACGCGCCTCCGGCAGCTGCCGGCATGGTGTTCGGCGAAGCCGGTCCGGTGCCTGCCCAGGGCGAAATTGCCCAGCAGATCTTCTGGTACACCGCCTTCACCGCAGACATGGTCAAGCCGGGTCTGCCGGTCATGAACGAGGACGGCACGCCGAAGTGGCGCATGGCTCCCTCGCCGCATGGCGTGTATTGGGAAGAGGGCATGAAGGTCGGCTATCAGGACGCAGGCTCCTGGACGCTGATGAAGTCCACTCCGGTGGACCGTGCCAAGGCGGCCTGGCTCTATGCCCAGTTCGTCACCTCCAAGACCGTGGACGTGAAGAAGAGCCATGTCGGCCTGACCTTCATCCGCGAGTCCACTCTTGCGCATGACAGCTTCACCGAGCGTGCACCGAAGCTTGGCGGTCTGGTCGAGTTCTACCGCTCGCCCGCACGTCTGCAGTGGTCGCCGACCGGCACCAACGTTCCGGACTATCCGAAGCTGGCTCAGCTGTGGTGGCAGAACATTGGTGATGCTTCTTCCGGTGCAAAGTCCCCGCAGGAAGCCATGGATGCGCTTTGTGCAGAGCAGGAAAAGGTGCTTGAGCGCCTGGAGCGTGCCGGTGTGCAGGGCGATATCGGTCCGAAGCTGAACGAGGAGCAGAGCGCCGAGTTCTGGTTCGATCAGCCGGGCGCACCCAAGCGCAAGATCCCGGACGAGAAGGAACAGCCGATTACCGTTTCCTATGATGAGCTGATTGCCTCGTGGAAATAAGTAATTAGCTATCGACAATCAGAGGCGGGGCCGTAAGGTCCCGCCTTTGAGCTGACCGGGTCCTGGCGGAAATTGCCATGGCGCCGGTTTCATCGAACAACAAGATGCTTCCCCCGCGCAGCATGGCGGAGGGGCTTCTGCGGCTGGTGCAATCGAGGAGGCTGACTTGACCTATATTCTTGCCATCGACCAGGGCACGACTTCGAGCCGCGCGATCCTCTTCGACAAGCACATGAAGGTGGTTGCGAGCGCGCAGGAGGAATTTCCGCAAATCTATCCCCAGTCCGGCTGGGTGGAGCACGACCCGTCGGATCTGTGGTCGACGACAGCCGGTTCCTGCCGCGCTGCCATTGAGCGCGCCGGGCGTATGGGCCGTGACATTGCCGCTATTGGCATTACCAACCAGCGCGAAACAACGCTGGTCTGGGACCGCAACACCGGCCAGCCAGTCTATAATGCCATCGTCTGGCAGGACCGGCGCACGGCTGACCTGTGCCGCAAGCTGAAGGACGAGGGCCATGAGGCGATGGTCAGCGCCCGCACCGGCCTGCTGCTTGATCCCTATTTCTCCGGCACGAAGCTGAAGTGGATCCTCGACAACGTGGAGGGCGCCCGCGCCCGCGCCGAAAAGGGTGAGCTGCTGTTCGGCACGGTCGACAGCTTTCTCATCTGGAAGCTGACGGCAGGCGCCGTCCACGCCACGGATGCCACAAACGCTGCCCGCACGCTGCTGTTCGACATTCACAAGGGCGAGTGGAGCGCGGAGATCTGCGAGCTTCTCGATATTCCCATGGGGATGCTGCCGGAAGTGAAGGACTGCGCCGCCAACTACGGCAACGCCCGCGCCGACCTCTTCGGCCACGAAATCCCGATCATGGGTGTGGCCGGTGACCAGCAGGCTGCCACCGTGGGGCAGGCCTGCTTCAAGCCGGGCATGCTGAAATCCACCTATGGCACAGGCTGCTTTGCCCTGCTCAACACCGGGGACAAGCCGGTCGTCTCGCAGAGCCGGCTGCTCACCACCATTGCCTATCAGATCGGCGGCAAGCGCACCTATGCGCTGGAAGGCTCCATCTTCATTGCCGGTGCCGTGGTGCAGTGGCTGCGCGACGGGCTGAAGATCATCCGCGAGGCGAAGGAAACTCAGCCGCTGGCCGAACAGGCCGATCCCGGCCAGCACGTGATCATGGTGCCTGCGTTTACCGGCCTCGGTGCGCCCTACTGGCGCCCGGATTGCCGCGGCGCGATCTTTGGCCTCACACGCAATTCCGGTCCGGCCGAGTTTGCCAAGGCGGCGCTGGAAAGCGTCGGATACCAGACCCGTGACCTCCTGGAAGCCATGCAGGTGGACTGGACGGATGCCGCCGGAAAGCCCGTGCTGCGCGTCGATGGCGGAATGAGTGCCAGCGACTGGGCCATGCAGTTCCTCTCCGACATCCTCGGTGCCCCGGTGGACCGGCCGCAGGTGCTGGAAACAACGGCTCTGGGCGCAGCCTGGCTCGCAGGCATGGCGGCGGGTGTCTATCCCGACATGGACGGCTTTGCGGAAAGCTGGGCCATTGAAAAGCGCTTCGAGCCTGCCATTGGCGAAGAGGAGCGCCAGCGCAAATACGGCGCCTGGAAATCAGCCGTCGCTGCGACCATGAGCCTTTGAACCATTGATCTCCCGTGATCCGGCATATGCAGCCAGCGTGTGCCGGATCGCACATTCCAGACTCACTTTGCGCAGCATTTTTGCGCGCTTGCGCTGTTGCATCGCAGCGTCAGCCGGGTTAGGTAAAACCTCATAAGTCATCTGGACCCGGTGCAATTCCGGGTGGCTCTTCCGGCCGCCGATCCGCCGGACAATTCACTTGATCCTGCTAGCAAGAATGTCTGACAGGGGCTCTCTGTCCTGCTCTGCGCTGATCATCTGAACGGATACTCAATGATTTCAATCACCGCTTACCGGAACCAGTGGTTCGGCAACGTGCGCGCCGACCTGATCTCGGGCCTGCTGGTCGCCCTTGCACTCATCCCCGAGGCCATTGCCTTTTCGATCATCGCCGGGGTTGATCCCAAGATTGGCCTCTATGCGTCCTTCTCCATCGCCGTCATCACCGCCATTGCAGGCGGGCGGCCGGGCATGATTTCCGCCGCGACGGCGGCAACAGCCGTGCTGATGGTGACGCTGGTGAAGGAGCATGGCCTGCAATATCTGCTGGCGGCGACCATTCTCGCCGGTGTGCTGCAGGTGGGGGCAGGGCTGTTGCGGCTGGGCCATGTCATGCGCTTCGTCTCGCGCTCGGTGATGACCGGTTTCGTCAATGCGCTGGCGATCCTCATCTTCATGGCGCAGCTGCCCGAACTGACCGGCGTGACGCCGCTGACCTATGTGATGACGGCAGCCGGTCTCGGGATCATCTATCTGTTTCCTTTCATCACCCGTGCGGTGCCATCCCCTCTGGTCTGCATTTTCGTGCTGACCGGCCTTGCCATTTGGTTCGGCCTTGATGTGCGCACGGTTGGTGACATGGGTGAGCTTCCCTCAACCCTGCCGGTATTCCTTCTGCCGGATGTGCCGCTGACGCTGGAAACCTTCCTGATCGTGCTGCCTTACTCGGCGGCTGTTGCAGCCGTGGGCCTGCTGGAGTCCCTCATGACCCAGCAGCTGGTCGATGAACTGACCGATACGCCCTCCGACCGCAATCAGGAGTGTATCGGGCAGGGGCTTGCTAATTTTGCGACCGGCTTCATTGGCGGCATGGCGGGCTGCGCCATGATCGGGCAGTCGATGATCAACGTGAAATCCGGCGGGCGCGGCCGCCTGTCCTGTTTTGCGGCGGGCGTCATCCTGTTGTTTCTCATTGTGGTGCTGGGGGATTGGGTGAAGCAGATCCCTATGCCTGCGCTGGTGGCAATCATGATCATGGTGTCAATCGGCACCTTCAGCTGGTCATCGATCCTCAACCTGCGCAGCCATCCGCGCTCCTCCTCCATCGTCATGCTGGCAACGGTCATCTGTGTGGTGGCAACCCATAACCTTGCCATCGGTGTGCTGGTGGGTGTGCTGCTGTCTGGCATATTCTTTGCCTGGAAAATCTCCCAGCTGTTCCGCGTCACCTCGGAGCTGTCCGCCGATGGCCGCAGCCGCACCTATGTGGTTGAAGGGCAGCTGTTCTTTGCCTCGGTCGAGGATTTTTATTCAGCCTTTGACTTCCGCGAAGCGCTGGACCGGGTCACAATCGACGTCAGCCGCGCGCACATCTGGGACATTTCCAGCGTCTCGGCGCTGGACATGGTGGTGCTGAAATTCCGGAGGGAGGGAGCGGATGTCACCATCACGGGCCTCAACGAGGCCAGTGAGACCATCGTCGACAAGCTTGCGCTGCATGACAAGCCGGGCGCGCTCGACAAGCTGACGGCCCACTGATGGAGGACAAAGCCATGACAGCCAGAACCATCACTGCGCTCCTTGATGCCTCGGTCTATGCGCCCAGCGTCTGCGAACATGCGGTTTGGGCAGCCTCCCGCCTTGGCCTGCCCGTGGATCTCGTGCACGTGCTGGTGCGCAAGGCCGTGCATAGTGCCGATTACAGCGGCTCCATCGCGCTGGGGGCGCGCACCGCGCTCTTGAGCGAGCTGGCCCGTCTGGATGAAGAGCGGGCGCGGGTGGCGCATGAGCATGGCCGCGCCATTCTGGACGATGCCGAGGCGCTGGTGCGTGAGCGCGGGGCTGCCGCCGTCTCCAGCCGCCTGCGCCACGGCGAGGTGGTGGAGGCAGTGACCGGGATTGAGGCCGGTGCCGAACTGCTGGTCGTGGGCAAGCGCGGAGAAGCCGCCGATTTCGAGACGCTGCATCTGGGGTCCAATCTGGAGCGCCTGGCCCGCAGCGTGTCCCGGCCGCTGCTGGTCGCGGCCCGCAGCTTCCGTCCGGTGGAAAAGGTGCTCGTCGCCTTTGATGGCGGCCCCAGTGCTGTGAAGGCAGTGGAGTATATTGCCCGGAGCCCGCTTTTTTCAGGCCTGCATATCCACCTGCTGATGGCCGGCGAGCCCACCACGGCACAGAAGGGGAGCCTGAGTGCGGCCGAAGACAAGCTGAAATCCGCAGGGTTTGATGTGCTCACCGGCATTGTACCGGGCGATCCGGAGCCGGTGATTTCCTCGAATGTGGAGCACAATGGCATCGGCCTGCTGGTGATGGGTGCCTATGGCCACTCACGCCTGCGCAATCTCATCATCGGCTCCACCACGACGCAGATGCTGCGCTCCTGCAAGGTGCCGGTGCTGCTGTTCCGCTAATTCCGGACGAGGCAGGGGCAGCCGTGCAAGCTGCCCCTGCTCAGCTTTCAAGCGTCAGAGGAAGACGGTCTCATCAGCCCCATGCGGCACGGCTTCCGGCCGCTCGCACCTGGTTTCCAGCGTGATGCGGCGGTCTTCGTCAGAGGCGCGCTCAAGGCTCTCCATGATTTCCAGAACATGCAGCGCCAGCGCGCCATTTGCACGGTGCGGGCGGCCTGAGCGGATGGCGGCAACCATGTCGAAGACGCCCGCCATGCGGTAGTCGGCGACCTCCCGCCCATCGCGCAACGGGCGGTTCGGCGCGCCGAAAGGCAGGTGCGAGATGTCCTGCGCTTCCCAGTCGCCATTGCGGGCAGACAGGAGAACCTCGCCACCGAAGAAGTTCGGGTCCGGGTTGAGGATGCTGCCTTCCGTGCCGTAGAACTCGATCGGTTTGCGCCCGTGCTTCCACACGTCCCAGGACGCGGTGAAGGCAACATTGGCGCCGTTGGCGAAAGCGAGCACGCCATTGACCGTGGTCGGCACCTCCACCGTCAATTCCTTGCCGTTGTGCGGCTCACTGGTGATGACGCGCTTGTCCCGCCCGCGTGAGGCGTGAGCCACGACGCTTTCCACCGGCCCCAGGCAATTGACCAGCTGGGTAATCGGATAGCAGCCGATATCCAGCACCGGCCCGCCGCCCCTCTGGAAGAAGAAGAACGGGTTGGGGTGCCACATTTCCATGCCGGGGGTAGCGAAGGTGACGGCGCCGCCCACCACCTTGCCGATCCTGCCTTCGTCAATCAGCTCCCGCGCGCGCTGATGGGCAGCGCCGAGGAACGTGTCCGGTGCCGAGCCGATCCTCAGTCCTTTGGCATCGGCGGAAGCCACCATTTCCTTCGCCTCCGCGTATGTGACGGCAAAGGGCTTTTCGGAATAGACGTGCTTGCCGGCCGCAAGGATCGATCCGCTGACGGTGGCATGGGCCTGCGGCACCGTCAGGTTGATGATCATTTCAATGTCCGGATCGGCCAGCATGGCGTCAACGGTCATGGCCTCGACGCCATAGGCCTCCGCCTTGGCGCGGGCTGCCTCTGCATTGAGATCCGTCACCGCCTTCACTGAAACGATCTGCGATTTGGCGCCGCCGGTCAGATAGGCATCGGAGATGTTGCCGCAGCCGATGATGCCGAGTTTCATGGTCTTCATTTGTGTGCGTTCCTTCAGGCGCTGCGGACGGTCTTGGCGGCTTCGCCGGAAAGGCCGGTGAGATAGGCGTAGCTCTGGCGGGCAAAGGCAGCTGCATCGGCTGGCTTGTCATGTTCCAGAACCATGAGGCGGACGCCATGGCTGCGGGCGGCTTCGTGCAGCGCAGGCCAGTCCAGCGTGCCTGCACCCACATTGGCCCAGCCGTCTTCATCAAGGTTCTCGCCCTGCGGAGCGATGTCCTTCACGTGGATGGCCGACAGCCGGTCCTTGTGCTCATTCATCCAGGCGAGCGGGTCTGCGCCGCCACGCACCAGCCAGGCAAGGTCGGCTTCGATCGTCAGCGGAGAACCGGCAGAGGCCTCAATCAGCAGGTCGAAAGGGATCGCGCCATCGGAGCAGGGGAACAGCTCCCAATGGTGGTTGTGATAGCCAAGGCCGATGTTGCGGCTTTTCATCCGCACGGCCATTTCGCCCAGCTCCACGCCAAGCTTGCGCCAGTAGTCAGCGGGCATGCCCTCGCGCTCGCCGGGGGGAACGGCGGGCATGTAGAGCTGGGAAATGCCGATGGCAGCAGCCTGATCTGCCACCCAGTCGAACCGTTCGCGCAGGTCCGCCAGCCCGACGTGGCCGGAGGGGGCGGTCATCCCGTGCTGATCGAGAAGGGCGCGGGTTTCCGTGGCATTGGCCAGATGCGAGCCGATGGTTTCCACATGACGTAAGCCGATGGAGGCCAGCGTCTCAAGCTGATGGGCGAGGTTTCCATAATCCCGCAGTGAATAAAGCTGGATGGAGATGATGTCCTGCATGTCGAGTGCTCCAGTGAGATGAGGGAAGAAGGGCCCGGCTCAGAGGCGTTCGCCATCCTCACCGCCAAAAAGGGAAAGCTGGTCCGCGTCAAAGGCGAGGCTGACCGGGGTGCCGAGCGGATAGCTAATGGTGCCGGGCAGGCGGATCTGCAGCGAAACGCTGTCATTGGCGCACCACATCAGATTGTCGGCGCCATGGGTTTCCAGCAGATCGACCCGGAAGCCCGGCTGGGCATCGGGGGTGTTGACGCGCACATGCTCAGGGCGCACGCCCAGCGTTGCCTGCATGGGGGCACGCACCGGCTCGCGGAAGCGGTACTGGCTCAGCGGCTGGAGAATGCCCGGCGCGGTGAAAACGGGGGCGCCATCGCCCGGCTGCACCATGCCTTCGATAAAATTCATCCGCGGGCTGCCGACAAAACCGGCCACGAAGAGATTGGCCGGGTGATGATAGATCTCCGCCGGTGTGCCGAGCTGCTGGATCTTCTGGTCCTTCATCACGGCAATGCGGTCGGCCAGCGTCAGCGCCTCGATCTGGTCGTGGGTCACGTAGATCATCGTCGTGTTCTGCATCTGCTGGTGCAGGCGCTTGATCTCGACGCGCAGTTCATTGCGCAATTGTGCATCGAGGTTCGACAGCGGCTCGTCGAAGAGGAACACATCCGCATCGCGTACCAGCGCACGGCCAATGGCAACGCGTTGGCGCTGGCCGCCGGAAAGCTGGTCGGGGCGCCGGTCGAGCAGATGGCTGATCTGCAGCATGTCCGCAGCCCGGCTCACCTTGGCCTCGATCGCAGACTTGGGTGTCTTGGCCATGCGCAGGCCGAAGGACATGTTCTCCCGCACGCTCATGCGCGGGTAGAGCGCATAGGACTGGAACACCATGGCGATGCCCCGGTCCTTGGGTTCTTCCCAGGTGACATTGCGCCCGCCGATGTGGATCTGGCCTTCATTGATATCGAGAAGACCAGCGATGGCATTGAGCAGGGTCGACTTGCCGCAGCCGGATGGGCCAAGCAGGACGATGAATTCCCCGGCTTCGATATCGAGCGACATGCCGTCGAACACGCGGTGCTGGCCGAAGGCTACAGTGACGTCACGGACTGAAACAGCAGACATGGCGTTATCCCTTGACCGCGCCGGCGGCGATGCCCCGCACGAACCAGCGTCCCGAGAGGAAATAGACGGCGAGCGGAACCAGCGCCGTGAGCATGGTGGCGGCCATGTCCACGTTGTAGGCGCGCTCGCCCTGGGTCGAATTGACGATGTTGTTGAGCTGCACCGTCATCGGCAGGTTTTCCCGCCCGGCGAAGGTGAGGCCGAAGAGGAAGTCGTTCCAGATGCCAGTGACCTGCAGGATGGTGGCGACGATGAGGATCGGCGCCGACATGGGCAGGATGACCCGCAGGAAGATCGTCCAGAAGCCGCCGCCATCTACACGGGCCGCCTTGAACAGCTCGATGGGCAGGCCCGCATAATAGTTGCGGAACAGCAGGGTCATCAGCGGCAGGCCGAAGATGACGTGAACGAGCACGATGCACAGGAGCGAGTTGTAGATGCCGGTGGTGGCGAAGATGCGGACCAGCGGATAGAGGAACACCTGATAGGGCACGAAAGCGCCAAGCAGCAGGATGCCGAACATCAGGTTCGCGCCCCGCACCCGCCAGAAGGACAGGGCGTAGCCCGTGACAGAGCCCAGGGCGACCGAGAAGAACACTGACGGCACGAGGATCTTCAGGGAGTTCCAGAAGCCGTTGCTGATGCCGGTGCAATCAAGGCCGGTACAGGCAGAGGACCAGGCCCGGACCCAGGCATCGAAGGTGAGCTCCTCCGGCCATGACAGGATGCTGCCGAGCCGGATTTCCTCCATGTCCTTCAGCGAAGTCATGAGCATGATCCACAGCGGCAGCAGGAAATACAAAGCGCTGATCAGCAGGAAGGCATAGACCCCGGCGCGGGCGAGCGTCAGGCGCTGTGGCTTGCGGCCGGAAGGGATGACGGTCTGGCTCATGCGTGCCTCCCCTGCTGCGGCCGCATGTAGCGGGCATAGACCCACGGAGCGAGAACGCTGGTGACGGCGATGAGCATGGCCGTGGCAGCGGCGGTGGCGAGGCCGATGTTGTTGCGCTCGAAGAAGTGGTCCATGACGAATTTCGCGGGCACTTCCGAGGCGATACCCGGTCCGCCATGGGTCATGGCGACGGCAAGGTCATAGAGCTTGACCACGCCGGTCGCGAGCAGGACCACCGCGGTGATGATCATCGGCCCGAGCAGAGGCAGCACGACGGACAGATAGGTGCGCCATACGGGAATGCCGTCGATTCGGGCGGCCTTCCAAAGGTCGGCATCAATGCCGCGCAGGCCCGCCAGCATGATGCACATGACAAGGCCAGCGCCATGCCAAAGACCCGCGATCACCAGCGTGTAGATGACCATGTCCGGATTGACGAGCCAATCGAACTGGAAGCTTGTGAACCCGAAGTCGCGGACGATCTGCTGCAGGCCGAGCGTGGGGTTGAGGAACCACTGCCAGGCAAGGCCGGTGACCACGAAGGACATGGCATAGGGATAGAGGAAGATGGTGCGGAACAGGGCTTCACCGCGCACGTTCTGATCAATGAAGACCGCCATCAGGAAGCCGAGGATCAGGCAACCGGCGATGAAGAGCACGCCGAAGACGGCGATGTTTTCGACCGAGAGCAGAAAGCGCTCGTTGGCGAAGAGGCGGGAGTATTGCTGCAGACCCACCCAATCCAGAACTGGCAGAAGTCTGGAACTGGTGAAGGACAGGCGGATGGTCCAGAGCAGGCAGCCCACGAAGACCACCAGAACAATAAGTGCCGTGGGGACGAGGGCCAGTGTGGCAGCCAGATTCCGCCGTCTGCGCGTGCGGCCCCGTTCCGGCCGGACGGCCGGTAGAGCTATGGTCATGGTTACATACCCCTTGATGAGTCCGGTTTGACAGCTCCGGCAATCCTGCTTGGGGCCGCCGGAGCCTTGTCCGGTTCAGCCGGCTGACTGCATCGCGGAAACAAACCGCTCGACGAAGTCATCTGCCGTCATGGACGGCGTGCTCCAGAACTGGGTGATTACATCGCGGGTGGCACCGACCAGATCAGGCGATGCGATGAAGTTGATGCTGGGCACTTGCTGCTCGGGGTCCTTCAGGGCGGCCATGCCGGTTTGTGCGCAACTGTCCATGCCGCTCACATCCACATCCAGTCTGACCGGAACAGAACCCTTCTTCGTGTTGAAGGTGACCTGGGTTTCAGGTGCCAGCATCAGTTCGGCCATCGCGGCCTGAGCTGCTTGCGCGCTGGCATCATCGATCTTGGGAAAGACGAAAACGTCGCCGCCCATGACATAGCCGCCGGGCATGACGGTGCAGCCAAAGTCCTTGCCGGCAGTCAGGCCTGCTGCGGTGAATTCGCCCTTGGCCCAGTCGCCCATGACCTGCATGGCGGCCTTGCCGGTGATCACCATGCTGGTGGTGTCGTTCCAGTTGCGCCCCGGGCTGCCTTCGTCCGTCAGTTCGCGCAGGGCGGCAAAGGTTTCGGCTGCCTTGCGGAAAGATCCGCTTCTGGCCGCCTCCGTGTCACGGCTGGCGTAGACCTTCTGGAAGACATCCTTGCCCGCTTCCGCCACGAGGATGGCATCAAACAGCAGATGATCCTGCCAGTTCTGGCCGCCATGGCCGAAGGGCACGATGCCGGCTTCGCGCAGCTTGGGGCCTGCGGCAATGATATCGGCAAAGGTCTGCGGCGGTTCCACGCCTGCCTTGGCAAGAGCCTCCGGATTGTAGAAGAGCCAGTTCTGGCCGTGGATATTGACGGGCACCGCATAGAAGCTGCCGTCGCGCGTGGTTGCGGTGATGATGTCCGGCGGCAGCACATCGCGCCACTTGTTGGCTTCCGCGACCTCGTCCATCGGGCGCAGCATGCCGGTTGCGACCAGTTCATCGAACTGAAGACCGGTGTTGAATTGCATCACGGTTGGCGGATTGCCGCCGACGATGCGGTTGATGCCTGCCGTGCGGGCATTGGGGCCACCGGCGATGGCGGAATCTATCCACTCACCCCCCTTGGCCTTGAAGGCTTCTGCAAACACCTTGATGGATTCGGATTCTCCTCCCGACGTCCACCAGTGCAGGACTTCAGCTTTCATTTCTGCGGCCTGACCTGTTGCAGGCATGACCAGGCACATCGCCGTGGCCAGCAGGGCGTGACGAAACATTTTCATATGGTCTCCTCCCATTGAAACGATTTCACGACCTCTTTGGGTTCTTTGTAATCGTTTACATAAAATTCATAGCACAAGCGTGTGCCGCTTGAAAGGGGTAAATATTCGGAAGGACAACCGGGAGAGTGGCTGGGTGGGGCGGTTCGGGGCAGGCCGCAGCAAGATGGCGGACAGCTGAGGCGCTCCCGATGTAGAAGCAGAAGCACAGCTGTGCCAAACACTCAGCGTCGCCCCGGGGCGAAGCGGAGCGCTTGGCCGGGGCGACTCAGTGCCTGGTGCCTGCTTGCGCGCTCACCTTGCTTTGGCGGGCATCCCCGTGCTGCCGCGCACGACGATTTCCACAGGCAGGACCCGGCGCAGTGAGGGCGGAGTGCCGGTTTCGATCAGGTCCAGAAGCACGCCCATGGCTTCCTCGCCGATCTCGCGGCGGGGCTGGCGCACGGTGGTCAGCGGCGGGTTGGTGCAGCTGGAGAACTGGATGTCGTCGAAACCCATCACCGCCACATCTTCCGGCACCTTCAGGCCGCGCCGGGTCAGCTCCATGATCACGCCGATGGCCATTTCATCACTGATGCAGAAGAAGGCCGTCGGGGGATCCTTCATGCCGTCCATGCTGGCTGCGGCCCGGATACCGCTTTCGATGGAAAAGTCGCCGGGCAGCAGCAGGGTGGGGTCGAGCGGAATGCCCGCGGCTGCGAGCGCTACGGCATAACCCTCCTCCCGCTGGCGCGTCAGGATGTTGCGTTCCGGGCCTGCCACATAGGCAATGCGACGGTGGCCTGCAGAAATCAGATGCTCCACGGCGAGCCGTGCTGCGGCCATGTTGTCGATGCCGATGAAAGGCAGGCCGGGCATTTCGATTTCTTCGCAGACCGAAATCATCGGCGGCGGGTTGGCCGGAATGCTGCCCGCAGGCCAGGGCAGGCGGCCCGAAAGCAGCACCAGCCCGTCCACCTTGCCCGAGCGCAGGTAGGACACATAGGTTTCCTCAAGGGCAGGATCATTCTCGCTGTTGCCGATGAGCAGGCCATAGCCGCGCCGCTGCGCCACGGCTTCCAGCCCGCGCAAGATGCTGGCGAAGAAGGTGTTGCCGATGTCGGGGACAATAGCGAGAATCATGCGTGTGCTTTTCAGCCGAAGGCTCTGCGCCATGGCATTGGCGGTGAAGCCTGTGCTGTCTATGGCTGCCAGAACCTTCTTTCGCGTTGCCTCCGCCACCTTTGCCGGATGGTGCAGCGCGCGGCTGACGGTGGCGATGGAAACCCCGGCGAGGCGGGCGACGTCCTCGATTGTGGCGGTCTTGCTCTGCATGCTGATCCCTGTTTCTGCCTGGATGCAAGGCTATATGCAACCTCTGACCTATGCCTTTCCAAAATGCGTCTGTAAATGTTTACAGACGAAATAAAAAGGTTTACATAAGCTCGGTGGGCCGTCTGGAGCATGATAATCCACGGCTTGCATCCGCGTTACCCCTGCCGGATGAAATGCAGAAACATGTTCCAGCACGCCAGACCGGCGCCTCTCCTGCAGGCAGGTGAAGCCCGGAGCAAGGGGTTTTTGTCATCGCTCGGGAGGTGCGCATGAAAACGATGAAGGGTCCGGGTCTGTTTCTGGCCCAGTTCGCCGGGGATACGGCGCCGTTCAACTCGCTCAAGTCCATAGTGAACTGGGCGGCTAGCCTCGGCTATCGCGGGGTGCAGATTCCAACCTGGGACAGCCGCCTGTTCGATCTGGACAAGGCCGCATCCTCTTCCGGTTATTGCGATGACATAGCGGGCATGTGCCGCGAGGCGGGCGTGGAGATCACCGAGCTTTCAACGCATCTTCAGGGGCAGCTTGTGGCTGTTCATCCGGCCTATGACGTGCCATTTGATGGCTTTGCCCCGGCGGCGGTGCATGGCAATCCGGCTGCGCGGCAGGCCTGGGCGGTGGATCAGATGCTGAAGGCGGCCAAGGCCTCGCGCCATCTCGGCCTCAATGCCAGTGTCAGCTTTTCCGGCGCGCTTGCCTGGCCGTATGTCTATCCCTGGCCGCAGCGGCCTGCGGGATTGATCGAGACGGCCTTTGACGAACTGGCCCGGCGCTGGCGGCCCATTCTGGATGCCTATGACGAGGCGGGCGTTGACCTGTGCTACGAAATCCATCCGGGTGAAGACATCTTCGATGGTGCCAGCTTCGAGATGTTCCTGGAGCGCGTTGGCGGCCATCCGCGCTGCTGCATCAACTATGACCCCTCGCATTTCATGCTGATGCAGCTCGACTATCTGGCGTTCATCGACATCTACCACGAGCGCATTCGCGCCTTCCATGTGAAGGACGCCGAATTCAATCCGGATGGGCGTCAGGGCGTTTATTCCGGCTATCAGCCGTGGATCAACCGCGCCGGGCGTTTCCGCTCACTGGGCGACGGGCAGGTGGATTTCTCCGGCGTCTTCTCGCGCTTGACGGCGCATGGCTATGACAGCTGGGCTGTGCTGGAATGGGAATGCTGCCTCAAGCATCCGGAAGACGGTGCTGCCGAAGGCGCGCCTTTCATCGCGGACCACATCATCCGGGTGACGGAAAAGGCCTTTGATGACTTTGCCGCCAGCGGGGCGGATGATGCGGCGAACCGGCGCATGCTGGGCCTTGCCCCGGCAACGGCTGGCTGAGGGAGGGCCGGAACATGGCAATTGAAGCAAGGGGCGATGCGGGACTAGGCGCCCGCGTGCGCCTCGGCATGGTTGGCGGCGGACAGGGCGGCTTCATCGGCGCGGTCCACCGCATGGCCGCAAGGCTGGATGGTGACTTTGATCTCGTGGCTGGTGCCCTTTCTTCGGACCCGGAGCGGGCGCGCCAGTCTGGCAGAGAGCTGGGGCTTGATCCGGAGCGCTGCTATGCCAGCTTTGAGGCGATGGCCACATCGGAAGCGGCAAGGCCGGATGGCATCGAGGCAGTGTCTATCGTCACACCCAACCACCTGCATTTTCCAGTGGCCCGAACTTTTTTGAAAGCCGGTATCCACGTGATCTGCGACAAGCCGCTGACCTCGACGCTGGAGGATGCGGAAGAGCTGGTGAGGCTGGGGCAGGCAAGCGGGCGGCTGTTCGTGCTCACGCACAATTATTCCGCCTATCCCATGGTGCGGCAGGCGCGGGAGATGATCGCCAATGGCGAGCTGGGCACCTTGCGCGTGGTGCAGGTGGAATATCCGCAGGACTGGCTGACCGAAGCGGTGGAGGAAAGCGGCCAGAAGCAGGCCGCCTGGCGCACTGACCCGGCACGTTCGGGCGCGGGCGGCTGCATCGGCGACATCGGTACCCATGCCTTCCAGCTGGCCACCTTCGTGACGCAGCTTGCGCCGTCCGAAGTTTTGGCCGATCTCAGCACCTTCGTTCCGGGGCGCAGGGTGGATGACAATGTCAACGTGCTGCTGCGGTTTGCTGGCGGCGCGCGCGGCATGCTCTGGGCCAGCCAGGTTGCGCCGGGCAACGAGAACGGGCTGCGCTTGCGCGTCTATGGGGACAAGGGCGGTCTGGAGTGGGAGCAGGAAAACCCGAACCATCTGTGGTTCACCCCCTTCGGCGAACCGCGCCGCCGGCTCACACGCGGCGGGGCAGGCACGGGACCGGCGTCCGCTGCCGTAACGCGGGTGCCTTCGGGGCATCCTGAGGGCTATCTGGAGGCCTTCGCCACGCTTTACCGTGAGGCGGCGGTTGCCATCCGCACAGCACGCAACGGCGGACCGGTGGCCATGCCGGAGCATCTGCCGGGCCTCGGTGATGGGCTTGCCGGCCTGCGCTTCATCGATGCCTGCATCCGCTCGTCATCTGCGGGCGGGGTGTGGACGGGGCTGTAAGCCGTTGAAAAGTAGGGGCCGGAGCATCCGCCGCTCCGGTCCACGCTGAAGGAAAGACCTCTCCTTCGTCATCCCGGCCAAGCGCAGCGCGAGCCGGGACCGGTGAGCCAAGGCCCCTCGGCTATGGCTCCAAAGGCAACCAACTTAAACCCCGGCTCACCGGTCCCGGATCTCTGCTCCGCTGCGTCCGGGAAGACGACGGAGAGGGGAGGGCAGGAAGAGCGCATTCAATTAAGGCCGGAGCAGGTGCTGCTCCGGCCTTCTTGTTGATCTTACACGCTCACCCGCGTGCCGTTGCGTGCCGCTTCCGCGATGGCGTGGATGACCTTTTCGAATTCCAGTGCGGCTGCGAAATCCGGCCAGGGGCGGGTGCCGGTTTCGATGGCGCGCAGGAAATCGGCAGCCTCGATGATCTTCAGGTCGTTGAAGCCGATCTGGTGGCCGGGGGCAGGGCAGAAGGCGCCGTAGACATCGTGATCCGGCCCGGTGAGGATGGTGCGGAAGCCCTGCTCGGCCTTTGGCCCCTCGTTGACGAAGAGCTGCAGCTCGTTCATCCGCTCCTGATCATAGATGATCATGCCCTTGGTGCCGTGGATCTCAAAGCCAAGCCGGTTCTTGCGCCCCCAGGCAGAGCGTGAGGCGGCAAAGGAGCCCTGTGCCCCATTGGCAAAGCGCAGGATGGCCGTGGCCGTATCCTCGTTTTCCACCTTGCCCCGGCCGGTGCCATCCGGCAGGGGGCGGGTTTCGTGCACGGTCTGCATGTCGGCGATGAGGCTTTCGATGGGGCCGCAGATGCCGCAGAGCAGGCTGATCAGGTGACAGCCGATATCCCCCAGTGCGCCAAGGCCGGCCTCGCCAAGCTTCGCCCGCCAGGTCCAGGGCAGGTCCGGGTCGGCCTGATAGTCTTCATCCACCGCGCCGCGCACATGCACGATACGGCCGATCCGCCCTTCCTGCACCAGCTTCTGCGCATGGCGGTAGGCGGGATTGCGGGTGTAGTTGTAGCCCGTCATGGTCAGCTTGCCGGAGCGGGCGGCTGCGGCGGCCATCTCTTCGGCCTCGGCCAGCGTCAGGCCCATCGGCTTCTCGCACCACACATGCTTGCCCGCCTCAAGGGCAGCAACCGCCATATCCTTGTGGAAACGGTTTGGCGTGGTGATCGACACCACATCCACCTTCGGGTCATTGACCAGCGCCTGCCAGTCTCCGGTGGAGCGGGCAAAGCCGAACTGGCTAGCAAAGGCGGCGGCCTTGTCTTCCGGCGTGTCGCACAGCACCTCCAGCCGCACATCCTGCACATCGCCCATGACAGCGCGCGCGTTGCGCCAGGCAAGGGCATGCGCCTTTCCCATGAAGCCTGTTCCGATCAGGCCAATCCCCAGTGTCATTGATTTCCTCCCGAACAAAATGGAATTTTTGTTCCATTCACGTCATCCTGCGGCTATCCTGTTTTGTCAAGCAGGATCAAAAGACTGGCAAAACAACAATGTCGCATCCATCGGCCCCGCGCACCATCGAAGCCTTCCATGCCCGGTTGCTGGAAGCGGCAGAAACCCTGCCAAAACGCCTGCGCCAATGCGCGGAGTATCTGGCGGCGAACACGGACCGGATTGCCGTTTCAACGGTGGCCGAGATGGCGCTTGCCGCCGGTGTGCAGCCCTCGGCGCTGATGCGATTCTGCAAGATCCTTGGTTTTTCCGGTTATTCGGAGATGCAGCGCCTGTTCCGTGATGCCTATGCGCAGGGCTGGCCGGACTACGCGACACGGCTCAGAAACCTGCGCGAAAGCGGCGCGGGCAGTCCCTCGGCCCTGCTTGCGGAGTTCATTGATGCGGGGCGCATGTCGCTGGAAAACCTCGCCAGCAGCATCGACAGCCGTAATCTGGACCGGGCAGTGAAGATTCTTTCCGAGGCCGGAATGGTGCATCTCGTGGGTCTCCGCCGTGCCTTTCCTGTGGCTTCTTATCTTGCCTATGCCTTTGAAAAGATGGATGTTCCAGCGTTCTTGCATGATGGTGTCGGCAAGCTCGACCACCGCCATGCCATCCGGCCGGGCGATGCGCTGGTGGCCATCACCTTCTCGCCCTACAGCGGTGAAACCGTTGAACTGGCGGAGTTTGCGCGGGGCCAGGGCGTGCCGGTCATTGCCATCACCGACACGGTGATGAGCCCGTTGCAGAAGCTGGATGCCACGGTGCTGAGTGTGGCTGAAGTGGACTTCGGCGCCTTCCGCGCATTGTCGGCGACGCTTTCGCTCGCCATCACGCTGGCGGTGGCCGTTGGTGCCGGGCGAAAAGCCGCACCATAAAAAAACTGTTGCATCAAACCTAAAAATGGAATGAATATTCTACACCCGAAGCCCGGACATATCCGGGCCGGGACTCCGCCGGGGGGAGCCGGCGGATCCGCACTCTGGGAGGTTATGATGAGAAAAGCGCTTACCGCCATTGCCGCTGCGGCCATCGCCGTGGCTGGCCTGTCTGCTCCGGCTGCTGCTGAAGGCGAAAAGTTCGTCCTGGTCAGCCATGCGCCGGACAGCGACAGCTGGTGGAACACCATCAAGAATGCCATCGCCGTTGCCGGTGACCAGATGAAGGTCAGCGTCGAGTACCGCAACCCGCCGACCGGTGACCTGGCCGACATGGCCCGCATCGTGGAGCAGGCGGCAGCATCCAACCCGAATGGCATCATCGTCACCATCGCTGACTATGATGTGCTGTCCGGCCCGATTTCCAACGCGGTGGCCAAGGGCATTCCGGTCATCACCATCAACTCCGGCACCATCGAGCAGTCCAAGAACCTGGGTGCACTGCTGCATGTGGGTCAGCCGGAATATGACGCAGGCTTCGGCGCGGGCGAAAAGGCCAAGGCAGCCGGTGCCAAGTCGTTCCTCTGTGTGAACCACTACATCACCAACCCGGCTTCCGTGGAGCGCTGCCAGGGCTTTGCCGCCGCACTCGGCGTGGAACTCGGCAACCAGATGATCGACGCCGGTCAGGACCCGTCCGAAATCCAGAACAAGGTCTCGGCCTATCTGCAGACCAACCCGGACACGGGTGCGATCCTCGCCCTCGGCCCCACCTCGGCGCATCCGACGCTTGCTGCGCTGGAGCAGAATGGCAAGGCTGGCCAGATCTTCTTCGGCACCTTCGATCTTTCGCCGGAAATTGCCAATGCCATCAAGGCTGGCACCATCAACTTCGCCATCGACCAGCAGCCCTATCTGCAGGGCTATCTGCCTGTGGTGATCCTCACCAACTACGCGCGTTATGGCGTCGTTCCGGGCAACTCGATCAACTCGGGCCCGGGCTTCGTCACCAAGGACAACATCGCACTGGTTGAGAAATACGCCGGTCAGTACCGGTAAGCAGCTGATCTGAAACCAGTTTTCAGCCCCGGCCGGGGCGTGCAGAAATGCCCCGGCCCCTTGCAACAGACTTTCCTGAAAATCGAGGCAACTCATGACGGACGAGCGCATCAAGCAGGTCTCGGCCCTGCGCCGTGCCATGATCCGGCCCGAGCTGGGTGCGACCACCGGCACCGTTCTGGTCTTCCTTTTCTTCCTCCTGATCGCGGGCAACTCCGGCATGTTCGCGCCGGAAGGCATCATGAACTGGACCGTGGTGTCCGCCCAGTTTGCCATCATCGCCGTGGGCGCTTGCCTGCTGATGATTTCCGGTGAATTCGACCTTTCCGTCGGCTCCATGATCGGCTTTGCCGGCATCGTGATCGCCATTCTCAGTGTTCAGCTGGGCTGGCCCATCTGGGCCGCCATCATTGCGGCATTCGTTATCTGTGTGGCGCTGGGCTGGCTCAATGGCATGCTGGTGATCAAGACCGGGCTGCCATCTTTCATCGTGACGCTGGCCTTCCTCTACATCCTGCGTGGCCTCACCATCTGGCTGTCGATCCTCACCACCCGCCAGACCATCATTGGCGGCGTCAAGGAACTGGCCGCAAACGACTGGCTTGCCTTCCTTTTCGGTGGCGTCATCTTCAAGGATCTCTTCGTCTGGTTCGCCGATCTCGGCCTTGTCGGCAAGTTCGTGGCAGGTCCCAAGGCCGGGCTGCCGGTGGTCGAAGGCGTGCCGATGCTGGTTGTCTGGGCGCTGTTGCTCGTTGCATTCGGTCACATCCTTCTCACGCGCACCAAGTTCGGCAACTGGATCTTTGCGTCGGGTGGTGACGCACAGGCCGCCCGCTATGTCGGCGTGCCGGTCAACCGGGTGAAGGTGCTGATGTTCATGTTCACCGCATTCTGCGCCACCGTGTTTGCCACCTGCCAGGTGATCGAATTCGGCTCGGCGGCCGCGGACCGCGGCCTGCTGAAGGAGTTCGAGGCCATCATCTGCGTGGTCATCGGCGGTGCGCTGCTGACCGGCGGCTATGGTTCGGTCATTGGCGCGGCGCTAGGCGCCATCATCTTCGGCGTGGTGCAGCAGGGCCTGTTCTTCTCGGGCGCCGAGAGCTCACTCTTCCGGGTGTTCCTCGGCACGATCCTGATCCTTGCCGTGATCCTCAACACCTACATCCGCCGCATGATCACGGGAGAACGCTGATGTCCGCCCCGCTCATCGAACTGCGCAACATCGAGAAGCATTTCGGCCCCGTGATCGCGCTGGCTGGCGTCAGCTTCGACGTGAAGGCCGGAGAATGCCACTGCCTGCTGGGCGACAATGGCGCCGGCAAGTCCACCTTCATCAAGACCATGGCTGGCGTGCACAAGCCGACCAAGGGCGAGATCCTGGTGGATGGCAAGGCCACAGTCTTCAACAGCCCGCGTGACGCCATGGGCGCAGGCATTGCCACGGTCTATCAGGATCTGGCGATGATCCCGCTGATGTCGGTCACCCGGAACTTCTGGATGGGCCGTGAGCCGGAGAAGAAGTTCGGCCCGTTCCGCTTCATCGACTTCGAAAAGGCAAACCGGGTGACGCTGGAGGAAATGGCCAACATGGGCATTCACCTGCGCGAGCCGGAACAGGCGGTCGGCACGCTTTCGGGCGGCGAGCGCCAGACGGTTGCCATCGCCCGCGCGGTCTATTTCGGCGCCAAGGTGCTGATCCTCGACGAGCCGACGTCCGCGCTCGGCGTGCGTCAGACCTCCAACGTGCTGGCAACCATCGACAAGGTGCGCAAGCGCGGCATCGGTGTCGTCTTCATCACCCACAATGTGCGCCATGCCATGGCCGTAGGGGACCGGTTCACCGTGCTGAACCGCGGCAAGACGCTGGGCACCGCAAAACGCGGGGAAATCAAGCCGGAAGAATTGCAGGACCTGATGGCGGGCGGCAAGGAACTGGCTGAACTCGAGGGTTCGCTCGGCGGCACGATCTGAGGTGTTGCGGGTTAATTTAGGAAAGACCGACATGACAATGCGTTTCGCAGTATTGGGGGCAGGGCGGATTGGCCGCGTCCATGCCAAGGCGATCGCCGCAACGGAAGGAGCCACGCTGATTGCCGTGGCCGATCCCGTCGCTGCGGCAGCTCAGTCGCTGGCGGCGGAGCATGGCTGCTCCATCCGCACCATCGACGAGATTGAAGCGGCAAAGGATGTGGATGCCGTCATCATCTGCACCCCGACAGACACCCATGCAGACCTGATCGAGCGCTTCGCCCGCGCCGGCAAGGGCATCTTCTGCGAAAAGCCGGTGGATCTGAACGTCCAGCGCGTCAAGGACTGCCTGAAGACGGTGAAGGAAACCGGCGCCACGCTGATGGTCGGCTTCAACCGCCGCTTCGATCCGCATTTCGCCGCGCTCAAGGCCACCATCGACAGCGGCCGCATTGGCGATGTGGAGATGGTGACGATCACCTCCCGCGATCCTTCGCCCCCTCCGTATGAGTATATCTCCCGTTCGGGCGGCATCTTCCGCGATATGACCATCCATGACTTCGACGTAGCCCGCTGGCTGCTGGGCGAGGAAGTGGAAACGGTGATGGCCTCTGCCTCCGTTCTGGTCGATCCGGAAATCGGCAAGCGCGGTGACTTTGACAGCGTCAACATCATCCTGCGCACCGCTTCGGGCCGTCAGGCGATCATCACCAACACCCGCCGTGCGGTCTATGGCTATGACCAGCGCATCGAGGTGCTGGGTGCCAAGGGCATGGTGGCTGCCGAGAACCTGCGCGAAGCCAACATCGAGGTGGCTGATGCCAGCGGCTACCACAAGCCGCCGCTGCTCGACTTCTTCATGACCCGCTACACGGCAGCCTACGCCGCCGAAATCACCGCCTTCATCAAGGCCGTGACCGACAAAACCGTGCCGCCCACCACGGGTGAGGACGGGCTGAAGGCACTGGCTCTGGCGGAAGCGGCGCTGAAGTCGGTCGCGGAAGGGCGGGCCGTGCGCCTCTCGGAAATCACGGGCTGAAGGACCACGCGGATGAGCAAGACCCTCGATCTCATCACCATCGGCCGGTCGTCGGTCGATCTCTATGGCTCCCAGGTGGGCGGCCGTCTTGAGGATATGGGCAGCTTCCAGAAATATATCGGAGGCTCGCCCACCAACATTGCCGCCGGTTCTGCGCGGCTTGGCCTCAAGGCTGGCCTCATCACCCGCGTGGGGGATGAGCACATGGGCCGCTTCATCCGCGAACAGCTGGTGCGCGAGGGCGTGGATGTGACGGGCGTGAAAACCGACCCGGAACGCCTCACCGCCCTCGTGCTGCTGGGCATCCGTGACGACAAGCAGTTCCCGCTGATCTTCTACCGCGAGAACTGCGCCGACATGGCGATCTGCGAGGACGACATCGACCCCGCCTTTATCGCCAGCGCAAGGGCTGTTGTGGCCACCGGCACGCACCTGTCCCATCCGCGCACCGAAGCTGCCGTGCTGAAGGCCCTGCGCCTTGCCCGCGAAAGCGGCGGCCAGACGGCGCTCGACATTGATTACCGTCCCAACCTCTGGGGCCTGTCCGGTCATGGCGACGGCGAAAACCGCTTCATCGCTTCGGCCAAGGTGACGGCCCGCCTGCAGCAGCACCTTCCCCTGTTCGATCTGATCGTCGGCACGGAAGAGGAGTTCCACATTGCAGGCGGCTCCACCAACACCATCGAGGCGCTTCGTGCCGTGCGGGCGCTGACGGGGGCGACGCTGATCTGCAAGCGCGGCCCCATGGGCGCTGCCGCCTTTGCCGGGGCCATTCCCGATACGCTGGATGAAGGCGAGGCAGGGCCGGGCTTCCCCATCGAGGTGTTCAACGTGCTGGGCGCGGGCGACGGCTTCATGGCGGGCTTGCTGAAGGGCTGGCTCGATGGCGAGACCTGGCCGCGTGCGCTGACCTATGCCAATGCCTGCGGTGCCTTTGCCGTGTCGCGTCATGGCTGCACGCCGGCCTATCCGTCCTGGGAGGAGCTGCAGTTCTTCCTGAAGCGCGGCATCGTTACGCCTGCGCTGCGCAAGGACGCTGAGCTGGAGCAGGTACACTGGTCCACCAACCGCTCCTATGACTGGCCGTTGATGCATGTCTTTGCCTTCGATCACCGCCGCCAGATGGAAGAGCTGCCGGGGGCAACGCCGGAAAAGATCGGCGCCTTCAAGAAGCTGTGTCTTGCCGCCGTGGAAGAAGTTGCTGCTGGAAAGACCGGGTACGGTCTTCTGTGCGACAACCGCCTTGGCCGCGATGCGCTGCATCAGGCGGCCGGCAAGGGACTGTGGATTGGCCGTCCGGTCGAATGGCCCGGCTCGCGTCCGCTGACGCTGGAGCCGGAGCTTGGCCCGGACTATGGCGGTCTGACCGAATGGCCGCTGGAGCATGTGGTCAAGGTTCTGTGCTTCTGCCATCCGGATGATGATGCGGCCCTTTGGGCGGAGCAGGAAGCGGTGATCCAGCGCCTGTTTGCCGCTGCCCGCCGCAACCGGCTTGAGTTCCTGCTCGAGGTCATCCCCTCCAAGGTTGGCCCGGTGGATGACGAAACGACCGCCCGCATCATCGAGCGCTTCTACAAGCTCGGTGTTTATCCGGACTGGTGGAAGCTGGAGCCAATGCGCTCCGATGCAGCGTGGAAGCGCACCTGTGACATGATCAAGGCCTATGATCCGCGTGTGCGCGGCATCGTGGTGCTGGGTCTAGACGCTCCGGAAGACGAGCTTGCTGCCTGCTTTGCCACGGCCGCGCAGCATGATCTGGTCAAGGGTTTTGCCGTGGGGCGCACCATCTACAGCGAGGCAGCACGCGGCTGGCTCGCCGGAACGATGACGGATGCTGAGGCCATTGCGCAGATGGCCGGAAAATTCGCCCGCCTGTCCGCCACATGGGATGCGGCACGCGGTGCATCGGGAGTTGCTGCATGAGCAAGGTAAGACTGACCGCCGCCCAGGCCATGGTGCGCTGGCTTTCCAGCCAGATGACCGAAGAGGGCGTGCCCTTCATCGCCGGTGTCTGGGCCATCTTCGGCCATGGCAATGTGGCCGGTATTGGTGAAGCGCTCTACGGCGTGCGCGACACGCTGCCTACGTGGCGCGGCCACAACGAGCAGGGCATGGCCCATGCGGCCATCGCCTATGCCAAGCAGCTTGGCCGCCGCCGGGCCATGGCGGTGACTTCCTCCATCGGTCCCGGCGCCACCAACATGGTGACGGCGGCTGCGCTCGCCCATGTCAACCGGCTGCCGGTGCTGTTCGTGCCGGGCGATGTCTTCGCCAACCGCGGGCCGGACCCGGTTTTGCAGCAGATCGAGGATTTTGGCGACGGCACCATCAGCGCCAATGACTGCTTCCGCCCGGTCTCGCGCTATTTCGACCGCATCATGCGGCCCGAGCAGCTGCTGACTGCTTTGCCGCGTGCCATGGCGGTGATGACCGATCCGGCCGATTGCGGCCCGGTGACGCTGGCTTTCTGTCAGGACGTGCAGGCGGAAGCCTATGACTGGCCGGAAGAGTTTTTCGCCCCCCGCGTCTGGCGCCAGCGCCGCCAGCGCCCGGACGAGGCGGAACTGGCCGAAGTGGTGGCCCTGATCCGCGCCGCGAAAAAGCCGGTGCTGATCGCAGGCGGCGGCGTGCATTACTCCGGCGCTACGCAGGCGCTGAAGGCCTTTGCCGAGGCGCATCAGATTCCGGTGGTCGAAAGCCAGGCGGGCAAATCTGCCCTGCCGTGGGATCATCCGCTCAACCTTGGTCCTGTCGGTGTTACCGGATCGGAAAGCGCTAACAGCGCCGCGAAGGATGCCGATCTCGTCATCGGCGTTGGCACGCGTTTTCAGGATTTCACCACCGGCTCCTGGGGGCTCTTCCGCAATCCGGCGCGCAAGCTCGTGTCCATCAACGTTGCGGCCTATGACGCCATGAAGCATGGCGCTGTGCCGCTGCAGGGCGATGCCCGCGTCTGCCTTGGCGAGTTGTCTGCGCAGCTGGGCGCCCACAAGGGCCCGGCCATTGCCGCAAGCCTCAAGGCAGACTGGTTTGCCAAGGTCGATCCGCTGACAGCTGCTCCGGAGGCGGATGCAAACGGCCTGCCCACGGATCAGCAGGTGATTGGCGCCGTGCAGCGTGCAGCTGGTCCCGATACGGTGGTGATGTGCGCCGCCGGCACCATGCCAGGCGAACTCCACAAGCTGTGGAAGGCGAGCCGCCCCATGTCCTATCACATGGAATACGGCTTCTCCTGCATGGGCTACGAGATCGCCGGAGCGCTGGGCATCAAGATGGCGGAGCCGGAGCGCGACGTCATCTGCATGGTCGGTGACGGCAGCTACATGATGATGAATTCCGAACTCGCCAGCGCCGTGATGCTGGGCCAGAAGATCACGGTCGTCATCACCGACAACCGGGGCTACGGCTGCATCAACCGGCTGCAGATGGGCACCGGTGGAGCCGAGTTCAACAACCTTCTCGACCACACCAACCACACCAACCCCAGCCATATCGACTTCGTGGCCCATGCGGGTGCCATGGGGGCGAAGGCGGTGAAGGCCGGGTCCATCGCCGAGCTTGAGGCAGCTCTTGCCGAAGCGAAGATGGCGAGCGGTCCGTTTGTGGTGGTCATTGACACCGATCCCTACCCCTCCACGCCCCATGGCGGCCACTGGTGGGATGTGGCGGTGCCGGAAGTTTCCGCCCGTGCCGAAGTGCGGGCGGCGCGCGAGTCCTACGAACGTTCGCTTCAGGAAAGAAACTGATCCATGATCCTCTATGGCACCAATCCTATTGCCTGGTCTAACGACGACGACCAGACCCTCGGCGCCCATATTTCGCTTGAGCAGTGCCTCGATGAAACCGCCAAGATCGGTTTCGACGGCATCGAGAAGGGCCACAAGCTGCCGACGACGCCGGAAGGCATCGCCAAGGAGCTGGGCGGACGCGGGCTGAAATACATCTCCGGCTGGCACTCGCTGAACCTTCTGACGAACTCCATCGAGGATGAGAAGGCAGCGATGCAGCCCTTCCTCGACCTGCTGAAGGCGGTGGGTTCCAAGGTGATCATCACCTGCGAAACCTCCAATGCCATTCATGGCAATGACGGCGTGCCGGTGAACAACAAGCCGGTGCTGGCCGCCTCCGAGTGGGCTGACTTTGGCCGGGGCGTCGAGGCGCTGGCGGCCTTTGCGGCAGAGCAGGGCATCACGCTGGTCTATCACCACCACATGGGCACGGTGGTGGAGAGCGAGGCGGAAATCGACCTGTTCATGAAGCACACGGGACCGGCCACCAAGTTGCTGTTCGACACAGGCCACTGCTATTTCGGCGGCGGCAATCCGGCAGCAGTGGCCGAGCGCCACATGGCCCGCGTGCGCCATATCCATGCCAAGAACGTGCGCCCGGACATCATGCGTCAGGTGCGTGAGGAAAACCTCTCCTTCCTCGAAGGCGTGCGCCGCGGTGTCTTCACCGTGCCGGGCGATGCGGAAGGCGGCGTGGACTTCCTGCCCGTGCTGAAGAGCGCGGCGGCTCATGGCTACGAAGGCTGGCTCGTCATCGAGGCCGAACAGGACCCGAGCGTGCGCAATCCCTTCGAGTACCAGAGCATGGGCTTCAACGCCTTGCGCAGCTTCGCCCGCGAGGCTGGGCTCGACAAGGGCAGGTGAACGGAGCTGGGGGCCGCCGGATCTACATATCAGGTCCGGGGATTGCCCGCAGTCATGCGTTTGATCTGTGGCAGGGCCTCTCCGCCCCCTCCCCCTTGAGGGGAGGGGTGAGGGGTGGGGGTAACGGACTGGAAACACGGGGTATTTTCATTGAAGGTGTGCAGGGTAGAGACGAGTGCCAATCAAGCCGCGCTCCTGCGTGAAGACCCCCACCCCTACCCCCTCCCCTCAAGGGGGAGGGGAAACGAGAGGCTTCAGCAAGAGAAGTAAGACTATGAAACTGCTTGTCTTTCCAGCATCAAAGCAGCGCTCGCAGCCTCTTCTTATACGATGTGTGAAGCCGATAGGCCCCTTCAAAGGGGGAGGGGAGTGGATAGGCAAAGCCAGGGAGACATGGCACGAAGCTCCGTCCGGGGTATATTCAGCGCATGCCCCGGACATCTGCTACGCTCGGCGCAGCCGCTCTCTCCTGATCCCTCGCAGCAAAGAGACCTTGATGAAGATTATTGACCCGACCCATTCCTTCTACGGCCCGCTGTGGCGGCGCATTGCCATTGTGGTGGTCACGGCTGGCTGGGCCGGGTTTGAATACTGGAACGGCTCCACGGGCTGGGCGCTGTTCTTCGCGGCCATTGCGGCCTATGCCGCGTGGGCTCTGATCATCACCTACAAGGCGCAACAGGGCGGAGATGGAACGGTATGAGCAAGCTTCTGAGAAAGCCGCAAGGCACCCACGGCAAGACCCACGCCATCACGCCGGAAAGCGCCGGCTGGGGCTATGTGGGCTTTGATCTCTACCGGCTGAAGGCGGGCGAAAGCGTTGGTGAGGCCACCGGCGGACGCGAAGTCATTCTCGTGCTGGTCGAGGGCAAGGCCCGCCTCTCCGCATCGGGCAACGATTTCGGCGAGATGGGGCTGCGCATGGATGTGTTCGAGCGTCTGCCGCCCGCCTGCCTCTATGTGCCGGACCAGTCGGACTGGTCTGCCACCGCCACCACGGATCTGACGCTGGCCGTCTGCTCGGCACCAGGCAAGGGCACCCATGAAGCGCAGGTGCTGGGGCCGGATGGCATCCAGCTTGACCAGCGCGGGCAGGGCACCAATACGCGCTACATCCACAACATCGCCATGGAAGGGCGGGATGTGGCTGGCAGCCTGCTGGTGACGGAAGTCTTCACCCCCTCCGGCCACTGGTCGTCCTATCCGCCGCACCGGCATGATGAGGACAACTATCCGGACATGACCTATCTGGAAGAGACCTACTACCACCGGCTCAACCCGGCGCAGGGCTTCGGCATCCAGCGGGTCTTCACCGAGGACGGCTCCCTCGACGAGACGATGGCCGTTTCCAACCACGACGTGGTTCTGGTCCCCAAAGGCCACCACCCCTGCGGCTCGCCCTATGGCTACGAGATGTATTATCTCAACGTCATGGCTGGCCCCTTGCGCAAGTGGCGCTTCAAGAACCACCCGGACCACGACTGGATCTACCAGCGCGACATGGTGAAGTGAGGAATAGGGGGCGCAGCCGCTCCTATCTGCACGGCGCAATCCTGACCGGTTCCGAAGCATCTGCCCCGATCGTGTGGCAGGTGCCGTCTGCGCAGAGGGTCCAGCCGGAGACGGTGGCGCCAGAGGCGGCGAGCAGAAGCTCCGGTTGCGGCGGCAATGTGGGAGCCCAGACCCACCAGCCGTCCTGAAGCCGGGCGCCATCGCCCGGCTCCATGCCCGCGCCCGAGCCGCGCACACGCGCCTCCTGAAGTTTGAGGCCGTCCTCCGTTACAGCCCAGGTTTCCTGCCACTCCGTCTTCTCGACGGAGTGGGTCCATTCCAGTGTGAAGGGGCCGGAGAGGCTGAGCGTCAGCGCTCCGGCCAGAAGGCAGGCGCTCATGCGCCCGCGTTCGGGGTGGCCTTCTTGCCAGCCGACATGTTGGTCCGCCAGACGAGGAAGGCGAAGAGCGCAAAGAGCCCCAGCCCCACTTCATCCGTGATGGGCAAGGCGGCAACCAGTGTGAAGGCGGAAGCCATGGCAAGTGCGCGCATCCACCAGGGCAGCGGCACGCCGAGCCAGCCGATGACGGCAGCGCCCCACAGAGCGATGGCGATGGCAACCTTGAGAACGACGTAGACCACCGCCGGGACGTAGCCGATGCTGGCTGCCAGCGCGCCGCCGTCCTGCAGCATCAGGGCAGGTGTATAGACGGCCATGAAGGGAATGACGAACCCGGCCGCCGCCACTTTCACCGCCTCGAAGGAGATCTTCAATCCGCTTTCCTTGGCGATCGGGCTTGCGGCAAAGCAGGCGAGTGCCACAGGCGGCGTAAGGTCAGCCAGAATTCCGAAATAGAACACGAACATGTGGCTGACGATCAGCGGCACGCCGAGTTCCAGCAAGGCCGGGCCTGCGATGGACGAGGTGATGATGTAGTTCGGGATCGTCGGGATGCCCATGCCCAGCACGATGCAGGTGATCATCGTCAAAAGCAGCGAGAGGAACAGGCTGTTCTGCCCAACGCTGACGATGAACTGGCCGAAGGTGGTGGCCGCCCCTGTCAGCGTCATGGTGCCGATGATAATGCCAACGAGGGCGCAGGCAACGCCCACGGGCAGCGCGGTCCGGGCGCCGTCGGCGAGACTGTCGCGGCACAGGGCCAGCGTGTTGCGCCCGCCCTTGGTGAAGATGTTGATGAGGATCAGCGCCGAGATCGCAATCAGCAGCACCTTGATGCCGAGCGCGAAGAAGGCAGCGCCCGTCAGGCCGAGGCCAATCCAGAAGATGGTGCGGATGACACCCTGCGGCAGTCCGAGCGCAATGGAGCCGCCGAGGATCAGCAGGACGGTCAGTCCCAGACCGATGGTGCCGGCAAACAGCGGCGTATAGCCGCCGAAGAGCAGATAGACCAGCACGCCGAGCGGCAGCAGCAGGAACCAGCCTTCTTTCAGCGCCTTGCTGGCGGAGGGCAGCTCATCCTTCGGCAGGCCGCGCAGGTTCCGCTTGCCTGCTTCCAGATGCACCATCCAGAAGGCGGAGGCGAAATAGAGCACGGCGGGAATGAGGGCTGCCTGTACGATCTCGTAATATTCGACGCCCAGTGTTTCGGCCATGATGAAGGCCACCGCACCCATGACCGGCGGCATGATCTGTCCGCCCATTGAGGATGTGGCCTCCACGCCGCCGGCAAAGGCGGGGCGGTAGCCGAAGCGCTTCATCAGCGGGATGGTGAACTGGCCGGTGGTGACCACATTGGCGACGCCCGAGCCGGAAATGGTGCCCATAAGCCCGGAAGAAATGACGGAAACCTTGGCGGCCCCGCCCGTGGCATGGCCAACGAGGCCGAGGCTGACATCGGTGAAGAGCTTGATCATCCCGGCCCGTTCCAGGAAGGAGCCAAAGAGAATGAACAGGAAGATGAAGCTGGAGCTGACGTAGACCGGAATGCCGTAGATGCCTTCCGTGCCATAGGTCATGTGCTCGACGACCTGCGAAAAGTCATAGCCGCGATGGTCCAGCGGTGGCGGCAGATACTGGCCAAAGAGGCAGTAGGCGAGGAAAAGTCCCGCGATGATCGGCAGGGCCAGCCCCATCATTGCCCAGGCGGCTGCAAAGACCGTGACAAGCGCGATGACGCCCATGACAAGATCTCGCGGCAGCGGGTCACCGGAACGGATCAGAAGGTCCGTATAGTCCCACCACTGATAGGCCGCGACGGACACAGCCGCAAAAGCCATGAGCCAGGCCAGAACGCGTACCGGCAGCTTGTCGTGCCGGGCGGCGGCGACCAGAGGAAAGGTGAGCAGGCCGAGAAATCCGACATGCACGGCACGCACGATCTGGCTTGGCAGGTCGATCACATGGGCGGCCGTGGCAATCTGGAACGCGGAAAAGGCAAAGGCGATCCAGAACAGCAGGCGGCCCTCGAAGCCCTCCTGAAAACCGGCACCATGCGGGTCTTCCTGAGGGGCGGCAATCGGGGTCTGCGATGACGGGGATGTGCTCATGCGCGGCTCGAACTTTCGCGGGTGCGTCAATGCAAGGGGAAAAGGGGTGACAAGAAAGAGAGGGAGCGCAGATGCTGCGCTCCCTCGTCAGGCGAGGCCTTACATCAGGCCTTTTTCCTTGTAGTAGCGCTCTGCGCCCGGATGCAGCGGCACGGGCATGCCGGTAATTGCCTTGTCGAGGCTGATGGCCTTTGCTGCCGCATGGGCGGCAACCATTTCCGGCAGATTCTCGAATAGCTGCTTGGTCATCTGGTAGGCGGTCTCTTCCGAGACATCCTCATGGGTGACGAGGAAGTTGACGACCGCGACCGTCGGTACATCGGCGCTCTGGCCCTCGTAGGTACCAGCCGGAATGGTGGCGGCAATGTAGGGTGCGCCAAGCTTCGTCACCACGTCTTCCGGCACGGCCACCATGTTGACCGGAACGGAGGTGGCCAGGTCCTTCAGCGAGGCGACGCCAAGGCCTGCGGATTGCAGGGTGGCGTCGAGCTGGCGGTTCTTCATCAGTTCCACGGACTCGGCAAAGGGCAGATACTCGGTCTTGGCAAGATCGCCATAACCCATGCCTGCGGCAGCAAAGATGGCACGGGCGTTCAGCTCCGTACCGGACTTGGCGGCGCCCACCGACAGGCTCTTGCCCTTGAGGCCGGCCAGATCGGTGATGCCGCTGTCCTTGGAGGCGACGATCTGGATGTAGTTCGGGTAGATGGCGGCGATGCCGCGCAGCTTGTTGAGCGGAGCCTTGAACCCTGCTTCAGCATTGCCTTCCCAGGCGAGCTTGACCGAATCGCCAAGGGCAAAGCCGATCTCGCCCTTCCCCTGCTGAAGAAGGTTGAGATTTTCGACCGAAGCCTTGGTGGCCTGCACCTGCGGGCGGGCGCCTTCGATCTTCTCGCCATAGATTTTGGACAGGGCAACGCCCAGCGGATAATAGACGCCAGATGTGCCACCCGTGAGCACGTTGATGAATTCGGCCTTTGCAGGTGCCATGGCAACGCCAATGGCGGTGGCCGCGATGGCAGCAGCACCAAGCGAACGCTTGAATAGGTTCATGAATATGCCTCCCTTTTGGTTCCGGTGTTCTCACCCGGCATCGGGCGCAGCGGATGCCGCGGCCCGGCACTGGCGTGTGGCCACGCGAGGACAAGGTCTCCTCCCGTGAGCCTTACCGGCTGTGAAAGTAGCGGGGGAAACGGCGCAAGGGCAACCGTGTTTCTACCGAAGCCGTCCGGTGGAGTGCGCCTCCAGGAAGAAGGGCGTGACTTAGCCGCCGAGGGCGGTCTCGATCAGCCTTGGGAGGCCAAGCCGGGCCGCTCCGGCCAGAGGGGCGCGGCTGCCAAGCTGCGAAAGGCGGATTTCGGGTGGAGAGGGGTGGCACTGGGGTGCAAGTGCGCGGACGCGGGCGATGAAATCCGGCCTTGCGCCGATGGAGCCACCCAGAACCACAAGGGCTGGGTTGGTGATGGCAGCAAGCGCGGCAATGGCACGAGCCACCAGCCGGGCAGTGTCCGCCAGCACGGTTTCCGCGGCTGGATCGCCCCCTTCTGCGAGGGTGAAGATCTCAGGCACGGTGATGTCCTTGCCGCTCAGTGCATGGTAGCGGCGGCGCATGCCGTGGGAGCCTGCCTCCTGTTCCAGCGCGCCGCAGTCCCGCGATTGCGGGTCGAACGGATCAGCGCCAAAGGGCAGAAATGCTATCTCTCCGGCCGCATGTGCGGCGCCGCGTAACAGCTGGCCATCGCAGATGAGGCCGCAGCCGATGCCGGTGCCGATGGAAATATAGGCCATGTCCAGAACAGGAGCTGCGGTGGACAAGGCCCACCGCTCGCCTTCCGCAGACAGGTTCACGTCATTTTCCAGTTGCACGCTGCATCCGAGCGCTTCGGCGAAGGCGGCACGCACGTCGAATGTATCGAAGGCCGGAATGTTGGGTGCCATCATCACCCGGCCGGTCGTGAGGTCCGGTGCGCCGGGCACACCGATGACGGCATGGCGCACCCGGTTCCACTCAATGCCGGAAGCCGCAGCCGTTTCCCGGCACAGGCGGGCGATCTGGGTGATGACGTGCCCGCCGCCCCGGTTGTCCGTTGCTTCCGTCAGGCCTGACAGCAGTGAGCCGGTGAGGGTGGCAAGGGCAACGGTCACCTTGGTGCCCCCCAGATCCACCACGGCGCAGCAGGCCGCTTCCGGAACCGGAGCGAAAACGCTGGCCCTGCGCCCGATGTGACCTTCGGTCTCACCGGCCTGGCGGATGAGGCCAGCATTCTCCAGCGCCCGGCATACAAGAGACAGTGTCTGCTTTGACAAGCCGCAGCGCCGCGCCAGCTCGGCCCGGGACATGGGGCCATCGGATAGAAGTTGCTGGAATACGGCGTGATGCGTGGCCTGGTGTTGCGGGATGGGGACCATATTGGGCTCTTTTTTGTTCGTTAGATTGACGAACTAAAATGCTCATCTGCCCTGCTGTCAAGCGCCTGACCGTCTTGCGGTACTTGAATGCATGTAATAATGTAACATTCTCATGCGCGCTTGCCAGCACGTGCCAGATGCTTATTTCTAGCCGGTGTCCTGCCGGATTGCCTCAAGGCAGGACAGAATGACCTGCAGCCGCCGGTGCGAGGAATTGGGGACGGAATGTCAAAGATCACGCAGAAAATCCCCGTTATCGTCCTCACCGGCTTTCTGGGCTCCGGCAAGTCGACGCTTTTGCAGGATCTGTTGAGCCGTGAGAACGGGCAGGATACGGCGGTCATCATCAACGAATTCGGCGAGGTGCCGATTGATCATGATCTGGTCCGGGTGGGCCGGGGCGAGCTGATGCGCACCTCCACCGGCTGCCTATGCTGTACCGCCGGCTCCGATGTGCGCGGAACCCTTTACGAGCTGTATGAAGCGGTGGAGAGCGGCGATGTCGCCCCGTTCTCCCGAGTCATCATCGAAACCACCGGCCTTGCCGATCCCGCACCGCTGGTCAACCAGCTGGTAGCCGGTGCCATGCCCGCCATGGGTCTGCGCGACCATGTTGTGGCGCGGCATTTCGTGCTTGCCGGTGTCGTCACCACAGTCGACATCATCACGGGCGAAATCACGCTGGAGAACCATTTCGAAGCGGCCAAGCAGGTGGCCTTTGCCGACCGGATCGTGCTGACCAAGACGGATCTGGCGCAGGACCCGGCGAGCAAGCGCGATATCGATCTGCTGGCAGAAGGCCTGCGGCAGCTGAACCCTGCGGCTGAGCTTATCGACCGGCACGGGGAAGGCGTTGACCTCGACAGCCTGTTCGTGCCGCGCAACTATCAGCCGGCCAGCCTTGGCGAGGATGTGCTGGGGTGGCTTGCCATGGATCAGGCCGTTAGCGCCGAGGGCGGCCATGTGCATGGCAAAAGCGGGCTTTCCCGCCACGCTGCCCGGGTGAACAGTTTCGTGCTCACCTCCGATACGCCTTTTGCCGAAGCCAACTACAAGCGCTTCATGGAGGTGCTGGTGAAGGCTGCCGGGCCGCGCCTTCTGCGCGTCAAGGGGCTGATCGCGCTGGAAGATGCACCTGACAGGCCGCTGGTGATCCATGCCGTGCAGCATGCTGTTTTTCCGGCCGTGCAGCTGGAGGCCTGGCCGAGCGAGGACCATCGCGGACGGCTGGTGTTCATCACGGACGAGCTGGAGGAGAAGCCCGTCCGCGAGCTGTTTGAAGCCGTGCTCGTCGGCCGCCCTTCAGCCATGGAGCGCCTGCGCAATGCAATCGGGCTGGGGCCCAAACCAACACGGGACGCCTGAGACATGACGGCATTCATCAATCCGCTCAAGCCGCGCTCGCGCGGTATTCCGCAGAAGATCGCCGAGATCAAGGGCTGGGTCCGCACGGCCTTTGCCCTTGAGGAGGGCGTCGCCATCTCCTTGTCGGAGCTTTCCTGCCGCGATGAGGGCTGCCCGGATGTGGAAACGGTCATTGGCCTGTTGCGCGAAGGTCATCCGATCGAGGTGCTCCGCCTGCACATGCCGCTGACGGAGGTGAACGAGGCGGATGTGCTGAAGCTGGCGGCGGGCGGCTGAGCCTCCGGCGTTTTTCGGGTTGACGTCGCACGGAGGCGAATAAGGCGGTATGTCTTTGGGAAACCACAGACCTGCGCAGGTCCGATTCGATGACTACGCAATCCGCCCTGGATCTTCCAGCATCACGGCTGTTCAGCTGGACCGGTGAGTTCCGGAACCGGGAACGGGAAGACGCCTATTGTACGGCGTCTCTCCGCGAGACGCTGGGGACGGCCAAGCTCTGTGTCACGGCGACGACCATCGCCAGCCTGGCCTTTGCACCCATGGACATCATGATGCTGGAGGAGCCGCGCCTGCTGCTCTTTCTGGGCGTCCGTGCGGTGCTGGCTGTGCTCTGCCTCGTGGTGCTTTACGTTCTGGCGAAGGCCGAGAGCCACCGCCAGGTTGTTGTGCTGACCTATGCACACATCCTGCCGTTCTTCTTTCTCAATGCGCTGATTTTCGATCATCCCGCCTTGACCCGTCATGGCGGTCTGCTTCTGCCGCTGATCGCCATTGCCATGCCCATGTATCTGCCGGGGCGCTTCCGGGGGGTGGCTCTGACCAGTGCCTATGCACCGCTCATCAGCTTGCTGTTCTGGGGGGTGTTGCGGCCGAAGCCCGAAACACCGCTGGACCTGGCCTCCATCTTTCTTGTGATCACCGTTGGTTATGTGGCCGGCAGCGTGGCGCGGGTGCAGCTCAATCGCATGCGCCGGGAAGAGTTTCTGCGTATCGACCGTGAGCGGCAGATCAATGAGGAGTTGCGGCAGGCCAAGGATGCGGCAGAGGCCGGCGCCCGCGTCAAGGCGGACTTCCTTGCGGTCATGAGCCACGAGATCCGCACTCCGTTGAATGGGGTGCTCGGCATGGTGCGGCTCGCGCAGGCCGAAGAACTGCCGCCGGTCGCCCGCACACGGCTGGAAATCCTGCAGCAATCCGCAGAGGCTCTCGCCACCATCCTGGATGATGTGCTGGACCTGTCGAAGCTGGAGACGGGAACGGCAGAACATGAAAACGTGCCGCTGGACCTGCATCAGATTCTCAAGGATGTGGTGACACTGGTCAGTTCCAAGGCGCAGGAGAAGGGACTATCCGTCCGGCTGGATTTCCACCCTGATGTTCCGCGCCAGGTGATGGGAGATCCTGCAAGACTGCGTCAGATCCTGCTCAATCTGGCCGGCAATGCGGTGAAGTTCACGGAACGGGGTTTTGTCACCATTACGGTGGATCTGCAGGGGCAGATGTCCGGCGGAGTGCAGGCGGGTGGCACGCTTCTGCCGCTGCGCTTTTCCGTTCGGGATACGGGAATCGGCATTTCGGAGGAAGAGATGCCGCGCCTGTTCCAGCCCTTCTCCCAGGCCGATGCCTCGATCCGCCGCCGTTATGGCGGCTCAGGCCTTGGCCTTGTCATTTGCAAGCGGTTGGCCGAAGCCATGGGCGGCAGCGTTTCCGTGACCAGCGTCAAGGGTGAAGGCAGCTGTTTCCAGCTCAACCTGCCCATGGCGCAGGCATCGGAGCGGGCGCTTGCGGCAGCCGCAACGGAGCTGACAGCCGGCGCTCATGCCGGGCTGGTGCCGCTGCGCAGCCTGGCGATCCTTCTGGTGGAAGACAATCCGGTGAATCAGCTGGTCGCCTGCGGGCTGCTGGAGCGCGAGGGCCATGTCTGCACCGTGGCAGACAGTGGTGAGGAGGCACTGAAGCTGGTCCAGGCGCGGCCCTTTGATGTGGTGCTGATGGACCTGCAGATGCCCGGCATGGACGGTTATGAAACCTGCAGCGCCATCCGGGCGCTGGGTGGCGCCTTCCGCAATCTGCCCATCATCGCGCTCACGGCCAATGCCCTTCCGGAGGACCGGCGCCGGTCGCAGGAGGCGGGTATGGACGGGCATCTGGAAAAGCCTGTCCGGCCGGAGCTTCTGAACGATACGCTGCACAGGGCCGCCAACCGGCGGTATGCGCAGGAGCGCTCTTCGGCGGAGCGGCGGCCGATGCGGCCGCTCAACATCCTGCCGGGTGCCGATATTCTGATTGCAGGTGATGTTCCGCCTGGCCTGCCGGAAGGTCTCACGGACCTCGGTTACCGTGTCTTTCCGCTGCCGGACATCAAGGCGGCTCAGCATATCCTGGCCGTGCGGCCCTTTCCGGTAATGATCCTATTCCCGCGCCGTATGGGGGATGTGGCCGTGGCGCAGAAGCTTTGCGAATGCGGCATGCAGCTGGTCACCTGTGCCGATGGGCCGTCGGCTGAGGAAGAACTGCGACGGCTTGGTACCGGCGCGGTCTTCCAATGTGGACGGACAGAAGGCAAGCATGTCCGGGATCTGGCGGAAGAATTGGGGCAGCTGCTGAGAGGACCTTCATCGTCCGGGGAGATAACTGCGCCGGCGCAGCTGCTGGGACCTGACAGGCTTGCGCAGCTGCAGATCCTGTTCCTGGATAATTTGAAAGAGCAGCTTCAAGCTTTGCGTAAGGCTGAAGGTGATAGCGTAGAACTGCAGCGTGTTGCACACAGGGTGAAGGGCAGTGCGGCCAACATGGGTTACACTGATCTTCAGCACGCTGCGGGCCTCTTGTTGACAGAGAAAGCTGCGCCAAATAACGGCGCTATCGATAAGCTCTCAACCGCACTTGCCGCTGCGATCGCAGAGCTTGAAACGCATACAGGCGCGAAGGGAACTGACGCGCCCGGGAAGACAGCACGCTGATGACCGCAACAGTACTTGTCGTTGAAGATGCCCCCGAAAGCCTGGAAATGATCTCCGGCTTCCTCAAGGATAATGGCATGACGGTCATCGCCGCAGGGACCGGTGCGGATCTGAGGGCCCGGTTGCAGGGCTTGCAGCCCGACATCATTCTGCTTGACGTCAATTTGCCCGATGAAGATGGCATCGAACTGGCGCGGCAGCTGCGCCTTGGTGAGCGGTTCGGCCTCATCTTCGTGACAGGGCGGGATTCCGATGAAGATGTGCTGGCCGGGCTCGAGGCGGGCGGAGATGACTATGTCACCAAGCCGATCAACCTGCGCACGCTGCTCGCCCGAATCCGCAGCGTGCTGCGCCGCTCCCGCGAGCCGGTGATCACCTTTGACGGGTGGATCCTGGACGTGGTGCGCCGTGAGCTGTTCCGTCCCAACGGCCAGCTTGTCGAACTGACAGCCGGTGAATTCAACATTCTCGTGGCACTGGCCTCACGCCAGATGCAGCCGCTGAGCCGGGACTTTCTGCTGGATGTGATCTCCAACCGCGACCCGCGCGACATCAGCGGCCATACGGTCGACAATCTGATCGCCCGCCTGCGCAAGAAGATGCAGCACGAGGGAAAAGATGCTCCGATCGTCACCATCCGCGGTGTTGGCTATGCGCTGATGCCCTCGCAGGGCAAGCCGGACTGAGCCGGGATGGCCCCTTTTCGCGGGGTCCATCCCGTCTGAACAGTCCAGATCAGCCGAGAGCCTTGTGGCTCTCCAGAATGCTATCAGCCCACATGGCGTAGGGCCGGAAGCGGCTGTCGAGCAGGCGGCAGACTTTGGCGCCTTCCGTTGTGGTGGGCTGCAGGACGAGGCTTGACAGGGGGCCACGGATCTCTTCAAGCCGGGTCAGGAGCTCTCCCATCCCGGCAATCAGTGCGCCATGCCAGTGCACAGAGGGTGAAAGCCAGCCGCAGGGCAATGTCCAGTGCCCGAGAGTGGCGTGATGCTGAGCCAGAAGCCAGCCCAGGGACTCCCCGGCAGCATTGAACAGCGCCTGCGAAACCTCCCGGTCGAGCCCGTCCTGCCACTGCCGGGGATCCGCCCAGACGGGCAGGGCATTGCAAGCAGTGAGCCGGGCCGTGGCGCTGGAAAGACCTTCCTCTTCGCGGGCATCCAGACTGGCCAGGGATTTGAAAATGAGGCCGCGGCGCTCCAGTTGGCGCATCAGCATTTCGTGCTGCGGCAGGGCGTCATGCCGCTCCCCCACATGAAAGGCCATGCGCAGCCGTGCCTTGGCCGCAGGCCGCCAGCCCGAGGCAGTCAGCAGACCTGCGAAGGCGTCGCCCTGCGGCAGACGTTCGGACCATTGGGTGGCGAGCCGGGTGCGCCCTTCCGCCTTCATTCTTGCGGCAAAGGCTTCCAGCAGGCGGAGCGCCAGATGCTGGCGGCGCAGAAGCGGCAGCACCATCACGGAGAGGAGCTCCTGCTCGCCGGGCACAATGCTGCTGCGCCGGGACAGAAGCAGTCCTGCGGGAATGTCGCCGAGCCACAGACCGAGATGGCAGAAACGGTCCTGCTCCGCGCCGGTCAGCCCCTCGCGCAGCGTTGCGGCAAGGCCTTGTGCTGTCAGCGGCGCGAAGCGGGGCAGATCGTCAGGCCTGCAAGGTCTGATCTCTATGGGCTCCGTCAGGTGCATTGATGGTGGCCTGGCTGGGGTCGGGGACATGCATATGCTCGCAGTGATGTTGTACGGGTTCGGGAGCATTCAGTCTGCGCTGAATATGCACTCGCTTTCGAAGAGGTAATCGGTCGAAACTGCGTGGCTGCCGAAGTGCTTGTAGAGCATCTGCTCCATGCCGCCGGGCACATCGGCGGGGGGCTGGCAGATGAGGATGGCCTCGGGCCCGGCCTCTTCCTCCAAGACCTGCAGCAGCCGGGCAATGGCACCCAGAAGCCAGCTCTGCGGGATGCGCTCGCGCACGACCCAGCCCTGGGGGATGTACCAGCGCTGGAACGCTGCCTGCTGGATGCAGACCAGCCAGCCCTGAACCGCGCCGGTCTCATCGAAGAGGATCTGACTGAGACCGGCCCCTTCGCCTTGTGCCCAGTATGCGGGATTGGACCATTCCGGTGCACGTCCTTGCGCAATCAAATCCTGCCCTGCCTGCACAAGCTGCTGGCGTCCGGTATCATCCAGACTGTTAAAGCTGACGCAGCGCAGCCCCTTTGCCTCCAGCCGCGTGAATATGCGGTCGCGCAAGGGAAAACCTTTTGGCCAGTCCCCGGCGCGCCAGGACATGCGGCGGCGTGAGACCTCGGGCTGGCCCCATCCGGAGGAGGCAAGCAGCCGGGCAAATTCGGCCGCGCGCGGCAGGCGGCTGGACCAGCGGGCATAGATGCCGCGCCGTCCGCCTTCGCGCAGGGTCTGGCACAGCTGGGCGAGCAGCATCATGGCTATGCCCCGTCCACGCCATTGAGGCGCAACCATAATCGAGGAGAGCTCCTGCAGACCGTCCTCGCCTGCACAGGAGAGGACCAGTCCGGCAGGCTCATCACCGATGAAGGCGGCAAGGCGCAGCACACGCATGTCCTGCGTGGGGGCGGTCAGCATCCATTGCAGCGCGCCTGCCGTCAGCGCGGCGAGGGCCGGTGCTTCTTCGGGTCTGGTTTCCCGGATCTGCGGTACTTCTGTGTCCGGATCCTGTGCTGTCATGGTGTCCATTTGGGCCCGCTGCCATAGACAGGCTACCTCTCGGCAGCCCGGTTTTCCTGCCTTCTTACTACCGCAGGTGCGGCGGTTTGTTTTGGCACTTTTGAGGTCCAATCCGTCTGCGCCCGGTTCACCGGGCCTATAACGGAGGCAGATGATTTCTGCAGCCTGGGTAAGATCTGACAAATGCTTGCCCGGTGCGCAGGACGACTTGCTTGGCCTGCCGGACCGGCTGGCCCCTGGTTGTTTTCCAAGACAGAGGCGGAGAGAAGATGTCCCACGTTCCGGATCCCATGACGCAGGCCCGTCAGCACATCGAGCGCGCGCTGATCGAGAGGGCGCAGTCTGATGAGGCTTTCCGCAAGCTGCTGCTTCAGGACCCGCGCGCGGCACTGAAGCAGCTGATCGGCGTCGATCCGATCCCCGGTTTCAAGATCCGTGTGCTGGAAGAGGTGCCTGGCGAGGTGGTTCTGGTGCTGCCGCGTGCCATCGCACAGGACGAGCTTCCAGATGAAATGCTGGACTACGCAGCTGGCGGCGGCGATGGCAACCCCTGCCCGGACCCGCGTGCAGGCTTCCGTGGGACCATCGTCAAGACCCGTCCTGCTTCCAGCAATTGACGGGTGGTTTTCCGGAGTTCGCGGCAGGGAGTGATTACCATGCAGGTTCTGGATCAGATTTCCGAGGTGAAGACCCGGCTGCAGGCCATTGCGGTGGCCAAGGCTGATGAGGATGCGTCTTTCCGCCAGTCTCTGGCCGCCGATCCGGCTGCCGCACTCGGCAAGCTGCTGGGTGTGGACGGGTTCAGCGGGCTTTCGATCCGGGTGATCGAGGAGAAGGCCGGAGAAGCTGTCCTCGTCCTTCCGCCTGCCGCGGATGACGGGGCGCTTACCGATGATCAGCTGGCAAGGGTTTCGGCCGGGGCGGGTGTTTCCGACAATCTCAAGACTTTGCTGGAAGTGCTGAACTCTTTCATCCGCTTTCAGTCCGTGCGCTCCTGAGGGACTGCAGAACAGGAGGCGCCGGCCGGCAGGCAGGCGCCTTTTGCATTTCACGGATCAGTCAGTTGCGAGCAGGTAAGCGAAGTTGCCTGTCATCCAGCTGTCCATCGCATCCCATGCATTCTGCAGGACTTCGATATCGCGGCCGCCGCGTGCGTGGAGCTGAACAAGGCCCAGCGTTTCGGCTTGCTCCATCAGCAGGCGGGCGTGGGTTCTGGAAATGCCTGCATGTTCGGAGATGGCTTCATAGCCCATCTGGATACGGCTGCTGCCGGTCCTGGATGCCTCGTGAAGCAGCATCAGGAATGTGAGATAGCCGCCGTCCCGCTCCGCCAGAGCCGAAATGGAGCGATGCTGCATCCGCATGCCGAAATAGTCCTGCAGCAGGGGGGCAAAGCTCCGGCGCCAGTTGCGGTGGCCTGCCGTTGCCGGGGCAATGCTGCGCTCTGACCAGGCCGGTGCCATCGGGTCTGCATGCGGATGCTGGCCGCCATTTGCCTCGCCACCATGGCTGAGACGCGCCAGAAGCTGGCTCGCGCTTGCCGATTGATCCCCCAGATCCGGCCGCTGGCAAAGGGGAGACAGGTGCATTTCAGTGAAAAGCGCATCGGCAGACCACATGCGGGCGGTGGGGATCAGGATACTGATCCGCAGATCCTCTTCTGCCTTGCGCCGCTCAATGAAGCCGTAGCGCTCGAAGATGGCTACCAGCGCTTCGATCCGGTTGCGGCTGGTCAGGCCCGAGGAGGAAAGGCGCGCCTGAAGTCGCCCGAGTGTCAGCCAGCTGTCCCGGTCTTCCGGGTTCTGGGCGGCGCTCAGGCACAGGATCGCCTGAAACACCATGAAGCGGCCTTCTTCCAGCATCAGACGTGCCAGCAGATAGTCACCGCGAAAAAGGGACACGAGGTTCTGCACAACGGCGTCGCGGACGGGTGGCGTGATGGCCTGTTGTCCGGCATTGAGGATCTCAAAGGCGGCAGTGTTCTGGCGCTCTGCACCCTCCCACGGGCATCCAGCCGCAGCACGGAGCGTGCCCGGAACAGGGTGCTTGAGAGGGAGGGCTGCATTCATCAAATGATCTCCAGACCGGCTTCCGCTGAGAAGCGTCTTGCGCTGGGCAAAAGCTTCTACGACCGCACGTACTCTGTCCGATATTGATACCATGTAATTTGATGTGCTGTAGTAGAGGAATATCAACGGCTGTTGATGTTCGGCTAATCTGTCATTCTTTGCGTGTATGCATTTTCTTTTTTCAATTGAATACTTTAGCTCTATAGTATTTTTTATTTGTTTTTGCTTAATGGTTAGATGATATTTTGTTGCTTTCAATAGTTTCCTTGCTTGATTTTTGGTGTGTATTGAACTTCGCCGGGATTGCCAGTGCCTCGTCGTTAGTGCTGGATGCGGCTGGCGTTTTTTGGGTGCTTTTGGTGTTGCTCTGCCGCCGGGTGTTACGTGTTTGGGGACTGTGGGGCTGGTATGTGGCGTGTCGGGCGGCTTGGAGTAATGCGTGACGGGATTTCGCTCCCGCTTGCCGTGGCGCGGCGCGCCGGGGCCGTTGGGCTTCTGGCTTTGCTGCTGTCCGGGTGCGCGCTGCTGGGCAATCCGCTCGTTCCGGCCGATGACTTCTCCCCGGTGATGCCTTCCGCTTACATCCATCAGGACCCGCGCAGTCAGGCGCTGATGCGTGCGCCGGCCGCTGCACCCGCATTCTGGGCCGCCTTTGGCTCGCCGGAGCTTACCGCGCTCGTCTCCCGGGCGGAGGAGGGGAGCAAGGATATCGCCGCCGCGATTGCCCGCGTCCGTCAGGCGGAATGGGGTGCGTTGCAGGCCGGAACGGGGCTTTTGCCGTCAGGTGCGCTGAGCGGGACGAGCACCACATTCCGGCCCTCGGCCACCGTGGCGGGGCTGGAAAGCGGGCGCCTGCCGCAGCAGCAGCTTCGGCGTGCGGGCCTGTCCGCCTCCTGGGAGCTGGATTTCTGGGGCAAGAATGCCGCCCTCTACTCGGCGGCTGCCCGGCGTGAAGAAGCAGGTGTCTTTGCACTTGCCGCAACACGTCTGGCTGTGACGGCGGAAACGGCGCAGACTTATGTGACCGTGTTGTCCCTGCGTGACCGGCTGGCGATTGCGCGGCAGAACCTTACTCTTGCCCGCAAGGTGATGGACAGCATCCATGAGCGGGTTGAGGCGGGCTCGGCCACACAGGTGACGCTGGCCCAGCAGGAGACTGTGGTGCGTCAGCAGGAGGCCGCGATCGTTAGCCTGCGCCGCTCTCTATCTCAGGCGGAGCTGTCGCTTGCATTGCTTGTTGGCGCCCGCCCGGGAGACGTCAATCTCGGCAAGGGCGGTCTCAAACGCCTGAAGCTGCCGCCGCTGACCGCCGGTCTGCCCTCGGATGTGCTGAGCCGCCGTCCGGATGTGCGTCAGGCGGAAGCGCAGATTCTGGCCGCCTCTCAGGATGTGGGCGCTGCGCGGGCGGCGATGCTGCCGAGCCTGAGTTTCTCGCTCCAGCGCGGCTTTGAAAGCCTGACCACGAGCACGCTGATCTCACCGGCTTCCAGTGTTGCGAACTTCACCAGCCAGCTGGCTCAGCCCCTCTTCGATGCGCCCCGGCTGGCGGCTCAGATGAAGGGGGCTGAAGCACGGCGTGAAGAGCTGATCGCCATCTATGAGCAGGCGGTTCTTTCGTCCCTGTCCGATGTGGAGAAGGCGCTGGTGGCGCTGAACACGAGCGGGGAAGAACTGGCGATTGCCGGGAAGGCCGTTGATGCGGCGCGCCGGGCCTATGAGCTGACACAGGAGCAGCTGGAGGCCGGGCAGGTGGACATGACGACGGTGCTGAACACCCAGCGGGAGTATTTCTCAGCCTCCGACAGTCTGGAGCAGTTGCGCCTTGCGCGGTTCCAGGCAGCGATCGCGCTTTACCGGGCGCTGGGCGGGGGATGGTCGCCGGAAGATGCAAGGCTGCTGATGCAGCCGAAGGAAACGCCGTCCGAAAGCGGAATGAAGACCGTAGCCGCCGCAAGTGCGGCTGCGGCGCAGTAAGAGAAGGCAGGGGCCATGTCATCGCAACCGAGCCCGGCGCCGCAGGATGGCGCGTCCAATCAGGCAAGCCGCCTGTTCCGGCAAGCGGCGCTGGACCGGCTTTCCTCTCCCGAGCAGCTGGACCAGCTGATCTCCCTGACGCGCCCGCGTGACCTTCTGGCCATGCTGACACTGTTTGCCCTCATCGCTCTGGCGATCGGCTGGTCAATTCTTGGCCGGGTGCCGGAGCGGGTGAAAGGGTCTGGCATCCTGATCACTACGGGCGGACGTGTTGTTGATGCGGTGGCGACCGGAGACGGCACGCTGACGGATATTCTGGTGGAGGTTGGTGGCACGGTGCAGCAGGGGCAGGTGGTGGCACGGGTCATCCAGCCCGCCCTGCGCCAGCAGCTCGAGAACATCAACGCTGTAATCGCGGAGCGCCGGGCGCTTCTGGAGGAATTGAAAGGCCAGGTGGCAGAGCGCACCCGCGCTGCCGATGAAACGCAGGCAGCCCGCGTCAACGCCTTGACCATGCGTGTCAGCGATGCACAGGAGCGGGTGCGGGTGCTGGACGAGCAGGAGAAGCGCGATACGGCGCTGTTCGACCGCCGCCTCATCACCTGGCAGCAGCTCCTGGAAACCCGCAGGGCGCTGGCTGAGGCGCGGCAGAGCGAACTTGAGGCCCGCAGCCAGATCTCGCAGGTGGAAAGCGACGCCATCGTGCAGCGCAATTCCAACGACCGGGACATCCGGTCTTCCGAGGAACGGCTGGCGGACGCAGAACGGCAGAAGGCCGAACTGGAAATCCAGCTGCGCCAGCAGGAAACCATTACCAGCCCGGCAAATGGCCGCGTGGTGGAGTGGAAGGCCGTGCCCGGCACCCGAATTGCGCCGGGACAGGCGCTTCTGAGCATCGAGAGCGGCACGGCGGGGCTGGAGCTTCTGCTTTACCTGCCGCCCAATGATGGCAAGCGCGTGGTCTCTGGAATGCCCGTGCAGATCGCCCCATCCACGGTGCGGCGTGAGGAGTATGGCATGATGGAAGGGACGGTGGCGGCGGTTTCCGACTTCCCCACCACGGCCCAGGCGATGCAGGCCATCCTGCGCAATGACCAGCTGGTGCAGAGCTTTTCATCCAAGGGCGCGCCCTTTGCCGCGCGCGTGCTGCTGACGCCGGACGCCAACACGCCGAGCGGCTTTGCCTGGAGCGGCGGTTCGGGGCCTGAGCAGCAGTTCAGCAGCGGCTCGCTGGCCGAAGCGGAAGTGACTGTCGCCTGGCGGCGTCCGATCAGCTACGTCATTCCCTGGCTGCGCAAGGTCTCGGGGCTGGCAGGGTGAGCGGCCGCATGAGCACGGATACGCCCCCCAAACCCGCAAAGCGCCGCCGCAAGGCAACGCCGTCCATCCTGCAGATGGAGGCGGTGGAATGCGGTGCGGCCAGCCTTGCCATGATCCTCGCCCATCACGGCGCCTGGATTCCGCTGGAACAGCTGCGCGTTGCCTGCGGCGTTTCACGCGACGGCTCCAAGGCCAGCAGCCTGCTGAAGGCAGCCCGGCAATATGGCTTCACCGCCAAGGGCTTCCGTAAGGAACCTGAGTCGCTGACCGATCTGCCCTGGCCCGCCATCCTGCACTGGAACTTCAACCACTATGTGGTTTTCGAGGGCATGACGGAGACCCATGCCTATATCAACGATCCGGCGCTGGGGCCGCGTGTAATCACCCGTGAAGAGCTGAGCGAAGCCTTTACTGGTGTGGTTCTTACCTTCGAGACGACAGACGCCTTCCGCAAGACGCCCAAACCCGAGGGGCTGCTCTCGGCCTTCCGGGCCCGTGTCTCGTCTTCCCACGGGGCTCTGTGGCTGATCGGCCTGTTGAGTCTTGCGCTCGTCATTCCCGGTGTGGTGCTGCCGGTCTTCGCCAAGATTTTCGTCGACGGAATCCTGATGCAGCAGCAGGAGCATCTGACCCGCCCGCTGCTGATCGCACTCGGCCTGACGGCCCTGATCAAGACCGGTCTCACATGGCTCAGGTCCTCGCTGATCCTGAGATTGCGCACCAAGCTGACGATTTCCGGCGCGGGCGCATTCGTCTGGCGGGTGCTGCATCTGCCCATGTCTTTCTTCTCCCAGCGCAGCGCCGGTGAGATTGCGTCCCGCGTCGAGGCAAGCGAACGGGTGGCGGAGGTCATTTCCGCCGATATGGCCAATGCGGTGCTGAACTGGGGCACTCTGGCCTTCTTTGCCGTGGTACTGGTCGGCTATGATCCAGTGCTCGGTGCGCTGACCATCGCCCTCAGCCTGCCGAACCTCGTGGTGCTCCGCATCGTGCAGGAGCGGCTGAAGCAATCCTCCATCCGCCTCGCAGTGGAACATGGCAAGCTGGGCGGCACCACGGTCGGCCTCATCTACAACATTGAGACCATCAAGGCTTCGGGCCTTGAAACCTCCTCCTTCGGGCGCTGGGCCGGCATTCATGCAAGGCTGCTCAATGCGGTTCAGGAATCCGGCTCGCGCGCCCTGATCACCTCGCTGGCCCCGGCGCTGCTCACCGGTCTGGTGGATGTGGCCATTCTGGGCGCAGGCGCCTTCCGGGTGATGCAGGGGGCGATGACCCTAGGGGATCTCGTCGCCTTCCAGCTTCTGGCCGCCAGCTTCTCCGCGCCGCTTGTCAGCCTCGTTGCCCTGTCGCCGAAACTTGCCAATATCCGCGCCGATCTCAACCGCGTCGATGATGCCATGCGCAACCAGCCAGATCCGCTGACGCAAAGCCCGGCCGGTGGCGCCTCGCGGCTGATGAGCGGTGCCCTGGAGGTGGACGCCATCCGGTATGGCTACAATCCGCTTGATGAGCCGCTGTTCGAGCGCATTTCCCTGTCCGCCCGTCCGGGGGAGCGCATCGCCCTTGTCGGCCGGTCTGGCTGTGGCAAGTCCACGCTGGGGCGGCTGATCTGCGGGCTCGTGGCGCCCTGGGAGGGGGAAATCCGCCTCGACGGCGTGCCGCTTTCCCAAATGGACCAGTTCCAGCGTGCAGCCAACATCGCCTATGTGGATCAGGACATCTTCCTCTTTGAAGGCACGGTCCGCGAGAACCTGACGCTCTGGAATCCGGATGTGCCCGATGATGCCATCACCCGGGCGCTGGAGGATGCTGCGATCCTTGATGACATCGTGTCGCGCCCCGGCGAACTCGACGCTCATGTGGAGGAAGGCGGGCGCAACTTCTCCGGCGGCCAGCGCCAGCGGCTGGAACTCGCACGTGCCCTTGTCGGCGACCCGGCCATTCTGGTGCTGGATGAAGCGACGGCTGCGCTCGACCCGCAGACGGAAAAGGCCATCGATGACAACCTGCGCCGCCGTGGCTGCACCTGCATCATCATCGCCCACCGGCTCAGCACCGTGCGCGACTGCTCGGAGATCATCGTGATGGAGCGGGGCGAAATCGTCGAGCGCGGCACCCATGACAGCCTGATGGCCGCCAATGGTGCTTATGCGGATCTTATCCAGACGGGGGCGCAGTGAGGCGGACATGACACAAGGCTCCCATCCCGCTCTGGCTTCTGGTGCTTACCTGCCCTCCGGCAGCGCCCATCCGCATGTGCTCGATGACCCGGCGCAGTGGCTCATCATCGAGCGCGGCTATCTCGACGTGTTCGCCGTCTTCGGCGCGCCGCTGGAAGGCCGCCGGCTGTTCCTTTTCCGGCTGGAACAAGGGGGGCTTGCACGCGGCATTGCGGCAGCCGCGCTGGACGATGGCCGAAGCCTCACCCTTGTTGGCGTTGGCGGTGCGGACAGTGCCTTGCGCCGTTGCGCCTCCGGCGGGCCGGTGGCCGCAGAGGCCGTGCAGCGCTGGCAGGACATGCTGGCCCAGGCTGCGGACCTGCTTCCGGTGCCCGAAGATGCTGCGGAAGGCAGTGAACCCAGCGATGCCGTGCTGCTGCTCGCACTGGCCAACAGCCTTGCAGAGCGCGAAGCCTTGCGCAGCCAGCATGACTGGCGCAGCGAAAGGCGCAAGCTGGGTGAGGCGCGCAAGACGCAGGCCCTATCGGAACTCGCCTCTGCCGCCGCCGGACATACAATCGAAGCGGCCGTTACCCCGGCTGCCGCCGATGACCCTGATCCGCTGCGCTCCAGCCTGTTGCGCATCTTTGGTGCCCTGAAGGTTGCGCCGAAGCTGGAGGCCTTCGAGACGCCGGGCGGGCTGGAAGAGGGACGCAACCGCCTCGACATCATCGTGTCGCGCCACCAGATGACCCGGCGCACCGTGCTGCTGCGTCCCGGCTGGACGCTGCTGCCTGGCCTGCCGCTGATCGGCTTCATGGGCGAAGAGCGCCGCCCCGTGGCCCTGCTGTTCCGCAAGGGGCGCTGGCACGTGCATGATGGCTCGCGCGTGACGCCGATTGCCAGCGATGGAACGGAAGGCAGCGGCACCGCTGGTCTCGCGGCCGATGCAGTGCAGATCTATCCCGCGCTGCCCGCCAGCTCACTGCGCTTCCGGGACCTGTTTTCTTTCGGCTTTGCGGGCCTTGCGGCAGACAGGTGGCGGCTGGTCTTGCTGATGCTGGCCGCCGCCATTCTGGCAACACTGGTGCCCTATGGCTCCCGCTTCCTCGTCAGCGATGCTATTCCCTACGCCAATCTCAACCTCACCGGTGTGATCATCGGCGGATTGCTGGCGGCAGCACTGGCCCGGGCAGTGTTTGATGCGGGCAAGGGGCTGACCATGCTGCGCTCGGAGCTGGGCTTTGAAAGCCGGCTGCAACCGGCCATGTTGTTACGCCTTTTGCGCCTGCCGCCTGCCTTCTTCCGCCGCTATGCAGTGGGTGACATTTCCGATCGTGTGCTCGGCATTCAGGCCGCGCGCGAGGTGATCACCTCCAGCTTTACGAGCGCGGCGGCGAGCAGCGTGTTTTCCATCATCAGCCTGGTGCCGATCCTCACGGTGGACAAAAGGCTGGCGCTTATTGTGCTCCTTCTGGCCGTGCTCATTGGCCTGATCAACGTGGCCATCAGCTATCAGGCGCTCATTCACGAGCGCAAGCGCATGGCGCTGAAGGGCCGGATCGAGAGTTTCGTGGTGCAGATGCTGATGGGCATCACCAAGCTCAAGGCCTCCGCCAGCGAGGCAATGGGCTTTGGCCGCTGGTCAGGTCTTTTTTCGCAGAACACGCGTCACGCCGTAAAGGCCGGGCGCTGGGCCAATCTGCAAGGCGCGTCTGATGCGCTGCTGCCGCAACTCGCCACCATCGTGCTCTATGCCATGATCCTCTATTTCCTGAAGGCGGACATGGAAAAGGCTGCCAGCGGCGGGGATGCGGGGAAAGGCTTCTCGCTGGCCGACTTCATCACCGTCTCGACGGCCTTTGCCCAGGTTCTGGGCGGCATTTCGGCGCTGGCCGGCGCGCTGATCCAGTCGTTGTCCGCCGTTCCGCTGATCGAGCGCGCCGGGCCGATCATCGAGGCCGTGCCGGATGCACCGCCGCCGGAAAGCCGCCCGGTGAAGCTGTCCGGCGCTATCGATATCCGCAATGTCTCCTTCCGCTATTCGGAAAAAGCCCCGCTTGCCCTCAACGAGCTGAGCGTGCGCATCGGCAAGGGCGAGTTTGTTGCCATCGTCGGGGCATCGGGCTCCGGCAAGTCCACGCTGCTGCGGCTCTTGCTCGGCTTCGACCGGCCGGAGCTGGGGGACATCTTCTTTGATGGCCATTCCCTCAGCCGGCTGGATCTTGCGCAGGTGCGCCGCCAGATCGGCGTGGTGCTGCAGCATGGCCGCATCATGGCCGGCAGCATCCATGACAACATCGCCGGTGAAAGTGGCCTCGGCATGGATGCCTCGCTGGAGGCCGCGAAAATGGTCGGCCTCGACAAGGACATCGAGCAGATGCCCATGGGTCTGCATACGGTGATGCTGGACGGCGGCGGCACGCTGTCGGGTGGCCAGCGCCAGCGGATACTTCTCGCCCGGGCGCTGATCAGCAAGCCGGCCGTGCTGTTCCTGGATGAGGCGACAAGCGCCCTCGACAACCGCACGCAGGCCATCGTCACCGAAACCCTGCAGCGGCTGCCGGTGACAAGGCTCGTCATCGCCCACCGGCTCAGCACCATCGAAAGCGTCGACCGCATCATCATGCTCGACAAGGGGCGGGTGGTGGAGACCGGCAGCTACAGCGAACTCATGGCACTCGACGGACATTTTGCGGCGCATGCCCGCCGCCAGCTGGTTTGAACTGAGGACGGATTTTCATGCGCAAGGTTCTTTACATACTGGGTCAGCTGGATGACGCGGACATCGCCTGGATGGCCCAGACCGGCGCGCGCCGGACGGTGGCTGCGGGTGCCGTGCTCATTCAGGAGGGCCGCGCCACGGCGGATCTCTTCATCGTGCTGGATGGGCAGGTGGATGTACAGGTGACCGGCGTCGGCACCGTGGCCAGCCTGTCGAGCGGCGAAATCCTTGGCGAAATGTCCTTCGTTGACAAGGCGCCGCCCTCGGCCACCGTCGTGGCCGCTCGCGATACCCGTGTTCTGGCACTGGAAAAGCGCCGCATCGAACAGCGGCTGGAGGAAAACGCGGCCTTCGCCGCCCGCTTCTACAAGGCGCTGGCCGTGTTTCTGGCAGACCGTCTGCGCACCACGACCCTGCGCGGCAAGGGCGGGAGCGGACAGGCCGAGGACGAGCTGGATGACATGGTGCTGGACGGGGTCTCCATGGCCGGGCTCCGGTTCCAGCACCTTCTGGAAATTCTGAACGGCGGCAACGGCTGAAATCAGGCCTTTGGCTCCGTCAGGCGAAAGGCCGTGCAGAGGTGGGTCTGCACGGCCTTTTTTGTTCAATGGCTGCGGGTGGCTCCGCCATCCACACGGATCAGCGAGCCGGTGACATAGGACGCCCGCTCCGAGGCAAGGAAGGCGACCATGGCGGCAAACTCGTCCGGACGGCCGTAGCGGCCAACCGGAATGGCTTCTGCCGAGGCGCGCGCCACTTCTTCAACGGGCTGGCCAGTGCGCTTGGCTGCGGCTGCATCCAGTTCCTCAAGCCGCGTGGTCAGAATACGGCCCGGCAGCACCACGTTGACGGTCACCCCGTCACGGGCAACTTCGGCGGCCAGCGTCTTCGACCAGCCGGTGACGGCAGCGCGGATGCCGTTGGAAAGCGCCAGATTGGCAATCGGCTGTTCCACGCCGGAGGAGGCAACGGTGATGACGCGGCCCCAGCCCTTCTTCTGCATCTGCGGCACCAGCCGGCCCGACAGATGGAAGAGGTTCGCTGCCATCGCCTCGAAGTGCTGGATCCACAGGCTGCGGTCCATGGTCAGGGCCGGGCCGGGGGGAGGGCCGCCAATGTTGTTGACGAGAATATCCACCCCGCCTTCCGCCAGCAGTTTGTCCAGCGCTGCGTCAATGGCGGAGAGATCGGTGAGGTCCAGCTTCAGCGGTGTGACCTGCGCGCCTGCAATCTCACCGGCCCAGGCTTCGATGGCCGCGCTGGTGCGGGCTGCGGCGATCACATGAGCGCCTTCCCGGGCGAGTTCTTCGGCAATCGCCCGGCCAAGGCCGCGGCTTGCACCCAATACGAGGGCGCGCTTGCCCTTCAGTCCAAGATCCATCAGTTCAACTCCTTAAGACGCTTTTCAAGGCGGGCCATCAGCCGGTCCACTTCCGCACGGGACAGGGGATCGAGCGGCGCGCCGGGTTTGCGCAGGGCAGGGCTTGCCAGAATGCCGCGCCGGTACATGATGTATTTGCGGATTGCGAGACCTGCGCCGGGCTGCTGTTCCATCCGCGCGAGTGGCAGATAGGCATCAAACAGATCCCGCGCGCGCTCCATATCGCCCTTGCGGTGGTTTTCAACGACGCCCGCCATCATTTCAGGATAGGCAAAGCCGGTCATGGCGCCATCGGCACCCCGTTCCATCTCCTCAGGCAGGAAGACGCCGCCATTGCCGCATAGGATGGAGATGCGCCGGTTCAGCGTGCCTTCCTTCCGCAAAGCAGTGATCTTGGCCAGCCCCGGCCAGTCCTCGTGCTTCAGGCAGACGGCGGTGGGCAGGGCATTGAAGATGCGGGCGAGTGCCGGAACGGAGATCTGCACGCCCGTGACCAGCGGGAAATCCTGCAGCACGAAGGGGGTCTCTCCGAGGAACTCGGCCACCTGCATATAATAGGTGACGATCTGGTCGTCGGTGCGCAGGGAGCCGGGAGGGGCAACCATGACACCAGCCGCGCCCATATCCATCACGCGGGCGGTCAGGTCCTGCATCTGCGCAAAGCCCGGTGCGGAGGCGCCGACCACGATCGGTACCCTTCCATCCACCCTCTTCATTATATGGCGCACGATGGCCGCGGACTCGTCAGAGGTCAGCTTGGGAGCTTCTCCCATGATGCCCAGAACCGTCAGGCCCGTAGCGCCTGCAGCCAGATAATGATCGACCATGCGGTCGCAGCTGTTGAAGTCAATGTCACCCGTCTCGGTGAACGGCGTGGCGGCGATCACATAGACCCCGCTGGCCGCTTCTGTCAGTCGTGTCATTGGTGTTTCCCATGATGCGGGCCGTCATCCGGCCGGTGGAAAGGCAGACTGCATTTTTAAGCTGCAGATGTCAGCAGAAACCGTTGAAACGGCCCCGCCGGGCAGGGCTTAACAGAAGGTTTATGCAGCAGGATCAGGAGGTTCGGTCCGGATGGGCCAGGCCGCAGAGTTTTTTGAAGGAGCCTGTTGAAAACTGTCATACCCCTTGCAGCCGCAGAATTCTGCGGGGTTGAGGGGTGGGTGTGTGGAGGTTGTCCACATGCTGCCGTCAAAAATTCATCCGCCTCGCAAAAAATCGTCACGAAAGCGATTGACCGGTCCGGTGGGTCTGCGTATAAGCCTGTTCATCGACGGCGGCAACGTCGCTGGCGGCGGGGACGCTGTTCCCGAGACTTCCCGACAGGG
>NZ_JBAKBF010000017.1:0-63745 GCF_036881715.1 Pannonibacter anstelovis
CTCCTCACAATCCTCAATGCCATGCTCCGGGAGAACGCCACATTCAGACATCAATGAAACAGTTGCCGGCTCGCGCTCCGCTTGGCCGGGGTGACGCCTGAGTGAGGTTGAAGGGCGGGGCAAAACCAAAAGCAGGCGTCAGTGTCGGCCGGGGGAGAGGCCGCAAGTTTGCCGGCAGTCTGAAGGCGGCTCTACGGCCCTGCCGGAATCGCGATTTCCCGTTCGGCAATGGCGCTGATGCCTTCTCCGGCCTTTGCAAAGCCGCGTTCCTGCATTGTGCAGCGCCAGATTCCATCTTCCCGTGCGATGCTGAAGAGATTATAGCGCGCCCCGGGCTTGCTGCCGCCGGGTGCGTGGCTGGCCGAGGGGACTCCGATGACCGGAACGGGGCCGTGCGGGCCTTCGATGCTGGTCAGGCTGTCGATGTGGGTGTGACCGTGCAGCACAAGCTCTGCCCCGCTGCGCTTGACGGCAGCGCGCAGGCGTGAGGCGTCCTCGAGCCGCTTGTGCCAGCGTGTGGCTCCCTTGAACGGCGGATGATGGATCATCACCACCCGGAACAGGCCTTCTTGGCCGGTTGCCTCCAGCATGTCCTGCAGCCGCCGTGTCTGCGGCACGCCGATGCGTCCCGTGGCAAGGCCCGGCGCGCTGGCGCGGGCGGTTGAGACGCCGATGAGGGCCAGCTGCCCGCGGCGGCGCAGATAGGGGAAGTGCGCCTTGATGCTGTTGCGGCTGTCCGGCTCTGCCGGATGGTCACCGGTCATGTAGGGGCGCCAGGCCTTGAAAGCGGACCTCAGCGCGCCGGGCACATAGGCGTCGTGATTGCCTGGCACCAGAGACATCAGATCCGGCGGCGCCACCGCATCCAGCCAGACCTTTGCTGCTTCGATTTCGAGGGGGAGGGCGATGTTCACGAGATCGCCGGTCAGGGCAATGTGGTCTGGTACTTCCGCCAGCATATCCTCGATGAGGGCGGCCAGATAATCCCCGCCCATGGCCTTGTTCCGGTTCCGCCGCCAGTTCACATAGCCAAGGATGCGCTTGGACAGGAGTTGCAGCAGTTCAGGCTCCGGCAACGGGCCGAGGTGCGGGTCGGAAAGATGGGCAAGGCGGAACATGCCTTTCCTTCCCCCGTGTGCCTGGACCCGTCAAGCAAAAAGCGCCCCGATGGGGGCGCTTTCGGCAAGTTTGCGTCTGGTCTGCGCTGTGTCCGGGCTGTTCAAAGGGCCCGCCGCGCAGCGTCCAGATTGCCAGTGTCAGTTGGCCGCGAAAGTGGTCAGAGCGGCGCGGATGCGCGGGTTGCTCATGTCAACTGCGGGCTTCCATGCGAAGCGGCGGTTGCGAGTGCGGCGCGCGAACAGGGCGGTAAACATGTGTGTCTCGTCTGGTTTTCCGATGGGAGCCTCGCACAGACATTGCGCAAGTTGCTGCCTATTTCTTCATCGGAATGATGTGAATATAGCCACTCTTCGCAGGTGCACAACTCATGGAAGTGGCGGGCTGCCCTGCGTTTCCTGCATGACAGGTGAACAGGTTTTTACCGCGTTTTCCGGGAAGGGCTTGCCCTGACCACAATGTTCAGCATACTGCCGCGCATGTACAAGGTTCTGCGTATTTTGCCGCCGGCTCTGCTGCGCCGCATCATTCATTCCGCCAATCTTTTCCGCAGTGCTCATACGCTCGGCGTCCGCGTGGTCATTCGCGATGCGAATGGCTATGTGCTGCTGGTCAAGCACACCTACATGTCCGGCTGGTACCTGCCGGGCGGGAGCGTGGATGTTGGGGAAACCCTGCAACAGGCGGCCGTGCGGGAGGTCTTCGAGGAGACCGGGATTGTGGCTCAGGCTGAACCCCACCTGCTCGGTATCTATCACAACCGCGAGGGCTCCAGCCGTGATCATGTGGCCCTGTTCGAGATTCCCGAATGGCAGCCCGGCATGACATCGCCGGTTCCCAACAAGGAAATCCAGGAGGCCCGCTTCTTTTCTCCCGATGCGCTGCCGTTGGATGTGACCGGGGCGACGCAGCGGCGGGTGGACGAAATTTCCGGTCGGTTGCATCCCAGCGCCTACTGGTGAGCGCACTGCGTCCGGCAACCCTTGCAAAAACTGCTGGACCAGCCGGCCAGCTTCATGATACTCGCGATTCATTCCGGCAGCAGTTGTGCCGGACACGGGACGACTCACGATGATTTCGAGCCACGAACAGCGACGACGACGGAGCGCACGGGACTTTATCCCGATCGCACGCGTGCGTCTTGTTTCTGGCTGCTGACCGGTTCGTCCATTGGCATCTTCAGGGCAGGGCGCAAGAACGCCAGACCATAATGCCGAGATGCCAACTGCCATGAAGACCGATACCTGGTTCATTCGTCTTGAGGCGCCCTCTGACGAGGCCGCTGTTGAAGCCCTGCAAGCTGAAGCCTTTGGCCCGGGCCGTTTTGCCCGTACAGCCTTCCGTATCCGCGAGGGCGTGCCCCACTCTGCTGAACTGAGCTATGTCGGCACTGCCGGTGGCTCCATTGCGGGTTCCGTCCGTTTGACGCCGATCCGCATTGGCGAAACGCCTGCCATGCTGCTGGGGCCGCTGACTGTTGCGCCGGAGTTCAAGAACCGTGGCCTCGGCAAACTGCTGATGCGTACGGCGCTGGACGAGGCCCGGCGGCTTGGCGAAACGGCGGTGCTGCTGGTCGGTGATCCTCCCTATTATGGCCCGCTTGGCTTTGCGCCTGTGCCCTTCGGACAGATTACCCTGCCAGGACCGGTGGACCCGGCACGCCTTCTGGTGGCCTGCCTGACAGACGCCCCCATGCCTTCCGGCGCGGTTCGCGGCGGCCGGTAAGCCATGCCCCGGTTAGAGGGGGCATTTCATCTTGAAAAACAGACAGCGCGCGCGGACCTTACGCTGCGGCTGGGTGAATAGAGGGGTTCGGATCATGATGGGATCTGACGGTGTTGCAGCTTTTGAGCCGCAGGCAGAGGCGAGCCTCGATAGTCTGCTCGAAGAAGACGGTCTGCTGGAAGACGTGACGGCGGTTGCGATCAAGCGCACGCTGGCGCTCCAGCTTCTGCATGCAATGAAGACGCAGAAGATTACAAAGTCGGAGATGGCGCGGCGGATGCGCACCAGTGCCTCGCAGCTGGAGCGTATCCTTGATCCGTCGAATGACCGGGTGCAGCTCGACACCCTGTTGAAGGCCGCCTCTGCCGTTGGCCGCAAGCTGAGCTTCAGTCTGACTTAAGCCCCCTTACCGGCCTTCACGGTACCAGGCGAGCGACAGGGCGCCGAGGAGAAGGGCGAGACCGGCGAGGCCGTTGAAAACGGGGTAGCGGTCGATGCCCTTCAGCACGCTTGCCTGAGAAGTCTTCAGTCCCATCCAGCCACTGCCGGAGAAGCCATCCGCCCGGTTCATGGGCACGATACGGGGCGGGTTTACCTCGCCGCCTGCATCCGCCAGCCTTACCGCAGCGCCGCCTGTCTGGGAGGCGAGGGGGCCGAGCTTTGATGTGGTGGAGATAACGTCGGCAAACTCGCGCGGGTTCTGCGGACCCACGTGTATCAGCGCCGTGCGCTCGCCGTCCGTCACGGTATAGAGGCCAAGCTCCGTGACGCGCAGGCCTGCCGTCCACAAGCCCGGCTCTTCCTCGGAAAGCTCAAGCTGGCGCTGGGTTCCGGAAGGGGGCGTGAGCGTGACCGGGGCTGCCGTTTCACCCAGAGTCTGACGTTCAATCCGCAGCAACGGGCCGCGCAGGGAGAGGCGCAGAGCTTCTTCCTCAAGGTCGGGCTCCTTCATCAGCCAGTGGCCGAGGCGCCGCAGCAACGGCACATAGGGGCCGCCACCTTCATAGCCGCGCGCCCAAAGCCAGACGTGATCGGACAGCAGCGTTGCCACGCGGCCTTCACCCTGACGGCTGAGGACCAGAAGCGGCAGGTCGCTGGGGCCTGTCATCAGCTGTTCTCCCGCATCGACTTCTGCTTCTACGGCACGGAACCAGCGGCTCCACTGCGGCGGCTCGGAGCTGGCGCCGGGCAGGCCGCGGGTCACGGGGTGGCGGCTGCCGAGTTCTGACACCTCCGGATAGAACGGGCCTTCAATGACATTGCCTGTGGGTCTTGCTGGCAGAACCGGGGCCATGGGCGTGCGGTAGATGGTTGAAGCTTCCGCATAATCCGGGCCGCCCGCAATCAGCAGCGCACCGCCAGCCTGCACGTAACGGGCGATGTTGTCGAAATAGAGCATCGGCAGCACGCCACGGTTCACATAGCGGTCGAAGATGATCAGGTCGAACTCGTCGATCTTCTCGGAAAACAGCTCGCGCACGGGGAAGGCGATCAGCGACAGTTCGTTGACCGGCGTGCCATCCTGCTTTTCCGGCGGGCGCAGGATGGTGAAATGGACGAGATCCACCGACGCATCGGATTTCAGGAGATTGCGCCAGGTGCGCTCGCCCGCGTGCGGGGAGCCGGAGACCAGCAGCACCCGCAGGTTCTCGCGGATGCCATCCACCGTCACCACAAGGCGGTTGTTTATGGGCGTAAGTTCGCCGGGAAGCGCATCCGTCTCGAATTCGAAGATGTTCTGCCCGCCATGGGCGATCTGCACGGCAATGTCCGCAGGCTGGCCGGGCTGCACCCGTTGTTCGGTGATGGGCTGGCCGTCCCGGCGCACGCGGATGGTCACCGGCTGGCCGCTGCCTGCCAGCGTGCCCATGTCGCGTACCTCAACCCGGACAGTCTGCTCGGAGCCGACGAGGCCGAAACGCGGGGCACGGACCAGCGCCAGCCTCCGGTCGCCTTCGTCCGGGCGTCCGGTCACCAGCGCATGCAGCGGGGCCTTGAAGCCAAGGGCATCTGCGGTGGCGGGAATGTCATGAACCTGACCGTCAGTCACCATGATGGCGCCGGCCACCCGGTCGGGCGGCACATCGGAAAGCCCGCCGGAGAGTGCATTGAACAGCGCTGTGCCGTCATCCTGCGTGCTGGGGTTCACCTCGATGCGGCGCACCTCGAAGCCGGGCAGGGCGGCAAGGCGGTCTTCCAGCGCCTTTGCAGCGTCATCCGTCACAGTGGCGCGGCTTTCCAGTGACTGGCTCTGGCTCTTGTCCACCACCAGTGCCACGACGCTTGAAAGCGGCTCCCGGTCTTCCCGGTCCAGCGCCGGATTGGTGAGAGCGGCGAGCGCCAGCGCCAGCGCCAACGCCCGCAGCCATGTGCCGCGCACGCGCATCAAAAGGCCTGCCACCAGGAAGCCCAGCACCAGCACGGCAGCGCCGCCCAGCACCGGCCAGGGCAGGAAGGGCGCAAAGGAGAGGGACCAGTTCATCGCCGCGTTCCCCTCATTGTCCCAGCCGTTCCAGCAGCGCGGGAACGTGCACCTGATCGGCCTTGTAGTTGCCGGTCAGGCTGTACATGACGATATTGACCCCGGCGCGGAAGGCATATTCGCGCTGCAGCGGATCATCGGGCACCGTGGGGTAAAGATAGGTACCGTTGGCATCCACCGCCCAGGCTGCGGCCATGTCGTTGCCGGTGATGAGGATAGGCGACACGCCATCGCCGGCCCGCACTGGCCGGCCATCATCCGCCGGACCGTCTTCGCTCGCCTCCACCCATAGCGGGCTTGTGGCATAGCGGCCGGGGAAACTCTCCAGCAGGAAGAAGGTCTTGGTCAGCACATGGTCGAAGGGCACGGGTTCCAGCGGCGGCACGTCGAGGCCATCGAGGATCTCGCGCAGCTTGGCGGTGGCAGGCGTCGTACCGAAACCGCTCGCGGAGCTGACCAGATTGTCGCGCGTGTCGAACAGGATGCTGCCGCCATTGCGCATGAAGCTGTCGATCCGGGCCATCGTGCGGTCATCAGGCTTTGCCGCTGAAGGATCAACCGGCCAGTAGAGCAGGGCATAGAAGGCCAGCTCGTCCTTCGAAATGTCCACGGCCATGGGTGTCCCGGGTTCCAGAGCAGTGCGATCGGCGAGATAGCGCGACAGACCTTCCAGACCGGCAGCGGATGCCGCATCAATCTCTGCATTGCCGGTCACCACATAGGCGAGCCGTGTTTCCAGCGTTGCTTCCAGCGCCTTTACATCGTCAGCGCTTTCCTGCGCCCCGGCCGGAGACGGCTGTGCCACAAGTGAAAGGGCGAGGGCGGGAACCAGCAGCAGGGCGCCTGCTGTGCGCACCATCCGGCGAAGACGCAGGCGGCTGATCAGTCCTGCGAGCAGCAGCACGATCAGGGCATCCAGCGCCATCAGCCCAAAGGCGGAGAGGAACAGCGGCGCTCTCAGGTCCGCCGGCTCACTGTCCGCATAGGGGCGAAGGTCCGCGTTGGGGGAGAGGGACATGTCGAGCGGCACAAGCTTGGCCCCCTGATCCAGAAGGTTGAGCGCCCGGAAGCCGTCGTCTGCCCCATAAAGGCCCGGCGGCGCCGCGCGGCTGGCCTTCGTCCGGGCAAAATCAGCTACGGCAATGGGGGAGACATCAGCACGCGGGCTGGAGAGAACGCCATAGCCATCCAGCAGGCGCAGCGGCGGCAGAACGTTGCGCACGGCGGTGTCGGTCTCAAGCACGGCGCTGGTGCCGGTTTCTTCCGTCTCTGCAGATGGCGCCGCGGCCGCCGGATTGGACAGGGCTACAATCCGGCGCAGCATCTCCACATAGACGCCGGAGAGCGGCAGGTTGGACCAGCCGGTGTCTGCGGTGACGTGGAACAGCACGATGGCGCCGGTGCCGCGCGATTGTGCGGTAACGAGCGGCGTGCCGTCGCTGAGCATGGCCCAGCTGTGGTCCGGCAGATCGGCGGTGGGCTCTGCCAGCACCTGCCGCGTCACTTCCACCTCTTCAGGGATGGTCAGTCCTGCAAAGGGCGACTGCTGCGGGAAAGGTGCCAGCTTCTGCGGCTGCTCCCAGGAGAGGCTTCCCCCCAGCGTGCGGTCCCCGGCGCGCAGGCGCACCGGCAGCAGGTCATCCGTGCCGCCCGCCGTTCTGGGCCCGGCAAAGCGCACCAGCAACCCGCCGCCATCCACCCAGCGGCCAAGCTCGGCGGCGGCATTGTCTGGCAGACGCCCGACATCGGCAAGCATCACCACCGAAACGCCCTCGGCCAGCAGTTCCGGAATGGCTTCGCTAAGGTCTGCCGTGCGCGGGGTCTTCAGATCGGCAAAAGGCGCAAGTGCGCGCTGCAGATAATAGAGCGGCGAGAGCAGCGGCTGCGCCTGGTCTGCGCTTGCGCCGGAAATGAGCGCAACCGTGCGCCGCCTCCAGCTGTCATCCAGCAGCTTTACAGCGCCCGAGGCGCGTTCGCCGGAGACTTCCAGCCGGGCAATATCGTTGCGCAGTTCGCTTGGCAGGTAAAAGGAGGCGGTTGCCTCCGTGGCGCCATCCGCAAAGACGGCATCTGCCTCGCCGATCGTCAGGCCGCGCAGGTCTGCCGCGCGGACGCGAACGGTCACAGGGCCTTCGCCGGGCTTGCGGATCACGGTCACAGTCAGTGCGTCGGCATTGCTGGTGAGGGCAGCAAGGCCCATCGGTGTGCGAAGGCCGGCGTAAACTGTCAGCGGTTTGCTGCCCAGCATCTGTCCGAAGTCCCGCTGGAAGGTGCCCGGAGCATCATCTTCCAGCCCGTCGGAAATCCAGGCCGCCTGTTCTACCGGCGTTTCCTGCAAGGCCTTGCGCAGGGCGGTGATCAGTTCGGCGCGTTGATGTGCGTAGGCGCGTGGCTCAAGTGCGCGCAGCCTTTCTCCCGCAGCTGCTGCGGTGGATGCATTGAGTGGCTGATTAGGTCCTTCGGCTGTTGCCAGCAGTATGACGGGAGTGCCGGTTTCTGTTGCTGTGTCCAGGATCTGCTGGGCCGTTGCCACCTGCCGGTCCCAGTCCTTGGCGGAGGTCCAGCCATTGTCGATGACGAGCAGCAGCGGCCCGCCCTCAAGCGTCAGCTGTTCCGTGGGCCGCCATACGGGACCGGCGAGGGCTACGATGAGCAGGGCTGCAAGCAAGAGGCGCAGGGCTGTCAGCCACCAGGGGCTTTTCTGCGGGGTTTCCTCGTGTTTCTCGATTTCCAGCAAGAGCCGGGTGGGCGGAAAGGTGACCTCGCGCGGGCGCGGCGGGGTGAGCCGCAGCAGCCACCAGATCACCGGCAGCAGAGCAAGGGCGGAGAGGATCAGCGGGGAGGCGAAGCCGATGGGCAGGCCGAACATGGATCACAGCCCTCCCATGCCGGACGTTATGCCGCCCGGCTGACCGGACAGGCGGCCATGCAGCGCCAGCAGCGGCTCGGTGGCAGGTCTGTCGGTGTGGTGCAGAATGTGGCTCCACCCGGCGCGCCCGGCAATCTCGCGCAGCTGCGCCTTGCGGGCGGCAAGCCGTGCCTGATAGGCCTCGCGCCAGCCTTCCGCACGGCCTGTGGTCAGCCGCAGCCCGCCTTCGGGATCGCGGAACTCCACCCTTCCGTCGAAGGGAAAGCTCTCCTCGATGGGATCGAGGATCTGCACCAGATGCCCGCGCGCACCAGTCGAGGCGACGCGCCCGACCCAATCGGTAACGGCGGCTATGGGATCGAGAAAATCGGCGATCAGCACCACATCCGAGAACCGGCGGACGGACGTTGTATCCGGCAGGGCATCGGTGCGGGTGGCATGGGCTAGGGCTGCAGCAAGCCTTTCCGGTGCATCGCGGCTAGTGATAGGGCGGGTCAGGCCCGGCAGGCCGACACGTTCTCCACTGCCGGACAGCATGCTGGCCAGCGCCAGCATCAGCACCAGCGCCCGGTCACGCTTCACGACGGGGGCCAGCTTCGAGCCAAAATTCATGGAAGGTGACAGATCGGCCCAGAGCCAGATGGTGTGGGCCGCCTCCCATTCGCGCTCGCGCACATAAAGATGCTCGTCACGGGCAGAGCGCCGCCAGTCGATGCGGCGCGCAGGCTCACCCATGGAAAAGGGGCGGAATTGCCAAAAGGTTTCGCCGGGTCCGGCACGGCGGCGGCCATGCCAGCCGGTGGCAACCGTATTGCCCACCTGCCGCGCTTCCACCAGCAGCTCCGGCAAGGCTTCGGCCACCGTGCGGGCGGAGGCGAGCATGCCCGGCCCCAGCCCGCTGGTCTGTGTTGTGTCTGCTGCCGGTGCCGTGCTGGTGCCTGCCATTCAGGTCCTCCCGGCTCAGCCGATACGGGTCTTGAGGCGGGAAATCACCTCGCGCACGGTGTGGCCATCGGCGCGGGCGGCAAAAGTCAGCGCCATGCGGTGCTGCAGCACCGGCTCGGCCAGTGCCAGAACATCGTCGATGGAAGGCGCAAGGCGGCCCTCGATCAGGGCGCGGGCGCGCACGGTCAGCATCAGGGCCTGGCTGGCGCGGGGGCCGGGGCCCCAGGCGATCAGCCGGGACAGCTCGTCGCCTTCACCCTGTTCTGCCGGGCGGGCGGAGCGGACCAGCTTCAGGATGGCATCGACCACGCTTTCGCCCACGGGCATCTGGCGCACGAGCGCCTGCAGGGCGATCAGCTCTTCCCCGTTCAGCACGGCTGTGGGCTTGGCCTCGGCAGAACCGGTCGTCTCCAGCAGGATGCGGCGCTCGGCTTCCAGCGTCGGGTAATGCACGTCGATCTGCATCAGGAACCGGTCCAGCTGGGCTTCCGGAAGGGGATAGGTGCCCTCCTGCTCCAGCGGGTTCTGGGTGGCGAGTACGTGGAAGGGGCGCGGCAGATCATGCGGCTGGCCGGCCACCGTCACGTGATATTCCTGCATGGCCTGCAGCAGGGCAGACTGGGTGCGCGGGCTGGCGCGGTTGATTTCGTCGGCCATCAGAAGCTGGGCGAAGACCGGACCGGGAATAAAGCGGAAGCCGCGCGTGCCATCTGCAGCCTGCTCCATCACTTCCGCACCGAGAATGTCGGAAGGCATCAGGTCCGGCGTGAACTGGATACGCCGGGCATTGAGGCCGAGCACCGTGCCCAGTGTTTCCACCAGCTTTGTCTTGGCAAGGCCGGGGACACCGACCAGCAGCCCGTGGCCGCCGGCGAGAATCGTAACCAGAGCCCGGTCAACCACGGCTTCCTGGCCAAAGATCACCCGGGCCACATCGGCACGTGCCGCACCAATGCGGGCGACGGCCCTTTCGGCCTGCTCAACAATGTTGACGGAGCTGGCAGGGGGCGTGGTGATTGCGCTCATGGAAACCTCTTCAAGGCGTTGTCCGTGTCCTTGCCCGGCGGGAAAGGAGCAGCGTTCCGTCTTTCATACTCCGGCCATCCTTGCGGCGGCCTGATGCGGCAGGCAGATCGCTGCTGCATTCTTTCACTCTGACAGTTTATCCGGGTTGGTATAAGCCTTTTTTCCGTGCGCCGGGTTGTGCACAGGCCTACGATGCTCCAGATCAATGTGGATCACACAGTGTCCCGGTGGCGGAACCATGGCAGAAACAGCAAGGCGGACAGGGCGGCCCGACTGATGACAGACGAAACCCGGCTTTCCACTTCTTCAGGTTCGGCCCGGCCCGCTGATGCCCTTGCGGCGCTGATTTCCCGTGCGGGCGGCGGTGATGGAAAAAGGCCGCCGGTAGAGCGCTGGAATCCGCCATTTTGCGGCGATATCGACATGGCCGTCCACGAAGACGGCTCCTGGTCCTATATGGGCTCTCCTATCGGACGCGAGGCGCTGGTCAAGCTGTTTGCTTCGGTGCTGCGCAGGGATGAGGACGGGTGTCACTATCTTGTGACCCCTGTGGAAAAGGTTCGTATCCGCGTCGCAGATGCGCCGTTCCTCGCTGTCGAAATGCACAGCCTCGGACAAGGCGACTCACGAAAGCTCACGTTCCGGTCAAATGTTGGCGATGTGGTGGTTGCGGGGGCAGAAAATCCGCTGCGTTTCCGGCTGGATGAAGAAAACGATGGTCTTGTGCCCTATGTTCTTGTGCGAGGGCGGCTGGAAGCACGGCTGACACGTCCGCTGCTCTATGATCTGGCTGAGCTGATCGAGGAAAAGGAAGGGGTGCAGGGCGTGTGGAGTAGCGGCGCGTTTTTCCCGCTGCCGGAGGGGGCATTGGGCGAGACGGTAGGGGGAGGCGCTGATCGGTCATGAGCGTGATGGACGTAATCGGGTCCCGGACAGGGCGGATGCCTGGCGCGGCAGATGACCTGTTTTCATTCGAAGGCTTCCGCTCCCGCGCGCTGCGGCGCTTGCCTTTTGCCGCTGAACGGGACACGGGCGACCATATTCTCAATCCGGACCTTGGGCCTTATGCCAAATGGACGGGCGATCCGCGCGAGGCGGCGGTGCTGATACCTGTCCTTGCCAAGCCATTGCTGCAGGGGCTTGAGCCGGGCGAGGCATCGGTGCTTTTCACGCTGCGCACGCCGCATCTCACGGCCCATGGCGGGCAGATTGCCTTTCCCGGCGGCAAGATCGACCCTGAAGACGGCAGCCCGGAGGCCGCCGCCCTGCGTGAGGCGCAGGAGGAAATCGGGCTGGACCCATCGGCCGTTGAGCCCTTCGCCCGGCTGTCGCCCTATCTGACTGGGTCCGGCTACCGGATCACGCCGGTCGTGGGTCTTGTGCATGAACTGCCGCCACTGACGGCCAATCCGGGCGAAGTGGCGGATATCTTCGATGTGCCGCTCGGATTTCTGATGCGGCCGGAAAACCATCAGCGCCAGAGCCGTGAATGGCAAGGCCGCCCGCGCTACTTCTATGCCATGCCTTATGAGACCCGGTATATCTGGGGTGTCACGGCCGGCATCGTGCGCTCGCTTTATGAAACGGTCTATGCCTGATGCTGCGTGTGACACTGACACAGATTGGAATTTTCCTGCTGCCTTTCGCGGCTTATGCCTTGTGGCTTTGGTTTTCAAAGAAGGCTGAAAAGTCTGAAGCCTGGAGCCGGGGGCACATTTTCTGGCTGTTCATTACGGGCGGCGGGCTCGTGATCGTGAGCTTCATCGTGATGGCAAGCTATGACGACAAGCACGAGGGGCAGACTTACCGGCCTGCGGAATTCCGTAATGGTGTTCTGACGCCTGGCCGTTATGAATAGGCCCTGCAACGGGAACGCCGAGAGCGACTGACATCATGACCTTGCCCCGCAAGCTTCCGGACACTGCCATGTCATGGCTGCGCGGTGCCGCCATCCAGCGCGTCTTCGAGGCGCTGCAAACGGATGGCGGCGAGGTGCGGGCTGTGGGCGGAGCGGTGCGCAATGCCCTGCTGGGGGAGCCGATCCGTGACGTGGACATGTGCACCACGGCGCTGCCGCAGCAGGTAATGGAGCGCGCGGAAGCCGCCGGGCTGAAGGCTGTCCCCACCGGCATAGACCATGGCACGGTGACGGTGATCAGTTCCGGGGAGCCTTTTGAGGTGACCACCCTGCGCGAGGATGTGGAGACCTTCGGACGTCACGCGGTGGTGCGCTTCGGACGCGACTGGGCGCATGACGCAGCCCGGCGCGACTTTACCATGAATGCACTTTATTGCAGCGCTGACGGTACGATCCATGATCCGCTCGGCGGGCTGGAGGATTGCCTCGCACGCCGGGTGCGGTTCATTGGCCGGGCGGAAGACCGCATCCGCGAGGACTACCTGCGCATTCTGCGCTTCTTCCGCTTTCACGCCACCTATGGCGCAGGCCCGACGGATGACGAGGGGCTGTTGGCTTCCGTACGTTTGCGGGACGGGCTCTCACAGCTTTCGGCGGAGCGGATCGGCGCGGAGATGAAGAAGATCCTCGCTGTCAAAACCTGCCCGCCGGTGATCGCCGTCATGGAAGGCACGGGCATCCTGCCGCTGCTGACGGGCGGGGTGGCCCGCCTTGCCAGCCTCGCCGCGCTGAAGTCTCTCAGTGATGAACTGCCGGAAGCTGGCTCGCCCATCCTGGCACTTGCCTGCCTCACCGGTTTCGCCGGCGAAGACGCCGGGCGCATCGCCCGCCGCTGGCGCCTGTCCAATCAGGAGCGGGATACGATGTTCCGCGCCATCGAAGGGTCGGTTGCCTTGTTGCTGGCGTCAAGGCCAGCTGCGGTGCTGAAGGCGCAGATGATGGCCTGGGGGCGTGAGACGGCGTGCGACGCCCTTGTTCTCGCCCATGCCCGCGCCCGTTCCGCAGGCCGCGGTGAAACGGGTTTCGCGGGCCTGCATGAGCTGGCTCGAAGCTGGGACATTCCGGTGTTTCCGGTAACAGGGCATGACCTTATCACCGCTGGGGTGCCGAAGGGGCCGGCGCTGGGCTCTGCGATGGAACGCCTGCGCAGCCTCTGGGCCGCCTCGGATTACCGGGCAGCCCGCGAGGAGCTTCTTGCTGCTCTTTCGGGAGAATGAGGCCTCAGGGCCACTTCACCACGGGCGGCATTGAGGACAGGATCGAGGCCACGTTGCCGCCAGTCTTGAGGCCAAAGATCGTGCCGCGGTCGTAGAGCAGATTGTACTCTACATAGCGCCCGCGCCGGATCAGCTGTTCTTCGCGCTCAGCCTCTGACCAGGATTTTTCGAAGTTGGCACGCACCAGCTTTGGGTAGATGCCAAGGAAGGCAAGGCCGACGTCCTTGGTGAAGGCAAAATCCGCGTCCCAGTCGCCGGAGTTCAGATAGTCGTAGAAAATGCCGCCAATGCCGCGCGGCTCGTTGCGGTGCTTGAGGAAGAAATACTCGTCGCACCAGTCCTTGTAGCGCGGATAATCCGCATTCTTGTGCGGTGCGCAGGCTTCTTCCATGGCCTTGTGGAAGGCGATGGAATCCGGGTCCGTCTGGGTGCGGCGGGCATCGAGGACCGGCGTCAGATCGGCGCCGCCGCCGAACCACTGGCGCGTTGTCACCACCATACGAGTGTTCATGTGCACCGCCGGAACATGCGGGTTCTGCGGGTGGGCGATGAGGCTGATGCCTGATGCCCAGAACCGCGGGTCTTCCGAAGCTCCGGGGATCTGGCCCCGGAATTCGGGCGAGAATTCGCCGTGCACGGTGGAGACATGCACGCCCACCTTCTCGAATACGCGGCCATGCATCATCGACATGACGCCGCCTCCGCCCTTTGCGCCGGAGCTGTCGGTTCGCTCCCAAGGAGTGCGGACAAACCGGCCGGCCGGCTGATCCGCCAGGGGGCCGCCCTTGGCGCCGATCTCGTCCTCCAGATCCTCGAAAGCTTGGCAGATCCGGTCCCGCAGGCTGGCAAACCATTCCGGGGCAACCGTCTTCTTGGTTTCGATACCGGCGGGCACGGGGCCGCCGCGTGTTGGCTCGGCTGCCTTGGTCATGGGCGCTCCTTCGTCATCTCTGGTGCTGCCGCTCCGTCATTCGGGGAGAGCAGCTTGTTTGGGTTCTTCTTATCAAGCCCCTGCCGCGATTTGCAAAGCGGTGATCTGTCCTGCCGGAGGTCAACGGGATGGGGTTGGAAAGGTTCCGGTCTGGCGCAGCGCCTCGCCCAGAACCATGGCTGCCGAAACGGCCACATTCAGCGAGCGCATGCCCGCGGCCATTGGGATGGTGATGCGCGCATCTGCGCCATCGTGCACGGCATCAGGCACGCCAGCGCTTTCGCGGCCCAGCAGCAGCATGTCGTCCGGCCGGAAGGCAAAGTCCGTGTAGGGCAGGGTGCTCTTGGTTGTCAGCAGAACCAGCCGCCGCCCGGCAGCCTTGCGCGCTTCCTCGAAAGCGGCCCAATCGAGGTGGCGGATGAGGGCGGCCCGCTCCAGATAATCCATTCCGGCGCGCTTGAGCGCACTGTCGGACAGGGGAAATCCGGCCGGCTCGATCAGGTGCACGCGCACATCAAGGCAGGCAGCCATGCGGATCATGGTGCCGGTGTTCTGCGGGATGTCCGGCTGGTAAAGGGCAAGATCAGGCATGGCCACGCAGTGCCCGGTTTTCTGCTGTTTGTCCAGCGTCTGAAGCGTATCTCTTGATGCCTGCGGCAAGTCATTTCAGCATTTTAGGCCCCTTGCGGCTGGCCATTCCCGGTGCGGGTGCTAAAACCCTGCAAGGGGCCCCTCGAAACCGGACCAATCCTTTGAACAGAATCTTGCGCAGCCTTGAAGGCTGGATCGACCCCTTCGTTTCTGCGCCTGCCGGAAAGCTGCCCGTCACTGCTGGCGGCTATCTTTGGTTCCTCGTGCGCCAGTCGCCCTGGCCCTTCGTGGCCATGCTGCTGCTGGGCGGGGCGACAGCTCTGGTGGAAGCAGGGCTCTACAGTTTCATCGGCATCATCGTTGATCTGCTGCAGACCACGCCGAAGGACGAACTCTTCACGCAGAACTGGCAGCTTTTTGCCGGCATGGCTGCCGTTGTGCTCGTGCTGCGCACGGTGCTGGCCTTCTTCACCGCAGGCGTTGAAGAGCAGACCGTTGTGCCCGGCTTTTATGCCCGCGTGCGCTGGCAAGCGCATCAGCGGATCATGGAGCAGAGCATCGCCTTCTTTCACGATGAATTCTCGGGCCGCATTTCATCCAAGGTCTGGCAGGCAGGGCAGGCGGCGGGCGAGTTCATGGTCACGCTGCTGCAGGTGGTCTGGTACATCGCGGTCTATGCTCTGGCCACACTGCTGCTGCTGGGCGAACTGAACTGGCGCCTGGGCGCAGTCATTCTGGTCTGGCTGGCTGCCTTCTCGCTCATTGCCCGCTACTACGTGCCGCGGATCCGCAACAGCTCCAAGGCGTCGGCACATGCCGCCTCCGGTGCGACGGGCAGGCTGGTCGACACCTACAGCAATATACAGACAGTGAAGCTCTTCAGTTCGCGGGAGAGCGAGCAGGCTAGCGCGCGTGCGATTTTCGAGGGCTATCTTACGGTTCTGAAGCGCTTTACGCGCAATCTGACCGAAGTGCGCTCGCTGATGTCGCTGCTGAGCAGTGTCATGATGGTGAGTATCGGCTGGTTTTCACTGGTGCTTTGGCAGAGCGGTATTCTGACGGCCGGCAATGTGGCTGTGTCATTGGGCCTTGCCTTGCGGCTCAATCTGCTGCTGGGGCGGATGCTGGGCCAGCTTAACTCCCTGTTCCGCTATTTCGGAACGCTTCAGGACAGCGTGGAGATGCTGACGCGGCCAATTGCGGTGACGGATCAGCCGGGTGCCCCGGCGCTTATGGTCAGCACGGGCGCGATCGTTTTCGACAAGGTCAGCTTTCATTATGGCAAGCGCGGGGGTGTCATCGATGATCTGAGCCTTACCGTGAAGGGCGGCGAGAAGATCGGCATCGTTGGTCCCTCAGGGGCGGGCAAGTCGACGCTGGCCAGCCTGCTGCTGCGCTTTCATGACGTGGAGAGCGGCCGCATCCTGGTGGACGGCCAGGACATCCGGCAAGTGACGCAGGCCTCGCTCAGGGCGCAGATCGGCATGGTTGCACAGGACACCTCGCTTCTGCACCGCTCTATCCGCGAAAACATCGCCTATGGCCGTCAGGATGCCAGCATGGCGATGCTGGAGGACGCTGCGCGGCAGGCGCATGCGCTGGACTTCATTCAGAGCCTGAAAGACAGCAAGGGCCGCTCCGGTTTCGAGGCACAGGTGGGCGAGCGTGGCGTGAAGCTGTCCGGCGGCCAGCGCCAGCGTATTGCCATTGCACGCGTGCTTCTGAAGAATGCGCCTATTCTGGTGCTCGACGAGGCGACCTCTGCTCTGGATTCCGAGATTGAAGCGGCCATTCAGGACAATCTGATCCCGCTGATGCAGGGCAAGACGGTGCTGGCCATCGCCCACCGCCTGTCCACCATCGCGGCCATGGACCGGCTGATCGTCATGGATGGGGGAAAAATCGTCGAGGAGGGCACCCATGACGCGCTGCTGGCGCGCGGCGGGCTCTATGCGGATCTGTGGGAGCGCCAGTCTGGCGGGTTCCTGCCTGCGGGGGAAATGCTGGCCGCCGGGGAGGAGTGACGTCCGTCTTGCGTGATCCGGCAGACGTGAAGCCACGTAAGATCTCCCAGAAGGGGGACCTCCGTATGGGCCAGATTATCACCGCCTACCTTGCGACTGCTGCCGTGTTTCTCGCGATTGATGCGGTCTGGCTTGGCAAAGTGGCAACGCGCTTCTATTTCGACCGTATCGGGCATCTGATGATGGACAAGCCCAATCTTGGTGCGGCAGCGATTTTCTATCTTCTTTATGTCGGTGGTCTGGTTTTCTTTGCTGTACTCCCTGCGTTGAAGTCTGAAAGCATCTGGACCGCAGTGATCTGTGGAGCGGTCCTAGGTTTTATTGCGTATGCAACCTACGACATGACCAACTATGCGACCCTGAGGGACTGGCCGATCGAGGTGGTTTTGGTAGACATTGCCTGGGGTACAGTCCTCAGTGCCGTGTCGGCTGCCGGAGGATATGCCATCGCGCATAAGCTGTTGTCCTGAGCGATTTATCTGATTGCGTGAAGAAAATCTTTACGCTCGCTCCCTAGTACTATTCCCCATGGTATCGGACCGAAGAACGTTTCTTCAGACCATCGGGAATGGACATGCACGATAATGTAGGTACGGGCATCCGCCTTTCGATCCTTGGCCGCTTTCTTGTCCTGGTTGTATCTTCGGCCCTGATCATGGTGGCCGGAACGGGATATGCGTTCTATGTCTTCCGCGAGGCGTTGACGTCCGCTCTGGGTGATCCGTCGCAGGCGCAGGCCTTTCTTGGCCCGCAAGCCTCCACGCTGCTTGATGGCCTGATTATCGATCAGATGCTGCAGATCGTTCTTGTCTGTTCGCCCATCGGCATCGCCTTCCTTGGGCTGGCCGTTGTGCTGGCCCTGGGCGTTGCCCGGCCCCTCAACCGGCTGCAGGATGGTCTTGATCTTCTGTCCGAAGGCCAGCTGGATGTCAGCATTGCGGGCGCCCACAGGACCGATGAAATCGGTGCCATTGCGCGCTCTGTTGTCCAGTTCCGTGAAAAACTCGCTGCCCGCGCCAAGGAGGAAGTTGAACTCCAGGCGGCCCAGCAGGCACAGATCGAGCAGGAGCGCCGGGAGCTGATGCGCGATGTTGCGAGCGACTTCGAGCGCTCGGTCATCAGCGTGGTCGAGGCTCTGACAAGCACGGCGAATGCAGTTGGCGGCAATGCCATGGACCTGCGTCAGGCAGTCGGCAACTCATCCCGTGCCGTAGATGAAGTCTCCACTGCGACAGCAGAGGCCGGACAGTCGGTTCGCGTCATGTCCCAGTCTGCCGAAGAACTGGCAGTTTCTATCTCGACCATCGGCAACGATGTGGAGAGCGCTTCCCAGATCGCCAGCGCTGCTGTTCTGGAAGCGCGCCAGACCGATGAAATCGTCGGACGCCTGTCCGAGACAGGGCGCCAGATCGGCGAAGTCGTTGAACTGATCAGCCAGATTGCCAACCAGACGAACCTGCTCGCCCTGAATGCCACCATTGAAGCTGCCCGTGCGGGTGAAGCGGGCCGTGGCTTTGCGGTGGTGGCAAATGAAGTAAAGGCGCTGGCCGGACAGACCACCAAGGCAACGGAAGAGATCACCGCGCAGGTGGCCTCGGTGCAGTTCGTCGCTGAGCAGGCCGTGGGTGCGATCCGCTCCATCACCGCGACCATCGAGCAGATCAGCCAGATCTCTGAGGCCGTTCATGGCTCGGTCCAGAGCCAGATGCAGGCGACCGGCGAGATTTCCCGCTCGGTTCATGTTGCCAATGCCAGCACCGAACGCGTGGGGGGCAACATGAACCGTCTTGCAGAGGCAATGCAGGCCAGCACCTCGGCCACGGATGAAATGCACCGGGCTGCGGGTGAACTGACGAAGCTCTCCAGCAGCCTGCAGACGCAGGTGAGCCAGTTCCTCACCAGCATCCGCGCTGCCTGAAACACGCAGTTTATGGGACGATGACACGCGGCGGATCGACTCCGCCGCGTTTTTTGTCTTCTGGCACATGAGGCATGCATGAAGACCTGTTCGGGGCCGCACGTCTGACTTCCATCAAGGCCAGGTTGCATTGTTGCCGCATGGCAACAGGCAGGCGTTAATCCACGCCCCAGCTGCGCTTGGGCCTTGCGATTTCAGGCAAAGAGTTTAGGAACGTGAAGCGCGTTCTGCCGCGCTGTCTTTGCCGTCAACCGAGCTAACAGAGGAGGGGTGTTCATGACCAATATGTCACGTGTCCATATGACCGTAGCCCTTGCTCTCGTGGGCCCGTTTCCCATCTCCTGCCGCCCGGCAGCCTGAGACGGCGTTTCAAACATTCCAGCTGAATAGCGACTGGCTTCAAGCATAACCGGAACTCTCCGGTGCTGCGCGCCGTTCATTTGCGCGTTCCGCCAGCCGTGCCTCATCAGTCCGATTCCGCCTGGAGCAGAACCATGTCTGTTCGTTATCCTTTGGATCCTTTCGATCTGCCTTATCCGCCGGACCTGCCGCGTCCGGATGACTTTGCGGCGCCTTCGCCGCGTCTGGCGCTGCCGTGGCGCCGGCGCCTTGCCCTTGGCGGGGTAGCGCTTGCCATGTTTTCCGCAGCAACGGCAGGAGCTGCCGTGCTGATCTTCCTGCCGGTTCTTCTTGCTGACCTGTGGTCGCTGGAAGCCGTCCGGATCGGCAACGCGGTTCAGAGTGCTACCCAGTACCGCACGCATCTGATTGAGCTGTTCCTGGGCACGCTGGTGCTTGCAGGTGCGCTGGTCAGCTTCGTCTTTTCGCTGGCCTTCGGTGGCCGCCGTCCCTATTGGCAGCGCCTTGAACCCAGGCGGCTGCGCGGTTCTGCCCGGTCTGCGGGTGAGAGCCGTAACTCTCTGGAGTTGAGAAATGTTTTCCAGATTTGAACGTCTGATAGATCCCTTTGCGGACTATAAGCTGGACGTGCCGCCGAAGGGGTTTGCGGCCTTCTGCTGGTACTACACGAAGCCCCTTTGGCCGCTGCTGGCCGGTGTCGGCGTGCTGGGTGCGATGATCGCGATCTTTCAGGTCGCGGTCTTCGCCTTCCTGGGCGATCTGGTCAACTGGCTGGGCGAGGCCAACCGGGCGACGTTCTGGACCGACAACTGGGTGAAGCTCTCGCTGATGGCCGGTGTCATCCTGCTGTGCCTGCCGTTGACGCAGGCCTTCTGGGAGCTGCTGTTTCATCAGGGCGTGATCGGCACATATCCCATGTCCGTGCGCTGGCGCGTCCACCGCTATCTGCTGCGGCAGAGCATGACTTTCTACCACAACGACTTTGCCGGCCGCATCGCCAACAAGATGATGCAGACAGCGCTGGCGGTGCGTGAAGTCGTGACCCGGATCGTCGATATGATGGTTTACGTGCTGGTCTATCTGACCAGCGCATTGATCGTCATTGGTGATGCCAACCTCTATCTGGCCATTCCGCTGGTGGTCTGGACATTCGCCTACATCGGCGTGCTGCGTATCTTCATTCCCCGCCTCAAGGCGATCTCACAGGAGCAGGCGGACGCCCGTTCGGTGATGACCGGCCATGTGGTGGATGCCTACACCAACATTGCCACGGTCAAGCTCTTTTCCCACGCAAAACGTGAGGAAGAATATGCCCGCAACTCGATGATGGGCTTCATGAAGACAGTGTTCGGCCAGATGCGCTACGTGACGCTGCTCAACATTTCGCTGAACACGCTGAATACGCTGCTTCTGTTCTCTACGGCCGGGCTGTCCATTGTGCTGTGGCAGCATGAGGTGGTCACTACCGGCGATGTGGCTGTAGCGGTGTCGCTTGTCCTGCGCATTCAGGGCATGTCCCAATGGATTCTGTGGGAAGTGGCGGGCCTGTTCGAAAACGTCGGCACGGTGCAGGACGGCATTGGCACAATCGCGCGTGAGCGGGAAGTGCAGGACGCGCCGGATGCAGCGCCTCTTACGGTCACCAGAGGTGAGATCGTCTTCGACAAGGCCTCCTTCCACTATGGAAAGGTCAAGGGTGTCATCGACGCGCTGGATCTGACGATCCGCCCGGGCGAAAAGATCGGGCTCATCGGCCGCTCCGGTGCGGGTAAGTCCACCCTCGTGAACCTTCTGCTGCGGTTCTATGACCTTGAGAGCGGTTCGATCCGTATCGACGGGCAGGATATCGCCCGTGTCCGCCAGGATGATCTGCGCGCGCATATCGGTGTCGTTACGCAGGATACATCGCTGCTGCACCGGTCCATCTATGAGAACGTTGCCTACGGCAAGCCGGAGGCATCTGAAGCGGAGGTGATCGAGGCCTTGCGCAAGGCCCACGCCCTCGAGTTCGTTCAGGGACTTGAGGACAGGGACGGGCGCAGCGGCCTTCAGGCTCAGGTGGGTGAGCGCGGCGTGAAGCTGTCCGGCGGGCAGCGCCAGCGGATTGCCATCGCCCGGGTTCTGTTGAAAAATGCTCCTATCCTGCTGCTGGACGAGGCCACATCGGCACTCGACAGCGAGGTTGAGGCAGCGATTCAGGACAGCCTCTTCGATCTGATGGAAGGCAAGACGGTGATTGCCATCGCGCACCGCCTGTCAACCATCGCGGCCATGGACCGGCTCATCGTCATGGACAAGGGCCGAATCATCGAAGAGGGGCGTCACGAGGAGCTGCTGACCCGGGGTGGCCTCTATGCACAGCTGTGGTCGCATCAGTCTGGCGGATTCTTGCAGTCAGCTGCAGAAGTTTGATCCAGATCAAACGATCCGGCTTTCAATTAGGGCCTTTTCAGGGCATCAAAAAGGTGATGACGGCATCCCAAGCGGTGCGACATTTAGCGTTCTGGCCGAAGGTCATCTGGACAATACGGCAGAACGGTGCAAAAAGACCACCGCTTGGTGTGGTGCGGGCGATTGCCGCACCCGTTTGCCGTTAATGCCCGCGCCGGGCAGCCGACCGTTCCGGAGGGGAGGGCGAGGCTGTCTGCCTGTGGGCATTCGGTATACGTTAAACAGGTTTCGAGAGGACGCGACCTTGGCTCATACGGATTCGGCGGAACCTACCCGCCGTGATTTCCTCTATCTTGCGACCGGCGCCATGGGCGTTGTGGGCGCGGGCGCTGTCGCCTGGCCCTTCATCGACCAGATGAACCCGGACGCTTCGGCTCTTGCTCTGGCCTCCATCGAGGTGGATGTCTCCGCCGTCGAGGTGGGGCAATCGATCACCGTGAAGTGGCGCGGCAAGCCGGTCTTCATCCGTCAGCGTACGGAAAAGGAGATCGAAGAGGCCAAGGCTGTGCCCCTTTCCGAACTGCCGGATAAACTGGCGCGTAACCTCAACCTGTCCGATTCCGCCGATGCCTCCGACGCGAACCGCGCCGCCGAGGGGAAGGAAGCCTGGCTCGTCATGGTTGGCATCTGCACCCATCTGGGCTGCGTCCCGCTGGGCAATGCGGGCGACTTCGATGGCTGGTTCTGCCCGTGCCATGGTTCGCACTATGACACCGCAGGGCGTATCCGCCGGGGGCCTGCTCCGGAGAACCTCCTCGTACCGCCATTTGCGTTTGTTGAAGACGCCAAGATCAAGATCGGTTGACCGGTAGACCCCAGGAGACAGCCATGGCTGGACATTCCAATTACGTTCCGCAGAGCGCGGCGGCGAAGTGGCTCGAGAGCCGTCTGCCGGTCATCTCGCTTGTTCGCGGCTCTTTCGTCGATTTCCCGACCCCGAAGAACCTCAATTACTGGTGGACCTTCGGCGGCATTCTCTTCTTCATGCTGATCTCGCAGATCATCACCGGCATCGTGCTGGTGATGCACTACACCCCCAGCACCACGGCAGCCTTCTACAGCGTCGAGCACATCATGCGTGATGTGAACTTCGGATGGCTGATCCGCTACCTGCATTCCAACGGCGCGTCGATGTTCTTCATCGCCGTCTACATCCACATCTTCCGCGGCCTCTACTACGGCTCCTACAAGGCTCCGCGTGAAATCTCGTGGATCCTGGGTGTGATCATCTTCCTCATCATGATGGGCACCGCCTTCATGGGCTACGTGCTGCCGTGGGGCCAGATGTCCTTCTGGGGCGCCACCGTGATCACCAACCTGTTCTCGGCGATCCCGATGGTGGGTGAGGCGATCCGCACCTGGCTGTGGGGCGGCTTTGCCGTCGACAACCCGACGCTGAACCGCTTCTTCTCGCTGCACTATCTGCTGCCGTTCATGATCTTCGGCGTTGTCATCCTGCACGTGTGGGCCTTCCACACCACGGGTAACAACAACCCGACGGGCGTGCAGCCGAAGTCCGGTCAGGACACGGTGCCGTTCCATCCGTACTACACGGTCAAGGACGCCTTCGCGATCGTCGTGTTCATGATCTTCTTCTCGTGGTTCGTGTTCTATGTGCCGAACTACATGGGGCACCCCGACAACTACATCGAAGCGAACCCGCTGGTCACGCCCGCGCACATCGTTCCGGAATGGTACTTCCTGCCGTTCTACGCGATCCTGCGCGCCGTGCCGGACAAGCTCGGTGGCGTGGTGGCCATGTTCGGCGCCATTGCAGTTCTGTTCGTCCTGCCCTGGCTCGACACGTCCAAGGTCCGCTCGGGTGTTTACCGCCCGCTGTTCAAGCAGTTCTTCTGGATCTTCGCGATCAACGCGGTGGCGCTCGGCTACCTCGGTGCGATGCCGGCTGAAGGTGTGTACGTGATCCTGTCGCGTATCTGCACCGTCTACTACTTCGCCCACTTCCTGGTGATCCTGCCGCTGCTGGGCTTCCTGGAAAAGCCGCTGCCGCTGCCTGCCTCGATCTCCGAAGCGGTTCTTGGTGCCGGCAAGCCGGCTGCTGCAGTTGCAGCGCCCCAGACGAAGTGACGGAAAGGGTCAGGAGTTTTTGAAATGAGCACCATGATCAAGACCGTCCGCGCCCTTGGCGTATCGCTGGCCGCGACCCTCGCGGTTGCCGTTGCCTCGCCCGCTTTCGCAGCGGGTGAAGGGCCCCACATCCCGCGTGAGCAGTGGTCCTTCGCAGGTCCTTTCGGTACCTTCGACAAGGCACAGCTGCAGCGCGGCTTCAAGGTCTACCGCGAGGTTTGCGCCTCGTGCCACGGCCTTAAGCTCGTGTCCTTCCGCAACCTTGCCCAGCCCGGCGGCCCCGGCTTCACGGAAGAGCAGGCCAAGGCTATTGCTGCGGAATACACGGTTCAGGACGGCCCGAATGACGACGGCGACATGTTCGAGCGTCCCGCCATTCTGGCTGACAAGTTCCCCTCGCCGTTCCCGAACGAGCAGGCAGCGCGCGCGTCGAACGGTGGTGCCTATCCGCCGGACTTCTCGCTGATTGCCAAGGCCCGTGCAGCCCATCGCGGCTTCCCGTGGTTCATCTTCGATGCCTTCACCCAGTATAACGAGCAGGGGCCGGACTATATCCATGCCCTCCTGACCAGTTATGACGAGGAAGTGCCGGCAGGTGTGAACATTCCGGAAGGTCAGCACTATAACCCGGCGTTCCTCAGCGGGTCCGCTATCGGTATGGCTCAGCCGATCTCTGACGAGCAGGTGGAGTATACTGATGGCACGCCGATGACGGTGGATCAGTACGCCCGCGACGTGTCTGCCTTCCTGATGTGGGCTGCCGAGCCGCACCTTGAAGAACGCAAGAAGATGGGCTTCCGGGTCATCATCTTCCTCATCGTCTTCGCTTCGCTGCTTTACTTTACCAAGAAGAAGCTGTGGCGGAACGTCGAGCACTGATACAAGCACTCGGCCAATTGGTCTGAGTTCTGAGAAGGGCCGCCCCAATGGGCGGCCCTTTGGTTTTGGTGGAGGTGCTACCGGGTTTGACAAGCGCCGGCAAACCGGACCTAATCACACCAACTCTGATTGGGGGCGTTGATGGCTGAGGCGGTTCTGGGCGTGATTGGCGGATCGGGGATCTATGATCTGCCCGGCCTTGAGGGAGCGGAATGGATCGGGGTTGAAAGCCCTTGGGGCGATCCATCCGATGCGGTCCGGATCGGGCACATTGACGGGCTCAAGGTGGTGTTCCTGCCGCGTCATGGCAGGGGACACGTGCACTCGCCGTCGCAGATCAATTACCGAGCCAACATTGATGTCATGAAGCGCTGCGGTGTGACGGATCTCATCTCCGTTTCCGCTTGCGGGTCGCTGAAGGAAGAGCTGGCCCCGGGCACATTCGTGCTGGTGGAGCAGTTCATCGACCGGACTTTCGCGCGGGAGAAGAGCTTCTTTGGCACGGGCTGCGTCGCGCATGTGTCCATGGCCTATCCGGTCAGCCCACGGCTGGTTGATCATGTTGAAGCGGCAGCACGGGCTGAAGACCTCAAGTACCGGCGTGGCGGCACATATCTCGCCATGGAGGGGCCGCAGTTCTCGTCGCTCGCAGAGAGCCATCTCTACCGTTCCTGGGGCTGCGATGTGATCGGCATGACCAACATGCCGGAAGCCAAGCTCGCCCGCGAGGCGGAGCTCTGCTACGCGACGGTTGCGATGGTCACCGACTATGACAGCTGGCACCCGGACCATGGCGAGGTGGATATTCAGCAGATCATCAAGGTGCTGCATGACAATGCCCACCATGCCCAGCAGCTGGTGGCGCGTCTGGCCCGTGATCTGCCGCGCGAGCATGAGACTTGTCCCATCGGCTCCGACCGTGCGCTTGATTATGCGATCATGACGGCTCCGGACAAGCGCGACCCCGCCCTGCTGGCAAAGCTGGATGCCGTGGCGGGCCGGGTGCTTTTCGACAAGGACTGACAGCTGCGGCGCATTGGCCGTGGGCAAGGCGGTTATGCCTTTGCCCGTGGCCAATGCGCCTTGATATAAGATCTGGCAAAGGCCCTGCTGCCGGGGCTCTGACCCCGGCCTCAATGGCCCCCTCCAGACACGACGCCCCAAGAGGACGATAATGGACATTCCCAGCGTATCCGACGAGCTGCTGCAAGCCATCCGCACCATCCCGGATTACCCCAAGCCTGGCATTCTGTTCCGCGACATCACCACCCTTCTGGGCAACGCCCGTGCCTTCCGGCGGGCTGTGGATGCGCTGGTGCAGCCCTGGGCTGGTTCCAAGGTGGAGCAGATTGCCGGCATTGAGGCGCGCGGCTTCATTCTGGGCGGTGCCGTGGCGCATCAGCTGTCTGCCGGCTTTGTGCCGATCCGCAAGAAGGGCAAGCTGCCCTGGCAGACGGTGAGTGTTGCCTATTCGCTGGAATATGGCCTTGATGAAATCGAGATGCACAGCGATGCAATCAATCCGGGCGACAAGGTAATCGTGGTTGATGACCTGATCGCCACCGGAGGCACGGCGGAGGCTGCCTGCAAGCTGCTGCGCGGGCAAGGTGCGGAGATTGTCGCCGCCTGCTTCATCGTTGACCTGCCGGATCTGGGCGGACGTCAGAGGCTGGAAGCCATGGGTGTGCCGGTGCGCACGCTGCTGTCTTTCCCGGGGCATTGACCATGGCTGGGCAGCACGGGCACGGACCGGATTTTTCCCCTGTGTTCAGGGCTGCCTTTGCCGATCTCCTGCACTGGCGGCGTGACGTGCGCCGCTTCCGCAAGGACAGTCTGCCGGATGGCCTGCTGGATGAGATTCTGGCGCTGGCCGATCTTGCTCCCTCCGTTGGCAACAGCCAGCCCTGGCGCATCGTCAGGGTGGAAAGTCAGGCCCGGCGGGACGCGGTGACGAGGCTGTTCGAGCAGGAAAACACCCGGGCCCTTGCTGCCTATGACGGCGAAAAGGCGGAGCTTTACGCAAGGCTCAAGCTGGCTGGCCTGCGGGAGGCTCCGGTTCACCTGGCGGTGTTTTGCGATCCGGACCCGGAGCAGGGCCATGGCCTTGGCCGTGCAACAATGCCGCAGACACTTGCCTTTTCTGCCGTTGGCATGGTCCAGTGCCTGTGGCTAGCAGCGCGCGTGCATGGCGTCGGGCTCGGCTGGGTGTCGATCATCGATCCGCAGGCCGTTAGGACAACGCTGGACGTGCCTTCCGGCTGGGAGCTGATCGGCTATCTCTGCCTAGGGTTTCCCGAGGAGGAGCACCTGGTGCCGGAGCTGGAGCGGGAGGGCTGGCAGGCCCGCACGCCGCTGCAGACACGAATTTTGACCCGTTAGGAGGTTCTATTGGGAGTCATCATCAGGCCGATTGAGGACAAGGACCGTCCTGCCCTTGCCCAGTTGCTGGAAGAGCGGTGGGCGGGTGTGGAAATCCTGCTGGATGGCGCCATGGTCGATGCCTCGGCTCTGCCGGGCTTTCTGGCAGAGGATGACGGCCAGCTTGCCGGGGCGGTCACTGTCATCCGGCGGGAGAGTGAATGGGAGATTCTAACGCTCGACTCTCTCAGCCGCTGGGCCGGTACGGGTACGCAGTTGCTGGATGCCGTCGTCAGCGAAGCCCGCAGCCATGGTATTCCGCGCCTGATGGTGCGCACCTCGAATGACAATCTGGATGCTTTCCGCTTCTACCAGCGGCGCGGTTTCCGTCTGGAACGCATCGTGCAGGGCGTCATCGATGATGAGCGCGAACTCAAGCCGGAGATCCCGCTGACAGGCGAATACGGCATTCCGCTGCATGACGAAGTGGTGCTCGGCCGCAGCCTTTAGGCTGCGGCAATCCGAAGGTTAAGCCTGCTGCGGTCTGCGGCGCAGGTAAACCTTGCTTTCAAAACTGAAGACGAGTTCACCGTTCTGGTTGGTGCCCTCATTGCGGCCGCGCAGCACGCCCCAGTCCGGGCGCTGCGGGATATCGTCCTTGGCAATCACGACGCTGGCGTAGGTGATGGTGTCGCCGGCGAACACGGGTTTGATCCATTTGAGGTTTTCAAAGCCGGGGGAAGGGCCGCGCTCCACCGGCGTTTCCCCGCGGGCTATTGTTTCGGCATCCAGTTCCTGCATGGTCAGGATCAGGCGCCGCATGAAGGCGGAAGCCGTATGCCAGCCGGAGGCGCACAGACGCCCGAAATGAGTGGCCGCTGCGCCTTCTTCCGTCAGATGGAAAGGCTGTGGATCGAAACTGGAGGCAAAGCGGACGATGTCCTCTGCGGTGAAGTGATGGGAGCCAAGCTCGACGCGCTCGCCCAGCTTCATCTCGTCAAACCAGGTTCTCATGCGCCCGCCTCCGGTGCGGTTTCACGGCAGGAAAAGAGGATCGGGTTCTCCAGCACCATCACGGTGTCGCCGTTCTGGTTGGCGACCGAGAAGGCAAACGTGACAAGCCCCAGACCGGGCCGCGAACGCAAGGGCCGGCTGCTCAGCACCTTGGCCTCTGCCGTCAGTGTGTCGCCCGGATAGACGGGCCGCCGCCATGTGAGGGTGTCGATGCCTGGCGCGCCCTGACCGGCGGAGTGAGCCAGCAGCCCGTCCACCAGCATGCGCATGAACATGGACGCGGTGTGCCAGCCCGATGCGGCAAGGCCGCCCAGAAGCGAGGCTTTTCCGGCCTCTTCATCGAGATGGAAGGGCTGAGGGTCGAACTCTGCCGCGAAGGCGACGATCTCGTCCTTCGTGACAGTCTTCTTGCCGAGGGAGATGATCTCGCCGGGCGAGAAATCTTCGAAGTAGCGGTGGGCGGTCATGGGACTTGTTTTATCTTGCCATGACCGCCCGCGCCAGTGGTTGATGGGGCTCAATTCCGCTTATGGCATATGCTCCTTTTGGTGGAGCTTCACTGCCAGCTTAGACTTCGCGATTGGCCGGGGCGTGCATGACACGCTCCGGGCGTCTCAGTCGTAATACATCTCGTTGTCGTCCAGATAGACGTTCGAGGCTTCGCAGATGTCGATGGAGACAGGGTCATCCAGCACTTCTCCGCCATCTGTCCCAAGCCAGCCGACCTGGAATGTCTGCTCGCATGGGCCTGTGTTGGCGTGGAACGTTGCACGCACATCGTCGCCCGGAGCCAGACGGTTGCTCAGCCAGTTGTCACTCCAGCCATCGCCTCCGTTGGTGTAGAAGCCAACAACGGTGTTGCTGTCCGTGTTGTTGTAGATCTGAAAATAGCCTTCCTGCCCGGTTCCGGCCGCCATCAGCGGCGCAGTTGCGGTCAAGGTTGCGGCAACTGCCGCAGCTAGAAAACCGAAGCTTTTCATCATGCTCCCCACGGAACCATGGGCAAGTTGCGACTCTTCGCAGCCCAGAAGCTCGATGAAAAGCAAGACCACTGCCGTCGCGGCGTGTAAAGGCAGCGTTAAATATCGATAATCAATGCATGTTGAAATTGTGCACTCTCTGGGTGAGCTCCAGGAAATGATATATCATGCATTGCCGATCAGCACGCCCGCTGCGAACACCAGTGATCCGCCAAGGACCACCTGCAGGGCCGCGCGCCAGAAAGGGGTTTCCATATAGCGGTTCTGGATCCATGCAATGGCCCAGAGTTCAACAAAGACGACGGCTGCAGCCAGACTGGTCGCTGTCCAGAATTCCGGAATGAGGTAGGGCAGGGCGTGGCCAAGTCCGCCAACCGTCGTCATGATGCCGGACGAGAGGCCGCGTTTCAGTGGCGAACCGCGCCCGGATAGCACCCCGTCATCATGCGCGGCTTCCGTGAAGCCCATCGAAATGCCGGCGCCAACGGAGGCGGACAGGCCGACGAGGAAGGTCTGCCAGGTGTCCTGCGTTGCAAAGGCTGCCGCAAAGATGGGTGCGAGTGTCGAGACTGAGCCATCCATCAGCCCGGCGAGACCGGGCTGCACGTAGGTGAGAATGAACTGCCGGTGGGCCGTCTTGTCTTCTTCGGCCCGTACATCCGTGGGGGTCAGGGCCTCGCCGAGAGCCTCGGCACGGCTCTCGTGGCCGCGTTCGGCCATGGCGAGATCTCCAAGGAGCTTGCGGGTCGCCGCGTCGCTGGTCCGCTTTGCTGCTTCTTCATAAAAGCGGGCCGCCTGATCCTCCATCTGCTCGGCCATCGCCCGCACCTTTTCAAGGCCCAGCGGACGGACCAGCCAGTCCGGCTTGCGGGTATAGTATCCGCGCACATGCTCGCGCCGGATCAGCGGTATCGTGTCGCCAAAACGGTCCCGGAAGAGGGCAATCAATTGCTGCCTGTGCCCGTTTTCCTCTTCCGCCATGGCATCGAACACAGATGCAGAAGCCGGAAAATCATCCCGCAACCCATCGGCATAGGCCCGGTAGATCCGGCTGTCATCTTCTTCAGAGGAGATCGCGAGGGCGAGAATCTCGGCCTCGCTCAGCGATGAAAAGTCGCGGCGGCCAGTCGACAGAAACCGGGAGAACATCTGCGGGATCCGATCAGAAAAGGATGAGAAAACTCCCTGCACTCTAAACCGCAAGAAATGTCAAAACCACCCATGATAGGCCTAGTGCGTCAAAGTGAGTGAGCAGCATGACCTTCCAGCCCCCTTCGGATCTGTCCCAGGCCAGAACCTACGAGCGGCGCTTTGCCCGTGTCATCGAGCATGTGCACGACCATCTCGATGAGCCGCTTGATCTCGATCAGCTTGCGGATATCGCCGCCATGTCGCGGTGGCATTGGCACCGGGTTTGGCAGGCTTGTTTCGGCGAGAGTGTGGTCGCCATGGTGCGGCGTCTGCGGATGCAGAGGGCAGCCACCGCGCTGGCCAGAGGCGAGACGGATCTGGACCGGCTGGCCCGGGAGGCAGGCTATGGCAGCCTCGCCGCCTTCACCCGTGCGTTCCGCCAGTCCTATGGACTGCCGCCCGCCACGTACCGGGACGAAGGTTCGCACCGGCGTTTTGACAAGGACTGGACCCCACCGGCCCTGACGCGGCCGGCTGACCTTGGAGCTTCTCCCATGCATGACATCGTCATCCGCCAGGAACCGCAACGCGTACTGGCCAGCATCGCGCACAAGGGCCCTTACATCGAAATCGGCCGCGCGTTTGAGCTTTTGATCGGAAGCCTTGCCAGCCGCGGGCTGATGGACAAGGCAGGCGTGATGATCGGATTTTACTACAGCGATCCGTCCGTGGTGCCGGAACAGGAGCTGCGTTCGGCCGCAGCGGTCGAGTTGCGGCAGGACATTGCTTTTTCTCCGCCGCTCGAGCGCATCGATGCTCCGGCGCAGCGCTATGCCGTGTTGCGGCACAAGGGTCCGTATGCGGACATGAAGGCCGCCTACGACTGGCTCTACGGCACCTGGCTGCCGGTATCTGGCCATGAGCCAGCCGATGCGCCGGTCATGGAGATTTACCTTAATAACCCCCGTGACACGGCCCCGTCCGATCTTCTGACCGACATCTGCCTGCCGTTGAAATAGGGTCAGACCACCGCGACGGTCAGCGGCGCAAAGCCCTCGACACGGGCCTCCAGCTTGTCGCCGCGCGCAACCGGTCCAACGCCGGACGGTGTGCCGGTCAGGATCACGTCACCGGCTGCCAGCATGAAATACTCCGACAGATAGGCGATCATTTCCGGGATCTTCCAGATCATCTGGTTGAGATCGCCGCTCTGGCGCAGGGTGCCATTGACGGAGAGTGTGATCGCGCCAGCCTGCGGATGGCCGCAGACGCTTGCCGGGACCACCGGACCGATGGGCGCAGAATGCTCGAAGGCCTTGGCCGTGTCCCAGGGGCGGCCCATGTCCTTGGCCACCGCCTGGAGGTCACGGCGGGTCATGTCGAGGGCCACCGCATAGCCATAGACGTGGGAGAGAGCGTCCTCGACAGCAATTCCGCAGCCGCCAGACTTCAGCACCACCGCCAGCTCCACCTCATGATGCACATCCGCCGTCTTGCCTGGATAGGGGAACGTCCCGGAGGCATCGAGATTGTCCGGGTTCTTCTGGAAGAAGAACGGCGGCTCCTTGTTGGGGTCGTGCCCCATCTCCACCGCATGGGCCGCATAATTACGGCCGATGCAATAGACCCGGCGCACCGGGAACAGCGCATCAGTGCCTGCCACGGGCAGGGCAGGGATCTTCGGAACGTCGATCACAAAGCTGGTCATGGTGCGCTGCTCTTTCGGGGGCTGGTGTCAGGTGTTGAACTTGAACAGCATCACATCGCCGTCCTTGACGATGTATTCCTTGCCTTCGTCACGCGCCTTGCCGGCTTCCTTGGCGCCAACTTCACCGCCGAGGCTGACGTAGTCGTCGAAGGCGATGGTCTGGGCGCGGATGAAGCCTCGTTCGAAGTCCGAGTGGATGACGCCGGCCGCCTGCGGGGCCTTGGTGCCGCGCGTGATGGTCCAGGCGCGGGTTTCCTTCGGGCCTGCGGTGAAATAGGTGATCAGGCCCAGGAGGTCGTAACCAGCGCGGATCAGCCGGTCGAGACCCGGCTCTTCAAGGCCAAGCGTGTCGAGGAATTCCTTCTGCTCTTCATTGTCGAGCTGGGAGATTTCTGCCTCGATGGCCGCAGAGATGACCACGGAACCAGCACCCTGCGCCTTTGCCATTTCGGCAACCTTGGCGGACAGCTCGTTTCCAGTGCCTGCCGAGCCTTCTTCCACGTTGCACACGTAGAGAACGGGCTTGGAGGTGAGCAGGTTGAGGCCCTGCAGGATCTTTTCCTCCTCGGCATCGGCGAGCTTCAGCGTGCGCACCGGCTTGCCGTCCTGCAGCAGGGCGAGGGCAGCTTCCATGATCGGGGCGATGGCCTTGGCTTCCTTGTCGCCGACCTGCGCCTTCTTCTTCATCGGGGCAAGGCGGCGCTCAAGGCTTTCCATGTCGGAGACCATCAGCTCGGTCTCGACGGTCTCGGCGTCGGAGATCGGGTCGATCTTGCCTTCCACGTGGGTGATGTCGTCATCAACGAAGCAGCGCAGCACGTGGACGATGGCGTCCACCTCGCGGATGTTGGCAAGGAACTGGTTGCCAAGGCCTTCGCCCTTCGATGCGCCGCGCACGAGGCCAGCGATGTCCACGAAGGTGATGCGCGTCGGAATGATTTCCTTGCTGCCTGCGATCTTGGCAATCGCCGTCATGCGCGGGTCCGGAACGGCCACTTCGCCGGTGTTCGGCTCGATGGTGCAGAACGGATAGTTGGCAGCCTGAGCCGCCGCCGTGCGTGTGAGCGCGTTGAAGAGCGTGGACTTGCCGACGTTGGGCAGGCCGACGATGCCGCACTGGAAACCCATGGGAGATCGCTTTCGGTTTGATCGAAGATTTGAGCCGCTTCTTGCCCGAGGGGGCGGGCAAGGTCAAGCATTGCGAAGACGGAAGGCGGGTCAGTCCTGCCCGCCGCTCTTGCCCAGCAGCTTCTTCAGCATCTCGGCCATGGGGCCGGAGGTGGGCAGGGCGGGGGCCTTCGGCTGGCGGGCCTGGCGGATGTGGCTCTGGCCTTTGGGAGCCGGGCGGGGCGCAGGCTGGGTGGTGGCGCCGCCGGTTTCCGCAGCCTTGCGCTTTTCCGGGCGCTGTGCCTTTTCCGGCTCCAGTTGAAGTGTCAGCTTGTTGGCAAAGGTGCTGTCCTGGCGTTTGGCCAGCAGCTCAGCATGACCGGCGATGCCGTCAAACAGCAGCTCCAGCCATTCACTGTCAGCCTTGGCGAAGTCACCAAGCACATAGTTGGAGACAAGCTTCTTGTCGCCCGGATGACCGATGCCGAGCCTCAGGCGGCGGTATGCGTCGCCGATATGGGCAGTGATGGAGCGCAGGCCATTGTGGCCGCCATGGCCGCCGCCGGTTTTCATGCGGAACTTGGCGGGCGGCAGGTCCAGCTCGTCATAGATGACGAGGATATCCGCCGGTTCCAGCTTGTAGAAGCGCATGGCCTCGCCGACCGAGCGGCCGGACTCGTTCATGTAGGTCATGGGCTTCAGCAGCATGATCTTCTCGCCGCCGATCGTGCCTTCGCTCACCTCGCCCTGAAAGCGGGCGCGCCAGGGAGAGAAGCCGGAGTAACGGCGGTGGATTTCGTCCACCGCCATGAAGCCGATGTTGTGCCGGTTGCGGGCATATTGTCCGCCCGGGTTGCCGAGGCCTGCGATGATCTGCATGGCATGTCCGTAGCTGCGCAAGCGGGAAAATTGCGCTGGCCTTGGGGCTGCGCGGTGTCAGCGTCCGCTTACAGCAATGGGCCGCCCCTGTCGAGACGGCCCATTGGTCTGCTGCCTTCGCAGAGCCCTGCGGCTTCATGCCATGCCCGGGGGAAGCATGGCGGCTGTTGCCTCAGGCCTTCTCCTCTGTAAGAGCCGTGCGGATGCGGGCCTGTTCAGCGGCTACGTGAGGCAGCAGCTCGCTGCCGCCCGAGACCTGTTTTTCCATCAGGAATTCGGACATGCGGCGGTCCAGTTCGGTCAGTCTCTCATTACGGCGGTTCGCGTTGCTCTTTGTCCCGAAACCGCGCATGGCGAACCAGAAGGTTGGCGAACCGGTGCTCATGCGCGCACCATGCCGTTCCCCCGCGGTTCCTTGCGGAAGAATTCCTGTTCCGCCTGGATGATCTGCTCCTTGAGGCGAAGGCGCAGTTTCTTGAGGGCTGTAAGGCGGATCGTGTCGGTGTGAGGGCGGCGGGCCTCCCGTTCGATCTTCGCATCAAGAATGGCATGACGGACGCGCAAGGCGACCAGCTTCCGGTGCATGTGTTCCTCCTTTCATTTCCCAGCCATCTTGATATGGGTGATCCATTCGATTGTAAAAATACATAGACTGTATGACATCAATAGATATTATCTATCTCATGCCTTACCGTCCTTCGCACCGTCAGCTCGAGTATCTTGTCGCCGTTGCCGAGCATGGCCACTTTGGCCGTGCGGCCCGTGCCTGTAACGTTTCACAGCCGACACTCTCGGCGCAGCTGAAGCTGCTTGAAGACCGGCTGGGCGTGGTTCTGATCGACAGGGGAGGAGCCCTGGTCCAGGCGACGCCGGCAGGTCACGCGCTGCTGTCTCATGCAAGAACGGTTCTGGAGACGCTGGACGAGTTTGTGCGCGAGGCAAAGGCTGCGGACAAGGGACTGGGTGGCCTGATCCGCCTGGGTGTTGCCCCCACGGCTGGTCCATATCTTCTGACGGGTGTGATCGAGCTCCTGCAGGAGCGTGTGCCGGGTCTTCAGCTGTACATCCGGGAGGAGAGGCCTTCGCTGCTGGAAACGGCCGTACGGGAAGGTACTGTGGATTGCATCCTGACGCCTCAGCCTGTCCGGGAAAGCCGCCTTGTCAGCGATGATCTGTGCGTTGAGAGGATCTATCTGGGACTGCCGCAACGCCACCCGCTGGCTGCCTTGCCGGCGTTGTCCGTCTCAGACCTGCACGGCGAACGGATGCTCACGCTTGGGCGCGGGCACAGGCTTTATGATCAGGTGCAGACGCTTTGCGCCGCTTCAGGCGCGATTATGAGCGAAGATTATGAAGGCACCAGCCTTGATGCCCTGCGCCAGATGGTTTCCATCGGCATGGGTCTGTCGCTGTTTCCCGCTGCTTATGTGGCGTCGGAATTTGCGCGGGAGCGGCAAGTGGTGCTGCGGGAACTGTCCGGCTGGCCCATGCAGCGGCACATCGTGCTGGCCTGGCGGGAAGGTTCACCGCGTCAGGCACATTTTCAACGGCTGGCGAAGCTCGCCCGCGAGGGGATTGCATCCTCGGGCCTTGAAGGCGTCAGCTTACCGGAGGCATGAATGCAAAAAAGGGGACGCTATGCGCCCCCTTTCGCGGAGAAATCCGGCGAGCCTGAAATCAGGCTTCAGCCGAACCTTCTTCCTCTTCGTCCTTCAGGCCTGCCGGAGCGGCGATCGTGGCGATGGTGAAATCGCGGTCGGTGATCGTCGGATGGCAGTTGGCCGGAACGTTGACTGCGGAGATGTGGAGCGACTCGCCGAGTTTGGCGTTGGCCAGGTCCAGCTCCAGGAACTCCGGAATGGCGTTCGCCGGGACGGTCATTTCAACCGTGTGACGCACGATGTTCAGCACGCCGCCGCGCTTGATGCCCGGGCAGGTTTCCTGGTTCAGGAAGTGAACCGGAACGTTGACCACGAGGGTGGTGTTGCCGGACACGCGCAGGAAATCAACGTGGGTCAGCTCGTCGCGGACCGGATGACGCTGGTAGTCCTTGGCGATCACCTGGTGCTTCTCGCCGTCCACAACGATGGTGGCGATGTGGGTCAGGAAGCCGCCCTTGTGCAGGGCCAGAGTGGTTTCCTTGAGCGGAATCGAAATCGGCAGCGCGGCCTTCTTGTCACCATAGATGACGGCGGGGATGAGACCTTCGCGACGCAATGCACGAGCGGCCCCCTTGCCCACCCGGTTCCGCACAGATGCAGTCAGCTCGTAGCTGGCAGCCATGACAGTACTCCTTCGGATGTAAAAATGGACCGGCGCCTCCCTGACCCATTGGTCAGAGTGACGGGATCGGCCCCTGCGCCGCCTCCAGGGGTGCGGACGCGAGCGGGTCTATAGCCGAAAGGCCGGGAAAGCGCAAGCAATGCGCCCCGGATTGCGGGCGTTTTCAGCCTTTCAGGCGCCGGTCCGTGTTTTCCACGAAGGCCGGATCAACCTTGCGGGCAAAGGCGTTACGCCAGCCTTCTGCCAGCACCTCCATGCGCGAAAGCTCCGCCGCTTCTGCCGGATCAAGACGCGGATTGAAACGGGCAGAAATCAGCCGGCTGAGCGTCCAGTCCGGATGGAGCCGCTCGAGCAGGCGGATGCTGCCGCCTGCTGACACGCTGCCCTCTTCCAGAACCCGGTAGTACCAGCCGGTGAAACCTGTCTTCTGGAAGGCAGGCGCCATGCCCGGCAGACCAGTGTGCATGTTCAGCTTCCAGCAAGGCTGGCGGCCCTGACAGATCTGCACTGTCGCGCCGTCCATCTTGAGAATGTCGCCAAGGCAAAGATTCGCTTCGGTCAGCCCATGGCTGGAAATGTTCTCGCCAAAGCAGCCCGGCTGGAAGAATTCCGCCTGCTCCGGCCATGTGTCAGCCCAGTGGGGCATATGATCCGCAGCATAGTGATGCAGCGCCTTCTCCAGCCCGCCATGAACGGCTGTATCTGCCTGTTCGTCGCCGGAAAGCCCTGTCTTCGAAAGCCAGAGAGCCTCCTGCCTTGCCTGCTTGGCGATGGCACTCGGCGCCTTGCCCTCCCAGCGCTCCCGGGCCTTGCCCGTGAAGACGCCAAGGATGGTTGCTTCCAGATGCTGGATCATGTGGTGTTCCTTTCCGGCGGACTGGCGGACAGCCTACCGGCCGTCAGGTCTGAACGAAAATGAAAAAGGCACCCGTCTCCGGGTGCCTCTTCGGGATCGATCAAAGCACGCCGCAAGCTCAGTTGAACAGGCTCGAGACCGATTCTTCCAGCGCCGTGCGGTTGATGGCTTCGCCCATGAGCGGGGCGATGGAGATGGCGCGGATGTTGGAGGCGGCCTTGATGGCGGCGGTCGGCTCGATGGAGTTGGTGATCACCAGTTCCTTGAGCTTGGAGGCAGAGACGCGGGCAACGGCGCCGCCGGACAGAACACCGTGGGTGATGTAAGCCGTCACCGACTTGGCGCCCTTGTTCAGAAGGGCTTCTGCAGCGTTGCACAGGGTGCCGCCGCTGTCGACGATATCGTCCACGAGGATGCAGTCCATGCCATCGACAGTGCCGATGATGTTCATGACTTCCGATTCGCCCGGACGGTCACGGCGCTTGTCGACGATGGCGAGCGGCGCATCAATGCGCTTGGCCAGCGCACGGGCACGCACCACGCCGCCGACGTCCGGCGAAACGACCATCACGTTGTCGGTGGCGTAACGCTCCTTGATGTCGCGGGTCATGACCGGCGCGGCAAACAGGTTGTCGGTGGGGATGTCGAAGAAGCCCTGGATCTGGCCTGCGTGCAGGTCAAGGGTCAGGATACGGTCGGCACCGGCTTCGGTGATCAGGTTGGCCACCAGCTTGGCTGAGATCGGCGTGCGGCCTGAAGCGCGGCGGTCCTGACGGGCATAGCCGAAGTAGGGGATCACAGCGGTGATGCGGCGGGCCGAAGAGCGGCGCAGGGCATCAATGATGATCAGCAGTTCCATCAGGTGGTCATTGGCGGGGTAGCTTGTGGACTGAACCACGAAGACATCCTCACCACGGACGTTTTCCTGAAGCTCGACGAAAATCTCCTGGTCAGCGAAACGCCGCACCTGGCAGGCAGCCAGAGGAACATCCAGATATTTGGAAATTTCTTCGGCAAGCGCGCGATTGGAGTTGCCCGCGACAATTTTCATGGGCGACTGGTCCTTTTGTGCGACGCGGCAACGCCGGACCCGGAAGGCCCCTGCCTCACGTCTTCAGTTACGCGTCCATGTCACGCACCAGTCTGGTGCGCAGCACCCTGAGCTTTGCTTGTCTCAGGCGGCGGCGTTGTAACAACCCCGCTGCCTTCCGACAACACCACAAAAGGCTGTGGCAGCGCTTTTTTCTGCTGCGCTGCACCTAAGGTAAATACTTAGACGTGCAATTGATGCCCTTAAGGCTCAATACGTGTTCACCCAGGCCTTCAATTCCAGCACAGTGCGTGCTGCGATCTGCTGCAGCGAGGATGCGCTCACCGACATCCACGGATCTCCACTCACGCCGCCAATGGTCTCGGTTCCCGAGATTCGGGTCAGCCGGACGCCATTGGCATCGAAAACGTCGAATACGAAGAAGACCGAGCCACCAGCCGGAGTGCCGGTTGCGGTCAGATACCCTTTCACGCGGTAGGTCGGCTTGGCGTCGATGCGGCGGACAAGCTTCAGCCGTTCAATGCCTGCCCGTGCGCCGATCTCCTGGGCCAGTTCGTCTGCCGTGTTGCCCGGAGCGCCGGTGAAGGGTTCAAAAGCAAAGGTTGCCTGCTCGGCCGGCACCTTGGGCGCGGGCGTCAGCGTCTGGTTTCCCGGCACGGACGGCGTGACAGTCCTTGGTTTAGGGGCTGTCTGGTTGCAGGCCGCAACGGCGAGAAGAAGGGTTGCGGCGCAAAGCCTCTTGGCCGTGGAGGACATGGGTGTCGTCATCTGTTCCCGAATACCGTTTCTGGTGGCGGCCGCCGCAGTCGCCTGAGCGCCGGAAATCCTGTGTGTGGACAGGTTTAGCTTGCCTTGACCGGAAGGTCGAGAGGCAGTTCGGAAAGAGAAACAGGTCCGTCCACGCCGGTGAGATAGGTCCGGCCCAGCGACATGGCCGTTTCCGTGCCCGAATCGGCCAGAATCATGTGCATGAAAATGACCATGTTCGGTTCAACGGCTGCATCATTGCCGTTATAGGCCATGGGCCAGTCCATCCAGCTGGGCGTGAAGCGGGCGCCGAGTGAATAGCCGCAGGCATTGAGGCGGTGCGGCAGCATGTTGCGCGCATCCATGGCAGCCGCATGTGCGTCGAAGATCTCGCCGAAGCTGCAGCCCGTCTGTAGTTTGCTCTCTACGGCTGCCAGTGCCTCGCGGCAGGCTTCATACATGGCCTTGTGCCGGGGTGTTGCGCCTCCGACCGCCACCGTGCGCATCAGGGCCACGTGATAGTGCCGGTAAGTGCCGGCCAGTTCGAGCGTGATCTGGTCTTGTGCCGAAAGCTGGCGGCGGCCGGACTTGTAGCGGCACAGCAGAGCATCGCGGCCAGAGCCAATGATGAATTCATTGCCGGGATAGTCGCCGCCACCCTCGAAGATGGCGTTGTGCATGGCCGCCAGAATGCGGCCTTCGTCCGCGCCGGGCCGGATCTCGTCCAGTGCTGCCAGATAGGCGGCATCGGCCAGCTTGGCAGCCTGCCGTACATAGACCAGTTCTTCGGCGCTCTTGATCGCCCTGAGGCGGGGGATGATGTGCGAGGCATCCGACAGTTCGGCAAAGCTGCGCAGGGCTTCGTCCAGTTCCCGGCCCAGCTTTGCAGTCAAGCCGTGGGTGTCATATTCGATGCCAAGCCGGGCACCGAGCAGGTCCATGTCGAAGAGCATGTCCTTCAGCTGTCCAACCGGGCTGGCGCCGCCCCGGTCTACCCAGATCCGGATATCTGAGATGTTCGACGTGTGCTTGGCCTGCCGCTCGTCGGCCGAGCGTGTCAGCAGCACCTTGCGCCCGTCAGCGGTGACCACGAGGCACTGGAAGAAGCAGAAGCCGAAGGTGTCATAGCCCGTCAGCCAGTAGCTGCTGTCCTGCGCGAACAGGAGCATCGCATCCAGCTTTTCCTCGCTCATCCGGGTCTTCAGCCGCTCGAACCGGCTCTCGAATTCCGCGTCTGTGAAATGCAGCGCCATCGGGTCAGTCTCCTGTCAGCACGAGTGCGGAAATCTGGCGGCCATAGTCTGGCTCTCCGCGGTGCGTGGTGCGCCGGTAGGAGAAGAAACGGGCCTCATCGGCATAGGTGCAAAGCCCAAGGCTTTCTGCCCGGCCTGTGCCAGCGGCCTGCAGACGGGCGATGATGAAGGCCTGAAGATCGAACATGAAATGGTTTTCGCGCCCTGAGGTGCCAAAGAAGCGGCCGCTGCCGGGCGCTTCGGCCTCGAAGCGTTCACGGAACTCCGGTCCAACCTCATAGGCGGCAGCGGAGATGCAGGGGCCGAGCACGGCTATGGTATTCTCCCGCCTTGCGCCCAGCTTTTCCATCGCAGTCAGGGTGTTGTCGAGTACGCCCGTCAGCGCGCCGCGCCAGCCGGCATGGGCCGCGCCGATGACGCGGGCCTGAGGATCGGCGAACAGTACGGGGCCACAGTCGGCGGTGGACACGCCGATGGCAAGGCCGGGCGTGGCGGTCACCAGCGCATCCGCCGTGCGGTCTTCGTCTTCCATGAAGGGCCGGCTGACGGTGATGACATCGGGCGAGTGTACCTGATAGGGCGAGACCAGCTGCTCCGGTGCCACGTTCAGGCTGGCAGCGACGCGGGCGCGGTTTTCCAGCACATGTGCACGCTCGTCACTGGAGCCGAGGCCGATATTGAGGCTGCCGTAGATGCCGGTGGACACGCCGCCCTGCCGGGTGAAGAAGCCGTGGCGGATAATGCCGGGCATGGTCAGAAGGTCAGCGGTAATCATCAAGCCTCTCCGGAATTTGCGCCAGCGTGCGGCGGAAGAGCCTCACTGTCAAACGGGGCGGGAACAAGGCCTGGTTGCGCAATGCACAGCACCTTGAAAAGCTCACCCATTTCCTGCGGAGCAGCCAGGCGTTCCACCTCGCTGCGGATGCGCTCCTGCGTGGCGGTGTCCTTGCCGGAACCCAGTTGCCCGGCGCGCTCCAGCAGCCCCATGCGCAGCAGAAATTCGCCCTGCGTCAAGGGCTGGGCCACATTTGCCCCGCCGCGCCGGGCGGCTGCTGCCAGCACCTCGAAATCCACATGTGCCGTCAGATCCGCAAGGCCGGGTTCGGCCAGCACGTCCTGATAGGCGTGGCGGCTGAGCGCCTGCAGTGTATCGCCGGGGGCAGAGCGCAGGTGGCCGTAGTCGATGAACAGGGCGGCCCCGCCATGCGCGGCAATTCTGGTGGCGATTTCTTCCGCAATTGCGGCAGACAGCGGCGAGGTTTCGAGGATGGCGCCAAGCGGGGCGTTTGCGGCTGTCTGGGGCACGGCCGCCAGCGGCAGGCGGCCCGGACCAGTGCCGAAAGCGAGGTCTCCGGCTTCACTCAGGCCCACCATCCGCTCGCGCCAGCCCTCTGGTGTCTTCACATACTGGTGGATGGGCAGCGCATCGAAGAATTCGTTGGCGATCAGGATCACCGGCCCTTCGGGTACTTCGCGCAGGCTTTCATGCCAGTGTGGCGCGAGCGGCGCCTTGACCAGCGCTTCGGCCTGCCGTGCCTTCAGCCGGGGGCTGATTTCGACGAGATGCAGGCTGGCAGCGCGCAGGAAGGCAGGGCGCAAGCTGGCCATGCGCAAGAGGTCCGCCATCAGCGTGCCGCGTCCGGGGCCGGTTTCCACCAGCCGCACGGTCTGCGGCGCGCCCATCGCATCCCAGACCGAGAGAACGAAAGCGCCGATGAGTTCGCCGAACATCTGGCTCACTTCCGGCGCGGTGATGAAGTCGCCCTTCGCGCCAAAGGGCTCTGCGGCAGTGGTGTAGTAGCCATGCTGCGGATCTGCAAGGCAGGCGGCCATATAGGCGGCCACCGTCATCGGGCCTTCCGCCGCAATCTGGCGGATGAGCTTTTCTTTCAGCGGCGAGGCGGGCAGGGCGTCTCTTCTCATGCGGCCTTCGCTCTGCGCCAGCTCCAGACCATCAGCGCGATGCCAGCAATGACCATCGGACCGGAGAGCAGCATGCCCATGGTGAAGCCGCCGGGCAGGAAGCCGATCTGGGCGTCGGGCATGCGGAATTCCTCGGCGATGGAGCGTGTGATGCCATAACCGGCGGCAAAGGCACCTGCCAGAAAGCCCGGCTTCTGCAGCAGGCCGAAGCGGTGGGACATGAGGCGCAGGACGAGGAACAGCAGCACGCCTTCAAGTGCTGCTTCATAAAGCTGGCTCGGATGGCGCGGGACATAGCCGCCCGAGGGGAACTCCACTGCCCAGGGCACATCCGTGGGGCGGCCCCACAATTCGTCATTGATGAAGTTGGCTAGCCGGCCGAAGAACAGGCCAATGGGGGCGGCAACGCCGGCAAGGTCAAACAGCGTCAGCAGCGGTATGCCACGGGCACGGGCGAACAGCACCATGGCCAGAACGGTTCCGGCAAAGCCGCCGTGGAAGGACATGCCGCCGTTCCAGACGGCAAAAATCTCCATCGGGTTTGCCAGATAGACCAGCGGATCATAAACCAGCACATAGCCAAGACGTCCGCCCACGATGATGCCGACGGTGCCCCAGGTAACGAAGTCATCAATATCCACAAGGCCGGGCCGGGGGACAGCCTGCCACAGCCTGTCCTTCTGCACCGTCAGGCGCATGTAGCGCCAGGCCAGCAGGATGCCCACGATGTAGGACAGCGCGTACCAGCGCAGCGCAAAGGGGCCAACCTCGAAGATGACCGGGTCAACGGCGGGGAAGGGCAGAGCGAGAATGGGCATGCAGGGTCCAGTGCTGTTGATCCGGGGCGATTTGCCAGCGGCACCAGACCTTGCGCATTCCCCCCGATGCGTCAAGGCGCTGCATTGCCGCCTTGAACTTGGAGCAAAAGGTCAATACCTGTGTGACACGGCCCGCAGTGCCTCGCCGGATTGGTCCGGAGAGCAAGCGCAGGGGCTGGCCGTCACCATCTTCAGGAGTGTGTCATGACCCAGGGCCCGAACAGGATTTTCGACGATTTCGCCAAGCTCATGACTGATGCCGCAGGTGTGGCTCAGGGAGCCCGCCGCGAAGTGGAGACCGCTTTCCGCGCTCAGGCCGAGCGTTTCCTGGCCGATATGGATCTGGTGAAGCGCGAGGACTTCGACGTCGCCCGTGACATGGCCGTACGTGCGCTGGACCAGATCGAGGTTCTGGAAGCCCGTATTGCTGCGCTTGAAGCAAAGCTCGCCGAGACCGAGGCAAAGCCCGCGCGCAAGGTCAAGACCGAGGGCTGATCAAGCCCGCGCCGGCCTGAGCAATGTCAAGGCGTGATGCGCCAGCATCTCAGCGCCCTGGCATGAAGCCGGGTTTGCGGCCGCAATACAGTGGCGGCGGGAGGCGTTTGCGCCGTCACAATGCCGTGAAACGGCTTGCGCCGATGCGCAGGAAACAATCGTCCACAGGATTTGATCAAAATCTCAGGGTGGTTTCCTGCTGCATTTGCGAAGGAAGTTTATATACTGATTCCAAACAGGGATTCGCACGCGCCCCCAAATGGGTCCTGTTTTGACCCTGCCGCCTTTGGCGGTTCGGCGCGGCCTCTGTTCAGGGGAAGACGCTGGATTTGCGGAAATCCGCCCCTTATCCGGCTCCCGTAAACGGGGAGGATCGCCATGAGCCTCATCGAAATCGACTTTGAACGCCCCGACAATCCCGTCGATCTCATCGAACACGTGGCTGCGCTCAACGAGTGGGCTTTCGAGCGTTCGGATGATGACGAGATCACCATTTCCATCGGCGGATACTGGTGCGACTATCACGTCTCCTTCTCCTGGATGGAGGAGCTGGAGGCCCTGCACCTGGCCTGCGCCTTCGACCTGAAGGTGACCGAGCCGCGCAAGACCGAGGTGATGCGCCTCCTCTCGCTCGTCAACGAGCAGATGTGGATGGGGCACTTCGACCTGTGGAGCAAGGAAAACGTCATCATGTTCCGCCAGTCCCTGCTGCTTGCAGGCGGTGCGGAAGCTTCCGGTGCGCAGATAGAAGGGCTTCTGGCGAATGCGCTGGAAGCCTGTGAGCGCTATTATCAGTCCTTCCAGTTTGTTGTCTGGGCTGGCAAGACAGCTCAGGAGGCGCTGGAGTGCGCCCTGTTCGAAACCGCAGGAGAAGCATGAGTTTTTCAGCTGAGCGCCCGTTCGCCGTTGTTGGCGCGGGCAAGATGGGCGGCGCAATGATCGCCGGATGGATGGCACGCGGCGTTGATGCCGCCAGCCTTCTGGTTGTTGATCCCGCGCCGTCCGCCTCTCTCGTGGCCCAGCTGGACAGCCACGGCATTGCCCATGCGCCGAAGGTACCGGAAGGCGTCAAGACGGGTGTGGTGCTGCTGGCCGTCAAGCCGCAGATCATGGGCGATGTGCTGCCGGGGCTGAAGCCTGCGGTGGCTGACGATACGCTGGTGCTGTCGGTTGCTGCCGGCACGCCGGTACGTACCTTTGAAGCCGCATTTGGCGATATCGCTGTCATCCGCGCCATGCCCAACACGCCTGCCATGGTGGGAAGGGGCATCACTGCGCTTTACCCCAACGCCCGCGTCACGGCAGCACAGCGCGAGACGGCTGGGCAGCTCCTGTCGGCGATCGGCGCTGTCGAATGGCTGACCTCGGAAGAGCAGATCGATCTCGTGACTGCCGTTTCCGGTTCGGGCCCTGCCTATGTGTTCCTCTTGGCAGAGTGCCTGGCGGAAGCCGGACGCCGCGCCGGTCTTCCGGCGGACCTCGCCGACCGCCTTGCCGAAGCAACGGTGAGCGGGGCAGGGGAACTGATGCACCAGTCTGACGACACGCCCGCAACCCTGCGGCAGAACGTCACTTCCCCCAATGGCACGACGGCAGCGGCCCTGTCCGTACTGATGACGGAAAACGGCCTGCAGCCTCTGATGGACGCGGCTGTCGAAGCTGCTGCCCGTCGCGCCAGGGAACTCGCCGGTTCCTGACGGGGCTGCCGCATTGCTTGCCTTTGCCTCTTCCATGCGGACAGGATGTGCCTACCTATAAGGGGAACACATCCTGCCAAGGCATCCAAGAAGGAGGCGGACATGGCACCGGAAGCAGAAGGCACCTCAGGCAAGACCGGGAAGAGTGGACGCAAAGCTGCGCCACGTCCCGATGACAGGACGACGGCTGTCGAAGCCTTTCTCGGGCTGCTCGCCACCCGGTCCTATGCTGAGATTTCCCTGACTGACATCGCCGAAGCCGCTGGGCTGAAGCCCTCGGCTCTCCGGCAGGCGGTTTCCGGCAAGGCCGAGCTTCTGGCTGCCTTCGCCGGGCAGGTGGATGCTGCCGTGCTGGATGACCGCGACGACAGCATGTTTGATCAGCCGCCGCGCGACCGGCTGTTCGACGTGCTGATGACGCGTCTGGATGCGCTGACGCCCCATAAGTCTGCGCTGGTCCAGCTGCGAAAGGATGCCATGCGTGATCCGGCGCTGGCCATGTGCCTGAATGGTATTGCCGTGCGCTCGCAGGGCTGGATGCTGGCGGCTGCCGGGATTTCCATTCCCGGGATCAAGGGCCGATTGGTGCAGCAGGGGCTTGCGGTTTCCTTTGCCCGTGTGCTCGAAACCTTCCTTGAGGAGGATGACGAAAGTCTTCCGCGAACCATGGCCGCCCTCGACAGGGAGCTGGACCGGGGCGAGGATTGGCTGCGGCGGCTGGGAGCGGTGGAACGGGTGACCCGCCCCGTGGCCTGCGGCCTGATCAAACTCGCCGGCAAGGCGATGTCCCGCCGCAAGTCCCGGCGCAGCGAAGCTGCCCCAGGCGCTGCTCCAAGCGCTGCCTCTGAGGCTGGCGGAGAGGCTGCGGCTCAGCCGGTCTGACGTCCTCTGCCTGTCCGCAAGGGCTTGCGCGGCTGCGCCGGGCGCGGCACTGTGAAGATCCTTTCGCATGGATTTTCCGGAGACCTGCCATGACCCCGAGCGCTCCCGCGCAGCCGATCAGCTTTGATGATTTCCTGAAGGTGGATATCCGCGTCGGGCAGATCATCGAGGCCGCGCCCTTTCCCGAGGCACGGAAGCCGGCGATCAAGCTGGTGATCGACTTCGGCCCGGATATCGGCATCAAGAAAAGCTCCGCACAGATCACGAAGCACTACACTCCGGAAGGCCTCGTCGGGCGCCGGGTGCTGGCAGTGGTCAACTTTCCCCCACGCCAGATCGGCCCGATGCGCTCAGAAGTCCTGACGCTGGGTGTCCCGGATGCAGATGGCGAAGTGGTGCTCATCGCCCCCGATCAGGACACACCGCTCGGCGGGCGCTTGTTCTGAGTTTTACCCCGGAATGCGGAAGCGGGCTCTGAGGCCGCCAAGGGCGCTTTCTTCCAGCTGGATATCGCCGCCGTGGCTGCGGGCAATGTCCCGTGCGATGGCAAGGCCAAGGCCGCTGCCGGAAGCGTCCTGATTGCGGGCTTCATCCAGCCGGTAGAAGGGACGGAAGACGTTTTCCCGCTCTTCCTCCGGAATGCCGGGACCATCGTCGTCGATGACCACGGTCAGCCAGCCGTCCATATGGCGGCCCTGGATATCGACACGGCTGCCGTGCCTTGCTGCATTCATGACGAGATTCATGAGGCTGCGTTTCACGGCATTGCGCCGCATTTCCACTTCCGGCTCGCCGGTGAAACTGGAGGAAACGCTGGCCCCGGAAATCTCGGCGGCCTCCTCCAGCTCCTCCAGCATCAGGGTGATGTCCGCCGTCTCCACCGCCTCGCCATTGTCGCCGCGCGTGAAGGCGAGGTAGTCCTCCAGCATGTTGCTCATCTCGTCCACGTCGCGCTTGAGGCCTTCCGTCTCCGGCGTTTCGGGAATGAGGGCGAGCTGCAGGCGGAAGCGGGTAAGGATCGTGCGCAGATCATGGCTGACACCTGCCAGCATGGTGGTGCGCTGGTCGATTTGCCGCTCGATGCGCCGGCGCATTTCGATAAAGGCCTGCGCGGCCCTGCGCACCTCGCGTGCCCCGCTGGGGCGGAAATCGTCGACCGGGCGCCCCTTGCCGAAGCCTTCCGCCGCATTGGCCAGCCGCTCTATCGGCCGGATCTGGTTGCGCAGGAACAGCATGGCGATGGAAATCAGCACCAGCGAAGTGCCCACCATCCAGACAAGGAAGATATGCGAGTTCGAGGCATAGGTCTGGCTGTGGCGGGCTACCACGCGCAGCACCTTGTCCTTGAGTTGAATGCGGATCTCGACGAAGCGGGAGCGGCCGATGGTGTCCACCCAGAAGGGCTTGCCGATGCGCTGGGAAATTTCGCGGCTGAGATTTTCTGCGACCAGATCGAAGAAGGCCCTGGGCCGGGGAGGGGGCAAGGGTTCGGGGGGCAGGATGGAGACGGACATGTCCAGCGTCCGGCTGCCCATTTCCTCGATCAGCCGGTAATCCGCATCCTGGGGGTAGTTCTCAAGCGTATAGACCAGCGCAGCGATCTCGCGCACCACTGCCTGTGACAGGCGGAAGGTGACCTGCTGGTAGTGCTGTTCCATGATCACGAAAGCGAGCACGGACTGCAGCAGCACCATGGGCGTGACGATGATGAGCAGCGCGCGGGTGTAAAGCCCCTTGGGCATGTGGCTGTAGATCCGCCCTGCCACCTTGTCGTAGATCAAGGAGAGGGGGACCAGCAGCGGATACAGCAGCTTTCCCGCCAGTTTCGCTGCCGGGGACAGAAATGCACCAAAACCTGCGACAAGGCCGCGCAGGCGGCTGCGGAGGCGGGCGGGCGCTTCAGTCACAGGCCAGCCTGTAGCCGATGCCGCGCACCGTCTGCAAATAGACCGGGTTGGCCGGATCATCCTCGATCTTGCGCCGCAGCCGGTTGATCTGCACATCCACCGTGCGCTCGCCAAGGCCGCTGTCATCACCGACGATCTTGTGGCGCGGCACGGTGGCGCCGGGCTGTTCGGCGAAAATGGTCAGGATCTGGCGCTCGCGGTCTGTCAGGCGGATCTGGCTGTCCCCCCGGCGCAGTTCGCCCCGCTCCGTTACGAAGACGAAGGGGCCGAAGCGGATCTCCGGCTGGCGGTCCACGCGCCGCGTTGCGCCCCGCCGCAGGATGGCGGCGATGCGCAGCATCAGTTCACGCGGGTCAAAGGGCTTGGGCAGATAATCGTCCACGCCGGCCTCAAGCCCTGCGATGCGGTCTTCTGCTTCGGCGCGGGCCGTCAGCATCAGGATGGGCACAGGGCTGTCCGCCCGAAGCGACGCGGCAAGATCCAGCCCGTTCTCGCCCGGCATCATGATGTCGAGGATCAGGAGATCAAAGGCGAGGCCTGACAGGCAGCGCCGGGCTTCCGCCGCATTGGCGGCTGTTGTCACCCGGTAGCCGTTCTCCAGCAGCACCCGGCCCAGCAGATCGCGGATGCGGCTGTCGTCGTCAACCAGCAGAATGTGGATGGCGTTGTCGTCCGGCACCCGTGTCATCGTTTCAAGCCTCCGTGTCGGCGAGTTGAGGCGCAGAGCCGCTGCTGCCGGGTTGGGGAATGTTGGAGAGCATGCGGGCCACTTCGGGGCGCCGCTCCGGATCAATCATCTGGAACAGAAACTGGCGCACGGTGGCGGCGTCCTGTCCGGGCAGAGCATCCACTGCTGCATTGATGCGCACCGCCTGCAGTGCATCGAGCTTGCGCGACAGCTTGTGGCCCTTGTCCGTCGTGTGCAGCAGCCGCTGGCGCCGGTCTGTCTCGCCAGGGCGCTGGTCGATGAAGCCCTCATCCACAAGCTGCTTCAGCACCCGCCCAAGGCTCTGCTTGGTGATGCGCAGGATGGCGAGCAGATCCGATACACGGATGCCCGGATTTCTGTCGACAAAGTGCAGAACCCGGTGGTGGGCGCGGCCAAATTCGAGCCCTGAAAGCAGCTGATCCGGGTCTGCCGTGAAATCCCGGTAGGCAAAGAACAGCAGTTCGATCAGGTCATAGGGCGTGGACGGTTGGGTCCCGCTGCCAGGAACGGAGGTGCTGTCTTGGGCCATCTCGGGCGCTGCAGGTGCTGTCTTGAAATTTATGTCAGCCATATTGACTTATTTCTGATCGATTGTTACCTGTAGCGGCACCTTGACGAAATGTTCGGTCGCATGCGCCCCCGTGCCGGGTGTTTGTCCAGATCGTACATGGCCCTCAATCCCTTAAGAGAATCCGGGCCCGCCGTCTCGTCAAAACAAGATACCGATTGTTACGGGTGCATGCAAAACTCCTGAGCTGGGCCAGAGGCCGGAAACAGGGTTCCCTTCAGTCGGACAAACAAAAGCAGATTGCGCCGGGCGACAAGGCGCGGGAGACAAGAACAATGGCTGGTATTCCCTTTGATCAACGCGATGGTGAAATCTGGTTCGACGGGAAGTTTGTTCCCTGGGCCGATGCCAAGGTGCATGTGCTGACGCATGGCCTGCACTATGCCAGCGCGGTATTCGAAGGTGAGAGGGCCTACAACGGCCGGATCTTCAAGAGCTCAGAGCATACCGAACGCCTGCATGCCTCGGCAGAGGTGCTTGGCTTTGAGATTCCCTATTCTTCCGAGGTCATCAATGCCGCCAAGGAAGAGCTGCTGAAGCGGATGAACCTGGTTGATGCCTATCTTCGCCCGATTGCCTGGCGCGGCAGCGAGATGATGGGCGTGTCCGCCCAGCACAACACAATCCACCTTGCCATCGCCGCCTGGGAATGGCCAAGCTATTTCAAGCCGGAAGAGCGGCTGAAGGGCATCCGCCTCGACATGGCGAAGTACCGCCGTCCGGACCCTGTCACGGCGCCCTTCAAGTCCAAAGCGGCCGGCCTTTACATGATCTGCACCCTGTCCAAGCATGAGGCCGAGCGCAAGGGCTATGCCGATGCGCTGATGCTCGACTGGCGCGGGCAGGTGGCCGAGGCGACCGGTGCCAATGTCTTTTTCGTCAAGGATGGCAAGATCCACACGCCGAACCCGGACTGCTTCCTCAATGGCATCACCCGCCGCACGGTGATTGATCTTGCGAAGGCGCGTGGTTTCGAGGTGATCGAACGGGTGATCATGCCGGAGGAACTGGACGGCTTCGAGCAGTGCTTCCTCACTGGCACCGCCGCGGAGGTGACTCCGGTCTCCGAGATCGGGCCGCACAACTTCACCGTCGGCGAGATCACCAAGACGCTGATGCTGGATTATGACGCGCTGGTGCGCGCCGATCCGGCCGGCCTCAAGGCGGCCGAGTGACGCTGGCTCCAGTCCGGGAATAATGAGAGGGCGGCTGCACCGGATGCAGCCGCCCTTTTTCATTGCGGCGTAGAGTCTCTTGTTCAGTGCGTCTTGGCGCCTTGCTGGTGCTGGGCGTGGAAGAGCTTGCCTTTCTCGGCCAGAAGCACCCAGCCGATGGCGATGACGCCATAGATGGCGCAGGCCAGCGCCATCGGCAGCAGGGTTCCGTCGAAATTCTGACCGATGATGAAGCCGAGGATGGCGCCGCCCAGCGTGGTGGTGAAGCCGATGGCGGAGGAGGCTGTTCCGGCGATGGCGCCCAGCGGCTCCATGGACATGGCGTTGAAATTCGCGCCCATGAAGCCGAAGCTGGCCATGTTGATGGCCATGCACACGGTGAAGATGGCAAGGTTCTCAACACCAGCCAGCGCCAGGGCAACCTGCAGCAGGCCCATGGCGGTGAAGACCAGCACCGCTCCATGGGACAGGCGCCGCATGCCGATGATGGTGACCAGCCGCGAATTCAGGAACGAAGCCACGGCCATGGTGATGGCGACGGCAGCAAACACAACCGGAAACCAGACACCGAGATCGAAGATGTCGACATAGATCTGCTGCGCCATGGAGATGAAGGCAAACAGGCCACCGAAGATGAAGGTGGTTGCCATGGTGTAGCCGACGCTGATGCGTGTGGTTGCTACCTTGAGATAGGCCAGGGTGATGGAGCCGGGGGAGAAGGATTGACGGGCGTCCTCAGGCAGCGTCTCCGGCAGGCGGAAAGCGGTCCAGACCAGCATGAGGATGCCTGCGCCCATGAGGGTGCTGAAAATCCAGTGCCACTCTGCCACCAGAAGGATCAACTGGCCGATGGAGGGCGCAACAATGGGCACGGCCATGAAGATCATCATCACCAGCGACATGACCTGCCCCATGCGGCGGCCGGAATAGCAGTCGCGGACAATGGAGACCGCGATGACGCGGGTTCCTGCGCAACCAATGCCCTGCAGCACACGGGCAATGAGCAGCTGGTCCAGATTTATGCTGAACAGGGCAAACACGCTGGCTGCGGCATAGAGCGCCAGACCGCCGATGAGAATGGTTCTGCGGCCAAAGGAGTCCGACAGCGGCCCGAAGATGAGCTGCGCGCCGCCGAAGCCAATCAGATAGAAGATCAGGATCTGCTGGCGGTCATTCTCATTGGCAATGCCGAGCGCGTTGCCGATGTCGGGCAGGGCGGGCAGCATGATGTCCATCGCCAGCGCGTTGAGCGCCATAAGCGCGGCTACCATGGTGACGAATTCGGCGAAGGAAAGCCCAGGATGGGGCGTCTGGCTCGCGCCAGTTTTCCGGGCAAGATCGGACATTAACAAACCTTAGGTATGATTCACAGCTAAAGGGAACGCGGCCCGCAGCCTGCGTTCCGGCGTGCAAAATTATCAGTGTTGCTTATCAGTGGTCCAAATTGACCGGTCGGTCAACCCAGTGGCTCCGGGAAATTTCACGCTTTTGAGTGAACGCTGTTCCAGCGATCCAGCGCGGTTTCATCTTCGGCCTTGGCCGCAACCCAGCCGCCTGTTCCACCTTCGCGCAGAATTTCCTTTTTCCAGAACGGGGCTCTGGACTTGAGGAAATCCATCATAAAATCAGCGGCTTCAAACGCAGCCCTGCGGTGGCGCGAGGCGGCGGAAACCAGCACGATCTGCTCGCCCGGCACAATGCGGCCGTGGCGGTGAATGACGGTGAGGCCGGTCAGCGGCCAGCGCTCCAGCGCCTCACGGGCAATGCGCTCCAGCTCTTTCTCCGCCATGCCGGGAAAATGCTCCAGCACCAGCGCTTCCAGCCGCCCTTCCTCGTCACGGCACAGGCCCGTGAAGCTGACGATCGCGCCCACACCGGTGCGGCCTTCGGAGAGCTGCCGGGCTTCGGCCTCCGCATCGAAGGGGCCGGGCTGGACGATGACGCGCAGGACCGGGCTCATCGTCAGCCCCCGGTCATGGGCGGGAAAAAGGCAATCTCGCGCGCGCCCGCAATCGGAGCGTCATGCTCGGCATGGGTCTGGTCGATGGCGGCGCGGATCAGCTCCGGCTCGGCAAAGGCATGGCCATGGGCGTCGTCGATGGTCTGCAGCCAGCTGATCAGGCTGCCCACGGTGGTCACGCTGTCGGGCAGGGTGATCTCTTCCTGCTCCACACCGGTCCGCTCGCGCACCCAGGCAAAGTAACGGATGATCATGTGCCTCTCCTTCTTCGGCAGTCCTTGAGAGACTACTCCTCGATCAGATGGCCGATGCCAGCCCGGAAATAGTCATAGCCGGTGTAGAGCGTCAGAACAGCTGCAATCCAGAGAGCGACAAGACCGGCCAGCTCGGTTCCCGGCAGCACCTCTTCACCGGCAGGGCCTGCCAGCAACAGCGCAAGGGCTACGAGCTGGACTGTGGTCTTCCATTTGGCCAGTTTCGTGACCGGTACGCTGACACGCAGCTCCGCCAGAAACTCGCGCAGTCCAGAGACCAGAATTTCGCGGCACAGGATGATGATAGCCGCAATCAGAGACCAGCCTCCGATATCGCCCCTGGCTACCAGCAGCAGCAGGCAGACGGAAACAAGCAGTTTGTCAGCAATCGGGTCCAGCATCCGGCCGAGCGCTGATTGCTGCTGCCAGGCGCGGGCCAGATAGCCGTCAAAAAAATCGGTCACAGCGGCTGCGATGAAGATGGCCAGCGCAATCCAGCGCGCCGTATTGCCTTCGAAATAGAAGCATCCAACCACAGCAGGCACCGCCAGGATGCGCGCATAGGTCAAAAGGTTGGGCAGGGTCAGGGCGACGTGTCTGGCCATTTGAAGTATCTGCTTCGCGTCTTGGGCGGCGGGTCAGCCGGACACAAGCATGAGGGCGCGCGGGTGTCAACGCATCTGGCGGATGAGTGACTTTGACAATGCAGGAGACGGCAGAAACCGCCCTGTACAATGTCTTTGGACTGGTACCGGCAATAACGGGGCGGTAAGCCTGTCACAGCAAGTTGAAGCTGGGAGACCTGAACACATGCGCCTGAACGAATTGGGTCAGCCGGTTGGAGAGCCGGTGAATGGTTGGACGGGGGCGGCGGCACCGGTGGCGCAGGTGCTGCAAGGGAGCTGGTGCAGGCTTGAGCCGCTGAGCGCCGTGCGCCACGGTGCGGAGCTTCATGCCGCCTGGTCCGCGGACAGGGAGAACCGGGTCTGGACTTATCTGGCCTATGGCCCTTTCTCTGAAGAGGCGGAGTGCATCGCCTTTCTGAAGACGATGGAGGGCAAGGCGGACCCGATGATGTTTGCCATCATCGATCAGGCCAGCGGTAAGGCCATGGGTGTTGGCAGCTACCTGCGGATTGAGCCTGCTGCGGGCTGCATCGAGGTGGGGCATCTGAATTTCGCCCCGGCTCTGCAACGGACGCCGCTGGCGACCGAGGCCATGTATCTGATGATGCGCAATGCCTTCGAGGAGCTGGGCTTCCGCCGCTATGAATGGAAATGCGACGATCTCAACGCCCCCTCGCGTGCGGCTGCTGCACGGCTCGGTTTCACCTTCGAGGGCATCTTCCGGCAGGCCACTGTCTACAAGGGCCGCAATCGCGATACGGCTTGGTTCTCCATTCTCGACAGGGAATGGCCGCGCCTGAAGACTGGTTTCGAAGCCTGGCTCTCACCGGACAACTTCGATGCTGATGGCCGGCAGAAGCGCAGTCTGGCGGAGTGCCGGGGTGATTGAGAGGGTAGACCCAAACTCCACGCCGCCCCGGCCTTGTGCCGGGGCCTGTTCCGTGTTGCACGGGTAGAGTTCAGCAGACTTGCGCCCCTGACAGGTCCCGGATCTTCGCTCCGCTCTCGTCCGGGACGGCGCGGAGCGTGTGGGGCGCAAGAGAGAGGTTGTCCCTCTCCCTCAGCTCTTGAAAATCAGATCACCCTGCTGGTCGATCAGGAGCTTGGCCTTGCGGATGGTGAATTCGGCAGCCTCGTCGCGGGTGGGCAGCTGGTCGGCACGGATGAAGCGGTGCTCGCGGTCCTCGCCGTCAATTTCCTTCAGGATACGGCCTGCGATTTGCCACTGGCTGCCCGCCTGGCGCGGTTCAGCGATAATGCGGCAGTTCTTGTAATCCTCCGTGGCCGCAGGGGCCGGTGCGGCTTCGGCGGAAGAGCCACCCTTGAAAAGTGATCCGAACAGTTTTCCCAGCATCTGCCTGTCCTTGCGGTTTAGAATGGTCTGTGCTCCGTCATGCCATAGCAAGGCTTCCGGTGCTGAGGCATCACGTCTTGAAATTGCTCAGTCGCAGCGCGGCCCGAGGTCACGGTCGACCCAGTGGCGGCGGCAGAGCGAAACATAGGACTCTTCGCCGCCAATCACCACCTGTTCGCCTTCCTCGACGATCCGTCCGCTGCCGTCAAGCCGCGCGACCATGGTTGCCTTGCGCCCGCACCAGCAGATGGTCTTGATTTCCTTCAGGCTGTCGGCCAGCGCCAGCAGGGCCTTGCTGCCGGGGAAAAGCTTGCCCTGAAAATCCGTGCGCAGGCCGAAGCACATGACCGGCATGCCCAGCCGGTCGGAGGCATGGGCCAGCTGCCACACCTGTTCTTCGGTCAGGAACTGTGCCTCATCGACAAACACAGCGTCAATGGGGGCAGCTTCATGGGCCTTGCGGATGTGGTCCAGCAGGTCATCGCCCGCGCGGAAGATATCCGCTTCCGCCGAAAGCCCGATCCGCGAGGAAATGCGGCCGACGCCCGCCCGGTCGTCCACGGCGGCCGTCAGCAGCAGGGTGCGCATGCCCCGTTCCACATAGTTGTAGGAGGCCTGAAGCAGCACCGTCGACTTGCCGGCATTCATGGAGGAGTAATTGAAATAGAGCTTGGCCATCGGTCCCGCGCCGGTCAGTTCGCATCGGGCGGGAATCGGTCCCGCTGTCTGTCACACTCTTGCCATCCAGCGGGGCAGACACAAACGGCAGGAAACTCGCGGAGGGCATAAACTGTGGAAGGCGGCGGTAATCAGGGAATGGCGATGTCCACGATAAGCGGCACATGGTCCGACCCCACATCGCCGCCAATGGCGGCATTGCGGATTGTCACCTTGTCCGAGACGGCTGCGTGATCCACGGCAGAGCCAAGCACCCAGCGCAGGCGGTAGTCATAGAAGAAGCGGGTGATCACCGGCACCACCGCAGGAAACTGCACCCTGAAGCCTGCCTGTGCGAGCAGATTGCCGAAGTGGCTGGACAAGGGGGAGGTGTTCCAGTCGCCGATAATGACTGCAGGCTCTGACGCCGGAAGCCGGGCGATTATACCGGCAAGAGCTGCATAATAGTCCTGCCGCGACTGCCAGCGGCAGGGGGAGCGGGGACTGTCCGGGTGGACCGCGACCAGATTGAACGGTGAGCCATCCACATCCAGAGCCGCTGTCAGAACTTCGCGGTTGCCGTACCGGTGCGGGCCACATTCTCCCTTCACTGCTGTCGTGGTGCTGGTGCGGATGGGATAGCGGGAAAAGGCGACGACGCCACCCAGATCCCCGATCAGGAAATTGCTGAAATAAGGCCCCAGGCCAATGAGTGGAGTATCGTCGCCCTGCCGCTTCCGGTGGCGCATCTGATAGGGCCATTCGGTTTCCTGAAACACGAGAATATCGGGTTTCAGGCTCTCAAGATAAGCCATGAAGTCCGGATCGCCGAGATAGCGCGTCTCCAGATTGATCGAGACGATGCGCAGATTTTTCGTGCCCGCAACACTCGCGCCGGCCAGGCCAGGCGCAACGATCCTGTAGGTATGATAAAGCGCCAGACCAAGCGCCACCGACAGAACGAGGCCCGTGAACAGAAACAGCCGTCTCAGTTGCTTGCCCGGGCGAGGCCGTCCGGCAATGCGGATGCAGATCGCCGCGAGAAACACAGCTGCAAATCCGCCGCCAATCAGTTGCGGCAGGAAGAAGCTCATGTTGTCGGCAAACCAGATGTCCGGCGCCACGAAGGGGCCGAAGGCGAGCAGGCCAAACAGCAGCGCAACAAGCAGGCCCGCAATCGCGGCAAGGCGGAGAAGCCGGGCGAAAAGCGAAGTCCTGCCGCTGCTCTGGTCTGTCATCTGGCCTGCCGTCTCCTGTTGCACTGCAGTGCTGGCTGGCCACTCCTAGCACGGGGCCTCATTCGTGGAAATGATCGTAAACCAGCTTGGCGACCGATTCCGAAATGCCGGGCACGGCCATCAGGTCATCAATGCCAGCCTTCGAAACAGCCTTCGCCGTGCCGAAGTGGCGCAGAAGGGCGCGCTTGCGGGCGGGGCCGACGCCGGAGATGTCATCCAGCGGATTGCGGGCGATGTCCTTCTTGCGCTTGGCACGGTGGGTGCCGATAGCGAAGCGGTGCGCCTCGTCGCGCAGGCGCTGCACGAAGTAGAGCACCGGATCGCGCTCCGGCAGCATGAAGGACGGGCGGCCTTCCATGAAAAATTTCTCCCGCCCCGCATCCCGGTCCGGCCCCTTGGCGATGCCAACCAGCGGCACATCGGTGACGCCCAGCTCCGTCAGCATCTCCCGCACCGCATTGAGCTGGCCCTGACCGCCGTCGATGAAGACGAGATCCGGCCAAGCGGGCATGTCGGCGTTGCTGGCCTGGATGCCATCGTCTTCCTCGTCCTCCTCAAGGCCGGTTTCTTCCGCGCGCTCCGGTATCTGATCATCGGCTGCGGCCAGAGGCGTGCGTGCGTGTTCCTTCAGCAGTCGTGAGAAGCGGCGTGTCAGCACCTCGCGCATCATGCCGTAGTCATCACCGGGGGTAATGTCCTGTGACTTGATGTTGAACTTGCGGTACTGGCCCTTGGCGAAGCCTTCCGGCCCGGCAACGATCATGCCGCCGACCGCGTTGGTGCCCATGATATGCGAGTTGTCGTAGACCTCTATGCGGCGCGGCGCGGCAGGCAGGCCGAACACTTCCGCCACCCCCTGAAGCAGGCGCCCCTGACTGGAGGTTTCAGCCAGACGGCGGCCAAGCGCCTCGCGGGCGTTGGTCAGGGCATGGTCCACCAGTTCCTTCTTCTCGCCGCGCTTGGGAACGGCAATCTCCACCTTGCGCTCGGCACGTTCTGACAGCGCCTGCGACAGCAGGTCCATTTCCTCGATCTCGTGCGACAGCAGGATCAGGCGCGGGGCGGGCTTGTCGTCATAGAACTGTGCGAGGAAACTCTCCAGAATGGCGGCTTCCTCGATTGATTTGTCGGCCTTGGGGAAATAGGCCCGGTTGCCCCAGTTCTGGCCGGTGCGGAAGAAGAACACCTGCACACAGGTCTGCCCGCCTTCCTGATGGATGGCGACCACATCGGCCTCATCGACGGTCTGCGGGTTGATGCCCTGATGCGACTGAACATGCGACAGCGCCGCCAGCCTGTCCCGGTAGACAGCAGCGTGCTCGAAGTCGAGCTGCTGGGAGGCCGCCTCCATCTGGGCGGCCAGTTCCTTCTTCACCGCCTGGCTGCGGCCGGAGAGAAAGCCGCGCGCCTCTGCCACAAGCCGGGCATAGTCCTCGTTCGAGGTCTCTCCCGTGCAGGGGCCGGCGCAGCGCTTGATCTGGAACAGCAAGCAGGGGCGGGAGCGGTTCTCGAAATAGCTGTCCGTGCAGTTGCGGATGAGGAAGGCCTTCTGCAGCGCATTAATCGTGCGGTTGACCGCACCTGCCGAGGCGAAGGGGCCGAAATAGTCCCCCTTGCGCCGCCTTGCACCGCGGTGCTTGACGATGGCTGGGGCCGCATGGTCGCCGGTCAGCAGGATATAGGGGAAGGACTTGTCATCGCGCAGCAGCACGTTGAAGCGCGGCCGCAGGCGCTTGATCAGGTTCGCTTCCAGAAGCAGGGCTTCCGTCTCCGTGCGGGTGAGCACGAATTCCATGGCAGCGGTGGCCATGATCATCCGCATGATGCGGTTCGATTGCCCTTGCAGGCGGGTGTAGCTGGTGACGCGCTTCTTCAGGCTGCGGGCCTTGCCCACGTAGAGCACGTCGCCATTCTCATCGAGCATGCGGTAGACGCCGGGCCCCATGGGCAGGCGGCGCACCACATCGGCAATCACCTCGACACCCTTCTTGCCGCTGGTGTTCTCGTCCTGGGCAGAGGTGAATGTAACCTCCAGGGCCTCGGAGGCCTCGATGGTTTCCTCAGCCTCTTCCGGGCGGTCCATGGATGACGGGCGGGATGTCATGACTTCACTATACCTCGGCCAGGCCCGCAAGCCCGGCGAATCTACTCCGACGTGGCGCCATTCTAGACGGCTTGAGCCTTGAAGCTAATATGGGGGCGCCCGCCGCCGGGGAAATGAGGGGAGATTACTCGCCGACGCCGACCACATCGGCGGTTTCCCATGCCAGATGCTGCCCGCCATCCAGCGCCAGCATTTGCCCGGTGATCGAGCGCATGGCCCAGAAGTGGCGGACGGTCGCGCCAAATTCGTCCGGAGCTGGGCCGCGTTGCAACAGTACGGCCCGCTGCTGGCGGGCAAAGTCCTCTTCTGTCTGGCGCTCGTTGCGGAAGCTGGGGCCGGGGCCAATGGCATTGACTCGGATGCGCGGAGCCAGAGCCTGCGCCATCATGCGTGTCTGCTCCCACAGCGCCGTCTTGGAGAGGGAGTAGCTGACAAAGCGGGGCGTCGTCTTCCAGACGCGCTGGTCGATGATGTTGACCACCAGCCCATCCTTCCCGGCGGGCAGGGCAGCGGCGAAGGCATCCGTGAGGAACAGCGGAGCCTTCACGTGAATGGCAAAATGCACATCGAAAAGGGCGGGGTCGAGAGCGCCAGCTTCATCGGGCTGGAAGATCGAGGCATTGTTGACGAGAAGGTCCAGCCGGCCGGCGGCCTTCAGGGCTGCCGGAATGAGGCTGGCAAGGTCTTCCGCCTGCGTCAGATCCGCCTTCAGGACATGTGCCTTTCCACCATCCGCAAGGATCGACTGCTTCAGGGCTTCTGCCCGTTCCAGCCCGTGATGGACATGCAGCACCACCGTCCAGCCATGCGCGGCCAGATCGCGGGCAATCGCTCCGCCAATGCGGCTGGATCCGCCGGTGATGAGTGCCGTTCCGGCCGCCTGTGTCATTTGTGCTTGTCTCTTGTTCAATCAGGTGCTTTGAATACGGCGCATTGCTCAACGCGGATCAACTTTCCGGGTCTGCTGATTGCCTTTGGTTTCTTGCATTTTGCAACGGCGGGCAGCTTCTGCCGGGTGATTTTACCGGATGCTTACCATCCCGAAAGAACCCCGTGCCTGCCACGATATCTCCACAGTCTGCCAAATTTTCCGACACAAACGGGGTTCATATCTCACAGCGGGTGAGGATGGGGATAGCCGCCACGACAATCGGCTGTCTTGCCCATGAGGTATGATCCTCAGTTTTGAACCCTGTATTGCGTGGAGCAAAAACATGAAGAGTCTCGCAGTTGCTGGTGTGTCCCTGGTTGCGCTCGCCGCATCGGCCCCGGCATTCGCTGCCGACCTCCCTGCGCCGGCCGCACCGGTGACCTATGAACAGGCTCCGGTTTCGGATGCGCGCTTTGACTGGTCCGGCTTCTACTTCGGTGCAAACGCTGGCTGGGCTTGGGGCGAGTTCAAGAATTCGTCCGGTCTGACGGGCAGCGTCAAGAACAACGCCAATGGTCCCACCCTGGGCATCCATGGCGGCTACAACTATCAGATCACGCCGAATTTCCTGGCGGGTGCTGAAGCGGACTTCCAGTACCGTGACCTTGAAAAGAGCGGTTCCGGCAATGGCGTTTCGATCAAGAACTCGTCCAACTGGAATGGTTCGCTGCGCGCCCGTGCCGGTGTCGTGTTCGACCGCCTGCTGGTTTACAGCACGGGTGGTCTGGCAATCGCCAACATGGAGACCAACGTTGCTGGCACCAAGCGCGATGAAACCAAGACCGGCTGGACCGTTGGTGCCGGTGTTGAAGGCGCTCTGACCAACAACATCACTGCCCGCGTTGAGTATCTGTACTCCGACTACGGCCGTGACACCTTCGACGTTGGCGGCGTGAGCCAGCGCGTCAAGCTGCAGGACAACGTGACTCGCCTTGGCGTCAGCTACAAGTTCTGATCCCGGTTCTTCCGGACGATCAAGACAAAGGCCCGGCGGGAGAACCCGCCGGGCCTTCTTCATTTCAGGGGCGTTGTCTTGTCAGGCCGGCTGAACCCGCGTCTTGGCAAACATCGGCACATGCGCCTCGAAGCCGTCCAGCCAGGTGACGAGATGCGGCGCTTGCTTCCGCCACGCGCCTTCAAAGCGCAGGTCCAGATAGCCGAGAGCACAGGCGAGGGCGATCTGGCCGGCGTCTACTGCATTTTCAGCCTTCACAGGAGCGGGCGGTGCAGCCTCAAGCGAGGAGAGGGCGCGTGAGACTTTCTCTGCCTGGTAGCTCAGCCATTCAGCCGAGCGTTTTTCCTCCGCGCGGAAGCGCGTTTCATAGACCTGCAGGATGCTGGCGTCCTGCATGCCGTCCGCCAGCGCCTGCAGGCGCAGAACCTCGAACCGGCCTTCACCTGCCGGGATGATGCGGCCGCCTCCGGCGAAAAAGTCCAGATATTCGACGATCACGCGGCTGTCATAGAGCACGGTGCCATCTTCCAGAATAAGGGCCGGGATCTTGCCCAGCGGATTCTGCAGGCGAATCGTGTCTGCCGGGTTCGTTGTATCAGTGGCCTGGATCTCGATCTTGTCGAAGATGCCGAGGACGCTTGCGGCAATCTTGCACTTGCGGCCAAAGGGGGAAGCGGGCGAGGAGCGCAGAATGAGCATCGGGCTGAAATCTCCTTTGAGGGAGCATTAGTTGTGCATGCCCTTCACGCGCGCGCAAGGCCACTGTGCATACCTTCTGGCGGCCAAGTCTTGCCGCTGACCTCCCTGTCAGGGTGCAGGGACGTCGAGGCTAGAGGCGCGGCAGCCGCTGCGGTCAACGGAGGGGCAAGCCCGGAACTCGAGGTCTTTCGTCAGGCAGATGCGCACCTCTGTCAGGACGCCGCGACTGCAGGATACCGCCATACCTTCCCGGGTGAGGCCCGGGTTCACCGCGACAAAGGCCGCCTCGGTGCCCTGGGGGCTGATTCTGCTGCGGCGCGTGAGGCGGCTGAAGGTTTCGGGAATGCGGACCTTTTCGAAGGCCTGGCGGGTCCTGGAGAAATAGTCTGACGGCGGCAGGCCGGAGCAGGTGCCATGCTTGCGCCACTGATGCTGGATGAGGCCCCGGCTGGGCATGATGTCCAGCATGGACCGGATGTCACCGGCCGAGGGCGGAAGGTCACGCGGCAGCGCACAGTAGTCAGGCCAATCCCGCTCGCGCTGCGGCCACAGGCCATGAACGATGAAGCGATAGCTCTTGTCATCGCCGCATTGCTGCTGGCCAGCGCGCTGCCGGTTCAACTCGCAATAGGCAGGTGACCATGACAGGGCGAGGACATAGAAGTCGAAGGGCTCGGGCGCGCTTCTGTTCTGTGCCGCAGCCGGATGCGGCAGAAGCAGCGCAGGCAACAGGGCGAGCGCAAGACAAGCCCGCCGTATCAAGGCGCAGGCCTTTGCCGGAGATGTTTCATGAACGCTGGTCAGGGCCGGATTGCCTTGCACTTGCCGTCATAGACGTGCCACCGGTCGAGGCCGGGCAGACAGGTCTGCACGCCCCAAATCTGACCGAGGAAACCCCGGCCTTCCACCACCCGGAAGTAAACTGTCTGCTGCCTGCCATTGGACAAGGTCGCCCTGCCGGAGCAATAGCGCTGGGCGAAAGGGCTTCCGAGCGGCTCACGGTAAGCGCTTTGCGAAATGCGGTCGATGGCGTGAATGGTAATGCCGTCCCTGTAGTCCTTGTCCGCTGCGGCAATGCGGGTCATGGCGGCGCTGAGGACGGATGGCGTTTCACAGGCTGGGAGCCGGCCGGGCGCGGGGTCCGATAGCGCAGGGGAAGATGTGCCCAGCGCTGCAACAAGGCCTGCGGTTGCGATTACGACGGGACCTGACTTCAGAAATGCGCGCATTTCGCAGAACCTTCCCTTGCAAAACATGCTCAGAAAATCCGCGAAACCTTGCGGGAAGCCTGCGTCCCCGTCAAGCGGTGTCTCTATCCCTGTTCTTGGTGGACCTGCCGAACGAGGGGAGGTCAGGCCGGTGCGGCGCAAGTGCAAGGCAGCCGGCGCTGGCGGGAAACGTCCTGCTGTCATTCGTCCAGAAGCTGGAAGATCCGGGCCGACGCTCCCGGCCCTTGCGCCAGAACCTCTGCCAGCCAGGGCAGAGTGTTGCGCATTTCTTCCGCCAGTGTGAAGGGCGGATTGATGATGGTCATGCCTGACCCCTTCATCGGACGGTCGGGTGAGCTGTAACCGGCGTTGAGTTCCAGAACCAGCACATCGCGCAGTTCCGCCTCTTCCAGCGTCCGGTGGAAGCGCTCCACGCTCTTGCGGTCCTTAAGCGGATACCAGGCCAGATACATGCCGCTGCGCCAGCGCTTCCAGGCTTTGATCATCCCGTCCGCCATGAGTTCGAACTCATTGGTGACTTCGAAGGCCGGATCAATCAGCACAAGGCCGCGCTTCTCCTTGGGAGGTACGAAACTGCCAAGCGCCAGCCAGCCGTCCAGATGGATGGTCTTTACCTGCCAGTCGCCTTCAAACCGGGCAGCCAGCGTCTCGAAATCGGCCGGATGCAGCTCTGTCAGCGTCAGCCGGTCCTGCGGGCGCATAAGGGCACGGGCAAGGGCAGGGGAGCCGGGATACTGGGTCAGTTCGGTGCCCGGGTTGAGGCCCTTCACCACATCGAGCCAGTCCGCCAGCACGGGCGCTGCCTTGGCCGGAACGTCAGCAGCCAGCACCTTGGCGATGCCTTGCTGCCATTCGCCGGTTTTCTGTGTCTCCTCCGCGCGCAGATCATATCCGCCAATGCCCGCATGGGTGTCGATGATGCGGAACGCTGCGTCCTTGCGCTGCATGTAGGAGATGCAGCGGGCCAGGACGAGATGCTTGAGGACATCGCCGATGTTGCCGGCGTGATAGGCGTGCCGGTAATTCATGTGGTGGTCCTCATGTCGAAAGATGCTGCGCTCAGATGGGCTTTATGGGGAAGACGCGTATCTGGCAAGGGGAGCCCCGCTGCCCCTGAACTCAAAACAGGAGAACAAGCGGGACGCTAACTGGGCGATGGAGCGGCTGGAGGCTCCCGGCTGTCACAAGGCTCTGTGCCTGAGCGGTAAGACCGCTTCTGAAAAGAAAAACGGTGGCCCTCCGGGGAAGGCCACCGCAATCTCACCGGGCCATAGGTCCGGTATCAGGCCAGATCAGTCGTCGTAGCCTGCGTCGTCGTCCTGGCCGTCCTGATCGCTGGAGGTGGCTTCACCTTCCAGAGCCTGCAGGTTCACAGCCTTCGGGCCCTTGCCGCGGCGATCCGGCTCGGTCTCGAAGGAGACACGCTGGCCGCTGTCCAGAGCCTGGAAGCCCGAACGCTCCACAGCCGAGATGTGAACGAAGACATCGGCGTCGCCGTTGTCAGGGGTAATGAAGCCAAAGCCCTTGTCGGCCTTGAAGAACTTCACAGTGCCCATCTGGCGCGGGCCGCGCTCGACCGGACCGTCGAACTCGGGACGCGGACGGCGCGGGCCGCCATCACCGTCACCACCGCCGCCGAAGCCGCCACGGCCACCGC
>NZ_JBAKBF010000018.1:0-61195 GCF_036881715.1 Pannonibacter anstelovis
GTCAGGCGTCGGTGTGGTCTTCAGCGCGGCCAGGCGGGCGGGGATGGGGTCGTGCGTCGTCATGCTTTCTCCGTTGGCTTCCGGGTTGCATGACGGCATTGGTCGGCCTGATAGTGTAGGCGAATTTCTCCAGTATCGTCAGAAGGTTCGCCCCGATTGCGCCGCATCAGGCGGACCAGCCCGAGGGCGAGCAGGCCACACAGCTCAATGCGGCGTTCGGCGGGCGTCATCTGGGCGGGAGGCAGTGGATTGGGGCGTTTCATGCGGGGATCGGCCGTGTTCGGTAGAGTTGCTACCGATCAAAAGCCATCCGGCCGATGGAGACGGGACATCACAGCGCCACGAGCTTCCTCGATGCGAACAGGTTAAGAACATCGGGTCTTGCAGGGTGCGGTTTTGTCCACAATTATCGGAAGTGGAATCAATCAAGAGAATGTATTCGTTGAGGTGGTTTCATGGCGCGAAAGGCATCCCCGGTTGGCCCGCACATCCATAGCCTAATCGAGGATGCCCGCATTGATCTCGTCCGGGCTGTCCTCGCGGTGCGAGAGGGCGACAACGAACCCGATTTCGGCCTGCCCACTGCTATTCCAGATCCCTCGGACGAGGAAATGGCACACGGGTTTCGGCAAAACCTGTTGCAGATCCTGTCGAAATTCGATGCAGACGAGTTGCGGCCCGCCGAGCAGAGATCACGCCGCGTCCTGGCACTCGCCGAAGGCAAGGGTATCGACTCCCTGACGGCAATCACCGAACAACAACTCGACGATGAGCAATCGCTCGAGTTCGATCGACAACCCGATCCGCTCTGCAAGAGCATCTGGGCATTTCTGAATGTCCGCCAGACATTCGAGGACGCCGAGAGTTTTCACTTCGCCCGCAAATTCAGGGACTATGGCAAGCTTTACGATGCCTTCGAGGTGGAACTCGAAAAAGCGGTCAATCTCAATTCGGGGTCGATCGACGAAGCAGCTCTGGCCGCGAAGATTACGTCGGTGCTGCAACTCAAGACGGCCTGCACGGTGAAGGCGCTGGATCTTCCCGCCACTGCCGCGCACCCAGCCTCGATCATGCTGATCGTTCGCCATGGCGGGCCGCTGTCGAGCGTCCATGACCATCGTGACGACGGACGCCGGGGCACGATCTATTATCGCCCGCCGAACGAGGCCACTCTCATCTACACGCCCGCCATCCGACAGATCGAGGTCTGCGCAGACAGCCCGGTCGTGCGGCAGGGCGTTGCAGGGTCATTCGCTGAGGAGGCCTTGGGGCACGACGTTTCACAGAAACCGTTGACCTGGAAGCGCTACAACCTTTCGCGTTTCCGCAGTTCGCTGCGGCTCGATCTGCCGCGTATCTCGGGCTACGAGATCACTGATGCGCGCGTCCTTGAGGCCGAAATCCGCCTCGGTTCCTGGAGCCGGAAGCTTCTTCTTAAGGTTGCGGCTGACGACGATATCGAGGAGGTCGCCGACCGCTATCTGAAGCCCAACAACATCTTCCGCCGCGCCGATGGCTTCAGCCGCGTGGGGATCGCCGTCACCTACAACCGCATCGGTGACGACAAGGTGCGCACGCTCAACATTACCATCTCCGGCTCAAAGAGCTGCAACCTTCAGAGCAACAAGGATCCCGATGAACGCAATCTCGGGTTCGCGCTTCTCGACGCGTGGGGCATTCTCAGCGCCTTCAAGCAGATCGAGCCCACCGACCTGCGCGGAATATTCCCGCAACTGGTCATGCTTCACGACCGGACCGAGGACGATGTCAGCGGCGAGTATCTGCGCGAGCTCGGCCTCGATCCGGACCGCATGATCCAGGGCGGTCTTCTCGACCGGCGGGGGCGGCAGGACATCGTGCTCATCGACGATGACGACATGGGCGGGGAAGCCGAGGTCAAGCCGTCCAGCACTGAGGGCATGTCGCGCGTTGTCGGTGCTTTCGGAAAAGATGGGGGCCTGAGGCCGACATCGGATCTCGAGATGTACGAGATCAACCGCGAGTGGCTGCACGAAACCGTGGTCGGGCTTCTGAAGCCGATGTTGAACAAAACCGCAGCGCAGGTGCTCGATCCGGACCTATCGCTGCTCGGCTCCATGCGGATCGACGGTGCCGATGTTCCGATCTACTTCGCCCGTCGCCTTCACGACCTCAAGACGATTTCGCGCCTTGATCAGCTGATGCGCGCGCGCAACGCGGCCGGTGTCGGGATCGTGCTGTCGGCAGGCAATGACGGTCCCGGATACCTTGGGCCGAACCTCGTCGTCCCCGTTTCTGGCTGCATGTCAACGGGCGCCGACGATCTTCTTCTCTCGCGAGATGCGCTCGAGCTCGCCTACCGAACCAATCGTTCGCTGGCGAGGGGCGGTGCGACGCCGCAGGTCCTGCGATCGGGCACGCAATCGGCGACGTTGCACATTCCCGGCAAGACATCGCTCGCGCTGACGGGTGCGGATCAGATCACGATCTTCGAACGACTGGTCGCAGCCGAGAAGGCTGGCAGCCCCGATGTCCAGGTCAAGCAGCTGATGGACGGGCTTGGGTCGCGCAGCCCGCAGCAGGCCTTCCGGAAGGAAACCTGGGACAGCATCCGCGACGTCTACATCGGCGCGGGCGCGAAACGGGGATACTGGCGCCTGCTGGTGGACGCACAGCCAGCCGAAGACGTAGCCGAAGCCCCGGTCGAAGAACCCGTCTAACAACGGTCTAACATGCGACGGGGGACGGTCTAACAAACCGCTGATTATTGGAAGGGCTCCACAGAGGAGCACTCCCATGCCGACTCCCTTCCCTTCGCGCCAGGCAACCCCGACAAGCTGGTCCGGCGCCGCGACGACCAAGCCCACCACCTCCAACTCGGAATGGCGCTGCACGCGCTGTGACAAGCTGCTCGGCGTCTGCCGGGACGGCCGCATGCACCTGCGCTTCGCGCGGGGGCACGAGTATCTCGTGGGCTTCCCGGTGCAGGCCACCTGCCGCGGCTGCGGCACGCTGAACCACGCGACCGCACCCGCGCGCTGACGCGCGCATTCATCCACCCCCCTGAAATCGCAGAGACGCGCGACGTCCTGACCTGGCCACGAGAAGGCGCCGGACGCCTGGCCGCAAGGCAGGCGTCCGATGTCCTTCGCGTGGCACGAGATCCGTGATCACCTCATGCATTCGTCCTCCAACCTTCACTTCCAGCGCAGTTTCGACGCCGTCCGGCGTGCGCAGGCCGCTCTCGCGCCGTTCCGGGACCCGGCGGCTCTGCTGGACGGGCTGCACCGCACGACCGGCGATCCGGCCCGGAAGAACGTGATCCTCTCTGCGCTGGTCGGGGCGGCGCAGGGCGACGGGCCCGCGTCCGACTGCGCCCTGACTCTCCTGCTGTTGGCGCTCTGGCCCGGCCTCGACGCCATCCGGCGCCGGTCGCTCTGGCGCAGGCTCGGCAGCGCCGACGAAGTCGCGTCGGACGTACTGGCGCGCACCACCGAGGCTGTCCGCGGACTCGACCTCGGCCGCGTCAACTGGATCGCAGCCACGGTGCTGCGCAACGTCGAGCGCGACATGATCCGCGTGCGCCAGCGCGACCAGGCGCGCGAACATCTCGCCAGCGGCGCCGATCCCGACGAGGTGGCGGACAGCGGCGACAGCGGGATCGGCGAGACTGGGTACGCACGGCTGAACGGGGCCGTGCGGAAGCTGCTCGGCGACGACGCCCTGCTGGTGATCCGCGTGGCGATCGAAGGCTTCTCGCAGGCCGAGGTCGCGGTCGAACTGGGTCTGACCGAGGCCGCCGCCCGCAAGCGGTACCAGCGCGCGATGCGCCGGCTGCACGACGCCCTCGAGGAAATCCCCTGAACCGATGTCCCCATCCGGTCCCGCCGGTGGCTTTTCCCTTTCGAGCGCCCCGAGCGCCTTCCCTCCAACCGAAAGCAGACACGCATGAACCGCACTGCCGATCTGTCGCTCGAGGATTTCAGGCGTCTTCCGGGGCTCTATCGCCGCTGGGAGCTGACCGAGGTCTGCGAGCCCAACCGCAACTATCAGCTCGAGGACGCCGGCGCCCACGCCGACGGGACGCCGCTCTTGGCGATCTACGTCGCCGAGCCCGCGCCCGACGTCCGCGAGGCCGCGTGATGCGCCTCCTCGATCACATCATCCCACGGAGAACCGCCATGCCGGACCAGCCGGACGACATCACCCGTCTTCGCAAGGCGAGCTACGCCCTTGAAGACCTCCCCGAAACCATCGCCTTCCCGCAGCGCCCCGGCGACGAGCCGCGCGAGCCGCTGCCGGTCGTCGAGGCGACCGTCGACGAGATCGCCTTCGCGATCGTGGAGGCGGAGCGCGAGAGCTTGGCCGCCTACCGCCGCGCCGATGCGCTGAAGCGGCTCTACAAGCTCGCCCGCGAGGCGGGGTGCATCGGGGCAGATCGCGCCGCCAGTGCGGTGCTGAAGAAGGAGGGCCAGTGATGGCCCTTCCCATCATCGGCGCCGACGAACGGCTCGCGCAACGCAAGGGCATCAAGGGCGTCATCTTCGGCCGTTCCGGCATCGGCAAAACCAGCCTGCTGTGGACGCTGAACGCCTCGACCACGCTCTTCCTCGATCTCGAGGCCGGGGATCTCGCGGTCGAGGGGCTGGAGATCGACACGCTCCGGCCCCGCACCTGGAAGGAATGCCGTGACTTCGCGGTGTTCATCGGCGGGCCAAACCCGGCGCTGCGCGAGGACCAGCCCTACAGCCAGGCGCATTTCGACGAGGTCTGCGGGCGCTACGGCGATCCGGCGGTGATCGGGAAGTACGAGACCGTCTTCATCGACTCCATCACCGTCGCCGGGCGCCTCTGCTTCCAGTGGTGCCGCGGCCAGCCCGAGGCCTTCTCGGAGAAAACGGGCAAGCCCGACATCCGCGGTGCCTACGGACTGCATGGCCGCGAGATGATCGGCTGGCTGACCCACCTGCAGCACACACGCGGCAAGCATGTCTGGTTCGTGGGCATCCTCGACGAGCGGCTCGATGACTTCAATCGCAAGGTCTTCCAGCCGCAGATCGACGGCTCGAAGACCGGGCTCGAGCTGCCGGGAATCGTCGATCAGGTCATCACCATGGCCGACATCCCGGACCCGGGCGGCCAGTCGCAGCGCGCTTTCGTCTGCCAGACGCTGAACCCCTGGGGCTATCCGGCCAAGGATCGCTCCGGCCGCCTCGACAGGGTCGAGGCCCCGCATCTCGGCCGGCTGATGGAGAAGATCCAGCGCCCCGCAGCGCCTGCCTCCGAACGCCTGACCTGGCCGCTGGTGACCCCGGCCGATCCCGCGCCCGTCGAGGTGCCCGGCCATGGCTGAGCGCATCTCGCCGTACCCGGTGTCCCGATCCGGTCGCCGGGATGGCTTTTCCCCTCTGACGCCGCTGCGCGTTCCATCCTCAACCTGAAAGGAGCCGCACAATGTCCGGACCCTGGAACGACTTCAACTCTGCCCAATCCAACACCACCGTCATCCCGAAAGGCACGCTCGCCAAAGTGCGCCTGACCCTGCGCCCGGGCGGCTTTGACGACCTCTCACAAGGCTGGACCGGCGGCTGGGCGCGCCGCGCCACAACCGGCGCCGTCTACCTCGACGCCGAATACACCGTCGTCGAAGGGCCTTATGTCCGGCGCAAGATCTGGTCGCTGATTGGGCTTTACAGCCCGAAGGGCCAGGACTGGGCCAACATGGGGCGCGGCCTAATTCGCGGAATCCTCAACTCGGCGCGCGGCGTATCGGACAAGGACAACTCGCCGGAGGCGCAGGTCCGCCGCCGGATCAACAGTTTCGGCGATCTCGACGGAATCGAATTCATCGCCCGCATCGATATCGGCACAGACACCAACGGCGAGGACAAGAACGAGATCCGCGCTGCCGTCACCCCTGACCATCGCGACTACGTCACGCTGATGGGTACGGTTGCGCCACAGCTCTCCGCCGCCCCCGCTAAGGGCCAGGCCCCGCAGCAGCCCACCACAGCCACCCAGCCCAGCCAGCCCGCGTCCGCCCCCGGCGCCGCCGGTCGGCCGAGCTGGGCGCAGTAAGGGGGGGACCGGCCATGCGCCTGCGCCCCCGCCAAAAAACCTTCGTCGAGCGCAGCGTGGCTGCGCTCGCCTCCCGCGGCAACACGCTGGGCGTGGCGCCCACCGGAGCGGGCAAGACCATCATGCTCTCTGCGGTCACCGGCGAGATGATCGCAGACGGCGCCAAGGCCTGCGTCCTGGCCCATCGTGACGAGTTGACGGCGCAGAACCGCGCCAAGTTCCAGCGCGTGGTACCGGGCGTCGCCACATCGGTCATCGACGCCACGGAGAAATCCTGGGGTGGCCAGGTCGCCTTCGCCATGGTGCCAACGCTGGCGCGGGCGTCGAACCTCGCCGACATGCCGCGCCTTGACCTGCTGGTCGTAGATGAGGCGCACCATGCCGTCGCCGACAGCTACCGCCGCATCATTGACCGGGTGCGCGGGGCCAATCCGGACGCTCGCATCTTCGGGGTCACGGCGACGCCGAACCGGGGCGACAGGAAGGGCCTGCGCGAGGTTTTCGACAACGTTGCGGATCAGGTGCGGCTGGGCGAGCTGATCGCCTCGGGCCACCTGGTGCCGCCGCGCACCTTCGTCATCGATGTGGGTGTCCAGGACGAGTTGCGCTCGGTCCGCAAGACCATGTCGGATTTCGACATGGCGGAGGTGGCAGGCATCATGGACCGCGCTCCCGTCACGGACGAGGTGATCCGGCACTGGAAGGAGAAGGCGCAAGAGGCGGGGAGCGGCGGAGCCGCGACAGGGAACGGAGGAAACTACCGGCAGACCGTGGTGTTCTGCTCCACCGTCGCGCACGCCGAACACGTCACCGACGCCTTCAGGGCGGCGGGCGTTTCCGCCGCGCTGATCCATGGCGACCTGGCGGCCGAGACCCGCAAGGCGATCCTCGCCGACTATGCCGCCGGGGACATCCGCGTTGTCGTCAACGTGGCGGTGCTGACCGAAGGCTGGGACCATCCGCCCACCTCCTGCGTCGTGCTGCTGCGCCCCAGCTCCTACAAATCCACGATGATCCAGATGGTTGGGCGCGGCCTGCGCACCGTCGACCCCGAGGAACATCCCGGCATCGTCAAGACCGACTGCGTCGTGCTGGATTTCGGGACGTCGAGCCTGATCCACGGCACGCTGGAACAGGATGTCGATCTCGACTGCAAGACTGAGATTGGTGAGGCGCCGACGAAGACCTGCCCGGCCTGCGAGGCGGAGATCCCGCTGGCCGCCACCGAATGCCCGCTCTGCGGCGAGGCGTTCCCGCGCGAGGATATGGATGCGGGCGAAGTCGGGGACGCCGCGCCGCTTTCGGGCTTCATGATGACCGAGATCGACCTCCTGAAGCGGTCCAGCTTCGCGTGGGTCGACCTCTACGGCACGGACGACGCGCTGATGGCCACGGGCTTCGCCGCCTGGGGCGGCATCTTCTGGCTGGACGGAGTCTGGTACGCCATCGGCGGGGCGAAGGGCGAACGCCCGCATCTGCTGGGCGTGGGCGAACGGACCGTCTGCCTCGCGCAGGCCGACGACTGGCTGAACACGCACGAGACCGACGAAAGCGCCTTCAAGACGCGCTCCTGGCTGCGCCAGCCGCCGACCGAGAAGCAGTTGCAATACCTGCCGCCCGAGTGCCGCCACGACTTCGGCCTGACGCGCTACCGCGCCTCGGCGCTGATGACCTTCGGCTTCAACAAGCGCGCCATCCGGCAGCTGATCGACAGCGCGGCCAGCCCCGAACGGAGGGCGGCATGACCCATGGACACCATCACCCCCATCACCGCCGAGGACCGGCGGCGGCTCTGGCATCCGCGTGGGACGCTCTGTGCTGTCTGCCGGCAACCCACCCGTGGCTTTGGCTGGTTCGATCCGCACCGCCCGGCGGCTTCGCCGCCAAAGTCATCGAAATGTGCGCGTCCGCGCACGGGGCGGCCCCGGCCATCGGTCTGGTTCTGCTCGATGCCCTGCCAGTCCTTCTGGACGCGCTTGGCCAGGGAGCGTTTCGCCATGGTTGACCTGACCGAGGAAGAGCGCGCCGCGATCAACGCCACCATGAAGCGCGTGGCGCTGCTGATGGACGAGATCGGCTGGACCACCCCGCTCGGCGAACTGACCGAGGCGCAGGTGCGCGCGCTGATCGAGGAAGCCGTCGAGGGCTTCCGCGAGGCCATGTCCGACATCGCCCGGGCGCAGACGCCGGAGGTGCCGTTCTGATGCTGGACTACAACCATCGCCCCAGCTTCGCCGACCGGGTCAACGCTGCCGTCGATCGAGCGCTCACCGCCGATCAGGCCACGCGGCCGTCCCGCGACTATCTCGGCGGCTCGCGCCTCGGCCATGCCTGCGAACGCGCCCTGCAGTTCGAATTCACGGCAACGCCGAAGGACGAAGGCCAGGACTTTTCGGGCCAATCGCTGCGCATTTTCGCCATCGGCCATGCGCTCGAGGATCTGGCCGTCGCCTGGCTGCGCGGCGCGGGCTTCGATCTCTACACCCGCAAGGGCAACCGGCCCGATGGCGGCCAGTTCGGCTTCTCGGTCGCGGGCGGGCGCATCCGCGGTCATGTCGACGGGATCGTCGCCGCCGGGCCCGAGGGCTTCGGTCTTGCCGTTCCCGCGCTCTGGGAATGCAAGACGATGAACGCGAAGAACTGGCGCGCCTGCGTCAAGGACGGCGTGACCAAGTCGAAGCCGGTCTACGCCGCCCAGATCGCGGTCTATCAGGCCTACATGGAAGGGACGGTCCCCGGCATCTCGGCCGCGCCCGCCGTGTTCACCGCGATCAACAAAGACACGGCCGAGATGCACCACGAACTGGTACCCTTCGACGCGGATCTCGCGCAGCGCATGTCCGACCGGGGCGTGCGGATCCTGCAGGCGACCGACGCAGGCGAGTTGCTGCCGCGCGTCGCCACCACGCCCGACTTCTTCGAATGCCGCTTCTGCCCGTGGTCCGCGCGCTGCTGGAGGCTTCCCGCATGAGCGACGACGGCATCCTGCACTTCAACCCGTGGATGGACTTCAACGACGGGCCGCCGTCCGAGAACCCCTTCGGCTGCGACCCCGACCCCGCGCAGATCGCCGTCTTCCTCGACACCGTGTTCAGCTGGTGCGAGGGGCTGATCCCGCTCCGCGGCTTCGTGGACAAGGGTCAGGGCCGGGACGGCAAGCCGCACAACATCTGGATCCCCGCCGACGAGACCGCGACCGAGAAGCTCGCGACCTTCGCCGCGTGGGCGAACCGCGAAGGTGCCGCCGTATATGTCATTCCCGGCACGGTCGAGGAACAGGGCCAGGCCCGCGCCGCCGATGTGCTGCAGATGCAGGCCATCGTCGTCGATCTCGACGCAGGCGATATCCCGGCCAAGCTGGACCATGTCACCCGCCACCTAGGCCCGCCCACGCTCATCATCGAAAGCGGCGGGCGCACGCCCGAGGGTGCTGCAAAGCTCCATGTCTGGTGGCAACTGACCGAACCCGCCGAGGGCAAGGATCTGGCCACCCTCTGCCGCCTGCGGGGCGAGATCGCCGTGAAGGTCGGCGGCGACACGCATTTCCGCTCGGCGCACCAGCCGATCCGGGTGCCGGGCACCGTCTATCACAAACACGGCCATCAACGCCTCGTGCAGATCCGCGAACATCGCTCAGTGGAGGTGGACCTCGCGGACTTCGCCGAACGGGTCGCCGGGATGCCGCCGCTGCCGGGCGTGGGCTTCGCCAGCGATCATGCCGCGCCATGCGCAAAGCCCGGCATCGACGCAGTGCTCACCACACCGGTGCGGGAGGGCGCGGTCGACGACTGGTCGCGCTTCCAGGGAGCCAGCGCCGCCATCGGCCATTACATCCGCCTCGTCCACGAAGGCCGCCTCGACCCGTTCGCGGGCTGGGAGGCGATCTGCGGCTACAACGCCGCCATGCTGCGCCCGTCCTGGCCGCTCGATCGGCTGCAGGCCGAGTCAGAACGGCTCTGGGCGCTGCATGTGAAGCGCAACGGCCCGCCGCTCCTGCGCGCGGCCCACGCCAATGCCCCGGCGAGCCCGCTGCCGACCTTCACCCTCGGCGCGCTCCTCGACGACACGAGCCCCATGCCCGAGGACATCATCGGGCCGCGCGTGCTGACGCCGGGCGGGCTCCTGGTGCTGGGTGGCGCGCCCAAGGTCGGCAAGAGCGATTTCCTGATCTGCTGGCTCGTCCATATGGCGGCCGGCGTGCCGTTCCTCGGCTTCACGCCACCCCGGCCGCTGCGCGTGTTCTATCTGCAGGCCGAGATCCAGTATCACTACCTGCGCGAACGCATGCAGCAGATCGCGCTGCCCGCCGCCGTGATCGCCGCCGCGCGCGACACCTTCATCGCCACGCCGAAGCTGAAGATCCTGCTCGACGCGGAAGGCGTCGCCCGCGTGGCCGAGGCGATCCGGACCGCATTACCCGATGCGCCGCCCGACATCCTCGTCATCGACCCGATCCGGAACCTCTTCGACGGCGGCCCCGAGGGCGGCGGCGAGAACGACAACACCGCCATGATGTTCTTCCTGAAGGACCGGGTGGAGCCGCTGCGGGAGGCGGTCAATCCGGACGCCGGCGTCATCCTCGCCCACCACACCCGCAAGGCCAGCAAGCAGCAGGTGAAGGACGATCCCTTCCTCGCCCTCTCCGGCGCCAGCGCGCTGCGCGGCTTCTACACCTCGGGGCTGCTCATGCACCGGCCCGACGAGGACAGCACCGTCCGCAGGCTGGAGATCGAGCTTCGGAACGGCCCCGCCCTGCCAGGCAAGCTCATCGACAAGGTGAAGGGCGAATGGGTCGAGCTGAACCCGCTGAACGAGCGCCTGGTGCGCAAGGAAGCGGGCGCCAGGCTCGATGCCGAACGGCTGCGCAAGGGCGACGTGATCCTCACCATCCTGCACGAGGAAGCGGCGGCCGGCCGGCTCTACACCACCACTCAGTTCGGCGAGGCCTTCGAGAACAAGGCCGGTCTCGGCAGCAAGTACACGATCCGCGACCGGATCGGCGTGCTGACGACCAAGGGGCAGATCAAGTTCCTCCGTGATGGCCGTCCCTTCGGCATGGCCGTGGTGCGCTCCCGCTTCGGCTATCTCGTGGTCGACGGCATGCGCTTCGGGACGGAGACGCAGATCGATCCCGATACCGGCGAGGTGCTGGGCGACGGCCTGCCGGTGCTCCCGAGCCACTACAAATGCGCCAGCACCGGCGCCTGCCTGCAGGTCGAGAACCCCGCCATCTGGGTCTATCCGGAGGGTCTCGATGACTGACTTCGTCCTCCCCGAAATCTTCCTCGTCCTCAGGACGAAGTTGTCGGTCCTCGTCCTCACCTCGTCCTCAGTCAACAAAATCAATGACTTGCGGAGGACGAGGACAAACAACCCCGTCCTCCTTCCTCGTCCTCCGAAATGGCGAAAAGTCGTTTTTTCTCAGCTGCTTGCGTGGATGGGAGGAATGATAAGGAAACCCCCATACTACGTATGGGGCGGCCACCCGTCAGGGTGGGCCTCGCCCCCATACGCAGCGGGCCCTCGCGCGCCGCCTGTCCTGGTCTTCCCCAGCCGATCCGACGACGGCGGTCCCGCACCGCCAGGCACCAGACCGCCGTCGTCTTCCACCACCACAGGCCACCGGCAAAGGAGACCCGTCATGGCTCGGCCGACTCTGATCCCGAATTCCGACGGCGCAAGCTTCGACACGCCGCCGCTCGTCACCCCCCGGAACCACGTGAGGCCGACTTACGCGGCCCCACAGGGGCCACGGTTCTGCGCCACCCTGGCGCTCGATCTCGGTACTACCACCGGCTGGGCCTTGCGCAGCCACGACGGGCTGATCACCAGCGGCACCGCCAGTTTCCGGCCCGGGCGCTATGACGGCGGTGGCATGCGCTATCTGCGCTTCACCAACTGGCTGACCGAGCTGGATCGCCTGTCGGGGCCTATCGCCGCGATCTGGTTCGAGGAGGTCCGCCGCCACGCCGGCACCGACGCGAGCCATATCTACGGCGGGCTCATGGCCACACTGACCGCATGGGCCGAGTTGCGCGGCGTGCCCTATGAGGGCGTGCCGGTTGGCACCATCAAGCGTCACGCCACCGGCAAGGGCAATGCCGACAAGGCCGCCATGATCGCTGCGGCCCGCACCCGCGGCTTTTCACCCGCCGATGACAACGAGGCCGACGCCATCGCGATCCTGCTCTGGGCGCTGGAGACGAAGGGAGGTGTCGCATGAGATGGCAGGAGCCCTGGACCGCCAATGACGTCGCTGATCACTTCGAGGAAGCCTTCCGCACCCTGCGCAAGCTCCCGCCGGTAAAAGCGCAGGGCTACTTCAACACCTGGCCCGACATCGTGCGGACCAGCCGCGAGATTGCCGCGATGGAGCCGCAGCCGATGCGGGTCTGGCCCTCGGCCGCCGCGATCACCCGGCTCGAGCAGACCTTCGACTGGGTGCTCTGGATCGAGGAGGCGGAGCGCAAGCTGGTCTGGTCGCGCGCCGCCCGCGTGCCGTGGAAGCAGATCAGCGGTGAGCTCGGCTGCGACCGCACGACCGCATGGCGTCGCTGGCAACTGGCGCTGACCAAGATCGCCGCGCGGCTGAATGCGTGAGCGACTCCAATGTGTTGCAACACTTTTTCCTTCGACATCTGCAACATGATCGTGCTATTCCGAAGGCAAGATGGGGAGAGTGCGCTGGAATGCTCGCTCTCCCCTTTGCGTTGACGGGGGCCACCTGGACCCCGGTATCCAGCGAGGGTCCGGCCGGGGTCCATCCCACGGCAGTTTCCGGTTCCTTCCTGGGCGTTTTCGTATGCTGGCGGGCGAAGCGCGGGACATCGCCAGCGACAGGGCCGGATTTTTGGGAAGCCACCCGGAAGCCGGATCCACGCGCGCCCGCGCAAACACCAACGAACGCTTGCCTTTCGACCGGACACGACTGGTGCCCGCTGGACCCCGCTTGGAGTCCAGCCCGGCATCCGGAGTCCGGAAGCCACCGGCATCCACCCGACCGAGGAACCTTGCCCACCATGACGCTGAGCTTCGCCCCGGACGCGATCGAGACGTGGCCGCTGTCGCGCCTGCAGCCATACGCGAAGAACGCGAAGGCGCATGGCGCGGACCAGGTCGCGAAGATCGCCGCCAGCATGGCCGAGTTCGGCTGGACCGTGCCCTGCCTCGTCGCCGAGGACGGAGAGCTGATCGCGGGGCACGGGCGCGTGCTGGCCGCCACGCAGCTGGGGCTGACCGAAGCGCCGGTGATCGTGCTCGGGCATCTGACCGAGGCCCAGCGGCGTGCCTACCGGATCGCGGACAACAAGCTGACGGAACTCGGGACGTGGGACGAGGCGCTGCTGTCGGCGGAACTGAACGACCTACTGGCCGAGGATTTCGACCTGTCGCTGGTCGGGTTTTCCGACGGTGAACTCGACAAGCTCCTCGCGCTCGACCCGGACGCAGACGGTGAAGACAGCGGGGCTGGCGGCTCGGTTCCGCCCGTGACCATCCCCGAGCCGCCGCGCAATCCGGCCTCGCGCAAGGGTGATCTATGGATCCTCGGCGACCACCGGCTGCTCTGCGGCGACAGCACCAGCGCGGCCGACGTGCGCCGCCTGATGAACGGCGAGCGCGCGATCCTGTTCGCCACCGACCCGCCGTATCTGGTGGACTACGACGGCTCGAACCACCCGACGCGGAACAAGGACTGGTCGGCGTCCTACGGCACCACCTGGGACGACAGCTCGCAGGGCGCGGAACTCTACGACGGCTTCATCGCCGCCGCTGTTGCCGAGGCGATCACCGAGGACGCCGCCTGGTACTGCTGGCACGCATCGCGCCGCCAGGCGATGCTGGAAGCCTGCTGGGAAAAGGCGGGCGCCTTCGTCCACCAGCAAATCATCTGGGTGAAGGACCGCGGCGTCCTGACCCGCTCGCACTACCTCTGGAAGCACGAGCCCTGCTTCATGGGTTGGCGCCGTCCGAATCGTCCGCCGAAGGTCGCCGAGCAGACGCTGCCCTCGACGTGGGAGATGCCGTCCTTCGCCAGGGAAGAGCGCCCCGACCACCCGACGCCGAAACCGCTCGACGCCTTCGGCATCCCGATGCGCCAGCACGTCGCGCGAGGCGGGCTCTGCTACGAGCCGTTCTCGGGGTCCGGCTCGCAGATCATGGCGGGCGAAGCCAACGGCCGCCGCGTCTTCGCGTTGGAGATCAGTCCGGCCTATGTCGATGTCGCCGTGGAGCGCTGGCAGGCTGAGACTGGCCGCGAAGCAATACTCGACGGCGACGGACGGACCTTCGCGCAGCTGAGGACCGAGCGGCTGGGCGACGATGCCGTACCCCCGGCCGATGCGCCAGAAACGGACGCCGCCCCCGAACCCGCGCGAAAGCGCAAGACCGCTGCGTGACATGCATGACCTGGCTTTACCTTCCTCCGGAAGCGCTTCCGGAGCCGGAGACGCATGCCTCTTCGGCCTCTCCCTCTGCTCCGGCGCGGGCGGGCTCGACCTCGGGCTCGCCATCGCCATCCCCGGATATCGTGCTGTGGGCCATGTCGAACGGGAAACCTACGCCGCAGCTACTCTCGTGGCGCGGATGGAAGACGCGTCCCTGGATCAGGCTGTTGTCTGGGACGATGTTGCCACCTTCGACGGCCGCCCGTGGCGCGGCGCGGTGGACATCGTCACTGCGAGCTATCCGTGCCAGCCGTTCTCGGTCGCGGGCAAGCGCCGGGGCGCGGACGACCCGCGCCACCTCTGGCCGCATGTCGCCCGCATTATCGGCGAGGTTGAGCCGCCCTTCGTCTTCCTCGAGAACGTCGCCCATCATCTCCGCCTCGGCTTCCCCGAAGTCGCCAACGGACTGGTCGGCATGGGCTACCGCCTTGCGGCAGGCCTCTTTACGGCGGCGGAAGTCGGCGCGCCCCACAGGCGCGAGCGGCTGTTCATCCTCGCCATCCGCGACGGGGACGACCTGGCCGACCCCGCGCGCCTGCTCCGGCACCCGCTCGAGTGGCGGGAACCGGACGGAACTGCTGCGCCTGTGGCCGACGCCGAGGGCCAGCGCCAACGAGAACCGGCAGACGAAGCCGACACCCTCGCAGGAAGCGGGACAGCACGGGATGAACCTGGCGACGACGGCAGCGCTGTGGCCGACGCCCCAGATCGACAGCTTCCGCAGTCGGGGCGGCGAACGGCGCGACGAGAAGGGTTTGGACCGGATGGCGCGCGACTGGCCGACGCCGATGGCGAACGACGGCTGCAAGCCGAGCGCGGGCAACCGGAGGACGGCCGACCTGACCCATGCGGCGGGGATGTGGATGACGCCGACAGCGCGGGATCACAAGGATGGGGCGACGACCTTGGCGAACACACCGGTGAACGGACTGCTTGGCCGCCAGGTCCTGGTGACGCCGATGGCTGGGAGCGATACCTCCGAGCCGCGCCGGACCTTGAACCCGCTGTTCGTCGAGGCGCTGATGGGCTGGCCCACCGGGTGGACCGGCTTCGCCTCTGTGGCAACGGCGTGGTCCCGCTGGTTGCGGCGCATGCGCTGCGAACTCTCGCGGCTGAGCTGCTGGCCGATGGATGAGGTGGCGGCATGAAGCAGACGCGCCTCATGTCGCTGGCCGAGTCCGTCGCCAACGTGATTGTCGGCTACAGCGTCGCGGTCATGACGCAGATCCTGATCTTCCCGGTCTTCGGGCTGCACACAACGCTGGCCCAGAACCTGAAGATGGGGGCGGTGTTCACGGTCGTTAGCATCGCGCGGTCCTACGTCCTGCGGCGACTGTTCGAGGCAATACGGGTGCGATAGCCACGAACATCGAGCGCGCGAGCCGTGAGGCTGAACGCCGCGTCAGTCCAAATGAAGCGGCCCGAACATGCCCGACTCCACCATCGCCGTGTAAACGCGTTTCATCGCCATCGCAGTTTCTTGGGTCACGAACAGCGATGAGCGTGAGCCATATGGGTCACCAAGGAGATATGGGCGCATCGTGTCCCAGCGCTCGCCGACCTCAGCTCGGTGCCACATCCGCATCTCCTGCTGGATCATCAGAGGCACGGCGAGCTTCTTTGGCACCATGTGCCTCTCTGGAAAAACGTCGTGCCAGTCGCAGCGAACGAGGATCGGCGTGGTGCCCGAATTGTAGAAGGGTACATCCAGCCGTTCGGCTGTGATCGTAGCGCAGGGATGCGATTTCATCGCCTCGACCGACTCGATGATCTTCGATCCATCTCCGTAGGGACACGAAACGAACGCGTGTGCGAAATGGACGGTGTGATCCAGCCCATGATAGCCGCAACGGTCGCTGGGATGCGTCACCGGCATCTGGGGGTTTTCCTGCGGCACCAACGGGTGCCACGTCGGATATCCACGTATGACAGGACCGTGCGCGTCGATCAGGTCTTGCAGCGCTTCGTCCGCCTTCTGGCGCTGGTCGGCATCGACCCCGGGTGACAGGACCAAAGTCCGTCGCGCCCGCTCGTAGCCGTCGTGTGCCGCTTCGTCTGCTCGAAATGCCATGGGTGTCTGCCTTTCATCCGGTTTACACGGAAGATAGGGAGCGCGCATGAAAATGCAATATCGTGCGTGAAATATCATCTTCGCGCGAGCGATGTGGATATCGCGGGTGAAATCGGTCGTTTCACGTTGGCCGGAGGCGCCGCTGCACGAAGATACCGCCGCCCCGGCGGGACGGCGGCCATCAACTTGTCGGGGTCTGGTGCGTCAGGCGGCAGGGAGCTTGTACACACGCCCCCGGTTCTCGACCTTCTCCGAGGTCACTTCGAGCCCAAGCTTCTTCTTCAGCGCCCCGGCCATCGCGCCGCGCACCGTGTGCGACTGCCAGCCGGTCGCGGCCATGATCTCCTCGATGGTTGCGCCGTCCGGCGCGCGCAGCATGGCGATCAGGGTGGCCTGCTTGGTGCCCTCGCGCGGCGTGCGCGCCTTGGGCGCGGTCTCGGTCTCGGTGAGGGTGTCCGGCGCGGACTGCTCGGTCGGCGCGTCCGTCGCGCCCGCAGGCGCGGGGTTCGCGTCCTCGGGTTCGATGCCGATGGCGGCGAGGCCTGCGTCGGTGGCGCTCAGCGTGACGCCGTGGCCGTCGCCGGTCTCGCGCCAGACGGGCTCGCCCTTGCGCATGTCGGCGTCGACCTCCTGCAGGAACCCCTTCGCGAGCATCGCGCCGACCACCTTGGCGGCGGCCCCGCCGCGCAGGCTCTCGGGCAGCGGCAGGGCGATGTGCTCGGGCCGCTGTGCGGCAGCGCTCAGGATCAGGGCTTGGGTGTCGGAAAGTTGGGGCATCGTCGTCTCCCGTATCGGGGCGCGCGGGATGCGGGCCCTTCTACGAGGTCGAGCCCGCCAGTCGGCGGGCGGGACCGGGAGCGGGTCGTCTCACTCGGCGTGCTCGCCTTCGTTGAAAGCCATGTCGGAGATCTCGCGCAGCTTGGCGCGGTAGTGGTTCAGGGTGCCGACATGGCCCCAGTTGATCTCGTCGGGGCTGGTCGCGAAATGGTCCGCGCTCAGGGCGGCGAGCCGCTCCAGCGTCGCGTCGATCTCGGTCTTGGCGGCGATAAAGGCGTCAAGGGCTTTCGTGTTGTCGGTCGCGCGGCGGGTCATCGTGGTGGCTCCGTGGTGAGTTGCATCGTCCTACTGGAGACACGTTCCCTCTGTCCGCCCTGCTTATCAACTCGATAAGCACATGATTTAGAATGATAATCGGAGCCGTCGATGCAGGGCATGAGCGAGCGCCAGTACGCCGCCCATGTCGGGCTGTCGCGGGGCGCGATCCAGAAGGCAAAGTCCGCCGAACGGCTGGTCCTCTATCCCGACGGCAGCATCAACGCGGCCGCCAGCGACGCCCGGCGTGCCGAGACGACGGACCCGTCGAAGACGAGGAAGCCGCCCGCGCCAAAGCTGAAACCCGTCCCCGAGGCGGCGGTGGCCGCTGTCGGCGACACGCTGCGCGAACAGGGTCTGGCGGTTCCGGCAGTCGGCGGCGGCACGACCTTCCTGCAGGCGAAGACGGCGAACGAGGTGCTGAAGGCGCAGGAGCGGCGCATCCGGCTCCAGAAGCTGAAGGGGGAGTTGATCGAGCGGGCCCGGGCGCTGGCGCTGGTGTTCCGGCTGGCGCGGGAGGAACGGGACGCGTGGGTGAACTGGCCCGCGCGCGCGGCGGCGCTGATGGCGGCCGAGCTCTCGGCCTCGTGCAGCGACGCGACGGGCCAGCAGATCACCCTGGAGCCAGCCGCGATGCAGAAGGTCCTCGAGAAACATGTACGCGCCCACCTCGACGAACTCGCCGAGGTCCGGCCCGACTTCCGGTGAGAGCGGCGATGGCCTGACGGACTTCGACGGCGCGGGCGAGATCCTGCGCGCCTGGGGCAACGGGCTGCGGCCCGACCCGGACCTGACGGTCTCGGAATGGGCGGACCGGCACCGGATGCTCTCGGGCCGCGCCTCGGCCGAGCCCGGGCGATACCGCACGGTGCGCACGCCCTACATGCGCGAGATCATGGACCGCCTGTCGCCGGGCGATCCCACGCAGCGGATCGTGTTCATGAAGGCCGCGCAGGTCGGGGCGACCGAGGCAGGCAACAACTGGATCGGCTTCGCCATCCACCAGGCGCCGGGCCCGATGCTGGCCGTCCAGCCAACCGTGGAACTGGCCAAGCGCAACTCGCGCCAGCGGATCGACCCGCTGATCGACGAAAGCCCCGAGCTGCGGGAGCGGGTCAAACCGGCCCGGTCCCGTGACGCGGGCAACACGATGCTGTCGAAGGAGTTCGCGGGCGGCATCCTGATCATGACCGGGGCGAACTCGGCGGTCGGGCTTCGCTCGACCCCGGCGCGGTACATCTTCCTCGACGAGGTCGACGCCTATCCGGCTTCGGCAGACGAGGAAGGCGACCCGGTCACGCTGGCCGAGGCGCGGTCGCTGACCTTCGCCCACCGGCGCAAGGTCTTCCTGGTCTCGACCCCAACGATCCGGGGTCTGTCGCGCATCGAGCGTGAATACGAGGCGAGTGACCAGCGCCGGTTCTTCGTGCCGTGCCCGCATTGCGGCGCGATGCAGTGGCTGAAGTTCGACCGGCTGCGCTGGCAGAAGGGCCGCCCGGAGACGGCGGAGTATCACTGCGAGGGCTGCGAGACGCCCATCGCGGAGCACCACAAGACGGCGATGCTGGAGCGCGGGGAATGGCGGGCGACCGCCACGGCCGCCGATCCGACCACGGTCGGGTATCACCTCTCGGCGCTTTACTCGCCGATCGGCTGGCTGAGCTGGGAGCGGATCGTGCGGGCTTGGGACGCGGCACAGGGGTCGGACGAGGCGATCAAGGCGTTCCGCAACACCATCCTCGGCGAGACATGGGTCGAGACCGGGGAAGCGCCCGACTGGCAGCGGCTCTATGACCGCCGCGAGCGCTGGAAATCCGGCACTGTGCCTGCGGGCGGGCTGTTCCTGACCGCCGGGGCCGACGTGCAGAAGGACCGGATCGAGGTCGATGTCTGGGCATGGGGTCGCGGGTTGGAAAGCTGGCTCGTCGATCATGTCGTCATCGAGGGCGGGCCAGATCGACACGACGCCTGGTCGGAGCTGACCGCGCTGCTCGACCGGTCCTGGCCGCACGAGCGCGGCGCGCATCTCAGGATCGCGCGGCTGGCGATCGACACGGGCTACGAGGCCCCGGCGGTCTATTCCTGGTCGCGGGCGCAAGGCTTCGCGCAGGTGTCGCCGGTGAAGGGCGTAGAGGGGTTCAACCGCTCGAGCCCGGTGTCGGGGCCGACCTTCGTCGACGCGACCGAGGGTGGCAAACGCCTGCGGCGCGGAGCCCGGCTCTGGACCGTGGCGGTGTCGACCTTCAAGGCCGAGACCTACCGCTTCCTGCGGCTGGCGCGGCCGACAGAGGAGGATATGGCCGATGGGGCGGCATTCCCGCCCGGCTCGGTGCACCTGCCGCATTGGGTCGAGAACGAATGGCTGAAGCAGTTCGTGGCCGAGCAGCTGGTGACGGTGCGCACCAAGCGGGGTTTCGCCCGGCTGGAATGGCAGAAGCTGCGCGAGCGCAACGAGGCGCTGGATTGCCGGGTCTACGCCCGCGCCGCCGCCTGGATCGCCGGCGCGGACCGCTGGCCCGACGAGAAATGGCGTGATCTCGAGGATCAGCTCGGGGCGGCCCCCACCGACACCGATCCCGCCGGGCAGATCAACCGGCCGGGACAGGCCCCACAGGGCAAACGCCGCTCCGACTGGCTCGGACGGCGCGGAGGATGGTTCTGAAGATGACCGACTGGACGGAAACCGAGCTCTCGGCGCTGCGCCGGGCCTATGCCAGCGGCACGACCCGGGTCAGCTATGACGGGAAGTCGGTGGATTACGGCTCGGCCGAAGACCTGCTGGCCCGCATCCGTACCATCGAGCGCGCCATCGCGGGCACGACCCGGCCACTGCCGGTGGCCGGGCTGGCTGGCTTCTCGCGCGGGGATCGCTGATGTCTGCGACCTGGTTCGATCACGCCATCGCCACCGTGGCGCCGCGCATGGCCGCCCGCCGCGTGATGGCGCGTCAGGCCTTCGAGACCCTGACGCGGGGCTATGACGGGGCCGCGCGCGGGCGGCGAACGGAGGGCTGGCGCGCGCCGGGATCCTCGGCCGACACCGAGATCGGCGTGGCCGGGGCGCTGCTGCGCGACCGGATGCGGGATCTCGTGCGCAACAACCCGCACGCGGCCAAGGCCGTCGCGGTGCTGGTCAACAACATCATCGGCGCGGGGATCATGCCGCGCGCCGCCAGCGGCGACGACACGCTCGACCGCAAGGTCGATGCGCTCTTCGAGCGCTGGACGGCGGAGTGCGACGCCGATGGCCAGCTCGACTTCTACGGGCTGCAGACGCTGATCTGCCGGGAGATGGTCGAGGCGGGCGAAGTTCTGGTGCGCCGCCGTCTGCGACGCGCGAGCGACGGCCTTCCTGTGCCGCTGCAATTGCAGGTGCTCGAGGCCGACGTTCTCGATGCCACGAAATCCGGCGTCCTCGGCGCGGGGCGGCTGGTGCAGGGGATCGAGTTCGATCCGGTCGGCAAGCGCCGGGCCTATTGGCTCCATGCCGAACATCCGGGCGATGCCTGGGGCGCGCTGCAGAACGGGCTGCAGAGCCGCCCGGTCCCCGCGACCGAGATCGCTCATGTCTACGAGAAGCAGCGCACGCAGGCGCGCGGCGTCCCCTGGGGTGCGCCGGTGATCCGCAGCTTGCGCGATCTCGACGACTACGAGGTGGCGGAACTGGTCCGCAAGAAGACCGAGGCCTGCGTCACCGCCATCGTCTTCGGCGATGACGAGGCGCAGCAGGGCATCGCACCCTCGGTGGTCGACGCCGATGGCAACCGCGTCGAGCAGTTCGAACCGGGGCTCATCGCCTATGCGCGCGGCGGCAAGGACATCCGGTTCAACCAGCCCTCGGCCACGGGCGGCTATGGCGAATACAAGCGCGCCAGCCTGCACACGATCTCGGCCGGGTTCCGGGTGCCCTACGAGTTGCTGACCGGGGACCTGTCCCAGGTGAACTATTCCTCGATCCGCGCGGGGCTCGTGGAGTTCCGCCGCCAGATCGACGCCGTGCAGTGGCAGCTCTTCATTCCGATGTTCTGCGCGCCCGTGTGGCGCTGGTTCACGGAAGCGGCATGGGCGGCAGGGCAGATCCCGTCGCCGATTGTGCCGGTCGAATGGTCGCCGCCGAAGTTCGAGGCGGTCGATCCGCAGAAGGATGCGATGGCGAACCTGCTGTCGATCCGCTCCGGCACCATGACGCTGGCCGAGGTGATCGCCCGGCAAGGCCGCAATCCCGACGCGGTGCTGGCCGAGATCGCAGCGACCAATGCCAAGCTCGACGCGCTGGGGCTGGTGCTCGACAGCGACCCGCGCCGCGTCACAAAGACCGGCAGCGCCCAGACCGGCGATCCGACAGCCGATCCCGCCGCTGACGACACCACCGCCGACGCGGAAACCGACCCGGCGCAGGCCGACCAACAGGACTGACCTACATGGACACGATGATCGAACTGCCGGCCATGCGCCGGTCGGCGGAGCTTGCGCCGAACACGGCCGATGCCGACACCCGCACCGTCGAGGTGGTCTGGTCGGCCGGGGCCCGCGTCCGGCGCGCCACCTTCTTCGGCGAGCCCTATGACGAGGAGCTGAGCCTCGACCCCGCCCATGTCCGGCTCGACCGGCTGAACGCGGGCGCGCCGTTCCTGAAGGTGCACGAGCTCGACACGCTCGATGCGGTCATCGGCTCGGTCGTGCCGGGCTCGGCCCGGATCGAGAACGGCCGGGGCATCGCGTTGGTGCGGATCAGCGAGCGTGCCGATGTCGAGCCGATCTGGCGCGATATCCAGGCCGGGCACATCCGCGCGGTCTCCATCGGCTACCAGGTTCACCGCTTCGAGGTCTCGAAGCCCGAGGCCGCGCGCGAACTCTGGCGCGCCGTCGACTGGACGCCGTTCGAGGTGTCCGCCGTCGCGGTCGGCGCCGATCCCGCCGCCGGTTTCCGCGCCCAGCATCCTCTTCACGACTGCGTCCTTCACCGCCGGGACGCCGCTTCCAGCCCGAAAGGATCCATCCCGATGACGGACAAGACCGAAACCCCGGCGAGTAACGCCGCAACCCCCGCAACCCCCGCCACCACCGAGCCGACCGAGCCGGTCGAAACCGAGGATACCACCATGACCGACGAGAAGACCGGCGCGGCCGAGGCGCAGACGCGCAACCAGCCGAAGCCCCAGAAGCCCGAGGTCTCCGAAACCGACGCCATCGCCACCCGCGCTCGCGAGGCCGAGCGCGACCGCGTCTCCACCATCTACGATCTGGCCGGGCGGCTGAACCTCGAGCGCGGCTTCGCCGAGGATCTGGTCAAGCGCGGCGTCAGCGTCGACGAGTCCCGCCGCCTGATCCTGGACCAAGTCGCGGCAAAGTCGGACGACACCCGGACCTTCCCCCATGTCTCTGTCCCCCTCGGCGGCCGGGACGAGCGCATCACCCGCCGCGACGCCGTGGCAAACGCGCTGCTGCACCGCTACAGCCCGACGCTGTTCCAGCTGGAAGACGCCGCACGGCAGTACCGCGGAATGACCCTGCTGGAACTGGCCCGCGAAAGCCTCGGCAATGCCGGGGTCAACACCCGGGGCCTGTCGCGCGACGAGGTGGCGACCCGCGCCCTGCACTCGACCTCGGACTTCCCCGAGATCCTCTCGGCGGTCACCAACAAGACCCTCCGGCAGGCCTACGAGGCCTATCCCCGCACCTTCATGCTGTTCTGCCGCCAGGTTCTGGCCACCGACTTCAAGGCCATGCACCGGGTGCAACTCGGTGAAGCGCCGCAGCTGCTCGAGGTCGGCGAGAGCGGCGAGTTCAAGCGCGGGACGCTCGGCGAGAGCAAGGAGAGCTACAAGGTCAAGACCTATGGCCGGGTGGTCGCGATCACCCGCCAGACGCTGATCAACGACGATCTCGACGCCTTCACCCGGATCCCGGCGATGTATGGCAACTCCATCGCCCAGCTGGAGTCGGACGTGGTCTGGGGGATCATCACCGCCAACCCGGCGATGGCCGACGGCAACGCGCTGTTCCACACCACGCACAAGAACCTCGCCGGGACTGGCGCGGCGCTCGATGTCGGCAGCGTCGGCGCGGCACGGGCGGCGATGGCCAAGCAGACGGGCCTCGACAAGAAGACGGTGCTGAACGTCCGCCCCGCCTTCCTGATCGTGCCCGCCTCGCTGGAACTGAAGGCCGAGCAGTTGGTCGCGCAGAACCTCGTGCCCGCCGCGACGTCCAGCGTGGTGCCGCAGTCGATCCGCACGCTCGCGCCGATCAGCGAGCCCCGCCTCGACGCCGCCAGCGAGACCGCCTGGTATCTGGCGGCCAGCCCGAACCAGATCGACACCATCGAGTACGCCTATCTCGAGGGTCAGCAGGGCGCCTACATCGAGACGCGCAACGGCTTCGACGTTGACGGCGTCGAGATCAAGTGCCGCCTCGACTTCGGCGCCAAGGCCATCGACTGGCGCGGCCTCTACAAGAATCCGGGCGCGTAACCCCGCACCCCATGCTGAACCCTGACACACGGGCGGTCCTCAAGGGCCGCCCTTCGTCTTTCCACGAGGATCACCCCCATGAAAAACTACGTCCAGCCCGGCAACACCATCACCCTGACCGCGCCCTATGCCGTCGCCTCCGGCGATGGCCTGCTCGTCGGCTCCATCTTCGGCGTCGCCTCCGGAGCGGTAGCCCTCGGCGAGCCCGTCGAGACCGCGCTCGTCGGCGTCTTCGACATCACCAAGGTCGGCTCTCAGGCCTGGACCGTCGGCGCGAAGGTCTATTGGGACGACACCAACAAGCGCTGCACCACGGTCGCGACCGACAACACGCTGATCGGCGTGGCCGTCGAGGCGGTGGCGAGCGGCGCGGGCGACACCATCGGCCGGGTGCGGCTGAACGCGACGTTCTGATGAGCGCCTTCGCCGCCGCCGTCGGCGCGCTCTTCGCCGATCCGAACATCGGCCGGGATGCGATCTACATCGCCGACGGCGGCGCGCCCATGCTCGTGCGCGTGGTCGCCCGGCGTGCCGATGCGATCACCGACTTCGGCGACGCGCGGCTCTGGTCCGAGACCACCCGGATCGACCTGCGCGTCGCCGAGGTGGCGAACCCGCGCCCCGGTGACAGGATCGAGATCGACGGCGACGCCTTCCTCATTCAGGGCGAACCGGTCCGTGACCGGGAGCGGCTCGTCTGGACCATCGACCTGCGCCCGGCGTGACCGCGATGAAACTGAAGCTCGACATCGATCCCGACATCGTCGCGATGATGGCGACCGAGGTCGCGGCTGGGGAACGCGCAGTGACGGCCGCCATGCGCGAGGCCGGAACCGGGTTGAAGACGGCGTGGCGGCTGCAGATCACCGGCGCGGGGCTCGGGCCCCGGCTCGCCAATTCGATCCGGAGCCAGAACTTCCCGAGGTCGGGCGAGAGCCTCGACGCGGCAGCGCTGGTCTGGTCGAAGGCCCCGGTCATCGTGGGCGCCCATGACACGGGGCCGCTGATCCGCTCGAAAAACGGGTTCTGGCTGGCGATCCCGCTGCCCGCCGCAGGCAAGTCCCTGCGTGGCGGCAGGATCACGCCCGGTGAATGGGAGCGGCGACGCGGCCTCCGCTTGCGCTTCGTCTATCGCCGGACGGGCCCGAGCCTGCTGGTCGCCGAGGGGCGGCTGAACACGAAGGGACAGGCGGTCGTATCGCGCTCCAAGACCGGGCGCGGCAAGGTCACCGCGCCGATCTTCCTGCTCGTGCCGCAGGTCAAGTTGCCGAAGCGGCTGGACTTGGCGCGGGATGCGGACCGGGCATTGGACGGAGTGCCGGGGTTGATCGTGGCGAATTGGGTGGACGCGAAGCTATGACTAGCGCCCAAACAAGAGCAGCCTCAGGTCAAGCCCATGGACGCCAGCGCGACACCGGCCAGCGCGCAGCCCGCAAGGACCGTCACGGCGCCCAGCCTGAAGCGGAACACCGCCACAAGCGCGGCAAGCACCAGTGCCGCAGCCGCGAGGTTCACCGTCGACCAGACGGGCACATCCAGATCGAGGCCGTACGCTGTAACGGTCCGCACCTCGTCGAAGACGACATGCAGACCGAACCAGACGGCAAGGTTCAGGATGACGCCCACCACGGCCGCGGTGATGGCGGTCAGGGCGGCGGTCAGCACCGCGTTGTCGCGCAGACGCTCGATGAAGGGCGCGCCGAGGAAGATCCACAGGAAGCAGGGAACGAAGGTCACCCACGTCGTCAGCAGCCCGCCGAGCGTTGCCGCCATCAGGGGCGACAGGCCGCTCGCCTCGCGGAAGGCACCCATGAAGCCCACGAACTGCGTCACCATGATGAGCGGGCCGGGCGTGGTCTCCGCCATGCCGAGCCCGTCCAGCATCTCGCCGGGAGCAAGCCAGCCGTAGTACTGCACCGCCTCCTGCGCGACATAAGCCAGCACCGCATAGGCGCCGCCGAAGGTCACCACGGCCATGACGCTGAAGAAGCCCGCGATCTGCGAAAACACGTTCTCCGGCCCGAGGGCCGCGAACAACAGCGCCACAGGGGCAAGCCAGAGGACGAGGAAGACGCCGGAAATCCGAAAGGCCCACCCCCGGTTGACCTGCGTGTGAACCGGCGATTCCTCACCCAGCAGGGTGTCGGCGTCGTCGACCTGGACCGTGCCGACCTTGCCGTGTCCGTCGCCACCATGGAATGCGGGCAGGCCCGCACGCGCGCCGAAGAACCCGATCAGGCCAGCAACGAGGATGATGAGCGGAAACGGAATGGCGAAGCCGAAGATCGCCACGAAGGAGGCGGCGGCGATGGCGACCATCGCCCCGTTCTTGAGCGCGCGCGATCCGATGCGGATCACCGCCTGCACCACGATGGCCAGCACCGCCGCCTTGAGCCCGAAGAACAGTGCCTCGACCGGGCCGACATTGCCGTAGAGCGCATAGATCCAGCTGAGCGCCATGATCGCCACGACGCCGGGCAGCACGAACAGGACGCCCGCGATGATGCCGCCGAGCGTGCGGTGCATCAGCCAGCCGATATAGACGGCGAGCTGCATTGCCTCCGGCCCCGGCAGGAGCATGCAGTAGTTGAGCGCATGGAGGAACCGTTTCTCGCCCAGCCAGCGCTGCTCCTCGACGAGGATCCGGTGCATGAGCGCGATCTGTCCGGCCGGACCGCCGAAGCTCAACAGGCCGATGCGGGCCCAGATGCGGGTGGCCGCGGCCAGCGTGGGGTATGCGCGGTCCTGCATCAGTCTGCCTTCGGCTTGTTGGTGGGCCAGTTGTGGGTCTCGTCGGTGGCGTCCCGCGCCCAACGAAAGAAGGCGTCGTAAAGCAGCATCCCGGCCTCCAGCTGCTCCAGATCGTCGGAATACATCCGCGACAGGCCGAGCGACGCGGCAAGCAGACCGGCCGCCTCGGGCGCGAGGTCGAGCCGGGCGGTATCGGCGCCGCGCACGATTGTGGCGAGCCGGTCGAGGGCGGGAATGCTCAGGCCGAACTCGGCCAGCATCACGTCGAAGGTGCAGAGGTCGTCCCGGTGGCTCCAGAACACGCCTTCGATGTCGAAGGGCGATGCGTTGTAGCGTTCGGCGACGCCGATCACCTCGGCGGGCGCCACGAACAGGATGATCGCCCGGGGATCGAGAAAGCGCCGGATCAACCAGGGACACGCGATGCGGTCGATCTTGGGGCGCGAGCGGGTGACCCAGATGGTGCGGCCCTGCGCGTCGCGCGCGGGCAGCTTCACCGGATCGATCAGCGGCAGGCCGGCGGAGCGCCATGCCTCGAACCCACCCTGGAGATACTCGGACGGGCAACCTTCGGCGCGAAGCAAGGCGGCAGTGCCCTGACTGCGCCGGTGACCGGCCTGACAAACGGCGATCGAAGGCTGGCTGCCGAGCTGTGGCGCGAGGGCGGCGAGCGCCTGGTCGTCGATCCGGACAGAACCTGGGAGCAATCGTGGATCGGCGGCGAAATCTTCCTCGGACCGCACGTCGAGCAAAAGCGGTGCGCGGGGGGTTCCGATGATGCGGGTGAGCTTGTCGAACGAAATGGCATTGGGCGCAGGCATGTGCGTTCCTCCGTCGCCGGGGTTGAACAGGAACGCGATCTTCAGCTGGCGCCTCGTGGGGAGCTCGCAATCCCCATGGGTCCAGTTACCGGAAGTGCTCTGAAACTGTCAAGAATTGCAAAGGTCAAGCTGCCCATGTTCGGGCGCTTCGGACATCGAAGAGACCCTCCATGCCCACCCCTCGTGAAACCATCCTCGCCGCGCTGCATGCGCGGCTCTCCGCGCTGCCCGCCACTGTCCTGCGCGGCGAGGTGCTGCCCGAGCGCGTGCCGGCCGAGGGCCTGCTGATCCTGCGCGACGGCGAGCCGGGGGAGCCCGAAGTTACTCTGTCGCCGCTCGCCTACCACTACCAGCACCGCGCCGAAATCGAGGCGGTCGTGCAGGGCGCCGCCCGTGACATTGCCTTCGACACGCTGACCGCCAGCATCGGCGCGGCACTCGCCGCCGACCGCACGCTGGGCGGGCTCTGCGACTGGGTCGAGGCGGAGGCTCCGCGCCCGGTCGATCTGCCGGTCGAGGGCGCGGCCAGCCTGAAGGCCGCGGTGATCCCGGTCGTGCTGCACTATTCCACGGCCGACCCGCTCGGCTGACCCCGACAACCCGAGGAGAACACCATGGCACGAGCCCAAGGGGCGCGGGCGCAGATGGCGCTTGCGTTCGAAACGACCTATGGCACTCCGCCGGCAGGCGGCTTCACGAAGATGCCCTTCGCCAGCACCACGCTCGGCGCGGAGCAGCCGCTCTTGAACTCGGAACTGCTCGGCTACGGCCGCGACCCACTGGCACCGATCAAGGACGCGGTCACGGCCGACGGCGACGTCGTCGTGCCGCTCGACGCGGAGGCCTTCGGCTTCTGGCTGAAGGCGGCCTTCGGCGCGCCGACGACGACGGGCACCGGTCCCTGGACGCACGAGTTCCGGTCCGGCGCCTGGACTCTACCGAGTCTCTCCATCGAGACCGGCATGCCGGAGGTGCCGCGCTACGCCATGTATTCCGGCTGCGTGCTCGACCAGATCACCTGGCAAATGCAGCGCTCGGGGCTGCTGACCGCCACGGCGCGCTTGGTTGCGCAGGGCGAAACGGTCGGCACGACCACCAGCGCCGGCACGCCCGCCGCGCTGGAGCTGAAGCGCTTCGGCCATTTCAACGGGTCGATCACTCGGAACGGCACTGCCCTCGGCAATGTGGTCTCTGCCGACATCACCTACGCCAACAACCTCGACCGGATCGAAACCATCCGCTCGGACGGGCGCATCGATGGCGCAGACCCGTCCATCGCGGCTCTGACCGGCTCCATCGAGGTCCGCTTCGCCGACAGCACGCTGGTCACGCAGGCGATCAATGGCGATCCTTGCGAGCTCGAGTTCGCCTACGTCCTGCCGTCCGGCGAGAGCTTCACCTTCACCGTGCATGCCGTCTACCTGCCGCGCCCCCGGATCGAGATTTCCGGGCCGCAGGGCGTGCAGGCCACCTTCGACTGGCAGGCCGCCCGCGACAGCGTCGTCGGGCGGATGTGCACTGCTACCCTTGTGAACGATGTGGAGACGTATTGATGCTGACGCTCGACCTGACCAACGCGCCCCGCTGGCATGACCTCGCCCCTGGCGTCCGCGTGCAGCTGCGCCCGCTGACCACGGCGCTGATGGTGATGACCCGCAGCGACCCGGCCGTCGAGGCGGTGCCGGACGAGGCTTCAGACGAGGAACGCGCCGTCGCCTTCGCCAAGGCGCTGGCGCGGCGGGCGGTGCTCGCCTGGGAGGGCATCGGCGATGCGGACGGCAATCCCATCGAGCCGAGCCCCGAGGCCATCGACGCGCTGCTCGACATCTGGCCGATCTTCGAGGCCTTCCAGCTGACCTACGTTTCCAAAGGCCTGTTGCTGGAGCAGGAAAAAAACGCCTCCGCGCTCTCGCCGAATGGTCCTTCGGCGGGGGCGACCGATATTGCGACGCCTGCCAAGCGGCGTGCGAAGACTGCCCGACGCGGCTAAACCGACCGATGACCCACGAGGGCTGGCAGGTCTGGGATCTGGTCGGCCGCCTCGGGGGGCAGCTGCGGGTGCTGCCCGGCGCGGTGATCGGCTGGGACATGTCGGCGGCGCTGGCGCTCGGTGACGCGCTCGGCGTGCCGCCGCTCGCCATGGCCGAACTGCTGCCCGTGATCGAGGCGGTGATGGTCACCAAACTCAACGAACAGATGGATCACTCCCGTGGCTGAGAAGAGAGTCAGCGTCCGCCTCGCGGCCGTGGGCGGACGGCAGGTGCGCGCCGAACTGGAAGGTGTCGGTGAGGCCGGGTCGCGCGGCTTCGGAAGGCTGGGCCGGGAGATGGAGGCCGCGAATACCCGGCTGGCGGCCTTCTCGCGGCGTGTTGCTGTCGCGGCCGCCGCCGCCGTAGCAGCTGCCGCCGCCGCTGGTGTGGCGATGATCCGCTCCGGCCTCCAGACGGTCGATGCGCAGGCCAAGCTCGCGCAGTCCCTCGGCACCACCGTCGCCTCGATCCAGACGCTCGAGCGTGCGGGCGAGCTGGCGGGCGTGTCGATGTCCGGGATCGAACAGGCCACCAAGGACCTGACGCGCCGTCTCAGCCAGGCGGCGGCTGGGACAGGCCCCGCCGCCGATGCGCTCGACCGGCTGGGCCTTTCCGCCACCGACCTGATCGCCCTGCCGCTGGACCAGCGTGTCGGCGCGATCAACGCCGCCATCGAGAACTTCGTGCCCGCGGCCGAGCGCGCAGCCGTCGCGGGACAGCTTTTCGGCGAGGAAGGCTCCATCGCGATGAGCCGGATCGACACGGCGACGCTGCGCCAGGCAACGGAGGACGTGCTTGCCTTCGGCGTTGTCGTCTCCGAGCAGGATGCCGACCAGATCGAGCGGACGAACGACGCGATCTCGCGCCTCGGGCTGATCTGGCGCGGGCTGTCGAACCAGCTGGCCGTTGCTGCCGCCCCGGCCCTTGAGGCGGTCGCCAATGCCATGGCGGCCATCGCCAGCCGCACCGGGCCGCTCGGCATCGCCATTCGCGGCCTCTTCGACAATATCGGCCGCCTGACCACCTATGCCGTGACCTTCGCGACCTTCCTCGCGGGCCGCTGGGTCGTCGGGCTGGCCGCCGCCGCGCTGTCGGTCCGCGGGTTCGCAACCGCGCTCGTCGTGCTGCGCGGGGCACTGATCCGCACAGGCATCGGTGCGCTGATCGTCGGCGTCGGCGAGCTGATCTATCAGCTGTCCCAATTCGTTGCCCGTGTGGGCGGCGTCGGCGAAGCTTTCCGGCTGCTCTCCGATCTGGCCTCCGAGGTCTGGTCGCGCATCGGGCTCGCGCTCGACGCCGCGCTGGCCCGCATGGCGGCGGGATGGGAAGGGCTGAAGGCCGCCGCGCTCTCGGCGCTCGACGGAACCGTCGCGGGCGTCGTGGGGTTCGGGGACCGCACTGTCGCGATCTTCCAGGGCGCCTATGACAGCGCCGTGGCGATCTGGGGCAGCCTGCCGGGCGCCATCGGCGATTTCGCCTACCAGGCCGCCAACGGGCTGATCGGCGGGGTGGAGGCGATGTTGAACGGCGTCGTCACCCGCATCAACAGCTTCATCGAGACGCTGAACGCCGCGCTGGCCCTGCTGCCGGAATGGGCCACCGGCGAAGGCGGCGTGCGGATCGGCACGCTCGACGCGGTGGACCTGAGCCGGATCGACAACCCGTTCGAGGGCGCAGCAACGGCGGCGGGCACGGCGGCAGCCGATGCGTTCTCCGCCGCACTTGCCCGGACCTATATCGCACCGCCCGATCTCGGTCTCGGCGCGATGGCGGAAGACGCGCGCGCCCGGGCCGATGCCTATCGCGAAGCCGCGGGCATGCTGACCGATGCCGCGACCCGGCCGCTCGCCGCCTGGCAGGCGCTGAAGGATGCCGTGTCGGCTTCCGGCACGGAGGCTGAAACCGCGCTGGCGGATGCCGCGACCTCCGCCGATGAGCTGGCGGCGGGGCTAGATGACACCGCCGCCGCGGCCAATGGCGCCGGAGGTGCTGCCCGCGATGCCGGAACCGCCGCTGGCGAAGGGGCCGAGCGTGCGCTGACCGGATGGCAGGCCGTGACGGCGGCACTCTCGGACTATGCCAGCCGGGCGCGAGAGATCGGCGGCGATATCGGCCAGAGCCTCGTCGGCGCCTTCCAGTCCGCCGAGGACGCGGTCGGGGAGTTCGTGAAGACCGGCAAGCTGAACTTTCGCGATCTGGTGACCTCACTCATCGCGGATCTCGCCAAGCTCGCGGCGCGGCGCTTCATCCTCGGTCCCATCGCCAACGCGCTCTCGGGCGCGCTCGGCGGCGCGGGCGGGATTTTCGCCAATATCCTGCACGCGGGCGGCATGGTCGGATCGGCAGGTCCCTCGCGGATGGTGCCTGCCATGGCCTTCGCCGCCGCGCCCCAGATGCATTCGGGCGGCGCGGTGGGGCTTCGGCACGACGAGGTTCCGGTAATCCTGCAGCGCGGCGAGCGGGTGCTCTCGCGCCGCGAAGCGCAGAGCTACGGCGCTGGCGGCGGGATCAACGTCACCATCATGGCCCGCGACGCCGAAAGCTTCCGGCAGTCCCGCACACAGGTCGCGGCGGATATCGCCCGGGCGGTTTCGCTGGGGCGGAGGGGCATGTGATGGCGTTCCATGAGGTCCGGTTTCCGGACAACATAAGCCGCGGCGCGCGCGGCGGGCCGGAGCGGCGCACGCAAATCGTCGAGCTCGCCTCCGGCGACGAGGAGCGCAACGCCAGCTGGGCCAATTCGCGCCGCCGTTACGATGTGGCCTACGGCATCCGCCGCGCCGACGATCTGGCGGCGGTCGTGGCCTTCTTCGAGGCACGCAACGGCCGCCTCCATGGCTTCCGGTTCAAGGATTGGGGCGATTACAAGTCCTGTCTGCCCTCTGGCACGGCGTCGCCCACCGACCAGGCAATCGGCACCGGCGACGGTGCGACGACCGCGTTCCAACTCGTGAAGCGCTACTCCTCGGGCGCGCAATCCTGGACGCGCGCCATCGCCAAGCCGGTGGCGGGCAGTGTGCGCATCGCGCTCGCCGGGGCTGAGCAGCCCTCCGGTTGGTCGGTCGACACCACGACCGGCGTCGTCACCTTCACCGCGGCGCCGGGCTCCGGCCTCGCGATCACGGCGGGATTCGAGTTCGATGTCCCGGTCCGCTTCGACACCGACGTGCTCGACGTGACGCTCGACCTCGAACGGCTGGGCTCGATCACCTCCATCCCGCTTCTGGAGATCCGACGATGAATGATGAAACCGGATTTCTGGCGGCGGCGCTGAAGGAACTGATCGCCTCCACGGCGGTGATCCTCGCCGCCTGGGGTGCGCTCGGGGGCGCGACCAACGCACTGACCACGAAAATGCGGCTGCGCGACGCGCTGCGCCACATCCTGCTTGGCGGTCTGATCGCGGCCGGGATGGGGAGCCTTTCGATGGCGATCATTACTCGCTGGCTCGGTCTGCCGCCCGAGGCGATCCCGGCCGGGGGCGCAGCGGGGTCGGCCGCCTATCTCGTCGGCGTCTTCGGTCCGGCCTTCATCGAGGTGCTGCTCGCCCGCCTGCGCCATGCCGGGAAAGGCGATGGCGATGCATGACCTTCTCCGCCTCGCGCGCTCCCTGCGCTGCGAACCGGCCGATCCCGGCCAGGCCTTCCGCCACCGCCTGGGCGTCGGCCTCGCCATCGCCGCGCTGATCCTGATCCTCTCGCTTCTGGGGTAACTTTCATGCAGATGACTGACCGGGGCCTTCTGACCCTCGTCCGGCACGAAGGGATCGTGCCCGGACCCTACCGTGATGTGAAACAGGTCTGGACCTTCGGCATCGGCCACACGGCCGCTGCCGGGGCACCCGATCCCGCCACCATGCCGCACGGCATGCCCGAAGATCTCGATGCAGGGATCCGCGAGGCGTTCCGGGTCTTCCGCGCCGACCTCGCGCGTTACGAGGTTGCTGTTTTGCGCGCCGTGAAGGTGCCGCTCGAGCCGCACGAATTCGATGCGCTGGTGTCCTTCCACTACAACACAGGCAGCATCGCCAAGGCGGTGCTGACCCGGCACCTGAACGCGGACGACCGGGCTGCCGCGGCAGCAGCCTTCATGGGGTGGCTCAAGCCCGCCGCGATCCGGCCGCGCCGCGAGGCCGAGCGCGATCTCTTCGCCACGGGCCGCTATCCCGCCGGAACGATCCCCATCTGGTCGGTCGACCGCATCGGCCAGGTCGATTTCTCGCGACCAATCCGGCGCCTGACCGAGGACGAGGCGCTGGCGCTGCTGCGTCCCGAAAGCCCGCCGGTGCCGACGCAAACCATTGTTGCCCCGTCTTGGTGGCGGAGGCTGTTGGACCATTTCAAAGGAAAGGCAACATCATGAACTGGAACCTCGCGCGTGGGCTGATCTACCTTGCCTGTCTGGCGGCCTCCGGTCTGGCGATGGCCGGGCTGGCGGATTTCGATCTGGCGACCGGCACCTTCGACCTGAGGCCCTTCAACCTCTACGCGCTGACCGGCGCTGGCGGCGGTGTCATCTCGTCCGCACTGGCCTCTCTGGCGTTGCTTCGCGGCTGGGGGCGGAAGTGAAATCCCTCTCGCCCGCTCTGCAGGCCCATCTCGACGAGGGCACGACAACGCTCGCCTGGTGCTGGCGGATCACCCGCGCCGATGGGGTCACCTTCGGCTTTACCGACCATGACCGCACGCTGAACTTCGACAGCACGGATTTTGAGCCCGAGAGTGGGCTGACGGCGTCCGAGGTTCGCTCGGGCTCGGACCTGTCGGTCGATGCGCAGGACGCCGAGGGCGTGCTGACCTCGGACCGCATCACCGAGACCGACATCCTCGATGGCCGCTGGGACAACGCGGCGGTCGAGGTCTGGCGGGTGAATTGGGCCGACACCGCGCAGCGCGTGCTGATGCGGCGCGGAGCCATCGGCCAGATCCGGCGCGGGCGACTGGCCTTCGTCGCCGAGGTGCGCTCGCTCGCCCACGTCCTCGGCCAGACGGTGGGGCGGACCTTTCAAGCGAGTTGCGACGCGGCGCTCGGCGATGCGCGCTGCGGCGTCGATCTAGAGGACCCCGCCTACAAGGGGACTGGCGCGGTCATCGATCTCGTGCGCGACCGCGCCTTCACTGCCTCCGGCCTCGGCGGCTTCGAGGCGGGCTGGTTCATCTTCGGCACGCTGGACTGGACGAGCGGCGCGAACGCGGGACGTCAGACGGAAGTGCTGGGCCACGACGTCACGGACGGCATCGCTGTGCTGACCCTGCTCGAGGCGCCGGTGCGCGCGATCGCCGAGGGCGACGCCTTCACCATCCGCGCGGGCTGCGACAAGCGGATCGAGACCTGCGGAGCGAAATTCGCCAATACCGCCAGTTTCCGAGGCTTTCCGCATATCCCCGGCCAGGACGCCGTGCTGCGCTATGCGACGAAGGACGGTGGCCACGATGGGGGCCTGCTGTGAAGCACGCCGATCCGGTTAGGGTTATCGTGGCGGCACGCTCCTGGCTTGGCACGCCGTATCACAACCAGGCGAGCCTGCGCGGCGTCGGCTGCGACTGTCTCGGGCTGGCGCGTGGCGTCTGGCGCGAGGTTGTCGGTCCCGAGCCGTTTCCGATCCCGCCCTACAGCCGGGACTGGGGCGAGACTGGTCCGCACGAGGTGCTGGCCGAGGGCGCGCGGCGCATGATGCCGGAGATCGCCCCAGCCGATGTCACTCCCGGTTCGCTGGTCCTCTTTCGGATGATGCCGCGCGCCATCGCCAAGCATGTCGGGATCCTGACCGGCCCCGCCACTTTCCTCCATGCCTACGAGCGGCTCGGCGTGATCGAGGAGCCGCTGACCCCAGCCTGGCGGCGGCGCATCGCCTTCGCCTTCCTGTTCCCGCAACGCTGAGACCCCGACATGGCCACCCTCATTCTCGGCGCTGCCGGTGCTGCCATCGGCGGCGGTTTCGGCGGCGCGATCCTCGGCGTCAGCGCGGCGACCATCGGCGGCTTCATCGGATCCACCATCGGCTCGGTCGTCGACAGCTGGATCGTGTCCTCGCTCGCGCCGACACAGCGGATCGAAGGAGCACGGCTCGACAGCTTGCGCATCACCTCCTCGACCGAGGGGGCGGTGATCCCGCGGCTCTACGGCCGGATGCGGATCGGTGGCAACATCATCTGGGCCACCGATTTCCGCGAGGAGACGAAGACCACCACGCAGGGTGGCGGCAAGGGCGGCGGGGGCGGCAAGGTCAAGACGACCGAGTATCTTTACTACGCCAGCTTCGCCGTCGCGCTCTGCGAGGGACCGATCACCGGCATCGGGCGCGTCTGGGCGGACGGCAAGCCGATGGACCTCTCCGGCGTCACCTGGCGCTGGTATCCGGGCGACGAGGCGCAGGCGGCCGATCCGTTCATCGCGGCGAAGATGGGCGCGGCCAACACCCCGGCCTATCGCGGGACCGCCTATGTCGTCTTCGAGGAGCTGCCGCTTGCGACCTACGGCAACCGCCTGCCGCAGCTGTCGTTCGAGGTATTCCGGCCGCTCGCTGACCCGGACACCGCCGAGGGGTTGGTCAAGGCGGTGACGATGATCCCGGCCTCGGGCGAATTCAGCTATGCCACCGCGCCTGTCAAGAAGACCACCGGCGCTGGCGGCGCGACTGTGGCCGAGAACCTGAACGCGATCACCGACACCGCTGACATCGTCGTGGCCCTTGATCGGCTGCAGGCCATGGCCCCGGCTGTCGAAAGCGTCAGCCTCGTCGTGGCCTGGTTTGGCGATGATCTGCGCGCCGGAAACTGCAAGGTGCGGCCGGGCGTCGAGGTTGCGGCCAAGACCACGACACCGTCGGCATGGGTCGTGAACGGCGTCAGCCGTGCTGACGCGTTTCTGGTCAGCCGAGATGCCGAGGATCGTCCGGTCTACGGCGGCACCCCTTCGGATTTCGCGGTGGTGCAGGCGATCCAGGAGATGAAGGCACGCGGGTTGCGGGTGACCTTCTATCCCTTCCTGCTGCTGGACGTCCCACCCGGCAACATGAAGCCCAATCCCTACAGCGCCAATGCCGCGGCCTTGGGCCAGCCGACATTCCCCTGGCGGGGGCGGATCACCTGTTCCCCGGCTGCGGGTTTTGCAGGGTCGGTGGACAAGACCGCCCCCGCTGCCACGCAGGTGTCGGCACTGTTCGGCACGGCGACACCCGCGAACTTCAGCGTGTCAGGCACCAATATCAACTGGACCGGGCCGGTCGGGGAATGGTCGTTGCGCCGGATGATCCTGCACTACGCGCATCTGTGCAAAGCGGCCGGGGGCGTCGATGCCTTCCTGATCGGTTCCGAAATGCCGGGGCTGACCACCATCCGCTCGGGCGCCAGCAGCTATCCGGCGGTGCAGGCCTATCGGGATCTGGCCACCGATGTCCGGTCCATCCTCGGGGGAGGCACCAAGCTCGGCTACGCCGCCGACTGGTCGGAATATTTCGGGCACCATCCGAATGATGCCAGCGGCGACGTCTTCTTCCACCTCGACCCGCTCTGGGCCGATCCCGAGATCGACTTCGTCGGCATCGACAACTACATGCCGCTCTCCGACTGGCGCGACGGGTTCGACCATGCGGATGCCGCCGAGGGTTGGCCCGCGATCTACGACCGGGCCTATCTGCAGGCGAACATCGCCGGCGGCGAAGGGTTTGAGTGGTTCTACGCCTCGGCCGCCGACCGCTCTGCGCAAATCCGCACGCCCATCACCGACGGCGCAGCAGGCAAGCCTTGGGTCTTCCGTTACAAGGATCTGCGCGCCTGGTGGTCGAACCCGCATTTCAACCGCCCGGGCGGGGTCGAAAGCGGCACGCCGACGGCATGGGTGCCGCAGTCGAAACCGATCTGGTTCACCGAGCTTGGCTGCCCGGCCATCGACCGCGGCACCAACCAGCCCAATGTCTTCTTCGACCCGAAATCGTCCGAGAGCTTCACGCCGCATTTCTCGCGCGGCTGGCGGGACGACGCGATCCAGCGCGCCTATCTGGAAGCCACCTGGCTCTGGTGGGGCGAAGCCGCGAACAACCCGCTGTCCTCGGTCTACGGCGGCCGGATGGTGCATGTCCCCGAATGCGCCGCCTGGACCTGGGACGCGCGGCCTTATCCGTTCTTTCCGGCGCTGACCGACGTCTGGACCGACGGCGCGAACTGGCGGCTCGGGCACTGGCTGACCGGGCGGCTTGGGGCGGTGTCGCTGGCGGCCCTCGTGCGCCACCTCTGCCTGCGCGCTGGGCTCGATGAGGCGTTGATCGACGTCTCTGGCCTCTGGGGCGCGGTCGAGGGCTATGTGATCGGCGCGCTGGAAAGCCCGCGCGCCTCGATTTCCACGCTGGCGCGGCATTTCGGCTTCGACGCGGCGGAGACCGAGGGCGTGATCCGCTTCGTGATGCGCGGCCGGGCCTCCGTCGCCACACTGGCCATCGACAATCTTGTCGCCAGCCGCGAGGGCGAGGCGCTGGAACTGACCCGCGGCCAGGAGACCGAACTGCCGCAAGCCCTGAAGTGGCAGGTCGCCCGCGCCGACGAGGACTACGACGCCGCCCTCGTCGAGGCGCGGCGCATCACGGTCGACACGACGCGCATCGCCTCCGAGAGCTTCCCGATGGCGATCCCGCCCGAGGAGGTCGAACGCCGCTGCCGCCGGGCGCTGATGGAGGCATGGATCGGTCGGGAAAGCGCCACCTTTCGCCTGCCGCCCTCGTGTCTCGCCCTTGATCCCGCCGACGTGATCCGGCTGGCGCATGACGGACGTGAGGTCGAATTCCGCCTCGTCTCGGTCGCCGATGCCGAGGCGCGCGGGATCGAGGCTGTCCGCCAGGACCGCGCCGCCTACGACCTGCCGCCCGGCGATCCCCGAGCGGCCTCTCTGACGCGAGCAGTAGTATTCGGCGCGCCGGAGGCGCTGCTGCTGGACCTGCCGCAGCTCTCCGAGAACCAGCCCGCGCATCGGCCGCTCATCGCCGCCCATGCCGTGCCATGGCCCGGCGAGATGGCGGTGTTCCGCAGCCCCTCGACCGACGGCTTCGAGCTGCTGGCCACGTTCGGCGCGCGCGCCCGGATCGGCACGCTGATCTCGGATTTCTACGCCGGGCCCACCTCGCGCTTCGACCTCGGCAACGCGCTGGTGGTCGACTTGCTGACCGGCACGGTGGAGAGCGTCACGGATCTGGCGCTGTTCGGCGGCGCCAACGCGCTCGCCATCGAGAGCGCACCGAGTGTCTGGGAGATCGTGCAGGCGGGCGTGGCCGAACTGCTGGCCCCCGGTCGCTATCGCCTGACCCGGCTCCTGCGCGGCCAGCGCGGGACCGAGGCCGCCATCGGCAACCCGGCGCCCGCCGGTGCCCGCGTCGTGGTGCTGGACGCCTCGTTGGCACCACTGCCGATCGCTGAGGCCGATCTCGGGCTCCCCTGGAACTGGCGCATCGGCCCGGCGAGCCGCCCGGTCAGCGACGAGACCTATGTGGCGCAGAGCTTCACGCCGACCGGGCGCGGCCTTGTGCCCTTTGCCCCGGTTCATGTCGAACAACCATGGCGCGCGGCGCGCAACCCGGGCGATCTGATCCTCCGCTGGACGCGGCGGTCGCGCGCGCTGGTGGCCGATGCCTGGGAACAGGTCGAGGTGCCGCTGGCTGAGGATTCTGAGAGCTACGACATCCAGATCATCGACGGGGCCTTGGTCAAGAGGACGCTCACCAGCATCACGACCTCCGTCCTCTACACCGCCGCCCAGCAGACCGCCGATTGGGGCACGCCGCTTGGCCCCGGTCAGACGCTGGCGATCCGCATCTACCAGCTCTCGAACCGCCTCGGCCGCGGCACGCCCGCGACTGTGACCCTCTTGTTCTGAAGGGACGACCCATGTCCGACACCACGACCCATCTGGGACTGCCGTATCTGCTGGCGGCTCAGGCGCAGAAGCATGTCACCCACAATGAGGCCCTGCGCCTCTTGGACGCCATGGTGCAGCTGTCGGTGCTCGACCGCACGCGCACCGCGCCGCCAGCGAGCCCCGCCGATGGGGACCGGCATCTGGTGGCCTCGGGAGCCACCGGCCTCTGGGCCGGTTGGGACCTGAACATCGCCTTCTGGATCGATGGCGCGTGGATCCGCCTCGTGCCGCGCCCCGGTTGGATCACTTGGATCGCGGCCGAGGGGCTGTTCCTCGTCTGGACCGGCGCGGCCTGGGAGGTGGTGGGCGAGCCCCGCGACGTGTCCGATGCGGTGTTCAGCCTGGTGAACGATGCGGATCCCACGAAGAAGGCCACCTTCTCGCTGGCAGGGATCAGCGCCGGGACGACGCGCAGCTTCACGCTGCCCAATACCTCGTCCGAACTGGCGATCCTCGCTGGCACCCAGACCTTCACCGGCAACAAGACGTTTTCGGGGACGCTGACCGCTTCGGGCACGGTTACGGTCTCGGCGGCGTCGGCCAGTATTGGGACGGCAACGACGACCGCGACCTATGGCATGGGCACCGGCGCCACGACCACGGGCGTGACCAAGACCGTGAACCTCGGCACTGGCGGCGCGTCCGGATCGACCACCGTCGTCAACATCGGCTCGGCCACCTCGGGCGCAAACGGTACGACGGTCATCAATACGCCGACCGTGACCTTCGCCAATGCCGTGACGCAGGTCGGCATGCCCCAGGCCAACCTCAGCGCGCAGCTGCTGGGCCTCGGCGGGGCGACGGCCGACAGCTATAACCGGCTGTCCGTGAACACCCCCGCAGTGCTTCTGAACAACGCCGGCGCGGGTATCGAGGCGACAGTGAACAAGGCCGCCCCGGCGAACGACGCCGCCTTCGCCTTCAAGACCGGGTTTTCGGCCCGAGCGTTGATCGGTCTCCTCGGCAATGACGACTTCAGCTTCAAGGTCAGCCCCGATGGCTCGGCCTTCTATGACGCCATCCGCGTCGACCGCAGCAGCGGCCAAGTGGAACTGCCGCAGCCCACGGTCCTGCCCGGCCTCAATGCAGCGCCGACCCCACCTTCCGCAGGCAAGGCGGCGATCTATGCCCGCAACCGGGCCGGAGCGCCGTGGATCGATGTCATGCGTCCGTCCGGCCGCGACTTCGCGCTGCAGCCGCATTTCGGGGTGAACCGGATCGCCAACTGGTCACCCTCGACCGGCACCACGATCAACAGCGAGGGCCTGCCCATCACGTCCGTCGGCACCGTCTCGCACCCGACGCTGGCCGCCACGAACCTCGCCGCCTCGATGCGCCGCTGGCGCCTGACTTCGGCGGCGGTGGTGGATTCGGCCGCCGACCAGCGATCAGCAGGCTGGGCCTGCTGGCGCGGCAATGCGGCGGGGCTGGGCGGCTGGACTTTCGTCACGCGGATTTCGCTGACGACGCTGCAGGCGACCGGCATGGGCTTCTTCGGCCTCTACGGCTCTACCGCTGCGTTGGCCACCACCCTGACTCTGGCCGCCGCCATCAACTGCATCGGTATCGGCTTCCAGCGCGGCACCCACACACGCTGGCAACTCGTGGCCAACGACGGCACGGGCGCGCCGACGCTGACCGACGTGGGCGCGAGCTTTACCATCACCACCGGCGGCGTGTTGACCCTCTACATAGCCGCCCCGCCGAACGGCAGTTCCGTATGGGTTCGCGTGGTGGACGAGGTGGCCGGCGCGATCTTCGAACAGGAGATCACCGCCGATCTGCCTGCCGCGACACAGTTCCTGTCGCCCCGGCTATTCATGAACACCGGCGCCACGGCTGCTGCCGTCGCCTATGACTGCGCCGGGGTCTATGTCGAGACGGATTTCTGATCTGTAGATATGGACTGCCGTGTGCATGCCGGGCCGGGCAACACCATCGAGGCAACCGCCGAATGCCTCGACCGGAGCAATACGCCCGGCCCGGTTCACCTATTCACGTTTCAGAAAGCGGAAGGGGATTCGCTGCAGGTTGGAGATAACACAGTGGCCCGGCATGTCGTGTCAGGCAATGGGAACAATTCTGCCCCCCTGTCAGGGCTGTTTTCGGCGCTTTGGAATTGTGATGCCGGACGGTTTTCTACTTGAAATCTACGCTTTCCCGACACCGGTCGCCCGGGTCGCAGACCGCTGTGCCGACCGCGCAGTCGCTGGTATCGCCGCCGCAGCAGTTCTCTGTGAGATAGGCCATCAGCCCGTTCATCGCCGCACAGTTGGCGGTGTAGATCAAAGGATCGCCCCTCGCGGCGGAACGTCACCAGGCCGGCATGCTTCAGTTGGCTCAGATGAAACGAGAGGGTGGTCGAGTGCAGGCCGAGCCTCTCGCCGATATGCCCGACAGCGCGCCCTTCGCTCCCGGCCTGCACCAGCATCCGAAAGATATCGAGACGGGTCTCCTGCGCGAGCGCGGCCAAGGCCGCTATGGTGCCCATTTTCTCCATATCTCCAGAATCGTGTAAATGTTTCTGTGCCACGAATAAGAGCGGCGCCGGAACTGCCTCCGGCGCCATTCACTACCTACCGGCTCGATCCGCCGTAGACGATGCCGTTCGGGCGATCACCAACCGGTAGGGTCTTGACGACGTGCTGGCTCCCCACTTCGATGATCGACACGGTATCGTCGGCGATGTTGGTCACGAACACGAATGCCCCGTCGGTCGATACCGAGACCCCATGGGCGCCGCCGCCGGTGGCGAGGGTCTTCACGACCTGACCGGTCGCGGTGTCGATCACGGACACGGTGTTGTTAGGCTCCGCGTCGGTGCCCTGGTTTGCCACATAGACGTAGGCTCCATCGGGGGTCGCAACCATCTGGATCGGGTTCGGCCCGACGTCGATCCTGTTCATCACCTCGCGGGAGGCGGTGTCGATGACGGCCATCCGGTTCTCGTCCCGGAGAGAGACGTAGACCTGATCGCCAGACGGGGTAAACCCGACCTGAACGGGCGCTGCGCCCACCGGAATGCGCGCAACTTCCGTCAGATCCTGCGTGTCGATGACGGAAACCGAGCCATCCTCGACATTAGCCACATAGAGTTGGCTCTCATCGGGGCTGAGGCGAAGGCCGTGCGGATAATCCCCCGTCGCGATGCGCCCGATGACCTCTCCCTTTGCGAGGTCGACCACGGCGATCTCGTCGCCGCCGGCCAGCGAGACAAATGCGCGCCCCTGCCGGTCAGCGACCACATGGGCCGGATGCGAGCCTACCGTCACGGTCGCCGTGGGCGCCGAGAGGTTCCGCGGATCGAGAATGACCAGCAGACCCTCGGCCGCGCCCTCCGCGCCATGCCCATGGCCGTCCGAGCCGTGATCCCCCTCGGCGGCAGGATCTCCGACCGCCAGCAGAAGCTTGCCATCCGGCGTCAGATCGACGTTGTGAGGCGCGACCGGGATCGTAACCGTGTCGACCGCCCCCGTGCCGAGATCGAAGGCGCTGATGGAATTGCCGCCCTCGTTGGCGGAGTAGACCGTTCCGCCGGTCTGAGCAAAGGGCGACGGCGCGTCGCCGGCCTTCGCCTCCAGCCATGCCTGCATCTCGGCGATCTCGGCTTCCTGCGCCGCGATGATCTGGTCCGCCCATGCCCTGGTCTGCGGGTCGTTTCCGTATTGCTGGACGATCCGGGCCATGTCGATCGCGCCCTGATGATGGGGGATCATGCCCCGGACGAAGGCGACATCCGGATCATCCGCCATGACGCCGTCCATCATCGGCCCGTGCATTTCATTCATCGCTTCGACGTAGGCCCGGGTGAACTCCGGAAGGCTTTCGTTGGCCGGGGCGGCACCCTCGTTCGGCGCGCCCATCATCCCCTGCATCATTCCGCCCTGCATCATCTGGTGCATCGCGCTCATGCATTCCGGGGCCATCGCCTGCATCATGGCTTGGCACTGCTCTGGCATCATCCCTTGCATACCAGCCATCTGGCCTGAGGGAGGCGTCGGCACGGGAGCCTGCTGCACTTGCGCGGGCGGGGTTCCCGGGTGGTGGGCGTCATGCCCGGCCTGAGCGAGGGCAGCGCCAGGCAGGCCTGCCAGGACGCCGAGGGAAAGGGCTATTGTGGTTCGGTTCATTGATTTCATCCTTTGGATCCAGAGCGCTGACCCGGGGTTTCGGGTCGCGGTTCTCCGTTCTGTTCGCTGGTCTTTCGGGTTTGCACAGGAGCGGCCGGAGACAACATTCGTTCTCGCGGCCATCCCCTGCGCATCACGCAGCGATAGGACGTGGTGGCCTCAGGATGCCTTCGGGGAAACGGTCGTGCGGATCAGGGCGCACAACCGTGAAAGCCTCACCGCTCGTGGGCGGGCCGAACTCCGGCGGCGCGACGGGAACTGCGGCGGTCAGGCAGGTCTGACAGCAATCCGCAAGGTTTGGGCTACCGTCCGTGTTCACGCAGCTTGGCGATTGATTGGCGCCATGGTCGTCCGACGCGTGATGCTGGGTGCAGTGGCTTGCCTGGGCAGCGGCCTGTTGCTGGTGGATGGCGTGTCCAGTCGGGCTCGCATGGACTGGGACCTGCAGAACCAGTGCGCCGATGGCAAGCAGCAGGATGCAGATCGCAAACCGGCGCAGTCGGCCGCAACTCGCCCGAAATTTGACCCCGGCCCGTTTGGTCATGCGCCACCTTCCTTGCCGGCGGCACGCCGGCCCTGCGCGATGTCGCGTTCATGTCGCGCGCCACCCGACGTGGGGCGCCAGCCCCGCGGACGGAGGCAGGCCGCCACAGCGAGGTGCTGTTTGAGATCATCCGCGAGCCTGGCGTTCATGTCGGCGGCGCCTTTCAGATTTCCCGCGAACCGAGGAAGCGCCCGAAGCTCCGGGTGGTCGGGCCGAACAGGAACGCTTCATACGGCTCGGGATCGACGCCCGGGAAATCCATGCCGGGCGAGCCGGCAGGCATGCCGGGAACGGCCAGCCCCGTCACGTCAGGCCGCTCGGCCAGCAGGCGGCGGATCGCTGCGGCAGGCACATGACCCTCGATCACATAGCCGTCCACCTCGGCAGTGTGGCACGATGCCAGTTCGGCCGGCACGCCGAGGCGCTGCTTGAAGCTGTCCATGTCGGTGGATTCCACCACCCGCACCGGGAATCCCGCATCCTCGATGTGCGCGATCCAGCCATCGCAGCAGCCGCAGGACGGATCCTTGGTAACGCTCACCAGCGGCAGCGTTTCGGCATGTCCCCAGCCGGCCGTGGACATCAGCAGGGGCAGCGCGCCGGCAGCGGCCAGGATGGCGCGCCGGCTGATGTTGCTGTCGTTTCTCATAGTCACACCTTTTTCCATGGATTCATTGTCTCGCCGTCACGGTCCGCATCCGGCTCACAAGGGAGTGATGGGCAAACCGAGGGCCTTGGCACCGGCATCGTCATAGCTTCACCCTCCGCAGCCGAGCGGCATTGGTGATGACGCTGACCGATGAGAGCGCCATGGCGGCGGCCGCAATGATCGGCGACAGCAGGATGCCGAAGAACGGATAGAGGACTCCGGCTGCGACCGGCACGCCGAGCGCGTTGTAGATGAAAGCGAAGAACAGGTTCTGGCGGATGTTGCCCATCACCGCCTGCGACAGCCGGCGGGCGCGGACGATGCCGTTCAGATCGCCCTTCAGCAGCGTGACACCGGCGCTTTCCATCGCCACATCGGTGCCTGTGCCCATGGCGATGCCGACATCGGCGGCCGCCAGCGCCGGCGCGTCGTTCACCCCATCGCCCGCCATCGCCACAACTTCGCCCGCCGCCTTGTGCCGCTGCACCACCGCGCTTTTCTGATCGGGCAGAACCTCGGCCTCGACCTCGTCGATGCCGAGATGGCGCGCGACGGCCTTCGCTGTGGTCCAGTTGTCGCCGGTGAGCATGACCACGCGGATGCCTTGTTCCTTGAGCGCGGCCAGCGCCTCCGGCGTCGATGGCTTGACCGGATCGGCAATGGCGAAGATCGCGGCGACGCGGCCATCCACCCCCATGAAGATCGCGGTCGCCCCGTCCTCGCGCAGCCGGTCGGCCTCATCGGCGAGCGGAGCGACATCGACGCCTTGCTCGGCGAGGAACTTCGCATTGCCAAGCGGAATGCGCTTGCCTTCGACCACCCCGAGCGCGCCCTTCCCGGTCGGCGAGTCGAAATCCGCAACCGGCGCCGTCGCGATCCCGCGCTCCTCGGCGGCGCGGACGATGGCCAGCGCCAGCGGATGCTCGCTGGCCCGCTCCACACTGGCGGCAAGCCGCAGCGCCTCGTCCTCGCTGAAGCCAGCAGCCGGAACGATGGCGGTCACAGCGGGCCGGCCCTCGGTCAGAGTGCCGGTCTTGTCGACGATGATGGTGTTGACCTTCTCCATATTCTCCAGCGCCTCGGCGTTCTTGATCAGCACGCCCGCCTGCGCGCCACGGCCGACGCCGACCATGATCGACATCGGCGTCGCCAACCCCAACGCGCAGGGACAGGCGATGATCAGCACCGACACGGCAGCGATCAGACCGAAGGAGAAACGCGGCTCCGGGCCCCCGATCGACCAGGCGATGAAGGCAAGGATCGCGATCACGATCACCGCCGGCACGAACCAGCCCGACACTTGGTCGGCGAGGCGCTGGATCGGCGCGCGGCTCCGCTGCGCCTCGGCGACAAGCTGGACGATCTGCGACAACATGGTGTCGCGGCCAACTTTCCGCGCCTCGATCACCAGCGCGCCGGACTGGTTCATGGTGCCGCCGATGGCCGATGCACCGGCCTCCTTGGTCACAGGCATCGATTCACCCGTCACCATCGATTCATCGACGGCGCTGCGGCCTTCCAGCACTTCGCCATCGACCGGCACCTTCTCGCCGGGACGCACACGCAGGCGGTCGCCGACATGCACGCTGTCGAGCGGAACCTCCTCCTCCATGCCATCGTCGCGAATGATCCGGGCGGTCTTGGGGGCGAGGTCGAGCAGCGCGCGGATGGCGCCGCTGGTGCTCTCTCGCGCCCGCAGTTCCAACACCTGCCCGAGCAGCACCAGCACGGTGATGACCGCCGCCGCCTCGAAATAGACCGCGACGGAACCGTCATGCTGGCGAAACGCATCGGGAAAGATACCGGGCGCAACTGTGGCGACGACGCTGTAGATCCAGGCGGTCCCGGTGCCCATGGCGATCAGGGTGAACATGTTGAGGCTGCGGTTGACCAGCGACTGCCAGCCGCGCTGAAAGAATGGCCAGCCGGCCCAGAGAACGACCGGCGTTGCGAGGATCAGTTGCAGCCAGTTCGAGGTCAGCTGGCCGACATAATGGCTCAAGCCAAGAAAATGGCCGCCCATTTCGAGGACGACCACTGGTATCGTCAGCGCCAGTCCGATCCAGAACCGACGTGTCATGTCGATCAGTTCCTCGTTGGGTCCGGCCTCGAGACTGACCAGCACCGGCTCCAGCGCCATGCCGCAGATCGGGCAGGAGCCGGGGCCGACCTGCCGGATCTCCGGGTGCATCGGGCAGGTATAGATCGTCCCCTCGGGCACCGGCTCTGCCGTGGCCGCCGCGGTCGCCGGATCGAGGTAACGTTCCGGCTCTGCCAGGAACTTGGCCCGGCAGCCGGCGGAGCAGAAGTAATACGGCCGGCCGGCATGCTCGGCCTTGTGCTCGGTCGTGTGCGGGTCGACCATCATGCCGCAGACAGGGTCCTTGACCTTGTGCGTGTCGTCCCGCGCGACGGCGGCGTGGTCATGCGCGTGATCGTGCACATGGCCGTGGTTGTGGTGATGGTGATCTGTCTTGCTGGCCATTTCTCACGCCTCCTTGGCGGTTTGCCCGATCATGCGTTGACTGCGAATTCGGTCATCATGCCGGTCTCGAGATGCGGCATGTGGTGGCAATGCAGCATCCAGCGCGCGACCTCGCCGGCGTCGAGCGCGATATCGACCATCGACATCGGCGGCACGTATACCGTGTCGCGCAGCGCGCCTCGGACCGCACGCCCGTTCAACCCGACGACTTGGAACACATGTCCGTGCAGATGCATCGGGTGGCCCATCATCGACATGTTGTGGAAGGACAGCACGACCCGCTCGCCGCTCTGTGCGGCAAGCGGGCGATGCTGGCCCCAGACGGCCCCGTTGATCGTCCACACATAGGGCTGCATCGAGCCGCCCAGCATCACCATGTGGCTGCGGTCCACCGGCCGATCCGGCAAAGCGCCCGCGGCGATCAGACGCGTCTCCTGCGCAAGGTCGCTGTCGAAGGCAGGCGCTTCGGCCTCCGCCATGGTGTCGATGCGCCGTATTTCGGCGCCCTGCGTGGTAAGGATCAGCCCGGTCCGCTCTCGCGCGCCTTCCCGCAGCGCGAGGATCGGCCAGGCGCCGCCCTCCTGCGGCAGGTCGATCTCGAGGTCTAGCCGTTGGCCCATGGCCAAGCCGAACCGCGTGCCGGGGACGGGCTGAACGGCATGGCCATCGACCGCGACGAGCCGGGCCTGCGCTTCGCCAGTCTCGATCCAGAACACCGTTGCCGCGGCGGCGTTGATCACCCGCAGGCGGATGCGCCCGCCGCGCTCGACCTGCACCACCTCGGGATCCGAAAGCGTGCGGTCGTTGGCGAGATAGGCGTCCCAGTCGTAGTCGTTGAGGTCCATCGCCATGCCGTCCATGGCGCCCATTCCCGTCATGCCACCCATGGCGCCGTGATCCATGCCACCCATCGGCATGTTCCCCATCGCGCCGTGGTCCATGGCCGCCATGCCGCCCATGACCGCGCCGTGGCCGCCTCCATGACCGCCGGCGGTCCCGTGGCCGCCAAGGATCTCGGCCATCACCTCCTCGGGTGCCTTGAACGAGAAATCATGCAGGAACAGCACCACCTCCTGCCGGTCGGCGGCGACATCCTCGGCGCTGCGCACGATCAGCGGCGCGGCCAGAAGGCGCATCTCGTGCAGCGGCACATGCGCGTGCATCCAGTAGGTGCCGGGCAGCGGCGCGAAGTCATAGGCGCGAGTCTCGCCAGGGGCGAGCATCGGCAAAGGCATGTCGGGCACGCCATCCTGTGCGTTGGGCGGGATCTGGCCGTGCCAGTGGATCAGCGTGTCAGTATCGAGATCGTTGCGCAGATCCACCCGGAACCGCGCGCCGGGATCGAGTGTCAGCCCCTGTCCGGCTGGCCCGGCAAGACCCCAGACGGTGGCGGCGCGACCGTCGATGTCGAGCGTCCGGGTGGCGGCGTGCAGCGACAGCGGGGCGGCGCCCTGCGCTGCCGCGATCCGGGGCAGATGCGCATAGGCCAGCATGGCGGCGCCAGCGGCAAGAAAGCCGCGTCGTGAAAGGGTATTCATGGTCGTCTCCTCGGGACAGCTCGTCCCGTTCATCAAAACCGACAAGACGCCGCGGGCCTCGGCCCGGACGCGCGATCAGAGGAGACGGTGCTTGGGAGGTCGTTCGTTCAGTCCAGGTGCCCGACCGGCAAGCACTGCACCGGTGGGCAGGTCATGGCTGGCAGGCGCGTAAACGCTGGGCGAGTCTTCCCTCGGAAATGTCAGAAAGACCAAAAGACCTGAACAAAACAACTCACAGCTTCCAGCATCCATCGATCCGCAGTGCTGTTCGCCGTCACAGGAACGGTCGCTGCCGGCCGCAACCTGCATCATCTCGCCGACATGCACCGAGTGATCCGGCTCTGCGCTCAAGCGCGCCGCATGCGCGGAGGTCACCGTCGTCATGACGGCGATCGCGAGTACGGCAAGCATGGTGACGAGGCGCGAGAACATGCCGGAAAGATAGGCGCTGGTCACGGGAATGTCCATTGCCTCCGGCGTCGCGCCTCTGGCAGAAATTCATCCTCGGCATATAGCCAATAGAAATTCCTCGCCACCAATCATGCAACTCATGCGAAAAGAACTCCGTAATATCTTGTGGCCCGGGTTGCTCGTCGGAGGCCTGGTCATGGCGGTCTTCGCTGGCAGGCACTATGCCCAGACCGCATCCAACGCCGCGTCATCTGCAGAAGTCATCGAACAGGGCCGGCAGATCTATGCGGACCAATGTGCGTCCTGCCACGGTGCGCAGCTCGAGGGGCAGCCGGACTGGAAGACGCCCCTTCCGTCCGGGCGTCTCCCGGCGCCACCGCACGATGCCGGCGGCCACACGTGGCACCATCCCGATGACATCCTGTTCCGCATCGTCAGGGAAGGCACGGCCGCCATCGTCGGGGGCGGCTATGAGAGCGACATGCCGGGGTTTGCCGATCTTCTCAGCGACGCCGAGATCCGGGCTGTCCTCGCCTATATCAAGAGCACCTGGCCAGAGCGCGAGCGGACCTACCAGGAGAATGTGTCGCAACCACACTGATGGCACCTTCGGGATGGAGCTGCCCCTGCGACCGGCAGTGCAATTTCCCGAGGCCCACCGGTCACAGTTGATGCCGCCGAACAGAAGCGGCATGTTTGGATCGACCTGATGGCGAAACCTTTGGGAGGGATGTTCGTGGGATTATTCATGGCTTACTTGGCATTTGAAGCGCGCTCGATCTTGGCGCCGCCTCGGGTTTTCCCTCGATGAACAATCCCGGCTCCAGTTCATCGAAGCGGGTTCAGGACCGCACGGACCGACTCAACAAGAACTGCTTCTGCGTTACACTGGACCTTCCATCGCTGCGCGAAGCGATGGAGCGCGAGGCCGGTGAGCCGGCATTCTTCGAGACGTTCATCCGCCCCAAGGCCCATCTGTTCTCGCACGTACCGGTGTTCCTTTCGGCCACCACCGTGGATGAGATGCGCGCCATCGCAGCGGCTGTGGAGACCACCGCCCAACTCGCGGCATACAAAGCCGCGGTCCTTTCCTGGGCGCCGGAAATCGCGCGGGCGGATCACGGTCCGATCGGGGCATTGATGGGCTACGACTTTCATCTTGGCGAAGACGGCCCCCGGCTGATCGAGATCAATACCAACGCCGGCGGGGCATTTCTCAATGCCTTTCTTGCAAGGGCGCAGCGCGCGTGTTGTGCCGAAATGGACATCCCCCCGACGCTGCTATCCTTTGAGGACGCGGCGTTCCGCATGTTCCAGAACGAATGGATTCGGCAGCGTGGAACGGGCGCGCCAGAACGCATCGCCATCGTCGACGACAATCCGCCGGAACAGTATCTTTATCCCGAATTCGTGCTCGCGCGGCAAGTTTTGGCGGCACGAGGGGTAGACGCGGTCATCGCCGACGCCGGTCACCTTAGCTACGACGATGGTCAGCTCAGCGTCGACGGAAAGACGATCGATCTCGTTTACAACCGGGTCACCGATTTCGCCTTTGATCAGCCCGAGCACAAGGCATTGCAGGAATCCTACCGTGATGGCGCGGTTGTCGTAACGCCGAATCCGCACAACCACGCGCTCCTTGCCGACAAGCGCAACCTTTCGCTTCTTTCGAATTCCGCGACACTTGAGGCATGGGGAGTCGACCCGGGGATTCGGGCCGGGCTTGCTGCCGTTCCACGCACCGTTCTGGTCAATCCCGACAACGCTGATGCACTTTGGAAATCCCGCAAGGACCTGTTCTTCAAGCCGACAGGAGGACATGGTGGCAAGGCGGTATATCGTGGCGACAAGCTGACGAAAGGAGTCTGGGCGGAGATCGCGGGAGGCGGATACGTTGCCCAGACGCTGGTCCGCCCCAGCGAGCGCATGATCAAGATCGACGAGACACCCCAGAGGCGCAAAATGGACGTGCGACTGTATACCTATGATGGGCAGGTGCTTCTGGTGGCCGCGCGCCTTTATCAAGGCCAGACCACAAATTTCAGGACGCTAGGGGGTGGGTTCGCGCCGGTGTTCGTGATCTGAAGCGAGAGCTGTTGGGATCTTGTATAATGAAATCAATCCCTTAAGGTGGAGAAGGTTGGACGTCAGACCCATCCCCTCCGCCACTTCCCTTCAAGGAATCGTTCTCCCGATCCCGCCTCGGCCGGATTTTCCCGTTGCTTTCGAGGGTTATACGCGGTTGGCTTTGCACTGGCGTCCTCGCTGCAGCAGCCGGAATGGTTCTCTGAAGCCCGATATTCTCCGGACCTCTCGACTGCGAGCATCCGGTGTAGAGCCCGTAACCGATTGAAAATATAGGGGCAGATCCTCGCGCCACCTGAACACTTCGACGCCGGTGGCGTTCGTGAGATGGAACAGAAATCGAACTCCTGCAGCGAGCTTCAATCCGACAGGGGAAGCGCGTTGAGGTCTGACCGGATTTGTCGCCACCCCGGCATGTTTCGATCGAGGGTGTTCAAGAAGAGCTCGTCGTGTCGCGGTGATACGAAATGGGCCATTTCATGCAGGATGACGTAGTCGAGGGCGGCCAGAGGCTTCTTCGCCAGGTCGAGGTTCAGCCACACGAGCCCCTTTTCGGGATTGCAGCTGCCCCACTTCGTCTTCATCAACCTGATGCCCCACCGCGGTACCGGTACGCCCAGCCGATCCGACCACTTGACAATACGGGGAGCGGCCTTTTCCCGCAGCTGCGATCGGTACCACGTCGCCATCCTGCGTGCATTCTGATCGGGCGTTGAGCCTGCTGGCACCAACATCGTCAGGCGATCCGAAGCGTCTGGACGGATTGCGCAGCGGTTCTTGTCGGTCGGCTGGACCAGAAGCCTGAGCGGTTTCCCGAAGACAAAATGGGTTTCGCCTGAGACATACCGGCGTTCGGATTGGCGGGCCTGACCCTCGAACTCGCGCTGCTTTTTCTTGATCCAGCCGAGCCGGGTCACAACCGCCACCCGGACAGCGTCTTCGCTGATGGCTGAAGGGGCAGCGACCCGCACGCGACCGGCCGGAGGATAGACCCCGATATGCAGGTTCTTGATCGGTTTGCGGACCAGTTCTACCGACAGCCCGGCGATCTCGATCACTTCAGTATTCATCATGGGACCGAATGATCTCGATGATGCTGTCCACGGCGTCCTCCGCATCGAGTATCTCCAGCAGTTTTCGCCGCAGCATCCGCTCCTTCATCTTGTTGCCGCGCCATCCCGTCTGGGCGGTGCTTCGGATTGCCTCATCAACCGCCATGGTCGCGGCTTCATCCTGAGCGAGATTGTCATAGAGCGCCTTGCGCCCTGTCGTGGTCATGGTCGGCGGGTATTCGCTGCCGTGCCCGGCCTTTACCGCCCTGACCAGTTCCGCGATCTTTTCCAGGTATTCCGCGTAGGCGATGGCGTCGTCCTTACGTTTCTTGACTAGGTCGGTCAGCAGCTCGGACATTCGTTCGTAGAACTTCGGGTTCACCGGCGTTTCATCGATGATCAGCCTGCGCACGTTGTTCTCGATGGCTTCGGCCACGTTCTCACGCTTCGTCTTCAGAGAACTCGGCAACTCCCCCTCGGCTGCCGCCCCTTTGCTCGCCACCAGGTCGATCAGGCTGATATCGTCCAGATGCGAGATTACCTCGGATTCGTCGGCCTTGATATAGGTGTCGATTAGGTGCCGCATCGCGGGTTCGAACTGTTTCATGTCCACGGCATCGCCGCTGTGCAGGCGCACAGCATCCCGTAGCGAAATCGCCCGTTCCACCTCGTTGCGGTACTGCGCCAACTGCAGGTCATTGACCCCGGAGGCTGCGGGATCATCCGCCACCGATGCGAAGGCACGGGCATAGGCCCCTGCCAGCTTGTAGAGAGCCTGACGCCGCCGCGCCTTTTCATCGGCCTGCGGATCGGCCTCCCATCCTCCGGGACTGGAGAAATAGGCAAGCATCTGGTCGTCGCCTTTGGGCTGCTCAACCGGATCAAGAAGCCCGAACCACGCATCGCGCGCGGCCATCAGATCCTCGCCCGCCTTTTCGGCCCGCGAAGAAATCAGCCCCTCGACATCGGCAGCATCGAAGGCGTCGAAGGCGCCCGAGGTATAATCCTCGACGGCCGTTTCGATGTTCTTGAACAGGTCCTTGTAGTCGACGACATAGCCGTAATCCTTGTCGTCACCGTCCAGGCGGTTCACCCGGCAGATCGCCTGGAACAGGCCATGGTCGCGCATCTGCTTGTCGATGTAGATGTAGGTCGCCGTCGGCGCATCGAAGCCGGTCAGCAGGCGGCTGACGACGATCAGCAGCTTCATCTGCGCCGGTTCCTTGCGGAACTTCCGCAGCGCCTCGGTCTCGTAGGCCTCTTCATCCGTGCCCAGATCGGTCATCAGTCGGTCATAAACGCGATAGACGTACTGCTTTTCCGTCTCGCCCATCCCGGCCTCTTCGCCGGTCAGTTCCGAGGCGTTGCGGGTGTACGACGTGACGATGGCGCATTTCCCGGCAAGGTCAGAACCGGAATTGCGGAAGATCTCGAACAGCCTGCACGCCTCGGGGATCGAGCCCGCGACCAGCATGGCGTTCCCACGGCCTGCCTTCAGGCGCGGCTTCAGCTCCATGTCCATGATGATGTCGTTGGCGATCTGTTCCAGGCGATCCTTCGAGGACAGCACGCGCTGCAACGTGCCCCATCGCTGTTTCAGGGTCGCCTTGGCCACCGGGGTCAGGCCCTTCGTTTTGGCCTCGAACCATTCGTCGATCTTTTTGGGAGAGGCCACGCGCTGGTCGATATCGCGCGCCTCGTATCGCAGATCCAGCACGACGCCATCCTCGACGGCCTCGTTGAAGCGGTAGGGTGTCCCGATATAGGGGCCGAAAACCTCGAGCGAGGTCTGCTTGTCCGACCGCAGAAGCGGCGTGCCTGTGAAGCCGAAGAACACCGAACCCGGCAGGATCGACCGCATCGCGCGGGCCAGCTTGCCCGATTGGGTCCGGTGCGCCTCGTCGATGAAGACGAAAAACTCGCCAACCGGCGCGCCGATCTGGCCGCGCTGGATGTCGGCGATCATCGCACCCAGCTCGTCCTCTTCGCGCCGCCCGAACTTGTGGACCAGCGAGGAAACGACGCGGTCCTTCGGGTCGGCCAGTGCCGCCAACAGATCGGCGCCGGATTTCGCGCGGCGCACCTTGTCGCCGGTGTTGCCAAAGACCGCCTCGATCTGGTCGTCCAGTTCCTTGCGGTCTGTCACAACGAGGATCCGCGCATCGGGGCGGGCCTCGCGGATCCAGCGGGCCAGCATCACCATGATCAGGCTTTTCCCCGAGCCTTGGGTCTGCCAAATGATCCCGCCCTTCTTCGCCGCCACGGCCTCTTGCGCGGCCTTCACGGCGAAATACTGGTTGGGGCGGGCGACCTTCTTGATGCCGGCATCGAACAGGATGAAATCGTTGATCAGCTCCAGGAACCGCGCGGGCGCCAGCATCTGCGCCACATCGCGGTCGAGCGGGTTGGTGATCGCGCTCTCCTCCTTCCAGGCCAGCCAATAGGGCTGCGGGGTCTGGATCGCGGCATAGCGCAGGCCCTGCATGTCGTTGCCGGCAAAGGTGATCTGCACCGTGGTGAAGAAGTGGCGGATGAACTCGGGGCGCTGGTTGTCCAGCGTCTGGCGGATGCCCTCGCCGAGGCCCACGGTGGATTTCTTCAGCTCCACCACACCCAGCGCGATGCCGTTCACATACATCACCAGGTCGGGGCGCTTGTTGTAGGCCTTGGGGTTCTTGGCGGCGACCGCCACCTCTTCGGCGACGCCCAGATCATTGGCGGCGGGGGTGTCCCAATCGACGAAGCGCACGGTGACCGGGGCCTCGCCGGGGCCGGGGGTGACCTGCACGCCATAGCGCAGCATGTCATAGGTGGCGCGGTTCGCCTCATAAAGCTTCAGCCCGTCCATCCGGGCGGTGCGTTGCAACTCGGCGATGGCCTTGGTCGCCACCTCGGGGTCATGGCCACGGGCCAGCAGCCAGGGGCGCAACAGGGAGGGTTCGATATTGGCGTTGCCTTCACGCTTCTGCCAGTCGCCGAGGTAACGCCAGCCGAGTCCGCCGGTCTGCCCGGAGGTATCGCCGCACAGCTGCGCGATCATGCGGTTCTGCGTGGCGCGTTCCGGATCGCCGATGGCCATGAAAAAACCTCCTTAAAACACTGGTACATGAGTCAGACCAGCCTGACGCGCCCTGTCAAAAGGTTTTGCATCATCCCCTCCTTCACCGCCCGCGCCTTGGCGAGGCGGGCGTCGAGGACCTCCAGTTCGATAGACATATCCCGCAGAATCTCGCCGATCGCTTCTCGTTCCTTCCGGTTGGGAATACGAACGGTCATGTTGCGGAACTTTGGAAGCGTCACGATGTATCTCGTGCCACTTCCATCCGCATTCTGCCGTGCTTGGGCTCGAAAGGAATCGATCTCGAACATGTGTGCCCAAAAGTCGAGGCAATCTTCTTCTTTGAAGCGCAGCCTGACGACGTGATAACTGTATGTCGCGTTTGGGATATCTTCAGCAGCCACGGCACTTCTTGCGATGTCGTCTGGCGTCTCTGAGGTAGGGGTAAAGAACACATCGCCCTTCCGAACGGAACAGCGCCGTGCTTTTGCTTCAGGGGCGGTTACCCAGTGATCGAGAATTGTGCCGCGAATGTAAGTCTCGCGATACACGTCTGTGTAGTTGAGAAGGCGAACCGGCTGCTCACCTTCGCGCAGTTTTTTGTCAACGCCGGAGCCGGAGATTTCGCCCAGTTCGCCCAGCCTCTTCACCTCCCACTCCCCCGAGAACCCCGGCAGGCGCCGGCGGGCCGTGAGGAGGTCTTGCATCGCGCCCTGCTTGATCAGGCGCTTCTTGGCGATCACCCGCTCCAACCCCGCCACCACCCCATCCGCATCCGACAACGCGGCGGCGATGGCCTGTTGTTCGGGGAGAGGGGGCATCGCAACGATCAAGCGTCCAAAAGTTGACTTGTTTATGATCGGAACCGCTTGCTCGCTTGCCTGCCCTCTAATCTCGTTTGCTGAGAGGCAGAGGAAATAATACAGAAAATCACGGTCGATCTTTTCCGATGGGATCACCGCGTTGATTTGCTGATTTGTTGCCATAGGGATGGCGGCCATACCCACTTTGCCGATGGTCGATCCGATGCAGACGACTAGAATCGAACCTGCGGGCAAACGTCGAGCTCTATTCCAGCCTGCCAACGATAGGTTCTTGTCTGTTGTGGTGATCCAGCGTTGGGCACCGATATCGGCAGGCGAGGCGAACGGAACATCGTTGCCGTAGAGTGATCTGTCAGAGGTTGGGGGCGTTCCGCCCGTCTCAATTCGAGCGACCTCTGCAAGCTCTCGGCTGTCCCAAGCCGCGATTGCGTTCATTGGTTTCATTGAGGCGCCACCCCCATCGCTGCCAGATGCCCGGCCACCCGCGCCTCCAGCCCGGCCAGATCCTCCATGATCTGCGGCAGGGTCTGGCCATAGCGTTCGGTCAGCACCCGCACGCGGGCGGTCAGCGTCTCCGTCCGCGCCTCGACCTCGGCCCCGATGGCCGCCGTGATGTCGGCCAGCCACTTGTCCTGCACCACAAGGGTCTGGATCTCGCCCATCGTCAGGGTGGGGTATTTCTTCAGCACCGCTTCGGTCAGCCGGGCCTCGGCCTCTTTCGCCGCGCGTTTCGCCTCGGCCTCTTCCTCGAACAGCTGGGCCGCCTGTTTCAGCAGGGCCTTTTCATCCGGCTCCAAGCCCCTGTCCTTCAGCCGCGCCTTCACACCGCCCGCCGTCAGCTTGCCGCCGTCGGCCATCAATTCCTCGAACAGCCCACCCTCGGCCCCGTGTTCCTCGGCCATCTCCTCGATCTCGCGCCCCAGTTCCTCGGTCCGGGCAGTGGCCTGATCCAGCGCGGCCTTGAGGTCGGCGAAGAAGCGCGCGGTGATCAGGGCGGGCGGGATCACATCGGCCACAAGGCGGACCTTGTTCACCGTCAGGTCGCCCTCTTCCAGCCATTTCACCTTGCCGTCGTCGCTGGTTTCCTTGCGCGCCTCGCGCAGATCACGCGCCGCCAGCCAGCCGCCGCCAGCGATGATGAACACATCGTCCTGCATGGTGGCGGCCCAATAGGCCATCAGGCGCTGATAGGCCTCATACTTGTCGACCAGGGGGGCGGCGTCGAAGCGGGCCAGCATATCCTCGGCAATCGTATGGATCAGGTCGCGCGGGTGGTCGCCCTGTTTGATGCCCACCAGGAGGGGGGTGTTGGCGGTGATCCAGCCGTTGAGGATGGCGGTGACCTGCGCGCGGAAGGCCGCGAAATCCGGGTGGTTGCGGATGGTCGTGCGCACCTGATCAGGGACGACCAGCGGATCGGCGTAGCCCTTGCGCGGGTTCGGCCCGAAGAGCGTGGCGCGCAGCGTGGGCATGACGGCCCAGAACTCGCCCAGCGCGTCAATGTCCCTCTCCGGCACGCCGCCATGCAGGTGGGCGGTGATGTCCTGCAGATCCTCGGGGTCGGAGCCGTCGATGTAGCGGGGAATGTTGAGGTTGAAGTCATTACGGGCGATCTCGTCGAAGGGGACGAGGCGGGAATAGCCGGGGATCGTCTGGGCGCGCGTGAAGGCGTCGATGATCTTGTGGATGTCCCGCTCGCGCAGGCGGTTCTTGTTGCCGTCCTTGATGAAGCCCCTGGAGGCGTCGATCATGAAGACGGGGCGGTTGGCGGTGGCCTCGGACTTGTCGAGCACGATGATCGAGGCGGGGATGCCGGTGCCATAGAATAGGTTTGCGGGCAGGCCGATGACGCCCTTGATGTAGCCCCGTTTCAGGATCTTCTCGCGCAGCTTCGCCTCGGCATTGCCACGGAAGAGGACACCATGCGGCAGGATGACTGCGCCCGAGCCCGTGGCCTTCATCGAGGCGAGGATGTGCAGGAGGAAGGCGAAATCGCCGTTCTTGGCGGGCGGTTCGCCATCGTCGAACCGGCCGTACTTCGTTTCCGAGGTCAGCCCGGCGGCCCAAGCCTTGGCCGAAAAGGGCGGGTTGGCAACAACGAAATCGAAGGTCTGCAGGGTGTGGGCGTCGGCCAGGAAGTGCGGTTCGGCGATGACATCGCCCTGCGCGATCTCGGCTGTGGCGCGGTTGTGCATGATCATATTCATGCGCGCGAGGCCGCGGGTGGCGATGTCCATCTCTTGCCCGAAGATGGTGATGGGCACGCGGGCGGTCTCGGCAGCTTTCAGCAGCAGCGAGCCCGAGCCGCAGGTCGGGTCGTAGACGGTTTGCTTCGGGCTGGTCGCGCGGCTGACGCCCGCCACGGCGGCGACGACGCGCGAGACCTCGGCCGGGGTATAGAACTGCCCCTTGGACTTGCCCGCCTCGGTCGCGAAGTTGCGCATCAGGTATTCGTAGGCGTCGCCGAGGATGTCGTCGCCGTCGGCCCGGTTCTTCGAGAAGTTCAGTTCTTCTCTGCTGAAGATGTTGATAAGCGCGGTCAGCGTGTTGATCATCTTCTGGCCGCGTCCAAACTTCTCTGCGTCGTTGAAGAAGGCCCGGTCGATCACGCCACTGAGGTCGTTCTCTTCGGCGATGCGGGCGATGATCGTGTCCATCCCCTCGCCGATGTTCTTGGACCCGCGCAGGGCCTTCATGTCATCGAAGGATGCGCCTGGCGGCACCTCGATCAACGCGTCGGGCTGGCCCGCGCGGTCGGAGACGTATTTCACAAAGAGGAGGGTGAGGATGTAATCCTTGTAAAGCGAGGCATCCATGCCGCCGCGAAGCTGGTCGCAGCTTTCCCAAAGGGATCGGTATATGTCGCTCTTCTTGATGGCCATTTGATGCCCCTACCAATTTCTGATGCCCCCTCTTGGCAGCACGGTTTGGATAGGGTGCTCAGGGGATTCCGCTATCTATCCGATGTCTGTCTTGACCATTCAACCGGAAACGGCTCCAGAACCCGCGCAAGTGTCAACTCCGGCCGCTGCCTTCCATCCAGGATCGCCTCAACGATATCTGGCGCCAGAAGGGTCAGGCGCAAGAGGCGAGCCATGTAAGTGAAGGCGATCCCTTCCATCTCAGCCAGTTCGGAAATCGACGCGAACTCGCCCGAGTCCAGCATCCGCTTCCAGCGAAACGCGCGGGCCAGTGCCTTGACGAGTGCGTCATCGGGGCGGCGCGGGGTGGACGCGCCTTCGGGCAACTGCATCTCCTTACGCCCCCCACGCTTCACGAGGCGGAACGGGACATGGATGGTGACAGTATCGGGGACCGGGGTGGCGCGGGTCATGCGGCTGCTCCTATGTCGGCGGTGATTTCGCGCGCCAGCCCGGCCAGTCCGTCCATACGCAGCCGGACGTTCAGGCCTTCCGTGACGATCTCGACCCGCTCGACCAGCAGTGCCACGATGCGCGCCTGTTCGGACGGGAACAGTTCATCCCACAGCGGATCGAGCTGCTGCAGCGCCGCGCGGGCGTCGACTTCGGTGACTCCGTCAGCGCGGGCACGCGCAGCCTTCCATGTCCCTGCCACGATCTCGGGCTGGCGGAACACGGCGCGAAGCTGGTCGATGACGGCGGTCTCGATCTCGCCAGCGGGCACGCGGCCGACCGGGCAAGATCTAGCGCCATGCTTCAGCACGGTCTGGCTGACATAGTAGCGGTAGAGCCTTTCGCCCTTGCGGGTATGTGTCGGCGAGAAGGCGGCGCCGTCAGGACCGAACAGAAGCCCCTTCAGCAGCGCGGGCGTGTCGGCGCGGGTGCGGGCGGCGCGCTTGCGGGGGCTCTCCTGCAGGATGGCGTGAACCTTGTCCCATGTCTCGCGGTCGATGATCGCGTCGTGCTCGCCGGGATAGCTGTCGCCCTTGTGGACCGCCTCGCCGATATACGCGCGGTTGGACAGCATCCGGTAGAGGTACTTTTTGTCGATCCGGTTGCCGCGCGGCGTGCCGAGGCCACGCGCGCCGACCTCGCGGGCCAGCAGCGTGCAGGAGCCGATCTCGATGAAGCGGGCGAATATCCAGCGCACATGCTCGGAGTTCTCCTCGTCGACCAGCAGCTTCCGGTTTTCCACCCGATAGCCGAAGGGCGGCACCCCGCCCATCCACATCCCCTTCTTCCGACTGGCGGCGACCTTGTCGCGGATGCGCTCGGCCGTCACCTCGCGCTCGAACTGGGCGAAGGACAGAAGGATGTTCAGCGTCAGCCGCCCCATCGACGTGGTGGTGTTGAACGACTGCGTGACCGAGACGAAGGTCACGCCGTTCCGGTCGAACACCTCGACCAGCTTGGCGAAGTCGGCCAGCGAGCGGCTGAGGCGGTCGATCTTGTACACCACCACCACATCGACCAATCCGTCCTCGATGTCGGCCATCAACCGCTTCAGGCCCGGGCGTTCAAGCGTGCCGCCGGAGATGCCGCCGTCGTCGTACTGATCGCGAACCAGCACCCAGCCCTCGGACCGCTGGCTGGCGATGAATGCCTCGCACGCTTCGCGCTGGGCATGCAGGCTGTTGAACTCCTGCTCCAGCCCTTCCTCTGAGGATTTCCGAGTGTAGACAGCGCAGCGAAGCTTGCGGACGACCTTTGATTTTTCGGGCGGCTTCGTCATGTCCGCCCCCTGTGGTTCTTGAGACCGAAGAAGACCCAGCCATTCCAGCGAGTGCCGGTGATGGCGCGCGCGATGGCGGACAGCGACTTGTAGGGGCGCCCCTGCCATTCAAAGCCGTCGGACAT
>NZ_JBAKBF010000019.1:0-35721 GCF_036881715.1 Pannonibacter anstelovis
GAACGCTGTCCACCAGCGCCATGGCCAGTTTGCCCTCGCCAATCATGCCTGCAAGGTCCAGCGCCGGGGTTATCTCCACCTTCGGCGCATCACCGCCGTGAGCGATGAGCACCAAGGTATTGCCAAGCAGGTCCGACCGGCTGCCCGCCTTGATGAGGCCTGCCTTGTCGAGCTTGTCCATCCAGTCCGTGCTGGCCGAGATGAAGATATCCGCCGGAGCGCCCTGCTCGATCTGCTTGGCAAGGGCCGAGCTGCCCGCATAGGACACCGTGACAGGCGCACCGCCATCCGCCTGGTAATCCGCCACCACCCGGTCCAGCGCCGTCTTGAGGGAGGCAGCTGCAAACACCGTTACGTCCTGCGCCTGCGCCGCAAGGCTGGAGAGAGACAGGGCCGTAACGGCGGCCACGGTGAGCATGACTACCCGCAGGTGCTCCGCCACGCTGCGGCAAAGATGGATGGTCATGCGTCTCTCCCTGAAAGACAAAAGGCAGCGGTCAACAGCCCCTCGTTATGTTCGATGGGAAACATCGCAAAGCTCACCTTGAGAGGCAAGCGTTATTTCTCACTGGAAATATCCCTCAACAGGGCGCAAATGGCATCGATCTCGGGCGCGCCGTCCTGTGCCAGCCGCTCTACCAGCCGGTGGTAGTTCGCCAGAACCAGCTCCCCAGCCTCTGTCAGCCGCGCGCCGCCACCTTTTGCTCCGCCACGCGCACTGTCCACCAGCGGCTCGCGGAAAGCCGCATTGAGATGCTCCACCAGCTGCCAGGCGCGCTTGTAGCTCATACCCATGCGCCGGCCGGCCCCGGCAATGGAGCCTTCTTCGCGGATCAGTTCCAGAAGTTCGGCCTTGCCCGGCCCCATCATGGCATCATTGCCAAAGACCAGCCGCAACCTGAGGCGCGGCCAGGGTTCACCCGCTGGCGCCGGGGAGGTATCAGAAACATCATCTTGCATCATCCCGCCACCCTGCAAACCGCCCGGCCATTTGGCAAGTGGAAAGCTGAAAGTCTCCCGCACCGACGCCGCCCGGCAGGCCGATAGTCTTCTCACTTTCCGGTGCAACAGCGGCTACGGTCTGGGCAAGCGGGGTGGGACGCTCCATATTGCACCCGAGGCCTTGCAAAGGCACCCCTTTCCCGCCTGACATTCAGGAGTGCACTCATGACACGATACGAGAAGTCGGCAGATGCCATTTCAAAGCTGACGCCCGAGCAATACCGCGTGACCCAGCAGAACGGCACCGAGCGGCCGGGCACGGGCGAATATCTCTACAACAAGGAGCCGGGCATCTACGTGGACATCGTCTCCGGCGAGCCGCTGTTTGCCTCCTCGGACAAGTATGAATCCGGCTGCGGCTGGCCGAGCTTCACCAAGCCCATCGAGCCGGCCAACGTGGCGGAGCTGCATGACACGTCCCACGGCATGATCCGCACGGAGGTGCGCTCTGCCCATGGCGACAGCCATCTGGGGCATGTGTTTCCCGATGGCCCGCGTGACCGGGGCGGCCTGCGCTATTGCATCAACTCGGCCTCGCTGCGCTTCGTGCACAGGGATGACATGGAGCGGGAGGGCTATGGCGCCTATCTCGACCAGGTGGAGGAGATCTGACGATGACAGAAAAAGCCATTCTGGCAGGCGGATGCTTCTGGGGCATGCAGGATCTGATCCGCAAGCTGCCGGGCGTCCTCTCCACCCGCGTCGGATACACAGGCGGGGATGTGCCCAACGCAACCTACCGCAACCACGGCACCCATGCGGAGGGAATCGAGATCGTTTTCGATCCGCAGCAGATCAGCTACCGGCGCATTCTGGAGTTCTTCTTCCAGATCCACGATCCGACCACGCCCAACCGGCAAGGCAATGACGTTGGCATGTCCTACCGTTCCGCCATCTATTATCTCAGCGATGAGCAGAAGCAGACGGCAATCGACACAGTCAAAGATGTCAATGCGTCGGGCATCTGGCCGGGGAAAGTGGTGACGGAGATCGAACCCGCCGGTGACTTTTGGGAAGCCGAGCCGGAGCATCAGGACTATCTTTTGCGTTACCCGAATGGGTATACATGCCATTATCCGAGGCCCGACTGGGTCCTGCCCCGCCGTCCGGCGGAGGACTGACGATCTTGCATCGGGCGCCGCGCCAGCGTCCGATGCCCCTCCCCTTGTTTCCGGAATGCCCATGACCGAGCCGCTTTTCCGCTTTGACAACAGCTATGCCCGAGATCTCGAAGGCCTGTATATTGTTCAGGCGGGCGCCCCGGCACCGGCACCGCGGATGCTGAAATTCAACGAGCAACTGGCCCGGGAGCTAGGCCTCGACAGTGCCCGCCTGTCTGGCGAAGAAGGGGCACGGATCTTCTCCGGCACGGCCCTGCCGGAAGGCGCGTCTCCGCTTGCCCAAGCCTATGCCGGGCATCAGTTCGGCGGCTTCTCGCCGCAACTGGGCGATGGCCGGGCGCTGCTGCTGGGCGAAATCCTCGACCCTGATGGCAAGCGCTTCGACATTCACCTGAAGGGCTCGGGGCGGACGCCCTTCTCACGGGGCGGCGACGGCAAGGCAGCTGTTGGCCCGGTGCTCCGGGAATATGTGATTGGCGAAGCCATGCACGGCCTCGGCATTCCGACCACGCGGGCGCTGGCGGCGGTTGCCACCGGAGAGCCGGTGCTGCGCGACAGCGTTCTGCCCGGCGCCGTGCTGGCGCGGGTCGCCTCCAGCCACATCCGGGTGGGCACGTTCCAGTTCTTTGCCGCGCGAGGCGATACCGCCCGGCTGACGAAACTTGCCGCCTATACGATTGCCCGCCACGACCCCGGTCTTGCCCCGGATGGCAAGGTGACGCCCGAGGCCGCCCTTGGCCTGCTGGACCGCGTGGTCCGGCGGCAGGCCTTTCTGGTGGCGCAATGGATGCTCGTTGGCTTCATCCACGGTGTCATGAACACCGACAACATGACCATCTCCGGCGAGACCATCGACTACGGCCCTTGCGCCTTCATGGAGGGCTATGACCTCAGGACGGTGTTCAGCTCCATCGACACCCATGGCCGTTACGCCTATGGCAACCAGCCGGCCATCGCCCAGTGGAACCTCGCCCGGCTGGCAGAAGCCCTGCTGCCGCTGATGGGCGATGATGAGGACGAGGCCATCGAGAAGGCAGGTGCCTGCGTCAATGGCTATGCAGGTCACTTCCAGACCGCATGGCTCAACGGCGCGAGAGCAAAGCTTGGTCTTGCGTCCTGCGAAGAAGGCGACGAAGACCTTGTGAAATCGCTGCTGTCCGCCATGAGCACGCCGCAGGGCGCGCCGGGCCAGCACGCAGCGGATTTCACCGGCACCTTCCGCGCCCTCTGCCGTTTCGGCGAAGAGGGAGAGGCTGCTCTCGCCCCGCTCTTCGGCGGGACGGAGCGTATCGCAGACTTCGCGCAGGCTTACACGGCACGCCTCGCCCGCGACGGCATGGCGCCTGCACAGCGCCGGGCTGCGATGGAAGCGGTGAACCCCATCTACATCCCGCGCAATCACAAGGTGGAAGAGGCCCTCTCCGCCGCCACAAACGGCGATCTTGAGCCCTTCGGCAAGCTGGTGGAAGTTGTCTCCCTGCCCTTCACCGAACGCCCGGGCCTTGAATCCTACGCCGAACCCGCCCCCTCCACCTTCGGCCCCTACCGCACGTTTTGCGGAACATGAGGGCGGGTGTTTACGCCCAACTCTCCATAGTCATCCCGGACGCAGCAAAGCGGAGATCCGGGACGACGTTGGAGGGGATTGCAGGGCGTCGTCTCACCCCAGCGGCGAAAAGCTCAGCCCGCCGGCATAGCGGCTGACCGGCTTGCCCTCGCCATCCAGCAGCAGCAGATGCAGCCAGCGCTGATCAAACAGGGCCCGCACGCCGGGATGGCGGGAGAGGATGTCGAGCACGGCCTTTTCCGGTGCTTCCACCATCACGGTCAGCCGCAGCGGCTCGTGCATCAGCTTTTCCCCGTCATGCACCGACTGCCAGGTGAGGCCGGTGCGCAGCAGGCCGCCATTACCTTCCACCACGCCCATGCCGCCAGCCGCATTGTGCAGCAGCTTGTTGCCCGCACCGAAAAGCTGCGGCACCACGGCTGAGCCGTAATATTGCAGGCTGATCCAGCTAGCGACAACGACCGGTGCGGTGAGGATCAATTCCAGCACCCGGAAGCCTTCGTCCTTGTCTGCCACATAATCGTGCAGGAACACCCGGCCGCCGAGATCAGCCCCGGCGCTGTGCTGGCGCGGGGCGGCGATGAAGGCGGCACAGCCCGCAAGGCCCCATTCTGGCCGGGTCTGGGACCAGTCCCGCGCCCGCACGCCCATCGCCTGCTGCCGCTCCGCACCCGGCAGCTTCTCTGCCCGTTCTGCCCGGGCCAGAGCCCCGGCCGATGCCAGCCAGTCCTTCAGCTGCGCCAGATCCTGCGCATGGGCTGACGCGTCCACATCGCCCTCATAGAGAGTGACGCCGTCGGAGGCCGTGTCATGCAGCCCGGCGAGGAACAGGGTATCTTCAGGCACGGCGATGCCCTCAGCGCCCAGCCCTTCCCGCACTGCCGGATCATTCAGCAGAGATGCCAGAAGCCGGGCGTTGACCTCGCCGGAATGCCCGCCACAGGCGCCGCATTGCAGGGCGCTAGAATGCAGGTTGTTGCGCACATCCGAGCCATGGCCCGCAATCAGCACGATCCGGGCAAAACCCTCCGTCAACGACATGGCCCGCAGCACGGTAGCCGCAGTGGCAACCGCCTGATCCGGTGCCAGCGGCGGATCGAACCGGGGTGCTGGCGTGGCATCTGCTGCGGGCGAGGCCGGCAGCAGCGCATCCTTGACCAATTTGGCCGCATAGAGCGGGCCCGCCGCCTCGACAAAGGCGAAGGATGACACCGCCGCCTGCCGGAACCGGCCAAAGGCCCGCTTTGCCCGGGCAGCAATCCGGGCTGTCCGGTCTGCCTTTTCCGCGCCCTCCGGCGTCGAGCAGGAGAACCGGGCAGGCTGCAGCAGCACGGGCAACCGCTTTTCCGCCCGGCTTGACGCAAAGCCCCGGTGGCTGGTGCCGATGCCGAAGAAGCCTGCAAAGCCAAGGGTCCGGATCGCCGGATCGAGCGATTCCAACGCCCGCCGGAACACTTCCGAACGCACGTCGATGCAGAAGGCCGCCTGCACGGCGGGCCGTTGCACGGCACTGGCGGCAATTGACGTCTTTCGGGCAGCCAGCTTGCCAGAAAGCTTGCGCTGCGCGGCCCGCTCCGATGCTTCCTGAAGCACTGCATCAATGACCATGTCTTCGGTTGGCAGGGCAGGCTGGGCATGAGCAGCGGCAGTCTGCCGCCACTTGAGCAAGGCCGCTTCTGCCTTGCTGCCTTGCTGTGCAAGATGCAGGAACAGCGCCTCTTCCCACACGAGCCGGATGGCCAAGAGGTCGAGAAGCGTTGCATCTGTGCCGCCGGCAAGCTCTGCCTCCCACAGCCGGTAGCGGGCAGCCTGCGCCCAGCCGCCAAGGCCGAGCAGCAGCTGATGGAAATAGCTTTCCAGCGCTTCACCCGTCAGCCCAAGAGTTGAAACCGCCCGCAGGAGTGCGCCCTGCGCCGTATCCGGTGCAGCCGCAACAAAGGTACCAAAGCCGGTCAGTCCCATGATTTCAGGCGTCAGGTCATGCGAGCCGTTGAGCTGCCAGGTTGCATAGACCGAACGGCCCTTCGCCAGCGGCCAGAGTGCCTGACCCTCATCAAACAGCGCTGCGCAGAAGGCGCCCATCCGGTCGGTCACCAGCGCCTCGAAATCCCAGTCCCCCAGCGCCGTTGCGAGTGTGGCAACTGTTGGCAGAGCCTGAAGCCCGGCAGGCTCCGCGCCCAGCCGGGCGATGACCGCCCCGGCATCAAGAGCCAGAGGCTCCGGGCTTGCGGCAAGCGCCTGCGCGATGTCATCACGTGTCAGATCACCATCTGCAAGCTTTGCCGCGAAAATGCTGCGGGGCGGAGTAATGCGCACACCAGCCAGCCGGCCCAGCCGGGCAGCGGTCTGGGCAAGGGTCAGCCCCGTCTGGCCGAGGAACGGATTGACGGCGACGGTTGCCGCCAGCGGGAAGGCGGGCGGGATCTGCCGCTGGGCGGCCTGCGCCGCTTCCATCACAGTGGCGAGCGGCAGAGCGGGAAGCGCATCACCAACAGAGGCGGCTTCAGCCGGGTGCATGTGCAGGGTCATTTCAGGTCTCCCGTTCGGAGAAAAGGACAAATGAGGTCAGCAAGTCAGGAGCGCAGGGCAGGCCGTGCCAGCCAGCGGTCCAGCAGCGTATTGACGTAGAGCCCGTTGGCGAGATGCACCCTGAGGCCAGCTGCAGCCGGGTGTGCCGCCCAGAGCGGGAACATCGCCTGCGTGACCGCGATCACCCCAAAGGTTGCCAGCGACAGCAGCAGGAGGGCGGTTTCCAATGGGCCGGGCTGCGGCACCGGCGGCAGGGTGCCGCCGTAGATGGCTGCGGCCACACCATGGAAGGCGAAATAGGCTGCAGCGGTTGCCAGCGAGGCGGCAATCGTGCGCAGCATCAGACCGCGCGGCGCGGCCCCGGCCAGTCCCTGCGCCATCAGATAGGCCACGCCGAAGATGAGGATCACGCCGAGGGCCAGCGCCTGCGGCGGCTTGTCCGCCCAGCCGAAGGCCGCAGCAGCGAGTGCATAGACACCCACCGCCAGCGCAAAGGCCCGCGCCACGGCCTTGGCTTCCGGCACAGCCACAGGCCCCGGCCGGGAGGCAGCCGTCACGGCTTCCACCGCCGTGCCCGAGGACAGGAAGGCATGGGCCTTGTAGAGGGAATGGGCCACGATGTGCAGCAGCGCCAGATGGAAGAGGCCGAAGCCGCATTGCAGGATCATGAAGCCCATCTGCGCCACGGTGGACCAGGCGAGAGCCGTCTTCACCAGAGGCTGCGTCAGCATCACCAGCGCGCCGAAGAGCGCAGTAAAGCCACCGATCACCACCAGCAAGGCGAGTACACCCGGGCTGAGCAGCATCACATCGGCAAAGCGCACCAGCAGGAAACCGCCCGCATTGATGACGCCTGCATGCAGCAGGGCCGACACCGGGGTCGGAGCTTCCATGACTTCCGTGAGCCAGCCATGCAGCGGGAACTGCGCCGACTTGAGGCAGGCTGCAAGGGCAATGAGAGCCGCCGCCGCAACCGCCAGCGTGCCGCCTTCGCCCATCCGGGCTTCAGCCAGGATGGCAGCGATGTCACCCGTGCCATAGGTGAAGCCCAGCGCAAGCACGCCAGCCAGCAGGGCCGCATCGCCCGTCCAGGCACTCAGCCGCTTCTTCGCCAGAGCCTTGGCAACACCCGGCCGCTCCGGATAGAACCGCAAAAGCCGCATCAGCGACTGGCTGGCCATCACCCAGGCGAGCCAGATCTGCGCCAGCGTGGCTGCAGACACAAGCAGGATCACCGCAGCGAGCGTCAGGCACAGCCAGCCGGTGAAGGCTCCCTGCCGGGCTTCTCCATCGAGATAGCTGCGCGAATACCGCAGCACGATCCAGCCGATGAAACTGACCAGTACCAGCATCGTCACCGACACGGCATCAAGCCGCAGGCCCGGCATGAGAAGATCCGCCAACGGATGCCCCGTCTGCAAGGTGACCTGCTGAGGCCCCGTCACCAGAAAACCGGCCAGAGCAACCAGCGCCAGCAGGAAGGCAGAAAGACCTGCCAGCTCGGCAAGGCGCGGCAGCGGATGAGGGCGGCGGCCTGGCGCGAGGGCGGCACCAATCGCGGTCAGCGCCGGCAGAATTGCAGCAGCCGCCACCGCCATCACGGCATGTGGCGCAAAAGACAGAAGCGCGGCGGGCATGTCAGGCATCGGAACCTCCGGGTTGCTCGGATGCCGCAACTGGTATCAGCCTGCCAAACTCAATAAAAATACATTGTTTATGTGTTTTCGTTCTATAAAATAGAACAATGCCTGACCTGAACTTTCATCACCTGCGCTACTTCCGGGCCGTGGCCCATGATGGCAACCTGACCCGCACGGCGGAGCGGCTGAACCTGTCGCAGTCGGCCTTATCCGTACAGATCCGCCAGCTGGAGGAGCGGCTGGGCCATGCCCTGTTCGAGCGGCGGGGCCGCCAGCTGCATCTGACCGAGGCCGGGCGCATTGCGCTGGACCATGCCGATGCCATCTTCTCCGCCGGAGAAGAACTGATCGCAACACTGCGCCAGACCGGCACCACCCGGCAGGTGCTGCGGGTGGGCGGCATGGCGACACTGTCACGCAACTTCCAGATTGCCTTCCTGCGTCCCGTGCTGGGGCGGGCGGATGTGGAAGTGGTGCTGCGCTCCGGCTCACCTGCGGAACTGCTGCATCAGCTGGAAACGCTGAACCTTGACGTGGTGCTGCTGACCCGTCCGCCGGAGAACAAGGCGGACCTGCCCTTCGTAGCCCACAAGCTGGCCGAACAGCCCGTCAGCCTGATCGGCCGGCCGGACGCACTCACGGCGGGCCTCGGCCTTGGCCAGTACCTTGCCAGCGCCCCCCTGATCCTGCCGACACGGGACAGCAGCGTGCGCACAGGTTTCGATGCACTGGCCGCAAGGCTTGATGTCACGCCGCAGATCGCCGCCGAGGTGGACGACATGGCAATGATGCGCCTCCTCGCCCGCGAGGGGCTGGGCCTTGCCATCATGCCGCCCATCGTCGTGCGGGACGAACTGGCCAGCGGCCTTTTGCGCGAGATCGACCGGCTGGAAGGCCTGACGGAAAGCTTCTACGCCGTCACCCTGTCGCGCCGCTTTCCCAATCCTCTGCTGCGCGATCTGATCACCGCCCGGCCAGCTGACTTTGCCGCCGGGAATGATGCAGACTGACCTTAGAAGCCGTCCCGCACCTTGAGGTGCACATGACTGTGGCTTGAGCCATCTCCATGCTGATGCACCTCCTCTTCCTCGCTGATGGGCACAAGCGACAGCGCACCGTGGCGCACGCCCCGTTCGGTGAAGAGACCATTGGCGTAGTTCTCGACCGTCTCCACCGGCCCGCGCATCACCGCTACTTCCACCGCCACCGTATGGTCCAGCGGCACGGAGAGGGCCGCAACGGCCATGTGGTGATGCTCGTGCCGGGATTGAGGCACCCTGCGGCCAAGGTCGCGCATCGACAGATCCACCGTATAGCTGAGCACGCCGACGCATTGCGCATCGCCCGCAGCCTTGCGCGCCAGCCCGCGCCTCAGAAGATCGCGCAGAGCTTCGGAGCGATTGGTCGCTCCGGAACGCGCCATGAAGGCGTCCAGCTCGTCCAGAAGATCATCCTCGATGCTGATCGTGATCCGCTGCATCAACCCATCTCCGCACATTGACTATTCATGCCGCCTTTTTAGGCATGGCAGCATATCAAACAGCCTTGCACCGGTCTGCGGCCAATTGCAGTATGAAAAAACAATAAGCTTTTCATACTGCCCAGGATCTCTCCCGAATGCGTCTGCGCAGCTGCCTGTTTGCCACCGCCTCAGCCTTCGCTTTCGGCCTGCTTCTGAGCCCTGCCGTCGTGAATGCGCAACCCGCGCCCCCGGCTCTGGTGCTGGCTGTGGGCGGCGAGCCGGAAACCGGCTTCGATCCCATCGCCGGGTGGGGCTCCTACGGCAATCCACTGTTCCAGTCCACCTTGCTGAAGCTCGATACAGATCTCAATCTGGTGGGGGACCTTGCCACCAACTGGACGCTGTCGGCCGACCGCAAGACCTGGACGCTGACACTGCGCGACGATGCAAGGTTGCCGGATGGCACCGTTTTGACGGCGGAGGATGCCGCCTTCACCTACAACACGGCGCGTGATGCAGGCGGCGTGGTCGATCTCACCAATCTGCGCGAGGCACGCGCCACCGGCACCTTCACTCTGGCAATCGAGCTGAAGAAACCGCAGATCACCTTCACCAGCCATCTTGCCAGCCTCGGCATCGTGCCGAAGGCTTCCTACGGCCCGGACTATGCCCGCAAGCCAGTTGGCTCTGGCCCCTTCAAACTTGTGGAATGGCGCGAAGGCGAGCAGCTGGTGGTGGAGCCAAACCCGCATTGGCATGGCAAGAGGCCCGCGTTTTCGCGCGTCAGCTTTGTTTTCGGCTCGGAAGATGCTGCTGTCAGCCTCGCCCGCACGGAAGCAGCCCAGCTTGTGGCCGTGCCCTCGGCCCTGGCCGATGAGGCTCCGCAAGGCATGACAGCCCTGCATCTGAAAACCGTCGACAATCGCGGCATCATGTTCCCCATGGTTCCTGACACGGGCGCAAAGACGGACGAAGGCCATCCGATCGGCAACAGCGTGACCGCAGACAAGGCCATCCGGCTGGCTCTGAACGAGGCGCTCGACCGGCAGGCGCTGGTGGATCTCGCCCTCTCCGGCCATGGCCGCCCGGCCTATGGCCCGGCGGACGGCATGCCCTGGGACAATGCGAAAGCCAATGTGATGGGCGCAGACATCGAAGCGGCCCGCGCCACGCTGGCCGCAGCCGGCTGGCGCGACAGCAATGGCGATGGCGTTCTCGAAAAGGACGGCAAGGACGCCGCCTTCACACTGCTCTATCCAGCCTCTGATTCCACCCGGCAGGCACTGACGCTTGGCGTCGTGGAGCAGGCCAAGGCCATCGGCATTCGCATCACTGCGCAAGGCAAGAGCTGGACCGAAATCCGCACCCTGATGCATTCCAACGCCGTGCTCTTCGGCTTCGGCTCCCACAGCCCGGCAGAAATGGAGCGGCTGAACGGCAGCCAGCATGCGGGCGCGGGGTATTACAATCCGGGCTACTACAGCAACCCGGCTGTTGACGCCGCCTTTGCCAAGGCTGAAAGCGCCGGAAGCTTCGAAGCCTCCCTGCCTTTTTGGCAGGCCGCGCAATGGGACGGCACCACCGGCTTCGGCTCCAGAGGCGATGCCGCATGGGCCTGGCTCGTCAATCTGGAGCATTCCTACTGGGTGTCGGACTGCCTCGACACCGGCCGCCAGCAAATCCAGCCCCACGGCCACGGCTTCCCCATCACCCGCAACCTCGAAGACTGGCGCTGGACATGCAAGTGAGGGCTGAAGATTCAGGTCTGATGGGCCCCTTGAGAGAAAAAGAGCGCTCTACTTTTGCCGCAGCGCCCCTCTCCCCCCTTGAGGGGGAGATGTCTGCGCCAGCAGACAGAGGGGGGTGGCAGCGCTTCAGCAAGGCAGAGACTCTCTCACAAACGGACAGTCAGCTACCCCCCTCTGCCCCCTGCCGGCGGCATCTCCCCCTCAAGGGGGGAGAGGAGTTGGCACGTGACCGAAAGTCCGCTGTAAACACTGCCGCAGAGCGGGCCGCTGCGGCCATGGGGAGGGCCATCGCCCCCGCACACCCGGCAAAGGAAGGCAGCCATCATGACTGACTGGCTGCTGCCTTTGCTGCGTGACCGTTTGATCCGGCTTGCATGGATGGTGCCGGTGGGGGCCTTCGGCCTGTTTGCGCTGGTCTCCCTTGCGCCCATCGACCCGGTGCAGAGCTTTGTCGGCGCGAAAATCATGCAGGTTGGACCCGGGCAGAGGGAGGCGATTGCGGCGGCCTGGGGCTTGAACGAGCCCTTTGGCGAGCGGTTTCTGCGCTGGGCGGGCAACGCGCTCTCCGGAGACCTCGGCAATTCCATCACCTACAACGCGCCCGTGCTCGACATCATCCGCGACCGGTTTCCCGCCTCACTGGCGCTGATTGCGGCGGCCTTTGCCTTTTCCTTCGTGCTGGGTCTTGGCCTCGGCACTGTGGCTGCGGCCACACGCGGGCGCTGGCCGGACCGGATCATCCGGGGCTTTTCCGTGATGCTTGCCTCCAGCCCCAGCTTCTGGGTGGCGCTGCTGCTGGTCGCCGTGTTTGCGGTAGGCCTCAACTGGCTGCCCGCCTGCTGTGCCGCCCCGCCGGGACTTCAGGCCGATGAAGCCTCCCTTGGCCAGCGGCTGTGGCACATGATCCTGCCGGCTATCTCGCTCTCCATCGTTGGCATTGCGCCGCTGATCCTGCACACACGCCAGAGCATGATTGCCTTTCTCGAAAGCCCTGCCGGACGGCATCTGACGGCGCATGGCTGGGCCAGCCTGCCACTGGCCTTCGGCCCGGGACTGCGCCACGCACTCGGCTGCGCCCTGACCGTGCATCTGGCGGGGGCGGGCGAGTTGTTCGGCGGTTCCGTGCTGGCAGAAACCGTCTTCGCATGGCCGGGTCTCGGACAGGCAACCGTGCGGGCCGCAACGGGCGCAGATGCGCCGCTGCTGATCGGCATTGGCCTTGCCACGCTGCTGTTTGTCTTCGCCGGAAACCTTGCCGCCGACATTGCCGCAAGACTGCTCGACCCGCGCCTTGCAAGGAGGAACCCGGCATGAGCCTTGCCCAGACTGGCGAAGCCATTGCCCGGCAAACGGCTCCAGCCCGCCCGCGCAGCAATCCGCAGAAGCGCGTTGCCCTGCTGGGGCTTGCCTCGCTTGGGCTCATCGCCACCATCGGCCTTGCTGCGCCGCTGGTTCCGGAAAGCTGGTATACAGTGAACCCGGCAGCACGCGGCCTGGCGCCATCACTCGCCCATCCCATGGGCACCGATCTTCTGGGCCGGGACCTGGCTGCGCGTACACTCTCCGCCCTTGGCCGCAGCATCTGGGTGGGGTTTTTCTCTGCCGCCATGTCAGCGCTGATTGCCCTCGCCATCGGCCTTGCCGCCAGCCTTGACCGGCGGGCAGACCGGCTGCTGGGCGGGGTGACTGAACTCGCGCTCGGCCTGCCGCATTTCGTGCTGCTGATCCTCATCTGCTATGCCGCAGGCGGCGGCACCACAGGGGTGATCATTGCGGTTTCCCTCACCCACTGGCCGCGCCTGTCCCGCGTGCTGCGGCATGAGGCACAGACGGTGCTGACCTCGGATTATGTAATGATCTCCCGCGCCCTTGGCCGTTCACCCGGCTGGATTGCCCGGCGGCATCTGGTGCCGCACCTGCTGCCGCAGCTGGCTAGCGGTTTCGTGCTGATCTTCCCCCATGCCATCCTGCATGAGGCGGGCCTCAGTTTCATCGGCCTTGGCATCGAGCCGCATCTGCCCTCCATCGGCATGATGCTGGCAGAATCCCTGCGCGGGCTTATGGCCGGGAAATGGTGGATCGCAGCAGGTCCCGGCCTTGCCCTTATGCTGGTGGCGCTGTGCTTTGAACGTCTGGGCGAGCGCCTGCGCAAGGCGGCAGACCCGCGTGCGGTGGATATCGCATGAGCCTTTCGGTCATCAATCTGACGGTCAGCTTCAACGCCACGGATGGCCGGTCCTTACAGGCGCTCAAAGGCCTGAGCCTGACTGTGAACCGCGGCGAAGTAGCAGGGCTTGCAGGCGCATCGGGGGCAGGTAAGAGCCTTGTGGCCGAGGCGCTGATGGGCCTGCTTCCGGGCAATGCGCTTGTCAGCGGCCACGTGACCGTGGACGGCCAGAAGCCGCGCCCCGGATCGCTTGCCCTTGCGCCGCAGACTATCGACGCGCTGGACCCGCTCGCCCGCATCGCCCCGCAACTCGCCCGCTTCGGCAAGCCATTTGGCCGGACGGTGGATGCCATGAAACTTCTGGCAGATGTGGGGCTTGAGCCGGACGTGGCCCACGCCTTTCCGCATGAACTGTCCGGCGGCATGGCCAAGCGGCTGCTTCTGGCCAGTGCGCTAGCCTCAGGTGCCGGCTTCATCATCGCTGACGAGCCAACCGGCGGGCTCGACCCGGGCAATGCAGACCGCGTCATGGCGCTGATCGCAAGTCTCGCTCGAAAGGGCCACGGCATGCTGGTGATCAGCCACGACCTGCAGCGCCTTGCCGCCATCTCCAGGCGCATCACCGTGATGCAGGATGGCGCCATCGCCGAGACGGCAGATGCCGGATGCTTTGCCAGCGAAGGATCAGCCCTTTCCTCCCCTTACACACGCGCCCTGTGGCGGGCGCAGGAGATCTACGGCACATGCTGAGCGCGGACAGGCTGAGCCTGAAGCTGGGGCAGAAGCAGGTGCTGGACGGCGTGAGCCTGATCCTGGAGCCGGGCAGCGTGACCGGCCTTGGCGGGCCATCGGGGGCAGGCAAGACAAGCCTTGGCCGCTGCCTTGCCGGGCTTATTGCGCCCGCCTCAGGCTCTGTGCGTCTCAACGGCGCCGCTCTGCCCCCCTTGCGCGCCGGACGCCCGCACCCAGTGCAATATGTGCCGCAGATGGCGGAGCTTGCCGTCGATCCACGCTGGCGCATCGGCGATATCCTGCGCAACGGCGGGGAGCCTGATGCAGAGGTTCTGGCCGCCCTCGGCATTGATCCGGCCTGGGAAACGCGCCATGCGGGGGAAGTTTCGGGCGGGGAACTGACCCGTGTTTCGCTGGCGCGGCTGATCCTGCCCTCCACCCGCGTGCTGATCCTCGACGAGGTGACGGCCCGGCTTGATGCACTTTCGGAAGATGCCCTGTGGCAGGCGCTGCTGCCGCTGGCAAGGACGCGGGGCTTGACCCTGCTGATCATCAGCCACAAGCAAGGCCTGCGCCAGCATCTGTGCAGCGCGAGCTACAGTCTGGAAAATGGCAGGCTTGTTCAGGAGACCGGGTTGCCTGCTTCCGCGATCCGCCGGTCCTGAGCGCCCAGCGCCTCCAGTGCTTCCACTGTTGTCTCGGCCGGCACCCAGCCCAGCGCCATCAACGCGGCTGGGCTGGCGGCAAGCGAGCCGCCCAGCCGTTCGGCCATCTCGCCCTTGCCTGCCAGTTTCAACCCAAGTTCCAGCAGGGCGGGCGGCACCGGCAGAAGACCAGGCTTGCGGCCAAGGCCGCGCCGGTAGGCAGCAATAATTCCGGCCAGCGTCACCGGCTCCGGATCGGCCACGATCAGCGGCCGGTTGGGGGCCTCCGGCAAGCGCATCACGCAATCCACCGCGCCCGCAAGATTAGCCAGCGAGATCAGCGAACGCTTGCCGGTAAAGAGCCCGAAGGGCAGCGGCACAGGCTTGCGGGCCAGCGCGAAGAGCGCCTCCAGATTGCCCTTGGCACCCGGCCCATGCACCAGCACCGGACGCAGCGCGGCATAGGGGATGCCTGTCCCGGCAATCGCCACCTCGGCCTCCAGCTTGGAGCGGCCATAGGCATCGGTCGGCTGCGCGGCGTCTGCTTCCGTCAGCACGTGATCTGACGCTGGGCCGGACTGGGCACGGATGGAGGACAGAAAGACGAAACGCTTCACCCCGGCCTTGCGTGCTGCCTGTGCCAGTGCGGCTGTGGCATCCCGGTTCACTGCCCGGTAGTCATCCTCCGGTTTGCCGGACATGGCATGGGCAATCCCGGCGGAATGGACCACGAAGTCCACATCCCGCATTGCCTGATCCAGATTGCGCGGACGGGCGAGATCGCCGATGAACTCCTGATCCGCACTCGCTGCATCGTCCACAGGACGGCGCAGCAGCAGCCGCAGACGGTAACCCCGGCGGATCAGATCACTGGCCAGATACTGGCCGACAAAACCAGTGGCACCGGTCAGGGCAACAAGCGGGGCTTCGGTCATGGGGCGTCTCCGGTCAGCAGGCGTGAACGGGACAAGCGGTACTGCACCCGTCCCGCCCATACAAGCCCGGTCTGTTTAGATCCGCTCAGCCCCGCCCTTCCGCCATGGCCCGGACAAGCAGCAGCATCACCAGCGCCTGACCGTAGGGCGCAGGCACGTTCGGGATCTGGCGGTAGAAGTCCAGCGTGTGGCCCATGGGCGTACCGTCCGATACCTGCAGCACGATGCCGCTGTCATCGATCCGCTCCAGCACCGCGGCCAGCGCCCGGTCCGCCACAGGGCGGTAGTCTTGTGGCAGCAGGCCAAGGTCGATGCCGCGCAGGATGCCATAGGCGATGGCGGCAGTGGCCGAGGTTTCCTCCGGCGACTGCGGCTCCAGCACCAGCGTGCAGAACATGCCGTTGTCCCGCTGGTTGGCGGCCAGCGTGCGCACCTGCGCTTCCAGAATGAAGGTGAGATGCGCCTTCAGATGACCAGGAATCTCGCTGACGAGACCAAACAGCTCCGGAATTGCCACGGTGATCCAGGCATTGCCGCGTGCCCAGAAGGCCTTGGCGAAGTTGTGGTTCCCGTTGAAAGTCCAGCCATGATACCACAGTCCGGTGACCGGATCGGCGAGGAACCGTTCATGCACGAGGAACTGGTAGAAGGCTTCTTCGATCCAGTCCTGCCGGCCGAAACGCTGCCCGGCGCGGGCCAGGAACAGACACGTCATGAACAGCGTGTCGTCCCACAGCTCGCCATCGTTCATCCGCTCCTTCACCACATGCTGGAAGCCGCCGTCGCGGGTGCGGGCGAGGCTTGTCATCAGCCAGTCCGCCCAGTCCTTGACCAGCGCCTCGAAATCCGGGCGGTCCACGTGGTCGATCAGCACCGACAGCGGCAGCATGGGCGAGGAGGAATTGACCTGGCGCGGCGGGATGCCTTTGGAGATCTGCCAGTCATACCAGCGGGCAATCGCCTCGATCAGCGACCGGTCGCCCACCGCTTCCGCATGACGGATAAGGCCGTAAATGCCGACGCCCACTTCCCAGTCCCATTCCTCGAACTGCAGGTCATAGGCATCTTCGGAAATGGCAGCGGTTTCGTTCATGCCCTTGAGGCGGGCGAGGCCGACCGCCACGCGGGACAGCGTCGCGGACAAGGTGTCAGGATTGATCATCAACATGGCGGGGTCCTGTCAATCAGCGGATCAGATCAATGGGAGACGGCAGGAAACTGCCGGATGAGGGGATCAAGGCTGCGGTTGGGGAAAGGCATCGCCGTGCCATCCACAACAAGGCCGGAGCCCCAGGAAAGCGCGAGGGCCGGGCGCCCCGCCCCTGAGAGCGTCAGGGTGAGGGCATCCGCATCAAAGCTGAGGCTGAGTGCCTGAATGCCGGTGCGGAAGCGGGCGAAGGCAGCGGCGGGATCAGCATCATCAGCAGCCTCTCCCATCAGAGCCGCCCAGCCACAGCGGCTGGCATGAGCGCGGAACTCGATACCCGCGCCCGGCCCTTCCGTCACCGCCTCAAGCGGAGCACTGGCCGACAGGGCGGCAAAACCGGCACCTGAGCGCAGGAACAGCCAGTTGCCTTCCTGCCGCACCTCATCAAAGGCAGAGGTTTCCACATAGGCGTGGGTGAAGCCGATACGGGGATTCTCGCCCAGATCAAACACCAGCAGCGCCGCGTTTTCATACTGGCCAACGCGGGGCATGACGCCATTGCCCGCCCAGTAGGAGGGGCGCTGGCCGCCCCAGGGATCATCGGCACCGGGATGGTTGACCCAGGCACGGGCAAAGGGATGGGCGGCAAAGCGCAGATCCACCTGATGCTGCTGGTGGCCCTTTTTGCCAGGCTCGCCATCCACCATGGAGGAGAGCTGCACATGCGCGGACTTGTAGAGCGCCAGCCGCGCCGCCTCGTCATGGCCCTGCACGTAATGTGCCGTCAGCGCCGTTCCCGGAGCGGGACTTACAACGTCAAGAGCGCGTTGCGGCGGAGCATAGGAGCCTGCCGCCAGCATCGGCAGAGCGGCCACACCATCGTTCAGCCAGCCCTCGCCAAAGCCAAGGGTGGCAAAGGGAGCAAGCTCGGTCAGCGGACCGGCGCGCAATTCCTTGTCATAGGCCCGGCCCATGGTGCCGGCCGGAACACCGCCCAGCGTGTGCAGGCCGATCATCAGGAATAGCCGGTCCAGCAGCTGCGCCGCCCGCTCGCGGATGCGGCCATCGCCCAGATGCTCCAGCGCCAGCAGACCGATGAAGTCGATCGGGTAGTAAGCGGCAGAGTTCCACTCGGCGAGGCCATGCGCCTCCACGCTGTCAAACCAGCGCATCAGCCGCTCTTCGCCAAGCCGTGCCTGCTCCGCGCCCTTGCGGCCGGAACAGGTGAAGGCGGCATCGGGATAAAGCCGTCCGGCGAGATACTGCGAGACGTGGAAGCACAGCACGTGGTTCTCGCTCCAGAACCACATCACGTCATTGCCCGGTTCATCGACCCAATAGCGGTAACCCAGCACCGAGGCATCAATGGCGTCCCGCAGATCCTGCGGCAGGCCCGCGCCATAGTCCGCCGCCAGCCAGAGCAGCGGAACCATCACGAAGTCGGAACAATCGCGCCGCTCGTCAATGGCGGCCAGCGTGTTGGCGATGATCTCGCGGAAGGTATCATCCACGGGCCTTCCAGCCGCCTGCATGGCGATGGCCCGCCCGGCGCGCATTTCGCCGTGGTCTGCCAGAAACTCCAGCACCTTCGGCTTGCGATCAGCAAGCGGCAGGGCGCGCCAGTCGAGCTTTTCCAGCCAGTGCGTGGCAAAGGCGATGTGCCGCTCCACCCGTGCCGATCCAATCGCAAAGGTCAGATCCAGCGGATGATAGGCATCTGGCAGCGCCCCGGCACCCGGCAGACTCAGACAGGTTTCGCCCTTGCGCAGCACGCCAGTGGATTGCAGCAGCGGCGGCTTGTCCCGCATGTGAACGCTGGGCTGAATAAGAGCGGTCACGCTGACATCCACATCCGGCGCATGAGCGAAGACAAGCGTCAGCTCGCCGGTGGTGCTGTGGAAGGGCTCCGGGCGCACGGAGGTGGCCAGCTCCATCAGCGCAGCAATGTCCGCAGATGCCACATCCACCGGCAGCACCGCGGTAATGGCGGCATCGGAAAGCAGTGTCAGCTCGAAGAACCAGATGGCATCGCGCTCGGCCAGCTCTTCGGTCAGCACGATCACCTCGCTGCCCTCCGGCCGGAGGTTCAACTCGATTTCCGTGCTGCTTTCCTTGTTGCGCCGGAACGGCTCGAAGGAAACGGCTTTCTCCCCGTCCACCCAGATGGTAACGCCGCCGCAGGTGGCAAGGCGGAAGCGGCAGGGTTCTGCCAGCCAGGGCACCAGACGGGTCTTCAGCCAGCGCTTCAGCCGGGTTGGCCGGTGCCAGAAACTGGAGAACTCTACCCGGCGGTTGAAGCCCGGCAGGTTCAGCGCCTCCACCTCGAAAGGCTCCAGCGTAACTTCTCGAGTCTTGATCTCGTCCCACAGGGCAACACGGCAGGGCAAATCGCCCACATCGACGAAACCGTTGATGAAGCGGTATTGCACCCGGTCTTCGGCCAGCGCCGGTGTGCCGGGATAATAGGCCTGATGCACAGGCCCCATGGCCCAGGCGGTCACGCTGCTGCCTCGCGTCACGGAAAAACCGGCAGCAGAAGATGCGGTCAAAGGCGCGCTCATTCGGCCTCTCCTTCGCCGGACAACGGCAGGCTGAGTTCGATCTTCTCCAGCAGATCCGGCAGGCGGCCGATCTGGTTGAAGGTCAGCAGCGGGCGCTCCGCCCGGGTGCCATGCTTGTGGCTGCGCCGGGTGGACCAGTTGAGGAAGATGGAGATGAGGCCGAAGCGGTTGGCGCCCAGAATGTCCCGCTCCAGATTGTTGCCCACCATCACCGTGCGCGCCCGGTCGCCATCGGCAAGACCCAGCGCCTTGCAGGCAGCAGCAAACATCTTCGGCGAAGGCTTCAGTTCGCCGATGTCGCCGGAGATGATGTGAGCCTCGAAGCAGTCCCACAGCCCGTGATGCTTCAGAATGTTCTCGAATGTCGCACGCGGGCCATCAGCCACCAGCGCCAGCCGGTAGCCGCTGCGCACCAGTTCATGCAGCATGCCGCCAGCGCCGGGAATGAGATCGGCGCTGGTGACCACTTCCGTTCCGGGGATCTTCACCTCGGTGCGCTCGTCCACCAGGGTGTCGCCGCAGTCCAGAAACACCGCGGCCAGATGGGGCACCCGGGTTTCCAGACTGGCAACGAGCGCCTCCACCCGCCCCGGCACCCAGGCATCAAGCATGGACCAGGGCATGAGGCACACGCCGCCCTCCCCGTCGCTGCAGCGGGAGAACTGCCAGGACGGGGAAAACGCCATGCGCTTCAGGGCAAGGCGCGCCAGACGGCAGCTCAGCGGGGAGGCCGAGATGCGTCCGGCATCGGAGAACCGGTTGGAGAGATGCACGCCCCCATCCCCGGCAACGGCACCGCACATGGCGGCAATGAGAGGCCCAGCGTTGCGGCGCATCTCACCCTCATCAGCCCAATGGGCATGCTTGCCCGGCTCCAGATAGAGGACCGGACGGCCAGCCTCGACCGGAAGCGAGCCATCGGGGCGCAGCATGCGGCGGCGTGAGCCATGGCGCGAGGCCTCGACCTTGGCAATGCTGCCATCGGCCTCCACATGCACCCAGACATGCTCAAGGTCATAGAGGTGCTGTATGTCCCAGTCGTACCAGAAGGCATATTCGATCACCGTGCGCCCGCGCGGGCGGATTACGAATTTCGAAGACACAGAGCGCGCCTCCTCCCGGTAGACCGCATAGCCTGCGGCCAGCGGACGGAAAGGCTCTGCATCATCCATGCGCAGCACCGGCAGATAGCGGGCGGCAAGAGCGAAGTCAGGCGCCTGATCCGCATCCTCCGGAAGACCGGAGAGCGGCAGCCCGGCAAGAAGGTTGCGCATCAGCCGTGAACTCCGGTCAGTGTCAGACTTTCCGCATGATGGCAGCGCACCTGACGTCCGCCTTCCACCGTACGCAGGGCCGGAACCGTGCTGCGGCAGCTTTCATCCGCATAGGGGCAGCGGGGATGGAAGGGGCAGCCGGAGGGCACATTCATGGCGTCGGCAATCTCGCCCTTCAGCGGCACGCGCTTGCGGGTGCGGTTGCCGCGCGGATCCGGCTGCGGCACGGCGGCAAGCAGGGCTTCGGTATAGGGATGCAGCGGGCGGGCGAACATTTCGTCCGTAGGCCCAACCTCCATCAGGCGGCCCAGATACATGACGCCGATACGGTCGGAGATATGCTCCACCATGCCAAGGTCGTGGGTGATGAAGAGATAGGTGAGGCCCAGCTGCTCCTGCAGATCCTGCAGCAGATTGATGTTCTGCGCCGCCACCGACACGTCCAGCGCCGACACCGCTTCGTCCGCGGCAATGAAGCTGGGGTTGAGCGCAAGCGCACGGGCAATGCCGATGCGCTGGCGCTGGCCACCGGAGAAGGCATGCGGGTAGCGCTGCAGATATTCCGGGCGCAGGCCGACAAGGCGCAGGAGTTCGGCCACCCGGTCGCGGATTTCGCTTTCCGAGCCTGCCCCATGCACCACCATGGGCTCACCCACCAGCTCAAGCAGCGTCATGCGCGGGTTGAGCGAGGAATACGGGTCCTGGAAGATCATCTGCATTTCGCGGCGGATGTCCCGCATCTCCCGGTCGGAGAGGCGTGAAATGTCCACCACGGAACCATTGCTGCGGCGGAACAGGATTTCCCCGCCGCTAAGGTCATAGGCGCGCAGGATGAGGCGGGCGATGGAGGACTTGCCCGAACCGCTTTCGCCGACGAGGCCGAAGGTTTCCCCCTTGCGGATATCGAAGGTGATGTCATCCACCGCCTTCACCGCCCCTACCTCGCGGCGGAACCAGCCTTCGTAAACGGGGAAATACTTCCGCACGCCCCTGACGGAGATGAGGATGTTCTCGTCCATGGTGAAATCCTGAGCGGCGGTCATTCGGCAGCCTCCGCAATGCCGGCAGTTCCGGCGAAATGGCAGCGGGCGCGCTGGCCGCTGGGGAAGACGGCATCCTCCGGCACACTCACGTCACACACACCCGCAACGCCGTGCATGCAGCGCGGGTGGAAAGAGCAGCCGCCAGGCACGTTGTAGGGGTCCGGCACCATGCCGGAGATGGTGCGCAGGCGGCGGCCATGGCTTTTGCCAAGACGCGGGATGGATTGCAGCAGCGCCTGTGTATAGGGGTGCTTGGGCTCGTAGAAGATTTCATCCACGGTGCCGGTTTCCACCACGCGGCCCAGATACATCACTGCCACCCGGTCAGCGATATCCGCCACCACGCCGAAATTGTGAGTGATGAAGACGATGGCCATGTTCAGCTCTTCCTGCAGCTGCTTCAGCAGCTCCAGGATCTGCGCTTCCGTGGTCACATCCAGCGCGGTGGTCGGCTCGTCGGCGATCAGCAGCGCCGGATCACAGGCCAGCGCCAGCGCGATCATCGCCCGCTGGCGCATGCCGCCGGACAAGTGGTGCGGATAGCGGTCCACGATGTCGGCAGGACGGGGCATCTGCACGCGCTTGAGAAGCTCGATGGCCTGATTGCGCGCTTCGGCCTTGGACACTTTCTTGTGCAGCATGACCGTGCGCATGATCTGCGTACCGATGGTGTGCACCGGCGACAGGGCCGTCATCGGCTCCTGAAACACCATGCCGATTTCCCCGCCGCGCAGCGACCGCATGGTGCGGCTCTGCCGGTCTTCGGAAGAAATCAGCACCTCGTCACCGGAGGCGCGGCGGAAGCGGATGGTGCCGCTGGCGTTGAGTGCATTGCGCGGCTGCAGGCGCATGATGGAGCGGGCCGTCACCGACTTGCCCGAACCGCTTTCGCCGACGATGCCCAGCACCTCACCACGGTTGACATGGTAAGACACGCCGTTGACCGCCCTCACCAGCCCGTCACGGGTGGGGAAATGCACGCCGACATTGTCCAGCTCCAGCAGCCGCTCGGGCGGCATGGGGGCGAGATCGGGCCTTGGGGCTTTCTGCTTGAAAAACATGATGGCTCCTCCCCCTCAGTGGCCGTAAGGATCAGCGGCATCGCGCAGGCCGTCGCCAATGAAGTTGAAGGCGAGGACAACGAGCACGACCGCCACACCCGGGGCCAAAAGCCAGGGGGCCAGGGAAATGGTGCGAAGGTTCTGGGCGTCCTGCAGCAGCACGCCCCAGCTGACGACCGGCGGACGCAATCCCAGACCAAGGAAGCTGAGTGCGGTTTCACCCAGGATCATCTCCGGGATCGCAAGCGTCACGGCTGCAATGATGTAGCTGGTCATGGCCGGCAGCATGTGGCGGGTGACGATCCGGTATTCCGAAGCGCCCGCGAGCCGTGCCGCCAGCACATAGTCTTCCGTTTTCAGCGAGAAGAAGCGTCCGCGCACCACACGGGCCAGATGCGTCCAGCCGATCAGCGACAGGATGATGGTGATGAGCACATAGACGAACAGCGGGTCCCAGGCGATGGGCAGCGCTGCGGCAAGGCCCATCCACAGCGGGATCGTCGGGATGGAGCGGATGAATTCCATCAGCCGCTGGATGGCACCGTCGATCCAGCCGCCGTAGTAACCCGACACAGAGCCCAGCGCGAGGCCGAGAACAAAGGCAAAGGCAACACCGATGAGGCCGGCCGACAGGGTGACGCGGGCGCCATAGAGGAGCCGGGTGAAGAGATCGCGGCCCAGGGAATCGGTACCTAAGAGGTTGATCTGCTGCTTGCGGTCCTCGACACCGAAGAGATGCACGTTTGTCTCGACGAGACCAAGGAGGTGGTAGGTTTCCCCTTCCACGAAGAAGCGGACGGGCAGCGGCTTCGTTGTGTCTTCTTCATAGATGACACGGGCCGTTTCCGGGTCTCGCTTGCGCTTCAGCGCATAGATGAAAGGCCACTGCAGGCTGCCGTCATGGAACAACCGCACCACGTTGGGCGGCGCAAAGGTGTTGAGGCGGCTGATCGTTTCGGGCCGGTAGGGCGAGACAAAATCGGCAAACAGCGCCAGCAGCCCGAGCACACCCATGAAGACAAGCGAGATGACGGCGAGCTTGTGCTTGCGGAAGCGCCACCAGATGAGCGTCCACTGTTTCGCCGTGGAAAGCTGACCGCCCAGAACCTCCTCACGGGGGGCAAGCGGCGGCAGGGCCGGCATTCCGGCGGCGGTGGCGGACAGCGTCTGATCGTGGGTCTGGGTCATATGGCCTTGCTCCTCACGCAAACCGGATGCGCGGATCGGACAGCGCAAGCAGGATGTCGGACACCACCGTGCCGATGACGGTGAAGACACTGAGAATGAGAATGAAACTGCCAGCCAGATACATGTCCTGCATCTTCAGCGCCTGCAGCAGCAGCGGGCCGGTGGTGGGCAGGTTCAGAACCACGGCGGTAATCACGTCGCCGGAGAAAAGCGCAGGCAGCGCCCAGCCGACGGTGGAGATGAAGGGGTTGAGTGCCACTCGCACCGGATAGCGCCACACAACGGTGCGCTCGGTGAAGCCCTGTGCGTAAGCGGTTTCCACATAGGGCTTGCGCAGCTCATCCAGCATGTTGGCGCGCATGACGCGGATGAGGCCGGCTGCACCGCCCGTTGCGAGCACCACAAGCGGAATCCACAGATGCTCCAGCAGGTTGATGACCTTGGCCACCGTCCAGGGCTGGCCCTCGAACTCCGGCGATACCAGACCGCCCACATCCATGTGCAGCCAAACGAAGGCCATCCACATCAGCACCAGCGCCAGCAGGAAGTCCGGGATGCCCTTGCCGAGAAAACCGAAGACCGTGAAGAGATAATCGAAGATCGAGTACTGGCGGGTTGCCGAATAGACACCGACCGGAATGGCGATTAGCCAGGTGAAGATCATGCTGAGGGTGGAGATGACGAGCGTCAGGCCGAGGCGTTCCCAGATGAGGTCGCTCACTGGCGCATTCCATTCCAGCGAGCGGCCAAAATCCCCATGGAAGACAATATTGGAGATCCAGCGCCAGTACTGCACCAGCAGCGGATCGTTGAGCCCGTACTGGGCCCGCATCAGCGCCTCTTCTGCTTCGGTGACATAGTCGCCGCTGTTGCGCAGCTGAGCGGCATAGGCCGACACGAAATCACCCGGCGGCAGCTGGATGATGACGAAGGAGATGAAAGATACGAAAATCAGCGTGGGTACGGCCCAGGCCAGACGCCGCAAGATATAACCGAGCATGAACACCCTCCAGTTCCGCACGCAGCCTCACCATGGAGACCGGCGGTTTGCCGCGCGGGCGGGAACAGGATTTCAGAAGAACCGGATCCTGCGCCCCCTGCCATCCGGCATCGGGGGCGCCGGTCCGAACGCCGCAGCCACAGCTGCCGTTACGGCTTCATCCACATCTGCTGCGTCGCGCCAAGGCCGATGCCGCGGGTGATGTCGTCCTCGATGAGACCATCGCGGAAGTTGTTGAAGTCGTTCTTCACGATGGAAATCGCAGGCAGTTCACCCACCACGCCGATAACCCAGCCTTCGGTGACGAAAGTCCTGATCAAATCGTTGAGTGCGCCATCTGCTTCAGCACGGCTGGCGGCCTTGGAAGCCTTGTCCCAATCGGAGAAGAGCTTGCGGATCGGATGATCAGCCGGCGGCTCGATGCCGGACGCGCCCTTCGTCGAGTACCAGATGTAATACTGGTGGGCGTAGGAGTCGTTGCCCATCATGATGCGCGGGTCAGCCGCGACGACCGACAGGCGGTCGAAGGGATACCACTGCATCTGGAACTCGTTGTTGTCGCGGTTCGCGTCCCACTGGGTGCGGTCAATGATGCGCGGCAGCAGCTCGACGCCGATGTCCTTGTAGTTGCCGGCAATGATTTCCATGGTCTTGGGACCATTGGCATGCTGCATTTCCACCACGATGGACAGGCGCTTGCCATCCGGGCGCAGGCGGAAACCTTCACTGTCACGCTTGTCGAGACCGGCCTTGTCCAGCAGCTCATTGGCAAGATCCGGATCATATTCGGCCCAGTGCGTTTCAAGCTCCGGATCGAAATTTGGCGAGCCGCTGACCGGCGCAGCCTGACGGGCTTCGGCAAGGCCTGAGAAGATCAGCTCATTTACCGTCTCACGGTCGATGGCAACGCTGAGCGCCTGGCGCACCTCTGCAGTCTCGAAGAGGCCGCGCAGCACCTCGTCCTTGACGTTGAGGTTCGGCACCAGAGCCCAGACCTGCGCCTGCGTCCAGCGGCGGACCTTGTAGTCTCCCTTGGCCTCGTTCTCCTTGTAGAAGGTGAAGTCCTGCGGCTCGACATAGCGCATCTGCATGTCGATCTGGCCCTGCACCACCATAAGGTTGAAGGCTTCCTGATCACTGAACAGCTTGTGCGTGATGCGGTCGATGTAGGGCAGCTGGTTACCGGCCTGATCCACGGCGTAATAATAGGGGTTGCGGACCATCGTCACCACTTCGGCGGGCGCCGGGGTATCGATCTTCCAGGCGGTGATCACCGGCAGGTCCGGATTCTGCCACCAGGCCGTTGCAGCGCCCTTGGAGCCCCACAGATCGCTCCATTTTTCAACGCCGAACTTCGCCGCCGCCGCCTTCAGCTCCTCTTCGGAAGCATACTTGTTATTGAACTGCTTCAGATAGTGCTTCGGGAACAGGAAGCTCGGGCGGTCAAGGCTCGGATTACCGGTGGAATCCTTGGCCAGAATTTCGAGAAAATAGACGTAAGGGTCATCGAAGCTGACCTTGAAGGTCTGCTCGTCGATGATCTCCAGCTTCATCGGCTTGCCGCCGGGGGCGAGGGTCTGGTCGATCTCGGCGAGAATGTCCTTGTTGAGATAGACATCCTCATACCAGAAGCGCACATCTTCCGTGGTGACCGGGTGACCGTCGGACCACTTCAGCCCCTTGAGCAGGGAGAAGGTGAACTCGCGCGAGTCTTCGCTGGCCGAATAGGATGAAATATAGCCCGGCACCAGCTCCAGCGGACCACCAGCCTTCTGCGCCCACTTCACCACGCGCTCTTCCATGAGCTTGGTCGGACCCCAGCGGTCGCCCGGCCCCTTGTAGGCGCGCTGCCAGTTGCCGCCGTACTGCCCCACTTCAACCGCTTCGATGACTGCGGGCTTTTCCGGCAGGCGCTGATCTACCGGCGGCAGCTTGCCTTCCTTCACCAGCGCCGCAAGCATTGGCGATTCCTGGAAAGCATAGGCCGGGCTAATGGCTGAGCCTGTCAGGAGAACCACTGACATTGCAGTGAAAATATTTCTATGAATCCTCATCCCAATCTCCTCCCAGAGACGGAAACTCTACCGCAAAGGCAGTATTTAGCTTCCAGATAATTCAACGAAGGAGACGATCACGCATTGAAAGCTCGATTTCAAGAATAAAAATAATTTCATTCAACTGCGAGCATCACCCGCACTTTCACGGATGATGAGCTGACAGGCCAGTTCGGTCCGGACAGGCGGAAAATCGGGCGCATGAACGGCAAGGCGGTTCTCGAGCGTCTGAACGGCGGCCGCAGCCAGATGATCCAGCGGCACCCGGACGGTTGCCAGCGGCGGTGTGGTCAGCTCACCGATGGTCACACCGTCGAAGCCGATGACACTGACGTCCCCAGGAACGCTGATCCCGGCGGCGCGCAATGCGTTGAGCGCACCGATGGCAAGATTGTCGGCGGCGCAGAAGATGGCCGTGTTGCCGCCCAAGCCGCCCCGGCCAGCGATGAAGCGCGATAGCGCCGCCTCCCCGTGACCGGGTTCATAGCCATCGGCATAAAGCACCTCACAGGCATCGGGTGAAAGATCCCGGGCCAGCAGGGCATCTCGCACACCATCAAGACGGCGGCGGATCGTGCTGCGGCCACGCCAGGTGAGATGCAGGATGCGCTGATGCCCGCGCGACAGCAGCCAGTCAGCCGCAAGCCGCGCTCCATACCGGTTGGACGGCACCACCGTATCGATGGACATGGAGGGATCATCACCATTGAGCAGCACTGTTGCTATGCCCGACGCGGCCAGCCCCTTGATCAAGCGCGGCGTGTGATCGTGCACAAGGATAATGCCATCGGCGCCGCAGGCCCGGGCTCCGGCAATGATTTCCGGCGCACTCAGATCCCCTTCGCTGGCGTGCGGGACCAGTTTGATGGCCCGGCGCTCGCACTCCCGCGTCAGGCCCGACAGCATGGTCCAGGAGAAGAGGTTGGTGTTCACATGCGGCAGATTGGCATTGGGCACCGCCAGATAGAGGGTGGAGAGCGAAGCAATCGCCCCCTTCTGCTGGCGCTTGGCGAGATACCCGAGCCTGCGGGCTGCATCCAGCACCCGGGCACGCACCTCGGCACTGATCGGCGCCGTGCCATTGAGCACGTGAGAGACAGTGCTGAGCGCAACGCCTGCCTCCTGCGAGACATCCTTGATGCCAACTTTGCCCGTTGCCTTCTTTTCCATTTGTGCCCCTCCCAGAGCGATCACACCTTCACGTGCCTTGCGGCCCGCGAGCACTCACGCGGCGTAATAGGGATTGGTGAAGAGCCTCGGCTCGCCGCCATTCCAGATTTCATAGCGCAGGAACCGGCTGGCGAATGCTCTCTCATGGGTGAGCTCATGACCAGAGGCTGGAAGCGTTTCTACCGGCCCCTGGTCCGTGATGACGCGCAGCTCGTCTCCGGCGGCAAGGCCAGTGAAGGTAGTGGCCAGTTTCTGCCCTGCCCTCACCTCTTCGCCAAATTGCGGCCCGGCCTCATCTGCCGGCTTAGCCATGCGGTCATCGGGCCCTGCCGCCACCACATTGCGCCCGGCGCGGATGGCCTCCAGGATGCCTGCCACCGTATGGCTCTCCGCCAGCAGCCGGTTGGAGGGATGGCCATGGCGGCGGCGGTTCTTGAGGTGAAAATCGCTGCCCGCCGTCACCGGAATCCGGCGTCCAGCACAAAGCAGCTCCTGCCAGAAATCAATGGCCTGCTGGTTCATCGGCGTCCAGTTGCCGTTCCAGATTTCCATGGCATCAAAGGCCACATCAAAGCCGGCCTGCCAGCGCCCGCCATCGGAGTTCTGGAAGGGATGGTTGATCACCACCGTTGCACCCTTTGAGCGGGCCTCCGCCATCTTCTCCGCTACATCCTGCGGCGAGCGGCAGCGCCAGTCATCCACCGGACGCTCCAGCCCGAAGAAATTGGTGTGGCCGTAGAAAGAGGTGAGTTCCATCGCCGGGATCACCAGAATGTCCGGATCATCCGGGCGGATGATGTTTTGCGACACGGTGTTGTGGTCGGTGATGGCGACGAAATCGAGCCGCGAGGCACGGGCGCGGTGGATGGCATCCAGCACCGTGACGCCGCCGTCGGAATGCTCCGAATGGCTGTGAATGTCGCCCACCAGCCACTTCCTGCGCTTGGGCACGAGGCGAACGCGCAAGTCCGTGTAGCAGTTGGGGCCGATCTTCACGATGCCCAGCACCACATCCCAGCGGCCCGGCAGGGCCCCAAGGTCATAGCCCGGCGTCGCCCGGTCTGCCGCCACATGCACATGGCCCCGCTCGGAGCCCGACCAGCCACGCATACGGCCATTCTGGGCAAGGCCAATGTCGATGACACTGCCGCCGCTGCCAGCCGGGAACACATAGCTGACCTCGATCCGCTCGATGCTGTCATCGACCGTGAAGGGGATCTCGATGAAGGACTTCTCGCCTTCCGGAAACTCGGTGATACGGCGGGTGAATTCGTGCAGCGGCTGGGTCATGTCAGGCTCGGTATTGAAGAAGTGGTAAGCGCGCTCCGCGAGAGGCTGAGCGTCAGGATTTCGAACGGTGCAAGAGAGAGGCTGACAGCGCCCTCCTCCACCGCCAGGGCTTCAGGCTCGCGCTCCAGAAGGTCCGTGCGAGAGACGGCTGTGATGACCGGCTCCAGCCGCAGCCGCGCCGTGCGGCGGGTGCCGGAAACCTCCCACAGACGCAAGATGATGGCATCGCCTTCTTCGGCCTGCTTCACAGCCTCAATGCAGACCCCCTCTCCCTCCAGCGTGAAAGGCATGGCAGCAGAGCCGCTGGCGGCAGCATCCGCAGCAGCAACGAAGCGCAGCGGCAGATTGAAAGCTTCCGCCGCCCGATGCACCGCCACCTTGTCACCGTTATGCAGCATCACCGCATAGCGCAGGTGATGCGCGCCCTGATCGGCCTCTGCCCAGGGCCAGGTGGGCGAGCGCAGCAGCGTCAGCCGCACATCGCTGCCGATCGCGTCATAGCCGTATTTGCAATCATTGAGGAAAGCGGCCCCGAAGTCCGGCTCGCTGACATCGATCCAGCGCTGCATGGAGCACTCGAAGCGAGCCTTGTCCCAGGAGGTGTTGCGATGAGTGGCACGGCGCACGTGGCCGAACTGGATCTCGGCATCGATGGCCGCCGTGTTGAGCGCCAGCGGGAAGGCTGCCTTCACCAGCGTGTTGTGCTCGTGCCAATCAATGAAGCAATCCACCTCCACCTGCCGGGCACCAGCCTCCAGCGAGATGACCTGCACGATGTACGAGGTCTCATACCGCCATTCAAAGCGGATGGCCGCCCGCAAGGGCCCCTGCTCCACCACATCTGCCGAGACAAGATCGTCGATCTCGAAGACCTGATCCTCGAAATCCGCATCAATGTCCCAGGCATCATATTCGGCGGGCATGTCGCGGAAGGCCTGAAGCCGGTTGGCTTTCGCGCCCGCTTTCAGAACCTGCCGCCCGGTCTTGCGGTCGAGGAGCGACACCATGCGGCCAGCCTCATCGAACAGCACCTCGACATGATCATTGGCAAGCCGCTCCGGCGAGACTTCCAGCACGTCCTGCTGTGCAGGAGCCGTATGCGCCTCAAGGCTGACAAGGGCGAGCGGCGGCAGGGCCTCGACACGCACTGCATGAGCCGCCGAGCCATCAGCCCGCACAACAGGCTGGCTACCCGCCACACCCTCTGCATCCGGCACAAGGACAAGCCCGCTGCGCGCTGTGCCGGAGGGATTGAATACCCCGGTCCCGCTGCCCGGCAGCGCCGCAGCCAGGCGCGCTCTCAGCTCATCCGCAGCCGAGAACAGGCGCGCATAGTCCGCATCGCTATCCTCATAGACCGCGCCAATGGAGGAGCCCGGCAGAATGTCGTGGAACTGGTTCAGCATCACGATGTCCCACAGGCGGCGCAGCTCTGCTGCCGGATAGGCCACGCCATGCTGCGTGGCCAGAACGGCCAGCAGCTCCAGCTCCCGCAGCGCGGTTTCCGCCAGCCGGTTGCTGCGCTTGTTGCGGGCTACGGATGTCAGCGTGCCGCGATGGAACTCCAGATAAAGCTCGCCCACCCAGGTGGGATAGTTCTCCGGATTGTCCGCCATCCGCTTCAGCAGCCGCTCGAAGAAGGGGCGCATGGGCGCATGTTCCACCTTCGGGCAGCCGGGAATGCCGCGTTCCATGCGGCGGATGTTGTGCAGCATCTCCCGCGTCGGCCCGCCGCCGCCATCGCCATAGCCATAGACGAGAAACAGCTCCTTGCTGAGATGCTGCTGCCCATGCCGCCGCCAGGTGCCCATCACATGGGTGGGCTTCAGGTTGGGGCAGTAGGTGGTGCCGATGCTCTTGGAGTCATACGGCTGGGTCGTCAGGAAATAGGCGGCCACCTTGGTGCCGTCGATCCCCTGCCAGAACAGGCTTTCCTCCGGCATCCGGTTGGTGTCGTTCCACGACAGCTTGTGCGTCACGAAAGTGTCCAGCCCTGCCCGCTGCATGATCTGCGGCAGGGCAGCGGAATAACCAAAGGTGTCCGGCAGCCACACCATGCGCGGACGCACGCCATAGGTCTCTTCGTGGTAGCGCACGCCATAAAGGATATGCCGCACCAGCGACTCGCCGCTGGAAATGTTCACATCCGGCTCCAGCCAGAGCGCGCCCTCGATCTCGAAGCGCCCCTCCTGAACGCGCGACGCAATGCGCTGTGACAGTTCAGGATAATCCTGCGCCAGATAGTCGAGCAGGACGCACTGGTTGTACATGAACTGATAGTCGGGAAACTCGTCCATCAGCGTCATCGCGGTGGCCATGGAGCGGGCCATCTTCTGCCGCGTCTCGCGCACCCGCCACAGCCAGGCCACGTCGATATGGGTGTGGCCGGTAGCGGTGATGACGGGCTTTTGCTCGAAATCCTGAGCCGCATAAATTTCACCCGCATGATAACGGGCAAGGGCCAGCGAAGCATGGAACCGGGCGTCGTTGCCGGGGCGCAGATCAATGGCATCCACCGCCGCATCGAGCTGACGCAGGATAAAAGACCGGCGCGGATCATCCTCCGCCAGAAGCCGCGCCACATCGAGCGGCACCCGCAGATCGTAATAGGTTTCCTCAACATCAAGGTCATGGCGGACCAGATGGCAAGCGAAGCCAAGCTGACGCCGGTCCTCGATGGTTCCAGCCTCAATGAGGATGTCGAAGGCCTCGCCGGGGCGGGCCTCTTCGGTCAGCGGAAACTCCCGGTGGTTGCCATCCACGCCCTGCACGATGCGGCCATTGACGCGCACAAGGCACTGCGGATCGGAGCGGCCCATGACGCTGCCAAAGGCCGCTTCCACATGCACGGCAAGGCGCTGGCCAATCAGCTCGTCAGCCAGCGTGATGCTGCCGCCGAACCAGTAATAGCCATCCGGCTCGCCCCAGACGAGATCGCGGGTGACCGGCGTCCAGTCCTCCCGCGTGGAGGCAACGAGGGCGGCGCGGGTTTCAGAGGACCCGGCGCAATAACGCAAGGCCACCTCATGGCCGGTGTGGGTGTAGATCCTCTGCTGCAAACGCGACAGCAGATGATCCAGCTTGCGGATAAGCTTGCTCACGGGCGCTCCTCAGGGACCGTAGACAGACCAGACGGCAGGAGCCCCGGAGACAACAACCTGCTCCTGCTCATGCCATCCCTGCGGCAGCGGCAAGGGGCGCTCGATCACCACATCCTCAAGCACCAGCCCCTCCACGTTGTGGGCATAAAGACCGGGCATGCCGCCCGGATAGGGCACGAGGCCGATGACCTTGCCATCAGGCCCCTTCACCCAGGCATTGGCCCGCCCTGCAGCGTCAGGCGAAGGAGCCAGATCGGCAGCGGTGGGACGCACATCGTAATAGTGACCGCGCCAGACCCCGTCGGCCTGAACCAGACGGATACGTGACAGCCGCAGGCCGGAAATGGCACCGGGCTTGTCGGCGATGAGGTTCACCGCCCCTTCCATGCGTCCGGAGATATCCTCGAACACCACATCGCGCACATCGCCCGCAGCCTTGCCGCCGGGCTTGCCCAGCGGGCGGCGGTCCAGCACGGTGATGGTCACCGCCTCGCCCGAGCCCCAGAAGCCTTCCGGCGTTTCCTCGCAGGACAGGCCGATGCGGCGGAAGGCAATGTTGCGCACCTTGCCGCCATCGCGCGAGAAGATGCCAAGCGCCCGGTTGGACCCAAGGATACGGCAGTCGCGGAACTCGATATTCTCGAAATCGCCATGGCTTTCCGTGCCCAGCTTCAGCGCGCAGCTGCGGCTTTCGATGTCGCAATCAGCCACCACGATATCGCGGCAGGCACCAGCCAGTGCACCGTCCAGACGGGCGCTGGTCTTCAGCACGATGCCATCGTCAGCGGTGGAAATGCGGCAGCGCTCGACCCGCACATCCCGGCAAGCATCCAGCACCATGCCGTCGGTATTGGGCATTTCCAGATCATTGGTGACCGACAGGCCCGAAATGCGCAGACCCTCGCATTCCACGAAATGCAGCGTCCACATGGGTGAAGCTTCGACGGAAAAGTCTGCGAGCGTCACGCCCTTGCAGTTCTCCAGCACCATCACACGCGGGCGGAAGGCGGCGGGAACGAGCGTTCCCATATCCTCCAGTCGGCCTGTCACATAGGCCGGACCTGGCGCGCAGACGAGGCCGGGGCCAGTGATGGAAATATTCGCCGCATCCTTCGCCGTGATCATCGCCCGGCTGGATTTCTCCGCCTCGATGCCCACCTCATTGGCCGCATAAGCCTCATAGCTTTCGGCAAAGACGAGCACGGCACCGGTGCTGAAACGCAGATCAAGCCCCGAAGGCAGCTTCAACCCGGCGCAAGCGTAGCGCCCTGCAGCCAGCCGCAGCGCCCCGCCATTTGCTGCAGCCGCGTCCATCGCCGCCTGCAGCGCAGCCGTTGCGTCGCCCTCAACGGGCGTAAATAATTTTTCATCCGTGCGCAAAGCACCCTCCCACTCGCTGCCCTCCAGCAGCGAAATATGCAGAAGGATTAAACGGTTTTTTGCGACAATCAAGGGCAGGAGAATAAGCAATCGAAATTCCATGACGGAAATTGAAATGAAAAAATTTCACTCTCTATCATTTCCTGTGTTTCCCTGCCCACTCTCCGCACCGTTCCGGCCTCCGTGCCGGGACCTGCGAGGGACGCACTGCCTATCCGCTCCCTCAGCCATCGTCGCTTCCTGCGAGTTGCCCCCCCTCGCTTCCAGACCGCAGATGACCAGCATGAAGCTGTGAGGCATATAGGGGTCAACGGTCTTGTGCACGGCTCGCGGTAACGGCACCTCTCTGCAAACGAGTAGACCCGGGTCTGCACTTCGTTCCGCCCGGGGTGACGGTGGAGAGGCGGAGCATCCCTTACAGGCCCCGGCCCAAGGCCGGGGCGGCACGGTAGGCGGAGATGCGGATTGCCTTTTGCCGCAGCTGCTCTTCTTGTCATCCCCGCGAAGGCGGGGATCCAGTAGTCCCGGGGCTTACCTCGCTCGCGTAGGGCGTACTGGATCCTGGTCTTGCCGCTGCGCGCCAAACCGGGATGACATGATGTGTGTTTGTGCGTCCCTCACCCCAATGCAGGGAAGGAAACACAGCCCTACCGGAAACCGGCTCCCCCTTCCCCCCGAAATGCGCTAGAGCAGAGCAACGTCTTGCAAGGCCAGCGCCCGGCGCTGGCCGCATAATCTCAAGGATATCCCGATGCCCGAAGGCACACCGCTGAATGCCCCCTTTGCTGAACTGACCAAGCCGGATCTGCGCCGTGAAATGGCGGGGATGGTGACCCTGCGCGACGCACTGAGGCTTGCCGTCAGCGCCTTTCAGGAAGCTGGGCTCTATTATGGACACGGCTCGGCAACGGCGGTGGATGAGGCGGTGTTCATGATCCTTGAAAGCCTCAACCTGCCGGTTGACGACTTCAACGCCTTTGCCGATGCGCGCCTGACCGACCGGGAAAAGACGCTGCTGGGCGAACGGCTGGCGCTGCGCATCGAGAAGCGCCTTCCGGCAGCCTACATCACCGGCCGCAGCTATCTTCTGGGCCTGCCGTTCCGCTCTGACGCCCGTGCGCTGGTGCCGCGCTCCTATATTGCCGAGCTTCTGCGCTCGCCGCTGTTCGACGGCTCGGAACCGGCCCAGAGCCTCATTGGTGATCCCTATGAGGTCACCTCCGTGCTGGATCTTTGCACCGGCGGCGGCTCGCTGGCCATCTTCGCCGCCTATGCCTTCCCCAATGCCACGGTGGATGCCGTGGATCTTTCGCCCGAGGCGCTGAACCTTGCCGCAGAGAACGTGCGCGATCACGGGCTTGAGGACCGTATCACCCTGTTGCAGGGCGACCTCTTTGCCCCTGTCAAGGGCAAGACATATGACCTCATCATCACCAACCCGCCCTATGTGGGGCCGGAGGTGATGGAGGTGCTGCCGGGCGAATTCCTGCACGAGCCGCAGATGGCGCTGGCCGGCGGCGGCGGCGACGGGCTGGATCTGGTGCGCCGGATCATCGAGGAGTGCCGCGCCCACCTCAACCCGGAAGGCGGCATGCTCTGCGAAATGGGCGAGGACCACGAAATCCTCGACGAGGACTATCCGGACTGCGAATTCCTGTGGCTCGACTCTGAAGACTCCGCCTCGGAAGTCTTCTGGCTTCCCGCCACCCCGCAGTGGAGTTGAGGCGGGGGCTCCCACAGTTTCAGAGCTTTGCCACCTCTTGATACATTCGGTTCATCGAGCGGTGGTTGAAGCAACAGCTTTCAACCAGCGTCGGCGAGAGCGGGCAGCTCAACGTTAGGGGCCTAATGCTCATTACGTGTTGAAGCGAACGTCTGGGGTTCGGCCCGTATGATGCGCCCGGC
>NZ_JBAKBF010000020.1:0-28758 GCF_036881715.1 Pannonibacter anstelovis
GCTGCCGGCTTATGACATTGAACGGCGCAATCTGGTGATGATGTCCAGCGCGCCCGGGACCGGCGGGGCGCGGCCGGACGATTATTATTTCTGGGAGGCCGTGCGCGCCTCCATGGCCGAACCGTCCTTCTTTGAGCCTGCCCGCATCGACAATCTGACCCGTGGCTGTAATGAGGCCATGATCAGCGGCAGTGCCCTGCTCGGCAATCCGGCGCTGGCCGCCTATGCGCAGGCCCGCCGCATGGGCTGGGCAGCAGAAGATATTGTCCTGATCTCGCTGGGCACAGGTCACGCTGGCGGAAGGGCCTTCGAATTCGAGACCGCTTGCCGTTGGGGTGCGCTCGGCTGGATGCTGCCATCCACTGGCGCCCCGCTGCTCTCGGTGCTGCAGGACGGGCATGCGGCCGCCACTGCCGGTCTGGCGGACCAGGTTTTCGCCGATCTGGACGGTCCGGCCTACTACCGCTTCGATGGCGAGCTGCCGCCGGAAGCGGAGGATATGGACAATGGCCGCCCCGGCAATCTGATCCTGCTCAACGGCGCGGCCGACCGGATCATCCGCGATCACACACTGGTGCTGGATGAACTGGCGGAACTGATTGCGGACAGCTGCGATGAGGCCGGGGAGGCTGGCACGTCCGCTGCAAAGGAGCGCGAAGCCGCGTGAAAAAGGGTTGAATGGCCGGCTCGAAGCGGGGCTGACATAACCCGTGATCGCGGCAGGCTTGCCGTCCGCCGCCGACTCTGTTGAGATTCACCGGGCGAGAGCCATCATGGCTCTGGCCACGGATTTCAGTGCTCATGCCTTATCATTCCGATATTCACCTGCCCGCTGCCGCACGTCACCTTGTTTATGCGCTTGCGGCGTTCGGAGTTTCCGGCCTGCTGGCTTGTGCGCCGGTTCAAGCCTCCGGCACACCTGCGGCCAAGCCCGCAGCGCGTGAGGCATCAGCGCCAAGGATGCCGCGCCATCTCGACCCCGCCGCCCCGGCCAAGGATTACTTCGGTGCGATGAAAGAGCCCGCGCCGCTGGCCTCCCGCGCCATCGGCTCCTATGCCAAGGGCTGCCTTGCGGGGGCTTCGGCCCTGCCGGTGAATGGCCCGTCCTGGCAGGTCATGCGCCTGTCGCGCAACCGCAACTGGGGCCATCCGGCCCTGATCAGCTTTCTGGAAGACTTTGCAGCCAAGGCGCCGAAGGTGGGCTGGCGCGGGCTGCTGGTAGGGGACCTGTCCCAGCCGCGCGGCGGGCCGATGACCTCCGGCCATTCCAGCCACCAGATCGGGCTGGATGCGGACATCTGGCTGACGCCGATGCCGGACAGGGTTCTGACCGCAGAGGAACGGGAAAAGATCTCCGCCATCTCGATGGTCAAGCAGCCGCAGGATGTGGCGGGCGCCGACCGCAGCGTCGATCCGAGGCGCTGGACGGATACCCATGCCGCACTGATCCGCCTCGCGGCGAAGGATCAGCGCGTTGCGCGCATCTTCGTCAATCCGGCGATCAAGAAGGCTTTGTGCCAGTTCGAAACCGGCGACCGGGCCTGGCTGCGCAAGGTGCGGCCGTGGTGGGGCCACGACTATCATTTCCACGTGCGCATGTCCTGCCCGGCGGGCAGCGTGGGCTGCACCGATCAGGACGAGCCGCCGCAGGGCGACGGCTGCGGCACGGAGCTGACGTCCTGGCTGGCGGACGGCCCCTGGGTGCCGAAGATCGACCCGGAAACCGGCAAGCCGCCTCCGGTGCAGAAGAAGCGCCCGCTGGCTCTTGCAGCCTTGCCGAAGACCTGCGGCGAGGTTCTGACCGCCCGGTGAGGGCGCCAGATCTCACCGGCGTGACACAGCTGAGACTCAGGCCTGAGCCAGCGGGAAGACATCGGCCTTGCGGATGGTGAGGCGGCCGGCGGCGCCTGCATCCACTTCGGTGGTAGAAGGAACCTCAAGCTCCAGAGCCTCTTCCGGTGCTCCGTTCCCGGAAGCGCGGACAATGAGGCGGCGGCCGCCCGGATGGTCGATGACACGCTGGACGGTGGCGGGAATGCCGACTTGTGTCCCGTCCGCCTGCCAGCCGAGATCGGCGGGCCGGACGTAGATTTCCACCGGACCGCTCGCCTCTCCGCAAGTACCCACCGGCTGGCCATCGACCAGCAGTGTGCCGCCGCGCGCTTCGCCGGTGAAGCGGTTGGCATCACCGAGGAAGCGGGTGACAAAGGGCGAGGCCGGGGTGCGGCAGACATCACGTGGCGTACCCTGCTGTTCGATGCGGCCTTCGTTGAGGATGACCACACGGTCGGCTAGGTCCAGCGCCTCTTCCTGATCGTGGGTCACGAACAGCGTGGTGATGCCCAGCTCGTCGTGGATTTCGCGCAGCCAGCGGCGCAGATCGCGGCGCACATTGGCATCCAGCGCGCCGAATGGCTCGTCCAGCAACAGTACCTTCGGATCAACGGCGAGCGCCCGGGCCAGGGCAACGCGCTGGCGCTGGCCGCCGGAAATCTGCGAGGGGAACCGGTCACCGAGACCGGCAAGGCGCACCAGCGACAAGAGATCCTGCACCCGGTCCGCGATTTCCTGACGGCTGCGGCGGGTCTTGGAGACCTTCATGCCAAAGGCGATGTTTTCCGCCACGGTCATATGCGGGAACAGCGCATAGTGCTGGAACACGAAGCCGACGCCCCGGTCGCGTACAGGGATGTTTGTCGCATCTTCCGTGCCGAAGAGAATGCGGCCCTCATCGACATATTCGAGGCCCGCCACCATGCGCAGGATCGTCGTCTTGCCGGAGCCGGAGGGGCCGAGCAGGGCGACAAGCTCGCCGCTTTCGATCTCCAGCGAAACACCGCGCACCGCACGGAAGGTGTTGAAGGTCTTCACCACAGTGTCGAGGACGATTTTCATGGCTTTTCACCCTTGGCCTGACCGCCGGAAAGCGGAGCACCGGCAAGCGCCGGGCGGGAGGCGCGGCCTGCGCCCATGCGTTCCAGAAGAACCTTGGCGATGATGGTCACCAGCGCCAGGACAGTGAGAATGGAGGCAGCCGCGAAGGCGCCTGCCGTGTTGTAGTCGTGATAGAGCAGTTCCACATGCAGTGGCAGCGTGTTGGTCTGGCCGCGAATGTTGCCGGAAACCACCGAAACCGCGCCGAATTCGCCCATCACCCGGGCGTTGCATAGCACCACGCCATAGAGAAGGGCCCAGCGGATGTTGGGCAGCGTCACCGTCAGGAAGGTGCGCCAGCCCGAAGCGCCCAGCGAGGTGGCCGCCTCTTCCAGATCCCGCCCCTGCGCCTGCATCAGCGGGATCAGCTCTCGCGCCACGAAGGGGGCGGTGACGAACATGGAGGCAAGCACGATGCCCGGCAGGGCGAAGAGGATCTTGATGTCCGCCGATTGCAGCAAGGGGCCGAACAGGCCCTGCAGCCCATAGACGAACATGTAGGCGACGCCTGCCACCACCGGCGAGATGGAGAAGGGAATCTCGATCAGCACGATCAGCAGCCGCTTGCCGGGGAAGTCGAACTTGGTGACGGCCCAGGCTGCGGCGATACCGAAGGCGGTGTTGACCGGCACGGCAATCAGGGCCGTCAGCACCGTCAGGCCAATGGCATGCAGCGTGTCCGGTTCGGCAATGGCGGCTGCGAAATAGATCACGCCCTTGCTGAAAGCCTGCGCAAAGATAACGAGCAGCGGGGCCAGCATGAAGATGGCACCCAGCACCAGCACGATGCCAATCAGCGTGCGGCGGATGGCCGGGCTATCGCCAACGCGGGGCGGCTTGCGGGAGGAACGGGCATGCGCCATGGCTCAGCCCCTCGACATGTAGCGCAGGGCACGGGCCTGCATCAGATTGGTAAGCGCCAGCATGACGAAGGCGATGATGAGCATGACCGAGGCAATGGCGGCGGCGGCCTGATACTCGTATTCCTCCAGCCGGATGAAGGCGAGAAGCGCCGTGATCTCGGTCTCGAACGGCTGGTTGCCGGCGATGAAGATGATGGCGCCGAACTCGCCGAGGCTGCGGGCAAAGGCAAGCGACGTGCCCGCCAGCAGCGCCGGTGCCAGCAGCGGCAGGATCACCTGCCGGAAGATGCGCGCATCCGAACCGCCCAGTGATTGTGCCGCCTCCTCCAGTGCCGGATCCAGATCCTCCAGCACCGGCTGCACCGTGCGCACGATGAAAGGCAGGCTGGTGAAGGCCATGGCCACCATGATGCCCAGCGGCGTGTAGGCCACCTTGATGCCGAAGGGTGCAAGGAACTGGCCGATCCAGCCGGTTTCCACGAAGAGCGTGGTCAGGGCAATGCCGGCAACGGCGGTGGGCAGGGCAAAGGGTAAGTCGACCATGGCATCGATCAGCCGCTTGCCGGGAAACTCGTAGCGCACCAGCACCCAGGCGAGGATGACGCCGAAGACCACGTTGAAGAGGGTGGCGGCCAGCGCAGAACCTGCCGTGACCATGTAGCTGGCCACAGCGCGTTCCGACGCGACAATCTGCCAATATGCTGAAGGACCAAGGCTCGCGGCCTTGTAGACCAGCGCACCGAGCGGCAGCAGCACGATCAGGCTGATGTAGAACAGCGTAACGCCCAGCGTTAGCGGCAGTCCCGGCAGGACGCGGCGGTGCCTCATCCGGCTTCTCCTCAAGTGGCGGGGCTGTGCCCCTTCACGGCGAAACCGGCGGGAGCTGGCCCGCCGGTTGCCATGGCGTCAAATCGGCCCGCGAAATCAGCGGTTTGTGAAGAGCTTGTCAAGCTTGGCACCGGAGGCGAAATGCTCTTCCTGCGCCTTGTCCCAACCACCGAACACGTCTTCCACGGTGACGAGACGGACTTCGGGGAACTTGTCCTTGAATTCGGCCTTGACGGTCTCGTCATGTACCCGGTTGCCACGGGCTGCGACGATGCGCTGACCTTCCGTCGCATAGAGGAAGTCGAGATAGGCCCTGGCGAGATCGCGGGAGCCACGGGCATCCACGACGCGGTCAACGATCGCGACCGGGAACTCGGCCAGAATGCTGACGGACGGGGTGACGAGGTCGAACTTGTCCTCGCCGAACTCCTTGGCAATGCCCTGGGTTTCGGCTTCGAAAGTGATCAGCACGTCGCCGGTGCCGCGCTCTACGAAGGTGGTGGTGGAGCCGCGGCCGCCTGTGTCGAACACCGGAACATTGGCGAAGAGCTTGGTAATGAACTCATCCACCTTGGCCTCGTCGCCGTTGAAGACTTCACGGGCGTAAGCCGTGGCCGCCAGATAGGTGTAGCGGGCGTTGCCGGAGGTCTTCGGGTTCGGGAAGATCACCTTCACGTCGTCACGGACGAGATCGTTCCAGTCCTTGATGTTCTTCGGGTTGCCCTCGCGCACCAGGAAGGCGGGCAGCGAGTAATAGGGGGAAGCACGGTTCGGGAAGTCTTCCACCCAGTCCGGCGACACGGCACCACCCTTGACGAGAGCATCGATGTCGGTGGTCTGGTTGAAGGTCACCACATCGGCTTCCATGCCTTCCAGAATGGCGCGGGCCTGCTTGGAGGAGCCGGCATGCGACTGGTCGATGGTGACGTCCTTGCCAGTCTTTGCCTTGTAATCCGCAATAAAGGCCTCGTTGACCTCGACGAAAAGCTCACGGGCGATGTCATAGGAGGCGTTGAGCAGCTTGTCTTCAGCTGAGGCCTGCAGAGGCGCGGTCAGAAGTGCGGCGGCAGCAGCACCGGCTGCCAGAAGAGCCTTGAACGTCATGTTGGGAACCCCGTTTGATGTTGGCCAAAGCATAATCAAGGCACGGCAGGACACGAGGCATGGCGGTCTTCGGCAGGCGCCAAGAGGAAAAACCTATGCCAAATTGCTGCCAATCCGGGGTGCGCTGTTCCTGCTGGCAGTTAAGTGCCAGGGGCGGGACGCAGGATGGCCTGCGTCCTTAAAGAATGTCCGGAAGGTAAAACCGGATCACGCCGCCGCTTTCGGCGTGAAACCGGTCACATCGGCCAGCCGGGTACAGACGCGGGCGCGGGCTTCCTCATCATGGAAAATGCCGACGATGGCAGCGCCCCGCGCCTTGGCTTCGGCAATGAGCGAGAGCACCACTTCACGGTTGGCAGCATCAAGGCTTGCGGTGGGCTCATCCAGCAGCAGAGCCGGATAGGCATGGGCAAAGCCACGGGCGATGTTGACGCGCTGCTGCTCGCCGCCGGAGAAGGTGGTGGGTGAGAGCTGCCAGAGCCTTTCGGGAATATTGAGCCGCCGCAGCAGATCTGCGGCGCGCGCCCGGGCCTCTTCAATCGGCGTGCCCAGTTGCAGCAGCGGCTCGGCCACCACATCCAGCGCAGGCACGCGCGGCACCACGCGCAGGAACTGGCTGACATAGCCCAGCGTCTCGCGGCGCAGGCGGATGATCTGGCGCGGCTCGGCCTTCGTCACATCGGTGCCGCCCACGATGATCTGCCCGCCGGCCGCCAGATAATTGCCGTAGATCATCCGCATCAGCGTGGACTTGCCCGCGCCCGACTGGCCTGTGAGGCCGATGCACTCGCCTGCCTCGACGGTGAGGCTTGCCCCTTCCATCACGGGGATCACGGCGCTGCCCTGATTGTGCAGGGTGAAGGACTTGGACAGGTTTTCAATCCGGATCATGGTCTACACCTGCAGGACGGAGGAAACGAGAAGCTGGGTATAGGCATGCTGCGGATCGTCCAGCACCTGATCGGTGAGGCCCTGTTCCACGACGCGGCCGGATTTCATCACCATCAGCCGGTCCGCGAGAAGCCGCACCACGGCAAGATCATGGGTGACGATAATCACCGACAGGCCGAGATCGCGCACCAGCCCGCGCAGCAGGTCGAGAAGCCGCGCCTGCACGCTCACATCCAGCCCGCCGGTCGGCTCGTCCATGAAGACAAGACGTGGGCCGGTGACCAGATTGCGAGCGATCTGCAGGCGCTGCTGCATGCCGCCGGAAAAGGCGGAGGGGCGGTCGTCGATGCGGTCGGCAGCGATTTCCACCCGTCCCAGCCAGTCCGTAGCCTTGTCGCGGATCGCGCCGTAATGCCGGGCGCCGACAGCCATCAACCGCTCACCTACATTGCCGCCAGCGGAAACGCCCATGCGCAAGCCGTCACGCGGGTTCTGGTGCACATAGGCCCATTCGGTGCGCGACAGCCGCCTCCTGGCGGTTTCCGCCATGGCCAGCACGTCGCGCCCGTCATATAGCACGGCCCCTTCATCCGGCTGCTGGTGTCCGGCAAGGCAGGACAAAAGGGTGGACTTGCCCGAGCCGCTTTCCCCGACAATGCCCAGCACCTCGCCGGGGTAAAGATCGAAGGACACATCGGCGCAGCCGATGCGGGCGCCATAGCGCCGGGTGAGGCCGGACACCTTCAGAAGCGGTGTGTCCGTGATGGTCTGGTGAAGGCTCATCGCACCATCTCCCCTGCCCCGGCAACCGGGCTTGCACTCAGCCGCCCGGTGTGGCCGCAGGCCTGCCGCTGGCCGCAAAAGTCAGTGTCGGAACAGACGAACATCCGGCTGCCGGCGTCATCGGTGATCACCTCGTCCAGATAGCTGTCCTCCGCCCCGCACAGATCACAGGCATGCGGCGCCTTGCCGGGAACGAAGGGGTGATCGTCAAAGTCGAGGCTCACCACCTTCGTGTAGGGCGGCAGGGCATAGATGCGCTGCTCACGCCCGGCGCCGAAAAGCTGGATCGCCGGACTGTCCGAAAGCTTCGGATTGTCGAACTTCGGGATGGGCGAAGGGTCCATCACATAACGGCCTTCCACCTTCACCGGGTAAGCGTAGGAGGTGGCGATTTCGCCGTGGCGGGCGATGTCCTCATAGAGCTTCACATGCATGAGGCCATATTCCTCCAGCTCATGCATCTTGCGGGTCTCGGTTTCGCGGGGCTCCAGAAAGCGCAGCGGCTCGGGGATCGGCACCTGATAGACGAGAACCTGGCCTTCGGTCAGCGGCGTTTCCGGAATGCGGTGGCGCGTCTGGATCAGGGTCGCCTCATCGGTCCGCCCGGTCACAGCGACACTGGCCGTGCGCTGGAAGAAGCGGCGGATGCTGACCGCGTTGGTGGTGTCGTCCGCCCCCTGATCGATCACCTTCAGCCGGTCTTCCGGCACAAGGCAGGCGGCCGTCACCTGAACGCCGCCGGTGCCCCAGCCATAGGGCATGGGCATCTCGCGGCTGGCAAAGGGCACCTGATAGCCCGGAATAGCAATGCCTTTCAGGATGGCGCGGCGGATCATCCGCTTGGTCTGCTCGTCCAGATAGGCGAAGTTGTAGGCTTCATCCGTCATTCGGCGGCCTCCCTGTCTGCAGTTGCATTGCGGGCGGCTTCCGCTTCCGCCCGCAGGCGGCGCACCAGCTCCAGCTCCGCCTGGAAATCCACGTAATGCGGCAGCTTGATGTGCTCCAGAAAGCCCGTGGCCTGGATGTTGTCGCAGTGGGACAGGACAAACTCCTGATCCTGCGCAGGAGCGCCGACGTAATCCTCGCCCAGTTCCTCCCAGCGCAAGGCACGGTCCACCAGCGACATGGCGATGGACTTGCGCTCCGACTGACCGAAGACGAGGCCATAGCCGCGGGTGAACTGCGGCGGCTCGGTGCGCGAACCGGTGAACTGGTTGACGGTCTCGCACTCGGTCAGCTCGATCTCGCCGATTTCGATGGCAAAGCCCAGCTCCGGAATGTCCATCTCCACCGCCACTGTGCCGATGCGCAGTTCACCGACGAAGGCGTGGGTGCGTCCGTAGCCGCGCTGGGTGGAATAGGCGAGCGACAGGATGAAGCCTTCATCACCCCGCGTGATCGCCTGAAGCCGCAAGGGGCGGCTCGCCGGCAGTTCCAGCGGCTCGCGGGTCAAGTCCGGCGGGGTGGCATCACTGCGCGGCTCATCCTGAATGAGCCCGTCCCGGCCAAGAAAGCCGGTGACATGCGGCACCGGTCCGCCTTCTGCCGGAGCCTGCGGGGCCGGGTCAACGTCCCCTTCGGCGGCCAGCTTGAAGTCGATCAGCCGGTGGGTGTAGTCGAAGGTCGGCCCGAGGATTTGCCCGCCTGGCAGATCCTTGAACGTGGCCGAGACCCGGCGGTCCACGGCCATGTCCGCCGTTTCCACCGGCAGCGAAGCCCCAAAGCGCGGCAGGGTGGTGCGGTAGGCGCGGATGAGGAAGATGGCCTCGATCAGATCACCCCGCGCCTGCTTGATGGCAAGGGCGGCGAGATCGGGATCATAAAGGCTGCCCTCCGCCATCACCCGGTTGACGGCGAGTTTCAGCTGTTCGCGGATCTGCGGGACGGTGAGTTCGGCGACGGTGGTGTCCCCGCGCCGCTCCTCTGCCAGCCATTCATGGGCATTGCCGATGGCGCGTTCGCCACCCTTGACGGCGACATACATCAGCAGGCCTCCACGATGGTTGTGCGCGGCAGCCCGGCGATCTGGCGGCCTGCGGTCAGGAAGAAGTCGAGCCCAAGCGGAAAAAGTGCATGGTTCTGCCGGAACAGCTCCAGCTCGGGCAGGTTCAGGAAGGCTTCATCCGCGATGCCCGGCCCCGTCAGGCGGCAGCCTTCTGCTGCGAGCGTTTCCACTTCCAGCACCAGTGTCGCAGAGCGGTCCGGATAATCCGGGTCGCCGATGGAGAGCTGCTCTATGAAAGGTTTCAGGTCCTCAAGGCGCCCGAGGGCAAAGCGGATGCCGGCGGCATCTGCCCCTGCCTCAAGGCTGGCAGCCGTCAGCACCGGGGCGCCGGTGTGGAAGGTGATCCAGCCGCGCATCGCCTCACAATCGGCATCACCTGCCAGAAACACCGGCGTCGTAGTGTCGGCAAGGGTCAGGAGCACGGTCCCTGCGGCGGGGGAGACAGGCTGCGGCGGCTGGGCCGCGTCCAGCGTATGGATGGTGCCGGGGCGGGCAAGCGCTTCCAGCAGGCAGCGGAAGGCGCGCGCGGCCTCGATGGGCGCATCGGAAAAGCCGCCGGTCAGGGCTTCGGGTGTCATCAGTCCTCTCCGCGCACGAGGGTGAAGAAATCGACTTTGGTGGCTGCAGCTTTTTCTGCGCGCAGCTGCCGGGCACCTGCCGCCTCTGCGGCCAGCACATCCAGCACACGGGCTTGAAGCTCAGCGGCGGCATCCGTCTGCATCAGCGCATCCACACAGGCCGCGCGGGTGGCATGGGCCTTGTCGCGCCCCTGCACATAGGCGTGGCCCACCTCACCGGACGTGAGCTGGACAGAACAGCGGGTAACGGTCATCTCGCCCAGATTGAAGGGCGCACCCGTGCCCCCCATCCGCCCGCGCACCATCACGGCTCCAACCTCGGGCCGGCGCAGCAGCGTATGTTCCGGCAGATCCGGAAACAGCACGGCCAGACGCGCCGGACTGGCCTTTGCCAGCAACGACAGCCAGACCTTGCGCTGGCTGTGCGGCTCGTCCTCCTGGGGGGAAACGGCGGGCTTCATCGGCACCTCGACATCTTTTGATCCTGTCTATATAATAATAGACAACTAGACATATCGATACCGCAAGGGGCCATCCGGCTCAACCGCCGTCTTGTGAAATTTTTACGACAGGTGGTTTTCAGCATCGGCAAACAGAGACTTCAGGGCAGGGCAATGGCGCGCAGCGCGATCTGGAAATCCATCGTGGACACGCTTTCGGCGGAAATTGCCGAAGGCCACTACAAGCCGGGGGACAAGCTGCCGACGGAAGCGCAGCTGGCCGCCCGCTTCGGCGTGAACCGGCATACGGTGCGCCATGCGCTGGCTGCGCTGGCAGAGGCTGGCACCGTACACTCACGGCGCGGGGCGGGTGTCTTCGTTACCATCAAGCCCACGGACTATGCCATCGGGCGGCGTGTGCGGTTTCAGCAGAACCTTGCCGCCAGCGGCCGCATGGCCTCGCGGCGTATCAGCCTGATGGAAACCCGGGCCTGCGGCGAAAAGGAAGCCGAAGCGCTGCAACTGGCTCCTGGCGACCTGGTGCATGTTGTAGAGGGTGTATCCCTGGCCGATGGTGTTCCGCTGGCGCTGTTCCGCTCCGTCTTTCCGGCGGCACGCGTGCCTGGTTTCCTGGAGGCCATGGAAGGGCGGCAGTCAATCACTGAGGCACTGGCCGTTTGCGGCATCGCCGACTACACCCGCGCCCAGACCCGCCTGACGGCCAAGCTGGCGCGCCCGGTGCAGGCCTTGACGCTGCAGATCGCGGAAGCTGCACCAATCCTGCGCTCCGTTTCGGTCAATGTGACGGAGGATGGCAAACCCATTGAATATGGCATCACCTGGTTTGCCGGGGACCGCGTGTCCCTCACCATGGCTCCGGACTAGGGCATCAGGGGACCAGAGAACCCCTGCGGCGTGACGGCGGCGCAGATATGGGGTAAGCACCACGCCGCAGCCGGGCGCGGTGTCCGGTCTGATGTGCGGAACCTTGAGACATGCTGCGTCGCCTTGGCCTTATCGGCGGACTGACCCTTCTGAGCCGGCTGCTCGGCTTCATCCGCGACCTCATCATGGCCGGCGTGCTTGGGGCAGGCCCCATTGCCGATGCCTTCATGCTGGCCTTCCGCCTGCCGAACCACTTCCGCGCCATCTTTGCCGAAGGCGCCTTCAACGCCGCCTTCCTGCCGACTTATGCCGCGACGCTGGAAAAGGATGGGCCGGACAAGGCGCGCCATTTTGGATCGCAGATCCTGTCCTGGCTGATGCTCGCCAACCTGGCGCTGCTCGTTTTCGCTTGGGCAGCCACGGGAACACTGATCACCCTGCTGGCGCCGGGGCTGGGCGCTGATGATCCGGCAAGGCCGATGGCCATCGAGCTGACGCGCATCACCTTCCCCTATCTTCTGTGCATGTCCATCGTGGTGCTGCTGTCGGCGGTGCTGAATGCGGAGCGGCGGTTTGCGGCTGCAGCGGCAGCGCCCGTGCTTTTGAACATCGCCATGATCGGCACGCTGCTGGCCGTCAGCCAGTTCCCCGATGCAGGCAGCGCAGCAGCCTGGGGCGTTCTGGCGGGCGGCATTGCGCAGGTGCTGCTGCTGACGGCAGCCACCTTCCGCAGCGAATTCTCCGTGAGCTTCTGCCTGCCGAAGCTGGATCCGGGCGTGCGCCTGTTTTTCCGCCGCCTTGGACCTGCGCTGCTGGCTTCCGGCGTCGTTCAGATCGCCATCTTCGCAGACACGATCCTTGCCAGCTTCCTGCCCTCTGGTGCCCTCTCGCACCTCTATTATGCCGACCGGCTGTATCAGCTGCCGCTTGGCGTCATCGGTATTGCACTGGGAACGGCACTGCTGCCGGAGGTGAGCCGGGGCGCAGCCGCTGAGACGGACGAAGCCCGGCAGAAGCTGCGGTCCACCATGGATCAGGCCTTCAACATCTGCCTTGCCGTCGGGCTGCCGGTGGCGGTGCTGATGGCGGGCCTCGGGGAACTGGCGATTGCTGCCTTCTTCCAGCGCGGGGCCTTTGATGCCAGCGCGACCGCCGGGGCGGGCGCGGTGCTGCTGGCCTATTCGCTCGGCCTGCCAGCAGCTCTGGCTGTCCGCTCCCTCGTTGCCTCCTTCCACGGGCGCGGCGACATGATGACACCGCTGAAGATCCTCGCTGTGGCAACGCTGGTGAATGTTGCGCTGAAGGCCACCCTCTCCGGCCCCTGGGAAGCGGCGGGCCTTGCGGCAGGCACCTCCGCAGGCGTGTGGATCTACGCCATGGGGCTCTATCTCACTGCTCGCAAGCGCGACTACATGGGCACCCCGCCTGCGCGGCTGACCGTTCTGCTGCTGACCGGAACAGTACTGATGGCGGGCCTGATGCTGCTCCAGACCCAGACGCTGGCGCTTTTCGCGAGTCTGCTGCCGCAAAACCTCCATGCGCTCGTGCCCTTTGCCACGCTGACACTGCTGGCAGGCGCTGCGCTCACCGTCTATGCGGCGATCCTCTATCCCGCACGTGGGTTCCTGCGCCGCCGCAGGCGTTGATTTCCTTATCCCTTGAAATGCAGAACGGGCGGCCAGTCTTCCGGTTGGCCGCCCGTTCTGTTTCAGCTTCTCTGCCTTGTGATCTGACAGGCCTCAGGCATGCGCAGCGCCGTCCTTGTGCGCGCCGCCATGGGGCTCTGCCGGGCTGTCATCGCGCGGAATGCGGAACCAGGCCACATAGAGCGCCGGCAGGAACAGGAGCGTCAGCACCGTTCCGACCACGATGCCGCCCATCATGGCATAGGCCATCGGCCCCCAGAACACCTCTCGGGAGATCGGGATGAGCGCGAGCGTCGCCGCCGCTGCCGTCAGCATGATCGGCCGCATGCGGTGCTCGGTGGCCTCGATCACCGCCTTCCACGCAGGCATCCCCTCCTCCCGCAGGTGCTCGATCTGCACCACAAGGATGACCGAGTTGCGGATGAGGATGCCGATCAGGGCCAGAATGCCGAGAATGGCCACGAAGCCCATCGGCGCATTGCTGAGCAGCAGGGCCGCGACCACACCGATGAGAGCAAGCGGCGCGACGGCGAACACCAGGAACAGGCGGCTGAAGCTCTGCAGCTGGATCATCAGGATCGTGGCCATGATGAACAGCATCAAGGGAGCGACGGCCGCAATCGGCCCCTGCGCCTCGGCGCTGGACTCAACGGAACCGCCAATCTCGATGTTGTAGCCGGCCGGAAGTTCCTTCCGGAACTGCTCTACCTGCGGCTTCAACTGCTCCACAATCGTCGCAGGCTGGGTCGATCCGATCACTGCCGCCTTCACCGTGATGGTGGGGATGCGGTCGCGGGTGGCGATCAGCGGCTGTTCGACCTCGTAGCGGAACCGGGCGACCGTCGACAGAGGAATGGACTTGCCGCTGGTGCTGGGCAGTTGCAGGTTCTTCAGGGTCTCGACAGAATCCCTCTCCGAAGCCTGTGCCCGGCCGATGACATCGATCAGATAGATATCGTCCCGGACCTGCGTTGCCGAAGAGCCCTGGACGATGCTGCCCAGCGCCGAGGCAATATCCTGCGAGGAAATGCCGAGCTGGCGGGCCTTGTCCTGCAAGACGTCCACCTTCACCACGCGAATGGGCTCGTTCCAGTTATAGGCGACATTGGAAAGCAGCGGATGGGTGTTGAAGATGGTGCCGAATTTCTGCGCCAGCTGACGCACCTGCTGCACATCCGGGCCGCCGATACGGTACTGGACGGGCTTGCCGACCGGCGGTCCGATGTCGAGAAGCTTCACAAACACATCACTGCCGGGGAAGGTCTTTGCCACATAGGCCTGAAGATCCGCACGCAGCCGGTTGCGGGCCTCCAGATCCTTGGTGACGATGACGATCTGGCCGAACCACGGGGCCGCCGCCTGTACGTCATAGGACAGGATGAAGCGTGGCGCGCCCTGACCGACATAGGTCGACCAATGGTCGATATCCGGATTGCCGGCCAGCTTTTCCTGCTCCAGCTGGGCCATCTGCCGGTTGGTTTCGGCAATTGTGCTGTTCTGGGGCGTGTTCCAGTCGATGATCAGTTCGACGCGGTCGGAGGCCGGGAAGAACTGCTGCTGGACGAAGTTCATGCCACCAACGGAAAGGCCGAAGGCCGCGACAGTCAATATGATGGTGACCCAGCGCCAGCGCATGGCCAGCTTCAGCATCCAGGCAAAGGCCGCAGCGGTGCGCCCTTTTTTCTCGTGATGAGCCTTCATCGTTTTCGGCAGGATCGCCACACCCAGGAGGGGCGTGAACAGCACGGCCACGATCCAGGACACGATCAGCGACACAGCAATGACGACGAAGAGTGTGAAGGTGAACTCGCCCGCCGCACTGCTGTTGAGCCCCACCGGGATGAAGCCCGCAACCGTCACCAGCGTTCCGGTGAGCATCGGGAAGGCGGTGGAGGTATAGACGTGAGTGGCCGCTTTCCTGATGGTGTCACCCGCTTCCAGCCGCGACACCATCATCTCCACGGCGATCATGGCATCATCCACCAGAAGGCCCAGCGCGATGATCAGTGCGCCCAGCGAAATACGCTGCAGCGAAATGCCGGTGTATTCCATGAAGACGAATGTGATGGCCAGCACCAGCGGAATGGAGACCGCCACCACCAGGCCGGCGCGCATGCCAAGGCTGATGAAGCTGATCGCCAGAACGATGGCTACCGCCTCGAACAGGGCCTTGGTGAAGCCGGAGACAGCCTCCTCCACCACTTTCGGCTGGTTCGATACCAGCTCCACAGTCACCCCGACCGGCAGATCCCGGATGACACGCTGCAATTCGGCTTCCAGCTCCTCACCGAAGGTCAGGAGGTTTGCCCCTGCCTTCATGCCGATGGCAAGGCCGATGGCAGGCTTGCCCTTGAAACGGAACAGCGAAGACGGCGGGTCCACATAGCCGCGGCTGATCGTGGCAATATCCGTCAGCGGGAAGTAGCGGTCATTCACACGCAGGTTGATTGCCTTGAGGCTTTCTTCCGAGGTGAACTGGCCATTGACCCGCAGCGCGATCCGCTCGGCTCCGGCCTCGACGAAACCGGACTGGGTCACCGCATTCTGTGCCTGCAAGGTCTCGATGATCGCCCGCTGGTCGATACCAAGCGCTGCGATCTTGCGGGTGGAGAACTCGAGATAGATCACCTCGTCCTGCGCGCCCAAAATGTCGATCTTGCCGACATTCTCCACCGTCAGCAGCTTGGCGCGTGCATCTTCCACCAGATCGCGCAGCTGGCGCTGGGTCAGACCGTCCGACGTGAAGGCAAAGATGTTGCCATACACATCGCCGAAGGAATCGTTGAAGAACGGCCCCAGCACACCGCTGGGGAACTCGCCCCGGATGTCATTGATCATGTTGCGGACGCGTATCCAGTTGCCGGTCACGTCCTTCGCCTTTGTCGTCGGCAGCAGCTCCACGAAGATCGTGGTCTGGCCCGCCCGCGTTTCACTGCGGGTGTAATCCAGCGCCTCCAGCTCCTCGAGCTTACGCTCGATCCGGTCCGTCACCTGCAGCCGCATCTCCTCCGCAGAGGCGCCCGGCCACTGGGCACTAACGATCATGGTCTTGATCGTGAAGTTCGGATCTTCCTCGCGGCCGAGGTTGATGTAGGAGAAGACGCCCGCCAGCAGGAAGACGATCATGAAGTACCAGACGAGGGAACGGTGCTCCAGCGCCCAGTCAGAGAGGTTGAACTTCTTCACTTGACCGTCTCCTGATCAATTCGAATGGCCTGGCCTTCCGTGAGCATGTTCACACCTGCCACGACCACACGGTCGCCCGCCTCAAGCCCTTGCAAAACCGGAACCCGGCCGCCTTGGGCCGCCGTTTCATCCACGCTCACCTCGCGGGAGACCACCTTGCCAGCGGCCTCGTCCACCACCCAAACCGACCGCGCATCCCCTTCCGCGCGGATGGCGGATGCCGGAAGCCAGAAGCGGGCTTCAGAATGGACGTCGGCAAAGGCCATGATGACGGCACCCAGCCGCAATGCCTCGGGCGGGTCCACCAGTGTCAGCCGCACGCGGCGGGTGCGGGTCGCCCCGTCAGCCTCCGGGCCGATTTCTCGCACGATACCTTTCGCCTGGACCCTCGGATCCAGCTGCAGGGCGACATCGAAGACGGCACCTGGTTTCAGCTTGCCGCTGGCTTCCTCCGGGACATCAATCACCGCATCGCGCTCGTCCGGCTTGGCAACGGTCACCACGGTCTGCCCGTCGGTGACCACCTGCCCCACTTCCGCCGATGTGCCGGTGACAACCCCGTCGAATTCGGCCAGCAGGCGGGCATAGCCCAGCTGCTCCTGCGCCTTGTCCAGATTGGCCTTGGCCCTTGCCACCGCCGCCTCGGCAATCTTGCGGTCCTGCTCGGCCGTTTCGAAGGTGGCCAGCGCACCGGACTGGCGCTCGAACAGGGTCTTCTGCCGCGCCTCGGTGGTTATGGCATTGCTCAGCTGGGCATTGGCATTGACCAGATCGGACTGGGCGCTCTTCACCGCCAGTTCCAGTGACACCGGATCGATGGTGGCGAGCACATCGCCCTTGCGGACGATATCGGCCGTCTGCACATCGCGGGTGACAATGCGGCCAAGCACGCGGAAGCCATAGTCCGTCTCGACACGCGCCGCGACCGTTCCCGGCAGGGTCAGACGGGTGGCTGGAGCTTCTTCCACAAGCACGGACAGCACCGGACGCACCGGTTCAGCCTCTTCGGCCTCATGCGGTGTGCATGCCGCCAGCGAAAGACCGGCCAGCAGCAGGAATGAAAGACTGGCAGCGCGTCTCATTGGGCAGCCTCCTCAAAACTGACGGTTTCGCCCGGGCTCAGGAATTTGGTGCCATTGATGACCACCAGCTCCCCCTCCGTGACGCCTGAAGCGACCGTAAAGGCGCTGCTGCTATAGGCCAGCACTTCGACCGGGCGCAGCAAGACCTTGCGCTCTGCCGGGTCCACCACCCACACCGCCGTGCGCCCGCCATCCGAGGCCATGGCTGCGGCCGGAAGCTCGATCACAGGCACGGGCTGGTAGCTCAAAGTGGCCGTCACCGGGCTGCCCAGCCGCAGGGAAGCGGTTTCCTCAAGCTGCATCTTCACCCGGATGGTGCCGGTGGACGGGTCAATCGCCGGGGAGATTTCGCGGATGACCGCCTTGGCCGGAGTGCCCCCGCTCAAGGGCGAGACCAGCACCAGAGGTTCCAGCTTGCGGTCCAGAAAGACCGATTCATCCAGATTGAGCACCACGTCCAGCGGACCGTCATGGGCAAGGGAGAACACCTGCTGCGAGGCCTGCGCCACCTGTCCGACCTCGGCACTGCGGGCGGTAATGACCCCGTCCGCATTGGCCTTCAGACTGGTCCGTTCAAGCGCCTCGCGCGCCCGGCCTGCCTGTGCCTGCGCTGCTTCCACATTGGCCTGCGTGCGTGTCAGCTGCTCCTGGGCGCTGTCCAGCGAGGCCCGCGTGGTAACACCGCTTTCAAACAGCCGCTGCTGCCGGTCAAAAGCCTGCTGCGCCTGCGTGCGTTCGGCCATTGCGGAATTGAGCGAGGCAACGGCTACATCCAGATCCGCCTGCTGCTCGCTCGGATCGATCCGTGCCAGCACCTGTCCGGCGCTGACCCGGCCGCCCACATCCACCAGCCGCGCGATGATCCGGCCCGTCACCTGGAAGGCGAGGTTCGACTGCACCCGGGCGCGGATTTCCCCCGTTGCCGTCACTGTGTCCGGCAGGGTGGCCTCACGCACCCTCGCCACCTGAACCAGCCGCTCAGACTGCTGCTGCGGCTCATCCTGCGGCCCGCAGGCCGCCAGAAAGGCGGCCGCGAACATCCAGGGAATATATGTGGCTATCCGTCGCATGATCGCCCCTTCCAGAAAAGATGCAGCAAATTATTATTGACTGACTCGAAGGTCAATGAAAAAACAGCAATCAGCCAAATGCTGCGCAAAACAGAGATCCGGACCTGGAAGAATGACACCAAAGGCCAAACTCAGCCGCGCCGAACGCAAGGCCCTGCGCCCCGCCCAGATCTTGGATGCGGCCTTTGAGGAATTTGTGACACACGGCTTCACCGCTGCACGGGTGGAAGACATCGCGGAGCGCATCGGCGTGACCAAGGGCACGGTCTATGTCTATTTTCCCACCAAGGACGAGCTGTTCACCGCCATGCTCAATCACATTGCGGTGCCGCTGGAAGATCTGGCGGCAGAGACCCGCAGCCTCACCGGCAGCTGTTCGGAACGGCTGCAGCGGCTGATCCTGCTCAGCTACGAAAAGGTGGTAGAGGACCGGCGCATGCGCGAGCTGATGCGCTTCGTCGTTTCGGAGAGCAGCCGCTTTCCGCAGGTCATAGACCTGCACCACACCCAGTTCGTCGAGCCGCTGATGGACCAGATCCAGCACCTTCTCGACGAAGGCATCGCTTCGGGCGAATTCCGCAAAAGCCCCGCCGCCACCGCCAGCGTCATCGCAGGTCCCGTGCTGGCCATGATGGTCGAACATCTCATCTTCGCCGGCCGCCAGCCCATCGGCCTCGACACCCATATCGCCGGACATCTGGATCTGGTGATGGCGGGGTTGAGGGCGTAGAGGGCGGGACCCAACCTGCTCCGCCAATAAGCCATTATCCTAATTTAATAAAATCATACCTCATGGGTATGGCTGCGCCAGAGCAACAGGCCACACTCAAGCAACGGCCGCTTGTGGTATACGAATACGGACCGTGAATGACCCTTCGTTCTGTTCGAACTCCACGCCACCTTCGTGCGCCTTGGCAATCTGATGAACGATGGCCAGCCCGAGGCCGGTCCCCTCTCCGGCGCGCGCAGCATTCCCCCGTGCGAACGGCCGCATAAGGTCCCGCGCTTCTACGGGGGAGAGGCCGTGACCCGAATCCCGAACATCGATCAGAAGGTGCTCACCTTGAATCCGTCCGCATACGGTGATCGGAGGCTTTCCGTATCTGAATGCATTGGTCAGAAGATTGTCCAAGGCGCGCAGCAGGGCCATCTCCTTCGCCCGGATCACGGCGTCCGTTGGTGCGTCGAGCACGACGGCCACGGGGTCAGCACAGGACTCGATAGCCTGCTGCAACAGCGGCCGTAGCGGAACCGCCCGTGTTTCTTCCGTCTCGAACCCGCGGGCGAAATCGAGGAACTGGCACAGCATGCCTTCGATACGGATCACATTGCGCTCTGCCGCGGCGACAAGCGCGGGATCGGCCTCCTTGAGCATCGCTAGGGTCAGGCGCAGTTTTGTGAGGGGCGTGCGCAGGTCGTGACTAACCCCGGCCAGCATGAGGGCCCTGTCGGCTTCTGCCGCCTGAAGCCGCTTCGACATGTCCGTCAGCGCGTGGGACACCGCAGCGACTTCCCGGGGACGGGCGATATCGCTGTCATAGGCATCGAAAGGATTGGACATGCGTCCGACAGCGTCCTCAAGCCGCTTCAGCGGCAACGCAATCCGCCGTTGAAGCGCGATGCCGCCGGCCAGTGCTGCGATCAGGGCGATGCCAAATGCGATCAGGGCGCCGGTTACCGGATCGCTTGCGGGAATGGTCCTGAGCGACAGCCAGTATGGTTGATCTGCCGTGGCGATGCGGGTCCAGACGCGGCCCTCGGTATCGACCATCACGTCAGATGGCGCGATACCGTGACGCCCGGTCAGCACCTGCAGGAAGTAGTGTGTGAACCAGCTGCGTGGTGCGTTTGTGTGCTGCGGAGCAGTCTCTGCGACCAGAACACCAGGCGCTTCATCGCCCCGCAATGCCTCAGCAAACAGGATCTGCTGGAACGGATCCATCTGCGCAAAGGACAACTCGAGATTCCGGATGGTCTGTGCAGTATCTGAAGCAGAGCGTTCGATCTGGGGATGCAGGACAAGACCGGTGATCAAAACCAGCGACACCAGCAGTGCCCCCAGGATCGTAGCAACAAGAACCGCAACATTTTGCTTCAGAAGCGAGTCAAGCACCGCCGGACACCAATACGTAGCCTACACCCCAGACTGTCTTGATCAGTTCGGCCTCATCGGCCCGGTCGCCGATCGCGCGCCGCAGGCGGGCGACCTGAACGTCCACGGCGCGATCCGTGACTTCCGCATCGCGCCCGAGCGCGCGCTCGATCAGCTGGGAGCGGCTGAGCGGCCGCCCCCGGCTGCGCACCAGAGCAGCAAGCAGAGCGAATTCACGGCTGGAGAGCTTCAGAGATTCGCCGTTGCGCGTCACCGTTCGCGTCGACAGATTGATCTCGAGAGTGCCGACCGTCACGACGTCGTCCGGCGCCACGTCTCGCACGCCCCGGGTCCGTCGCAGCACTGCCGAAAGGCGGGCCACCAGCTCGCGCGGTTCGAAGGGTTTGGACAGGTAGTCGTCCATGCCGGTTTCGAGACCGACAATGCGGTCAATCGGATCGCCCCGTGCTGTAAGCATCAAGACCGGTGTCATGTCTCCGGCGGCGCGAAGGCGCCTGCAGATCGAGAGCCCGTCTTCACCCGGCATCATGAGGTCGAGAACGATGGCATCTGCCGGATTGCGCGACAGTTCCCGGTCAAGTGCCGCACCACCCTCCACGGCCCGGGTGTCGAAGCCATGATCCGACAGGAACCGGCGCAGCAGCGCGCGGAGCTCCGGGTCATCATCGACGACGATCACTCTGTCAGGTTTTCCATTCATGGGAGGATCCTATTGGTGCGCCGGAAACATGCAAAGCGCCAAGATATTTCAAAGTGTGACAGGAACCGCGGCCCGTAACATTTGGTCGTAACTTGCTCGGTTTTCGTAGCACCGCTGAAACACCGCTTCGACAGATAACGGCATAGCAGATGAACATCAGGTTCATCGGATATGGAGTTGATCATGCTGAAGAGAATAGTGGTGGTCCTGGCCGTGTTGATGGCCGGGATAACGGCCGCGTCAGCCTCCACCGTCGCGGTGTCGCGGGCAAACGTCAACCTGCGCGCTGGTCCTGCAACGAGCTATCCGGTCGTGACCGTCGTGCCGCAGGGTGCCAGCATCGTTACCCATGGTTGCGTGAATAGTTACACGTGGTGCGACGTCGCCTACGGCCAGCTTCGGGGGTGGGTCTCCGCCAGCTACATTCAGGTTGTCTACAAGGGCGGACCTGTCGTGCTGTCCGCCGCTGTTGCGCCTGCAGTCGGCGTGACTGTCGTTACCTATGACCGTGTGTATTGGAATACCCACTACGTGGCCCAGCCGTGGTACGGGTCGTGGTCATCCTACTACCGTCCCTATGCCCCTGCCGCGCCGCGGGTCGAATCATACAGCCGGAATGTGACCTGTGCCGACGGCAGCTGCACGGGGACACGTGCGGCCACAGGGATCTACGGTGGATCGACGAGCCAGACCCGCAACTGCGCAGGCGGTGAATGCAACGCGACGCGTGAGACAACCGGCCGCTACGGCAATACCGCTTCCCGCAACAGGACCTGCAGTGCCAACGACCGCAGTTGCAACATGACCCGCTCGGGTCCGTTCGGCGGCACGTCTACAGGCACCCGTACGTTTAACCGGTAACCTGTGCCTCGCCTCCTTGACCGGAATACCTACGCCACGTCACTGGAAGGGGAACGCTTTGGTCAGATTGATCATCATGGCCTTTGTTATGTCAGCGGGAGCGTACCAGGCCTCCGCGCAGCCGCAAGACCTGGTCCAGAACCTTCTTGCCAACTTCGAACGGGTCGATCTCAACGGCGACGGCTCAATCTCACGGGCCGAGTACCGCAAGGTCCAGGATGCGCGATGGCCGCAGATCGACCGAAACGGTGACGGCTTCCTCACCGTTGATGACTTCCCCAGCAACGCCGCCGGACGCGCCAAAGCGCAACTGGCGACGATCACCCATCTCGACACGGATGGCGACGGCCGGCTCAGCCAGAGCGAGTTCGTTGATGGAGAAGCGCCGTTGTTCAGCCGGGCGGACCGGAACGGAGACGGCGTCCTGATCCGGGCCGAACTGGAGGTGGCTGCCCGGTAATTCATTCACAAACCCAATTACCTGCAAATCATGCAAAATGGAGATTTAGAGATATGAAATACAATGTAATGGCACATCTGTTCCTTGCCGTTTCCACTTTCCTCGCCTTGCCACTGTCTGGCGTCCAGGCCCAGACAATGTCTGATGCCAACAAACAGAAACTGGCTGAGAACCTTGCCCAGGCAGATGCCAATGGCGACAAGGCGCTGTCTCGCACCGAATTTAACAATCTTCTGTTGCTCAACGCACAAGACAACATTGGCAGGGCAGCGCAGGTCGTCCGATTTGGCCGCCAGGATACGGCCTTCAACCAGATCGACGCGGACCGGAACGGCCTGGTGACCCAGCAAGAACTGCAAGCGCTCGCCCGATGAAACCGGCTACTCACCGCCCGGAAGACGTGGCCCAATCCAACTCCTTGCCGTTGCTCGACAACGGCAAGGAGCGGTCTTCGCCGAAACCCGCAATCCGGCGGCGGCCGCGTTGGTCTCTGAGGGTCCTGACCGTGTTTTTGACCTTGCTCATCGGCGGGGTTGGCGGTCTCTATTTCCAGGGCCCAGCCGTACGGGCGATCTTCGCCTGGACATCACTTGAGCCCGGTGCCGGTGCGCGCCAGCCGATTGCGCTTGCTGTTGACCGCATGCCGTCGCCTGAGCGCGTCGCCAAAATGGCAAAGGGCGACGTTGTTGCCCTCGGACGCTTGCAACCTGCTGGCGGGGTGGTTTCCGTGGCGCTGCCGCAGGGCGCGGGCGACGCCCGTATTGACCGGATCCTCGTCGACGAGGGGGATGCCGTTGCTGAGGGCGACGTGCTGGCGGTTCTGGACAGTCTCGCGGTCTTTGAGGCGGCCCTGACAAGCGCCGAAAGTACGCTGGCTATCCGTCGTGCTGTTCTTGCCCAGACCAAAGTTCAGGCATCTGCAACGAAAGCGGAAATTCTTGCGCAGATCAGAGGCGCCGAGGCCTCGCTCGCGGCGGCCGAGAGTGAGCTGGCGCGGGCTGGCACACTTCTGGACAGGGGGGTCCGGACACAAGCTTCTTTAGAAGATGCCCATCGTGCCGTGGACATGTCACGGGCTGAGCTTGACCGGTTGCGCGCGTCGCTGACACGGCATCAGCCCGGCCCTGACGGTCAACAGGTCGACATTGCTGTAGCAACGGCCGATCTCGCAGCGGCGGAAGCGGCGGTCGAGCAGGCGCGGCGTGATCTGGACCGGGCACGGGTGCTCGCACCGCGCGATGGCTCCATCATTGAAGTGGCCGCGCGCGCCGGAGAACGCCCTGCCGCAGACGGACTTCTGCGCATGGGAGAAACAGCGCGGATGGAAGCTGAACTCGAGGTGTTCCAGACCATGGTTCCCCGCGTTGAGGTCGGCCAGTCTGTTTCGTTGACCTCTGGAGTGTTGGGCAGTGAACCCCTCTCAGGGGTTGTTTCACGCATTGGAACACTGGTCGGGCGGCAGAACATCACTGCGGATGATCCGGCCGCCAACACCGACGCGCGCATTCTTCTGGTCACGGTTGCCCTGGACGAGGCGTCAAGTGTCCGCGCCGCGCGCTATGTCCATCTTGAGGTCATCGCCCGGATTTCAGCCGCCGTAGACGCATCCGAAGAAGGAAGCGGACTATGACGGCTTTGCTCACCCGCCTCTTTGGCCGGCTGCCGATTGGCTATCTGCAGCTCTTGCATCGCCCGGGCCGGTTGATGGCCGCCCTGGCCGGTGTCGCCTTCGCCAATGTGCTCGTCTTCGTGCAATTGGGGCTCGCAGGGTCCATGGCGGAATCGGTCGCCATTCCCTACAGGCTGTTCCAGCCGGGCCTCCTGATCGTGTCCCCTGCAGAAACAGAGACCCTGTCGGATGCCGCCACTCTTCCGCGTCAGCGTCTGTTCCAGGCGCTTGTACACCCGGACGTAACGGGCGGCACGCCCATCTATATGGGCCGGTCGACCTGGATCTCCGGCCATGATGCATCGTCTTCGATCCAGTTCTTCGGTTTAGCGCCGGATGCCGGGGTTTTCTTCGACGGCACCCTGGCTGATCCACTGATCAGTCTGTCCCTGCCCGACACGGCACTTGTCGACACGCTGACGCGTTTTGTTGACATGCGCAGCTTTGCTGGCGCGGCTCCAGAGTCTCCGGTCCCGTTCGAGATACAGAACCGCCAGGTCAGCGCAATTGGAACCGTGTCGATCGGCGGCGGGTTTGGCGGTGACGGTGTCTTCCTCGTCTCGGATCAGACGTTTTTCCATCTGTTTCCGCAGCGCAGCTCCGCCACCCCAAGCCACATTCTGCTGGCGCTTGCACCAGGCGCCGACCCCAGGCGGGTTGCCGCAGAACTGGCGCAGATCTTTCCGCCCGATACGGTCCGGATCCGTACGGTGGGCGAAGCGATGGAGCACGAGATCCGCTATCAGATGACCGAGCGTCCGACCGGTCTGATCTTTGCCTTCGGCGTGGCCATCGGGGTCGTGGTGGGGATCGTGATCGCCTATCAGGTGCTGTCGGCCGATGTCGCTGACCATATCCGGGAGTACGCTACGTTCAAGGCAATGGGGTTCCGCCAGGGCTTTTTCGTCGGGATCATCCTCGAGGAAGCGATCATTCTTGCGGCCATTGGCTTCTGGCCGGGTCTGGCGTTTTCGCAGCTCTTCTACCAGTCACTGGCATATCTCACCAACATCCCGATCTTCATGACGCCTGAACGGGCTGCTGCCGTCTTCGTCGGGACGATCATTGCCTGCGTCCTGTCCGGTGTTCTGGCCATGCGCAAACTCGCCGCCGCCCAGCCGGCCGACCTGTTCTGAGGCCCCATGACAGACGCAGCCATTTCAGTCAGAAATCTCGACCACTTCTTCGGTGAGGGCGAGGCCCGCAAACAGGCCCTGTTCGATATCAACCTGGAGATCCGGCGTGGAACGCTGACAATCCTCATGGGACCGTCGGGCTCGGGCAAGACCACGCTGCTGACCATCATGGGGTGTCTGCGCGAGGTGCAAGCTGGCAGGATCCGCTTGCTGGATGAGGAACTATCCGGTTCGGACGAGACCTGCCGTACCGGCATGCGCCGGCGCCTCGGCTTCATCTTCCAGGCCCACAACCTGCATGACAGCCTGACTGCCAGGCAGAACGTCATGATGGGCCTGCAGGTCCATGGAAGGGGGGATACGGCAAAGCAGACGCAGGCGGCAGATCATCTTCTGAGACTGCTGGGTCTTGGGGAGCGGATGGACTATCGTCCAGCAAACCTGTCGGGCGGGCAGAAGCAGCGCGTTGCCATCGCACGGGCGCTGGTGTCGAACCCCGACATTATCTTTGCAGATGAGCCGACGGCCGCGCTCGACAAGATCAGCGGCATGGCGGCGGTGCGCCTGTTCAAGGACCTCGGCCGCGCCCGCGGCACCACGACAGTGATGGTCACTCACGACCCGCGCATCCTCGATCTGGCAGATCGCGTGGTGACGCTGGAAGAGGGCAGGATCGTGGCCGATCGAGCCGGAGCAGGTGAGCTCCGGGAAAGGGCCGAAGTTCTCTGAAGCGCAAATCACCTTCATCCTGCGTCAATCCGGTGAAGGGGTTCCTATTCGTTGAAGCCAGCCGTAAGGCCAGCCTCACTGAGGCGGCCCTTTACAGACGTCGCGTCCGGTATGGCTGGAACGGCTGATCCTGCTCAGCTACAAAAAGGCGGTGGAGGAACGGCGCATGCCCGAACAGATGCGCTTCGCCGTTTCGGAGAGCAGCCGCTTTCCGCCCGTCATCGGCATGCACCACACTAAGTTCATCAATCCGCGGATGGACCAGATCCAGCACCTTTCCGGCGAAGGCACCGCCTCAGTCGACTTCCGCAAAAGCCCCGCCACCAGCGTCATCAGCCTCGACACGTATACTGCCGGGCATCTGAATCTGGTGATGCCGGGCCAGCCAATAGGCTCAGCCATTTATTGATCCAGATGCCCGTCAGATCTGTGCTGACAAGTCCAGCCACCCTGAAGACCAGAAGGACACTGTCGATCCGGTCATAATGAGGTGGATGCTGTGAAGCGGACAGCGCCAATATTACCACATAGGCGGGACATCCTCGCGATTGGCCGGATCTGCCCAGTAAAGCGATGGCAGGCAGCGCGAAAGGTAGCCAAATTCGCTATAGCAATGCTGAAGAAGGCCAAGACCGATTTCGTCGGCAACAGGGCGTCCATCGACCGGAGCAAGAAGAAAACAGCTCCTTAGCACCGCCCCGAATGGGGTATCGCGCAAGACGTGTACCATTACGCCTTGCTGCGGATCACCGTCAGGATCAAGCACAACATCATGGCCAAACCCGATCCTTGCGGCAATTGCAAGCGATACGTTGCCTGACTGGAGTGCAGCAGCATAAGCATCGGACGAGAAAGCTTCCACTGGGTCATGGAAGCGAATAACCGCCGCGACGGGAGGAATATCCCCCAAAGATTCCACAGCCCTGATTGTCGCTCCGACGTAGTTTTTTGCCTTTTGCCATTGCGAGTTCCAGCCACCGTGTTCGACGTGATCAGTAGGATGCCACAACAGCAAATGTTGAGTAGTATCAAATTCTTTGAACCACCAATCCAGCATCTTGCCGTTGCAGTTCGCAAGCTCGGTGCGAACCTCGACACGCAATACGTCGCCAGTCAGGCGCTCGATGCCGGTCTCAATGCGCAAAGGGGCGGGTACCAGCATTGCGTCGAGTTGCAGAGACGTTTTATCAAAGCGATCCAGAAGCGGTGCCATTGCAACCTCCATAAAATTAAGAAACGCATATCGTTTCTTAATTTGACCTATTGCGCATCACCCTAGGTGTCAAGCGAAAAGGAATTTGACGTGGAACTCGAACGACGAAGCCGTGGCCGGCCTGCGGTCCCAGAGGCTGTTGTCCAGGAACGCATTGTCGCCGCAGCACAACGTCTCCTGTCCAGCGGCGGGGCCGCGGCGATGACAATGGAGAGCGTTGCAGCGGAAGCCGGAATCGCAAAGAAAACGCTGTACCGGTTTGCCAGTAGCCGTGCGGACCTGATTGGTCTGCTCGTGAACAGTTGGATTGCACCCATTTTCCCGCGATTTGAAACCGACCCGGCAGACTTCGGGGCAGCTCTGGGGCATATCCTGTCTGAGATTGCCCATGCCGTCCTGAGCCGGGATGCTGTCGGCTTGTTCAGGATGCTGGCCAGCGATGCTGATCTTCGTAGTCGATTTCTAGCAAGTTACAATGCCAATGGTATTCAGCAATCGCGTACAGCGTTGGCGCGATGGCTAGACCAACAGGATCGGGCAGGTCGGGTCCAGTTGCCAATCCCTGCGGAGAGGGTCGCCGACCTGCTGCTCTCGGCCACGATTGCCGAACCGCTGCGGCAGATGACATTGGGACTGCTCGAGCCACTGCCTGCATGGGACATCGCCCCGCGCATCTCCGATGCGGTGCGGCTGCTTGGCCCTGCAGCCGGTAGCGCGAAGTGATTCCGCTTTTTGTGAAGGCGAACCAAAAGGTTGGCGATGACTCGGAAGTAACTGCACTTCTGCACAGGATCGTGTGCCGGAGACGCCAATTATCTGATCAAGGAGCGGCGCGTAATCCCCGTCATAGGAACGACCAAGGCCCGCTAACAGGAAAGCAAACCGGAAAATTTAATTAACCGGGCCAGAGACAAACTTTAAGCTTACACGCAAGTACTCTGACTGCCGCTATCCCAAACCTATGGGGCTGCATAGCTTATTGCTAAGGGCGTTTTTTAGCTGCTCAGAGGATAATGGCGGAGAGGGTGGGATTCGAACCCACGGTACGGTTGCCCGCACAACGGTTTTCGAGACCGTCCCGTTCAACCACTCCGGCACCTCTCCGCGGCACACGTCAAACGTGGTCTCAAGTGGCGCGGAACATAGACAAGGGGCCCGACCCCCGCAAGAGGCAATTTCGGCTTTTGCCGGTTTTTTTGCCATCTGCAGGCGGGACCGGCAGAAAGCCTTGAGCAGCAAGGGGTTGAGGGTGTTTCGCGCTCGCCGTACTGTGGCAGGGGCGCATGCAAGAAAGACAGCAGACGCCACCTATCCCGGCAGGCGGCTCCACTGAGCAGGCCGCATTGGGCCAGCACACAGGGCGTCACCCCGGGCGCAGCGAAGCGAAGACCCGGGGCCTACTCGCTTGCAGAGTGATGAGTATTGTCTTCTTTAGACCGGTCTGCACCGGACAGGTGCTTGCCGCGAAGACCTGGCGCAACGGCGCCCCTCTGCAAGCGAGTGGTCCCCTGTGTATCGAAAGTCTGTCATTGTGATTGCGGGACGGAGGCCGTTGGGCCCCTGATCTTGAAGACCGTGAGCC
>NZ_JBAKBF010000021.1:0-28630 GCF_036881715.1 Pannonibacter anstelovis
GTCAGGCGTCGGTGTGGTCTTCAGCGCGGCCAGGCGGGCGGGGATGGGGTCGTGCGTCGTCATGCTTTCTCCGTTGGGTTCGGGGTTGCATGACGGCATTGGTCGGACGGATAGTGTAGGCAAATTTCTCCCGCATCGTCAGAAGCTTCGCCGCGCTTGCGCTGCATCAGACGGATGAGCCCGAGCGCCAACAGGCCGCAGACTTCGGCGCGTCGCTCGACGGGCGTCATCTGGTCAGGGGGCAGAGGGTTGGGGCGTTTCATGTTTCTTTGGTTTTGCTCGGTGGTGTCATCACCGATCAAAAGCCATCCAGCCACTGGTGGCGGGACATCTCAGATGGACGGGATGCAGAAATACTCTCCGGGAAAGAACTCTAGGGCTTGCCGATTGTGGACTTGTCCATAATTATCAAGGGTTGAGTAATCCAATAGCACTCGTTCTTTGAGGTGGGTTCATGGCGCGCAAAGCATCCCCGATCGGTCCGCATCTTCTGGCGCTGATCGAGGATGCGCGCGTCGACCTCGCCCGGGCTGCCCTCGCAGTGCGAGAGGGCGACAACGAGCCGGATTTCAAGCTGCCCGAGGACGTTCCCGACCTCGACGACGAAGAAGCGGTCGAGGCGTTTCGGCAAGCGCTTGTGGAGACGCTGTCGGACTTCGACCGCGATGACCTGCGACCTGCTGAGCACAGATCACGAAGGATCCGAGCCCTCGCCGAGAAAAAGGGCGTCACCTCTCTCACCACCATTGTCGAGCAAAAGCTCGACAACACCCGGTCACTGGAGTTTCACCATCAACCAGATGAACTTTGCAGAAGCATCTGGGCCTATCTTCATGAACGCGAAACCTTCGAGGATGCGGAGAGCTTTCACTTCGCCCGACAGTTCCGCGACCACGGCAAGCTCTACGATGCCTTCGAGGTCGAACTAGAGAACCAGGTGGTCCTCGATGCGGCAGCCATAGACGAGAAGGCGCTGGCGTCCAAAATCAAGGGCATGCTCGAGCTGAAGCCCGAGATATCCTGTACGGTCAAGGCGCTCGATCTGCCGGCCACCGATATGCACCCTGCGTCCATCATGCTGATCGTCCGGCACGGTGGCCCGCTTTCGAGTGTCTACGATCACAGGCAAGACGGACGGCGAGGAACCATCTATTACCGCCCGCCGAACGAGGCCACGCTGATCTACACGCCCTCGATGCGGCAGATCGAGGTCTGCGCGGACAGCCCCGTGGTACGCCAGACGGTCAGCGACTCCTTCGCCGAAGTTGCGCTCGGTCACGACATCTCCCAGAAACCGCTCACTTGGAAGCGCTATAATCTTTCGCGCTTCCGCTCTTCGCTGCTCCTGCAGCCCCCTGAGATCGAAGGGTACGCGTTCGAGTTCGTGCGCGTCATCGAAGCCGAGATCCGGCTGGGAACCTGGCGCCGCAAGCTTCAGCTCAAGGTGACGGTCGACGATGACATCCAGGAGGTTGCCGACCGATATCTCGGGGCGCGGAACATCTTTCGGCGCGCCGAAGCGTTCAGCCGGATCACCATCGCGGTGGCCTACAATCTGATCGGCGATGACAAGCAGCGGACGCTCAATATCACGATTGCGGGTACGAAGAGCTGCAACCTGCAAAGCAAGCCCGATCCGGAGGAACGCAGCCTCGGCTTCGCGCTGCTCAAGGAATGGGGAATCCTGAGCGCGTTCAGGCAAATCGCGCATGATGACCTTCGCGCGATATTTCCCCAGCTTGTTCAACTCCACGATCGCATCGAGGACGAGGTCAGCGGGAGTTATCTGCTGGAACTCGGGCTTGACCCGAAGCGTCTCATCGAAGGCGGCCTGCTCGAGCGCCGCGACCGTCAGGACGTGGTTCTCATCGAGGACGACGACGTTGACGGAGAAGGCGCCGTCAAGCCGTCTGCCACCGAAGGCATGATCCAAGCTGTCGGTCCTTTCGGCGAAGATGTCGGCAAGCGCCCCGCGTCGGATGTCGAGATGTTCGCGGTAAACGCTCAGTGGCTTCACGAGACGCTCATGCGCCTGATGAAGCCACTGCTGAGCAAGCGGGCGGCGCAGAGACTGGACCCGGACCTGACCCTCGTCGGCGCGATCCAGATCGATGAGGCAGATGTGCCCGTCTATTTCGCACGACGGCTCAATGATCTCAAAGCGGCGCAGAGACTGGATCTGATGTTGCGCGCGCGGGGCACCGCTGGGGTGGGCATCGTCTTCGCCGCGAGCGAGGAGATGCCGTCACATCTTGGGCCTAACGTCGTCATGCCGCTGCTGTCCCATCTCGCATCGGCGGACGAGGAAATGCTGTTCGCGCGCAACGGAATAGAACTCGCGTACCGAGTCGGTCTTTCACTCGCACGCGGGGGCGTGTCCCCGCGGGTAGTTCGGACAGGCAAGCAGTCCGGCACGCTGTTCATTCCTGGCAGGGAACCGCTTCACCTCGCTGGGAACGATCAACTTACGATTTTCGAGCGCCTGGTGGTCGCAGCCACGAAAGGCAGTCCCGACGTTCAGGTAAAGGCGCTGATGGAAGGCTTCGAATCCAGAAGCCCCCAGCAGGCGTTCCGGAAGGAGACCTGGGACAGCATTCGGGACGTCTATATCGGCAAGGGTGCGAAGAACGGATATTGGCGACTGTTATTCACTGCGCAGCCAACTGAAGCCGTGGCCGAGCGAGCCGAGGAGGCGACCGTCTAACAGCGGTCTAACATGCGGCGGGAGACTGTCTAACAAACCACTGATTATTGGAAGGGCTCCACATAGAGGAGCACTTCCATGCCGACTCCCTTCCCCTCGCGCCAGGCAGCCCCGACGAGCTGGTCCGGCGTCGCGACGACCAGGTCCAACACCCACAACTCGGAATGGCGCTGCACGCGCTGTGAGAAGCTGCTCGGCGTCTGCCGGGACGGCCGCATGCACCTGCGCTTCGCGCGGGGGCATGAGTATCTCGTGGGCTTTCCGGTTCAGGCCACCTGTCGCGGCTGCGGCACGCTGAACAACGCAACCGCGCCCATGCGCTGACGCGCATCCCCCTCCCCTGAATTCGCAGAGACGCGAGACGTCCTGACCTGGCCACGAGAAGGCGCCGGACGCCTGGCCGCAAGGCAGGCGTCCGATGTCCTTCGCGTGGCACGAGATCCGTGATCACCTCATGCAATCTTCCTCCAACCTTCACTTCCAGCGCAGTTTCGACGCCATCCGGCGCGCGCAGGCCGCCTTCGCGCCGTTCCGGGATCCGGCGGCCCTGCTGGACGGGCTGCATAGCACCCCGGGCGATCCCGCCCGAAAAAACCAGATCCTCTCAGCGCTCGTCAGGGCGGCGCAGAGCGACGGGCCCGCGTCCGACTGCGCCCTGACGCTGCTGTTGCTGGCGCTCTGGCCCGGCCTCGACGCCATCCGGCACCGGTCGATCTGGCGCAGGATCGGCGCCGCCGACGAGGTCGCGTCCGACGTGCTGGCGCGCACCATCGAGGCGATCCGCAGCCTCGACCTCGGGCGCATCAACTGGATTGCGGCCACGGTGCTGCGCAACGTCGAGCGCGACATGATCCGCGTGCGCCAGCGCGACCAAGTGCGCGAACGTCTCGCCAGCGGTGCCGACACCGACGAGGTGGCGGACAACGGCGACAGCGGCATCGGCGCGGCCGGGTATGCCCGGCTGAACGGCGCCTTGCGGAAGCTGCTCGGCGATGACGCCCTGCTGGTGATCCGCGTGGCGATCGAAGGCTTCTCGCAGGCGGAAGTCGCCGTCGAACTGGACCTGACCGAGGCTGCCGCCCGCAAGCGGTACCAGCGCGCGATGCGCCGGCTGAACGACGCCCTCCAGGAAATCCCCTGAACCGATGTCCCGATCCGGTCCCGCCGGTGGCTTTTTCCATTCGAGCGCCCCGAGCGCCTTCCCTCCAACCGAAAGCAGACACGCATGAACCGCACTGCCGATCTGTCGCTCGAGGATTTCAGGCGTCTTCCGGGGCTCTATCGCCGCTGGGAGCTGACCGAGGTCTGCGAGCCTAACCGCAACTATCAGATCGAGGACGCCGGCGCCCATGCCGACGGGACTCCGCTGCTGGCGATCTACGTCGCCGAGCCCGCGCCCGACGTCCGCGAGGCCGCGTGATGGGCCTCCTCGATCACCTCATCTCACGGAGAAAAGCCATGCCGGACCAGCCGGACGACATCACCCGTCTTCGTAAGGCGAGCTACGCGCTCGAAGACCTCCCCGAAACCATCGCCTTCCCGCAGCGCGCCGGTGACGAGCCGCGCGAGCCGCTGCCGGTCGTCGAGGCGACCGTCGACGAGATCGCCTTCGCGATCGTGGAAGCGGAGCGCGAGAGCACGGCCGCCTACCGCTGCGCCGACGCGCTGAAGCGCCTCTACAAGCTCGCCCGCGAGGCGGGGTGCATCGGCGCAGATCGCGCCGCCACGGCGGTGATGAAGAAGGGGGGCCAGTGATGGCCCTTCCCATCATCGGCGCCGATGAGCGGCTCGCGCAGCGCAAGGGCATCAAGGGCGTCATCTTCGGCCGGTCCGGCATCGGCAAGACCAGCCTGCTCTGGACGCTGAACGCCTCGACCACGCTCTTCCTCGATCTCGAGGCTGGCGATCTGGCGGTCGAGGGGCTGGAGATCGACACGCTCCGGCCCCGCACCTGGAAGGAATGCCGCGATTTCGCGGTGTTCATCGGCGGGCCGAACCCGGCGCTGCGCGAGGACCAACCCTACAGCCAGGCGCATTTCGACGAGGTCTGCGGGCGCTATGGCGATCCGGCGGTGATCGGGAAGTACGAGACCGTCTTCATCGACTCGATCACCGTGGCCGGGCGGCTCTGCTTCCAGTGGTGCCGCGGGCAGCCCGAGGCGTTCTCCGAGAAGACCGGCAAGCCCGACATCCGCGGCGCCTACGGGCTGCATGGCCGCGAGATGATCGGCTGGCTGACCCATCTGCAGCACACGCGCGGCAAGCATGTCTGGTTCGTCGGGATCCTCGACGAGCGGCTCGACGACTTCAATCGCAAGGTATTCCAGCCGCAGATCGACGGATCGAAGACCGGGCTGGAGCTGCCCGGGATCGTGGATCAGGTCATCACCATGGCCGACATCCCTGACCCGGGCGGCCAGCCGCAGCGCGCCTTCGTCTGCCAGACGCTGAACCCCTGGGGCTATCCGGCCAAGGACCGCTCAGGCCGCCTCGACAGGGTTGAGGCCCCGCATCTCGGCCGGCTGATGGAGAAGATCCAGCGCCCCGCGGCGCCTGCCTCCGAACGCCTGACCTGGCCGCCGGTGACCCCGGCCGATCCCGCCCCCGCGCAGGAGCCCGGCAATGGCTGAGCGCCTCTCGCCACGCCTGGTGTCCCGATCCGGTCGCCGGGGTGGCTTTTCCCCTCTGACGCCGCTGCGCGTCCCATCCTCCAACTGAAAGGAGCCGCGCAATGTCCGGACCCTGGAACGACTTCAACTCCGCCCAATCCAACACCAACGTCATCCCGAAGGGCACGCTCGCCAAGGTGCGGGCCTCACTGCGGCCCGGCGGCTACGACGACCCCTCGCAGGGCTGGACCGGCGGCTGGGCGCGCCGCGCCGCCACCGGCGCCGTCTATCTTGACGTCGAATATACGGTGCTCGAGGGGCCCTATGCCCGGCGCAAGATCTGGTCGCTGATCGGTCTCTACAGCCCCAAGGGCCCGGACTGGGCCAACATGGGGCGCGGCCTGATCCGCGGCATCCTCAACTCGGCGCGCGGCGTGTCGGACAAGGACAACTCGCCCGAGGCGCAGGCGCGCCGCCGCATCAACGGCTTCGGCGATCTCGACGGCGTCGAATTCGTCGCCCGCATCGACATCGGCACCGACACCAACGGCGAGGACAAGAACGAGATCCGCGCCGCCGTCACCCCCGACCATCGCGACTACGCCGCGCTCATGGGCGCGGTCGCGCCGCAGTTCACCGCCGCGCCGGCGCAGGGCCACGCCCCGCAGCAGCCTACCACGGTCACCCAGCCCAGCCAGCCTGCGTCCGCCCCCGGCGCCGCCGGTCGGCCGAGCTGGGCGCAGTAAGGGGGAGACCAGCGATGCGCCTGCGCCCCCGCCAGAAGACCTTCGTCGAGCGCAGCGTGGCTGCGCTCGCTTCCCGCGGCAACACGTTGGGTGTGGCGCCCACCGGCGCGGGCAAGACCATCATGCTCTCGGCGGTCACCGGCGAGATGATCGGCGACGGCGCCAAGGCCTGCGTGCTGGCCCATCGCGACGAGCTGACGGCGCAGAACCGCGCCAAGTTCCAGCGCGTGGTGCCGGGCGTCGCCACCTCAGTCATCGACGCCACCGAGAAGTCTTGGGGCGGCCAGGTCGCCTTCGCGATGGTGCCGACGCTGGCGCGGGCCTCGAACCTCGCCGACATGCCGCGCCTCGATCTGCTGGTCGTGGATGAGGCGCATCACGCCGTCGCCGACAGCTATCGCCGCATCATCGACCGGGTGCGCGAGGCCAATCCCGACGCCCGCATCTTCGGGGTCACGGCGACGCCGAACCGTGGCGACAGGAAGGGCCTGCGCGAGGTCTTCGACAATGTCGCTGACCAAGTCCGGCTGGGCGAGTTGATCGCCTCGGGCCACCTCGTGCCGCCCCGCACCTTCGTCATCGACGTGGGCGTGCAGGACGAGTTGCGCTCGGTCCGCAAGACCATGTCGGATTTCGACATGGCGGAGGTCGCGGGCATCATGGACCGCGCCCCCGTCACCGACGAGGTGATCCGCCACTGGAAGGAGAAGGCAGGCGACCGGCAGACCGTGGTGTTCTGCTCCACCGTCGCGCACGCCGAACACGTCACCGACGCCTTCAGGGCGGCGGGCGTTTCCGCCGCCCTGATCCACGGCGACCTAGCGGCCGAGACCCGCAAGGCGATCCTCGCCGACTACGCGGCGGGGAACATCCGCGTCGTCGTCAATGTGGCGGTGCTGACCGAGGGCTGGGACCACCCGCCCACCTCCTGCGTCGTGCTGCTGCGCCCCAGTTCCTACAAGTCCACCATGATCCAGATGGTCGGGCGCGGCCTGCGCACCGTCGACCCCGAGGAACACCCCGGCATCGTCAAGACCGACTGCGTCGTGCTGGATTTCGGCACCTCGAGCCTGCTCCACGGCACGCTGGAACAGGATGTCGATCTGGACGGCAAGACCGAGACCGGCGAGGCGCCGACCAAGACCTGTCCTGCCTGCGAGGCGGAGATCCCGCTTGCCGCCACCGAATGCCCGCTCTGCGGTGAGGCGTTCCCGCGCGAGGATCTGGATGCGGGCGAAGGCGGGGCCGCCGCACCGCTCTCGGGTTTCATGATGACCGAGATCGACCTGCTGCAGCGGTCCAGCTTCGCGTGGGTCGACCTCCACGGCACGGACGACGCGCTGATGGCCACGGGCTTCACGGCCTGGGGCGGCATCTTCTGGCTGGACGGGGTCTGGTACGCCATCGGCGGGGCGAAGGGCGAGCGCCCGCATCTGCTGGGCGTGGGCGAGCGCACGGTCTGCCTCGCGCAGGCAGACGACTGGCTGAATACCCATGAGACCGACGAAAGCGCCTTCAAGACCCGATCCTGGCTGCGCCAGTCGCCGACCGAAAAGCAGCTGCAGTACCTGCCGCCCGAGTGCCGCCACGACTTCGGCCTGACGCGCTACCGCGCCTCGGCGCTGATGACCTTCGGCTTCAACAAGCGCGCCATCCGCCAGCTGATCGACACGGCCGCCGGGCCCGAACGGAGGGCAGCATGACCCATGTCCACATCCACCCCCATCACGGCCGAGGAGCAGCGGCGGCTCTGGCATCCGCGTGGGACGCTCTGTGCTGTCTGCCGGCAACCCACCCGCGGCTTTGGCTGGTTCGATCCGCACCGCCCGGCGGCTTCGCCGCCAAAGTCATCGAAATGTGCGCGTCCGCGCACGGGGCGGCCCCGGCCTTCGGTCTGGTTCTGCTCGATGCCCTGCCAGTCCTTCTGGACGCGCTTGGCCAGGGAGCGTTTCGCCATGGTTGACCTGACCGAGGAAGAGTGCGCCGCGATCACCGCCACCATGAAGCGCGTGGCGCTGCTGATGGACGAGATCGGCTGGGCCACCCCGCTGGCCGAGCTGACCGAGGCGCAGGTGCGCGCGCTGATCGAGGAGGCCGTCGAGGGCTTCCGCGAGGCCATGTCCGACATCGCCCGGGCGCAGACGCCGGAGGTGCCGTTTTGATGAAAACGTGCAGCAAATGCAACAAAAAGAAGCCGGCGGTGGAGTTTGGCGTGCGGCGCCGGAGCCCCGATGGCCTACAGGCTTGGTGCCGGGATTGCCGCCGGGAATACCAGCGCGCCTATGCGCAGAACTTCCGCGATCCCGAAAAACATCGGGAGGCGCAGCGCCGCTATCGGCTGCGTCACGCTGAAAAGAACAAGGCGCACAGCATCGTCAGGAGCGCCGTCAAGGCCTGCCGGATCATCGTGCCGGTCTGGTGTCAGCGATGTGGCTGCGTGACCGACCTCGAAGCGCATCACCACGACTATGACGCGCCGCTCTCGGTCGAATGGCTCTGCTCGACCTGCCACGGGCTCGCCCACCGCAGCTACGAGGGAGGCCAGCATGCTGGACTATAACCGCCGCCCCAGCTTCGCCGACCGGGTCAACGCCGCCGTCGACCACGCGCTCACCGCCGATCAGGCGACGCGGCCGCCCCGCGACTATCTCGGCGGCTCGCGCCTCGGCCATGCCTGCGAGCGGGCGCTGCAGTTCGAGTTCACCGCGACGCCAAAGGACGATGGCCAGGACTTCTCGGGCCAATCGCTGCGCATCTTCGCTATCGGCCACGCGCTCGAGGATCTGGCGGTCGCCTGGCTACGCGGCGCCGGGTTCGATCTCTACACCCGCAAGGGCAACCGCCCAGATGGCGGCCAGTTCGGCTTCTCCGTCGCGGGCGGACGCATCCGCGGTCATGTCGACGGCATCATCGCCGCCGGGCCCGAAGGCTTCGGTCTCGCCGTTCCCGCGCTCTGGGAATGCAAGACGATGAACGCGAAGAACTGGCGCGCCTGCGTCAAGGACGGCGTCACGAAGTCGAAGCCGGTCTATGCCGCCCAGATCGCGGTCTATCAGGCCTACATGGAAGGGACGGTCCCCGGTATCTCGGCCGCGCCCGCCGTATTCACCGCGATCAACAAGGACACGGCCGAGATGCACCACGAACTGGTGCCCTTCGACGCCGATCTCGCGCAGCGCATGTCCGACCGGGGCGTGCGGATCCTGCAGGCGACCGATGCGGGCGAGCTTCTGCCGCGCGTCGCCACCACGCCCGACTTCTTCGAATGCCGCTTCTGCCCGTGGTCCGAGCGCTGCTGGAGGCTTTCCGCATGAGCGACGACGGCATCCTGCACTTCAACCCGTGGATGGACTTCAACGACGGGCCACCGTCCGAGAACCCCTTCGGCTGCGACCCCGACCCCGAGCAGATCGCCGTGTTCCTTGACACCGTGTTCAGCTGGTGCGAGGGGCTGATCCCGCTCCGCGGCTTCGTCGACAAGGGTCAGGGCCGGGACGGCAAGCCGCACAACATCTGGATCCCCGCCGACGACACCGCGCCCGAAAAGCTCGCGACCTTTGCCGCATGGGCCAATCGCGAGGGCGCCGCCGTCTATGTCATCCCCGGCACGGTTGAGGAACAGGGCCAGGCCCGCGCCACTGATGTGCTGCAGATGCAGGCCATCGTCGTCGATCTCGACGCGGGCGACATCCCGGCCAAGCTGGACCATGTCACCCGCCACCTCGGCGCGCCGACGCTCATCATCGAAAGCGGCGGGCGCACGTCCGAGGGTGCGGCGAAGCTCCATGTCTGGTGGAGACTGACCGAGCCGGCCGAGGGCGACGATCTCGCCACCCTCTGCCGCCTGCGGGGCGAGATCGCCGTGAAGGTCGGCGGCGACACGCATTTCCGCTCGGCGCACCAGCCGATCCGGGTGCCCGGCACCGTCTATCACAAGCACGGCCACCAGCGCCTCGTGCAGATCCGCGAACATCGCGACGTCGAGGTGGACCTGGCGGATTTCGCGGAAAAGGTCGCCGACATGCCGCCGCTGCCCGGCGTGGGCTTCGCCAGCGACGTCTCGTCCGCGCAGGCCAAACCCGGCATCGACTCGGTGCTCACCACACCGGTGCGTGAAGGCGCGGTGGACGACTGGTCGCGTTTCCAGGGAGCCAGTGCAGCCATCGGCCATTACGTGCGCCTGGTGCACGAAGGCCGCCTCGACCCCTTCGCAGGCTGGGAGGCGATCTGCGGCTACAATGCCGCCATGCTGCGCCCGTCCTGGCCGCTCGATCGGCTGATGGCCGAGTCCGAACGTCTCTGGGCGCTGCATGTGAAGCGCAACGGCCCGCCGCTCCTGCGCGCGGCCCACGTCGATGCCCCGGCAATCCCACTGCCGACATTCACCCTCGGCGCTCTCCTCGACGACACGAGCCCGATGCCCGAGGACATCATCGGACCGCGCGTGCTGACGCCGGGCGGGCTCCTGGTGCTGGGCGGCGCGCCCAAGGTCGGCAAGAGCGACTTCCTGATCTCATGGCTCGTGCACATGGCCGCTGGCGTGCCGTTCCTCGGGTTCACGCCGCCGCGGCCGCTGCGCGTGTTCTACCTGCAGGCGGAGATCCAGTATCACTACCTGCGCGAGCGCATGCAGCAGATCGCTCTGCCCGCCGCCGTGATCGCCGCCGCGCGCAACACCTTCATCGCCACACCGAAGCTGAAGCTGCTGCTCGACGCGGAAGGCGTCGCCCGCGTGGCCGAGGCGATCCGGGCCGCATTCGCCGACGCGCCGCCCGACATCATCGTCATCGACCCGATCCGCAACCTCTTCGATGGCGGCCCCGAAGGCGGCGGCGAGAACGACAACACCGCCATGATGTTCTTCCTGAAGGACCGCGTGGAGCTCTTGCGCGAAGCGGTCAATCCGGACGCGGGCGTCATCCTCGCCCACCACACCCGCAAGGCCAGCAAGCACCAGGTCAAGGACGATCCCTTCCTCGCGCTGTCCGGCGCCAGCGCGCTGCGCGGCTTCTATACCTCGGGGCTGCTCATGCACCGGCCCGACGAGGACAGCACCGTCCGCAGGCTGGAAATCGAGCTGCGGAACGGCCCGGCGCTGCCGGGCAAGCTCATCGACAAGGTGAAGGGCGAATGGGTCGAGCTCAACCCGCTGAACGAGCGCCTGGTGCGCAAGGAGGTCGGCGCCAAACTCGATGCCGAGCGGTTGCGCAAGCATGATGTCATCCTCGGCATGCTGCTGGATGAGGCGGTGAGCGAGCGCCTCTACACCGCCATGCAGTTCGCCGAGACCTTCGAGAACCGGGGCGGTCTGGGCAGCAAGCACACGATCCGCGAGCGCCTCAGCGTGCTGGCGACCAAGGGCTTCGTGAAGTTCCTGCGCGACCCCTCGGGGTTCGGCTTCCCCGTCACCCGGTCGCGGTTCGGCTACCTCTGCGTCGAGGGCATGCAGTTTGGCGCGTCCGACGAGCATGTCGATCCGGACACTGGCGAGGTCACCACAACCGCCCGTCCGGTCCTGCCCAGCCACTTCAAATGCCCCCAGTCCGGGCTCTGCCTGCAGGTCGAAAACCCCGCTGTCTGGGTCTACCCGGAGGGGCTCGAGGACGACCTCTCTCATATGAGTGAGGCCTGACTCATATGACAGCGCCAACTGTGCACTCAACGAAATCAACGGGTTACGGGAAAATAAGAGTTAGGTCCCTAACTCATGCCCGAAGACTTCATGAAGTCTTATTCCGCAATGATTTCAGATACTTGGCCTCCCCGGAACAGTTAGGTGTCAAACCCCCATACTACGTATGGGAGGGCCACCCCACAGGGTTGGCCACTCCTCCCATACGTCCGGGCCAGCCGCGCGCGCCGCCGTAACACTCCTTTTGCTCTCCGACCCGACGACGGCGGCCCCGTACCGCCAAGCACCAGACCGCCGTCGTCTTCCACCACCAAAGGCCCCCGGCAAAGGAGACCCATCATGGCTCAGCCGACTCTGATCCCGAAATCCGACGACGCAAGGTTTGAATCGCTGCCGCTCGACACCCCCCGCAACCGCTGCATTCTCGCGCTCGACCTCGGCACCAGCACCGGCTGGGCGATCCGCGGCCATGACGGCCTGATCACCAGCGGCACCGTCTCGCTGCGCCCCGGCCGCTTCGACGGCGGCGGCATGCGCTACCTGCGCTTCACCAACTGGCTGACCGAAATCGACCGGTTCTCCGGACCCGTCGCCGCCATCTGGTTCGAGGAGGTCCGCCGCCACGCGGGCACCGATGCGAGCCACATCTACGGCGGGCTCATGGCCACGCTGACCGCATGGGCCGAACTCCGCGGCGTGCCCTACGAGGGCGTCCCGGTCGGCACGATCAAGCGCCACGCTTCGGGCAAGGGCAACGCCGACAAGGCCGCGATGGTCGCCGCCGTCCGCGCCCGGGGCTTCAGCCCGGCCGACGACAACGAGGCCGACGCCATCGCCATCCTGCTCTGGGCGATCGAGACGAAGGGAGGTGTCGCATGAGATGGCATCCCCACGGTTACGGCGGTCGCCGCCGGGATCCTGAGCAGGTCAAGCGCGAGGGCTGGCAGGAACAGGGCGTCCTCGCGGTCTCCGCCGATGACGACCGCCTCACCTGGCCCGAGCGTGAACTGGTCCGACAACTCGGCGAGAAGCTCTACGGGCCGCGCCCATCCGACAGGGAGGCGCGCCATGGCTGATCGCGAATGGACCGCCGACTGCGTCGCCGATCATTTCGAGGAGGCGTTCCGCACCCTGCGCAAGCTGCCGCCGGTGAAGGTGCAGGGCTATTTCAACACCTGGCCCGACATCGTTCGGACGAGCCGCGAGATCGCGGCGATGGAACCGCAGCCCATGCGGGTCTGGCCCTCGGCCGCGGCGATCACCCGGCTGGAGCAGACCTTCGACTGGGTGCTGTGGATCGAGGAAGCAGAGCGCAAGCTCGTCTGGTCCCGCGCTGCGCGGGTGCCATGGAAGCAGATCAGCGGCGAGCTCGGCTGCGACCGCACCACCGCCTGGCGGCGCTGGCAGCTGGCGCTCACCAAGATCGCGGCGCGGCTGAATGCATAAGCGACTCCAATGTGTTGCAACACTTTTTCCTTCGACACCTGCAACATGATCGTGCTATTCCGAAGGCAAGATGGGGAGAGTGCGCCGAAGGGCTCGCTCTCCCCTTTGCGTTGCGGTGGATGCCCGGTGGTTTCCGGGGTCCAGCAGGAATCCGATCCGGGGTCCAGCGGGCTCGACAGGCGGCGACAGTTCGCAGCCGGGCGAGCGATCGGCGGATGGCCGGAACGAAAACCGCTAAGCCTTTGATATCTTGGTTCCTTCCTGGCGATAGTCCTATGCTGGCGGGCGAAGCGCGGCGCATCGCTAGCGACCGGCCTCGATTTTTGGGAAGCCACCCGGAAGCCACCGCCGCCTGAACCCGCCTGAAGCACTGCAAATTCAAACCCTTGAAGCTGGACACCCCTGGTGGCCGCAGGACCTCGCGTGGAGTCCAGTCTGGACCCCAGAGTCCGGAAGCCACCGGCATCCACCCGACCGAGGAACCTTGCCCACCATGACGCTGAGCTTCGCACCGGACGCGATCGAGACGTGGCCGCTGTCGCGCCTGCAGCCCTACGCGAAGAACGCGAAGGCGCACGGCGCGGACCAGGTCGCGAAGATCGTCGCCAGCATGGCCGAGTTCGGCTGGACCGTGCCCTGCCTCGTCGCCGAGGACGGCGAGTTGATCGCGGGCCATGGCCGGGTGCTGGCCGCGACGCAACTAGGGCTGACGGAAGCACCGGTGATCGTGTTGGGGCACCTGACCGAGGCGCAGCGGCGGGCGTACCGCATCGCGGACAACAAGCTGACCGAACTCGGCAGTTGGGACGAGGCGCTGCTGTCGGCAGAACTGAATGACCTCTTGGCCGAGGATTTCGACTTGTCCCTTGTCGGCTTCTCCGACGGCGAGTTGGACAAGCTGCTGGCTTTCGTGCCGGAGGGGGACGGGGAAGAAGGTGGTGCCGGGGGCTCTGTGCCGCCGGTGACCATCCCCGAACCGCCGCGCAATCCTGCGTCGCGCACCGCCGATCTCTGGATCCTCGGCGACCACCGGCTGCTCTGCGGCGACTCGACCTCGCACGACGATGTCCGCCGCCTGATGAACGGCGAGCGGGCGATCCTGTTCGCCACCGACCCGCCGTATCTCGTCGACTACGACGGCTCGAACCACCCGACGCGCAACAAGGACTGGTCCGCGTCCTACGGCACCACCTGGGACGACAGTTCGCAGGGGGCGGAACTCTACGACGGCTTCATCGCGGCGGCCGTGGCCGAGGCCATCACCGAGGACGCCGCCTGGTACTGCTGGCACGCCTCGCGCCGCCAGGCGATGCTGGAGGCCTGCTGGGAAAAAGCGGGTGCCTTCGTCCATCAGCAGATCATCTGGGTGAAGGACCGCGGCGTCCTGACCCGGTCCCACTACCTCTGGAAGCACGAGCCCTGCTTCATGGGCTGGCGCCGTCCGAACCGCCCGCCGAAGGTGGCCGAGCAGACGCTGCCCTCGACATGGGAGATGCCGTCCTTCGCCAGGGACGAGCGTCCTGACCACCCCACGCCGAAGCCGCTCGATGCCTTCGGGATCCCGATGCGCCAGCACGTGGCGCGCGGCGGGCTCTGCTACGAGCCATTCTCCGGCTCCGGCTCGCAGATCATGGCGGGCGAGGCCAACGGCCGCCGCGTCTTCGCGATGGAGATCAGCCCGGCCTATGTCGATGTCGCCGTGGAGCGCTGGCAGGCCGAGACCGGTCGCGACGCAATCCTCGACGGCGATGGCCGGACCTTCGCGCAAGTGACAACCGAGCGGCTGGGCGACGATGCCGCCGCCCCGGCCGATGCCCCGGCAACGGACGCCGCCCCCGAACCCGCGCGCAAGCGCAAGACCGCCGCGTGACATGCATGACCTGGCTTTACCTTCCTTCGGACGCGCTTCCGGAGCCGGAGACGCATGCCTTTTCGGCCTCTCGCTCTGTTCCGGCGCAGGTGGTCTCGACCTCGGGCTCGCCATCGCCATCCCCGGATATCGTGCTGTGGGCCATGTCGAACGGGAAACCTTCGCCGCAGCCACTCTCGTGGCGCGGATGGAAGACGCGTCCCTGGATCAGGCTGTTGTCTGGGACGATGTTGGAACCTTCGACGGCCGCCCTTGGCGCGGCGCGGTGGACATCGTCACTGCGGGCTATCCGTGCCAGCCGTTTTCCGTCGCGGGCAAGCGCCGGGGCGCTGACGACCCACGCCACCTCTGGCCGCATGTCGCTCGCATCATCGGCGAAATTAAACCGCCTTTCGTCTTCCTCGAGAATGTCGCCCATCATCTCCGCCTCGGCTTCCCCGAAGTCGCCAGCGGACTGGTCGGCCTGGGCTACCGCCTTGCGGCAGGCCTCTTCACGGCGGCGGAGGTCGGTGCGCCCCACAAGCGCGAACGTCTCTTCATCCTCGCGATCCGCGAGGGGGACGAGCTGGCCGACCCCGCGCGCCTGCTCTGGGACCCGCTCGAGTGGCGGGAACCGGACGGAACTGCTGAGGCTCTGGCCGACGCCGAGGGCAAGCGCCAACGAGAACCGGCAGACCAGGCCGACACCGTCGCAGGAAGCGGGCCAGCACGGGATGAACCTGGCGACGACGGCCGTGCTCTGGCCGACGCCGATGGCGAACGATGGGTGCAAGCCGAGTGCTGGCAACCGCCGTTCGGCCGACCTGACGCATTCGGCGGGGCTGTGGATGACGCCGACGGCGCGCGACCACAAGGACGGGGCGACGACATTGGCGAACACGCCGGTGAACGGCCTGCTTGGCCGCCAGGTCCTGGTGACGCCGATGGCTGGGAGCGATACCTTCGATGTGCGCCGGACCTTGAACCCGCTGTTCGTCGAGGCGCTGATGGGCTGGCCCACCGGGTGGACCGGCTTCGCCTCTGTGGCAACGGAGTGGTCCCCCTGGTTGCGGCGCATGCGCTGCGAACTCTCGCGGCTGAATTGCTGGCCGATGGATGAGTCGGTGGCATGAAACAGTCCCGCCTCATGTCGCTGGTCGAGGTCGTCGCCAACGTGATCGTCGGCTACGGCGTCGCGGTCGTGACGCAGCTGGTGGTCTTCCCGTGGTTCGGTCTGCCCGCCCGCCTTGACGACGCGATGGCGATCGGGGCCATCTTCACTATCATCTCGATACTGCGCAGCTTCCTGCTGCGGCGGGTGTTTGAGACGATCCGGGTCGGTGGTCAGTTCCGAGACTGATCCTCGAAGATGCCGAGCATTTCCTCGACCCAGCCCTCGTCCTCGCTGCGCATCAGCACGGCCACGAGGAGCTGGGTCAACCGGGGCACCGGCGTGTCGGGCGGGTTGTCGGGCAGGAAGAAGGAGAACGCCCCCTCGGCAGAGACGACGAGGGCAGAACTGCCGGGCGGCAAGACCGTGCCCTGATCGGTGGAAATGTCGGTCATGGGATCACCAGTAATATTTGTGGGGTTTGTGGTTGCCGAGATCCCAGATCAGCACATCGGGATCGGCGCCTTGCAAAAGCCTGACGGCCGTCATCGCGGTGCGCCTGCGGCGCGGGCGGCTGTGGAACAGGATGTTCCAGTGCGACGGCGTTCCGTTCGGAAACGCGCCGATGCTGCGGCTCTTGGTTCTGGGTTTCTTGCGCTTGTGGTTCATCGATTTTCCTCCGGATATTGCAGACATGCGAATGCCTGCGGTCCGGAGGGCCGCGAATGAGGAACCAGCGATAAGGGTCAAAGTCGGGATGATTTTCGCGGTAACGCGCATATCACGGCTCTGCCCGAACGTAAACCGCCGCCCCGAAAGGCGGCGGCATCCGGTTCGGGGCGGCAGTATTCAGGCTTCCGGAAGTTTGTAGGCCCGTCCGCGCCCTTCGACCTTCTCCGAGACCACCTCGAGCCCGAGCTTCTTCTTCAGCGCCCCGGCCATCGCTCCGCGCACCGTGTGCGACTGCCAGCCCGTCGCGGCCATGATCTCGTCGATGGTCGCACCGTCCGGCGCGCGCAGCATGGCGATCAGCGTGGCCTGCTTGGTGCCCTCGCGCGGCGTGCGCGTCTTGGGCGCAGCCTCGGGTTCGGTGGGAGCGTCCGGCGCGGGCTCCTCGCTCGGCGCGTCCGTCGCGCCCGCAGGCGCGGGGTCCGCGTCCTCGGGCTCGATCCCGATGGCGGCGAGGCCTGCGTCGGTGGCGACCAGCGTGACGCCGTGGCCGTCTCCGGTCTCGCGCCAGACGGGTTCGCCCTTGCGCAGGTCGGCGTCGACCTCCTGCAGGAAGCCCTTGGCGAGCATCGCGCCGACTACCTTTGCGGCAGCGCCTCCGCGCAGGCTGTCGGGCAGCGGCAGGGCGATGTGCTCGGGCCGCTGGGCGGCGGCGCTCAGGATCAGGGCTTGGGTGTCGGAAAGCTGGGTCATCGTCGTCTCCCGTGTCGGGGCGCGCGGGATGCGGGCCCTTCTACGAGGTCGAGCCCGCCAGTCGGCGGGCGGGACCAGAAGCGGATCGTCTCACTCGGCGTGTTCGCCTTCGTTGAAGGCCATGTCGGTGATCTCGCGGAGCTTGGCGCGGTAGTGGTTCAGGGTGCCGACGTGGCCCCAGTTGATCTCGTCGGGGCTGATCTCGAAGTGGTCCGCGCTGAGGGCGGCGAGCCGCTCCAGCATCGCGTCGATCTCGGTCTTGGCGGCGATGAAGGCGTCGAGGACCTTCTCGTTGGTGGTGGCGCGGCGGGTCATTCTGGTGGCTCCGTGGAGAGTTGCATCGTTTCGTTGGAGACACGTTCGCTCTGTCCGCGATGCTTATCAACGAGATAAGCGTATGAATCTGAACGCTAATCGGAGCCGTCGATGCAGGGCATGAGCGAGCGCCAGTACGCCGCGCACGTCGGGCTGTCGCGGGGTGCGATCCAGAAGGCGAAGACCGCCGAGCGGCTGGTCCTCTATCCCGACGGCAGCATCAACGCGGCGGCCAGCGACGCCAGACGGGTCGAGACGACGGACCCGTCGAAGACGAGAAAGCCGCCCGCGCCGAAGCTGAAGCCCGTCCCCGAGGCGGCGGTGGCCGCTGTCGGCGACACGCTGCGCGAACAGGGACTGGCGGTCCCGGCGGTGGGCGGCGGCACGACCTTCCTGCAGGCGAAGACGGCGAACGAGGTGCTGAAGGCGCAGGAGCGGCGCATCCGGCTTCAGAAGCTGAAGGGGGAGTTGATCGAGCGGGCCCGCGCGCTGGCGCTGGTGTTCCGGCTGGCGCGGGAGGAACGGGACGCATGGGTGAATTGGCCTGCACGCGCGGCTGCGCTGATGGCGGCCGAGCTCTCGGGCTCATCCAGCGACGCGACGGGCCAGCAGATCACCGTGGAGCCAGCCGCGATGCAGAAGGTGCTGGAGAAACATGTACGCGCCCACCTCGACGAACTCGCCGAGGTCCGGCCCGACTTCCGGTGATGATGACGCACTGACGGACTTCGACGGCGCGGGCGAAATCCTGCGCGCCTGGGGCAACGGGCTGCGGCCCGACCCGGACCTGACCGTCTCGCAATGGGCAGACCGGCACCGGATGCTCTCGGGGCGCGCATCGGCAGAACCCGGCCGATATCGCTCGGGCCGCACGCCCTACATGCGTGAGATCATGGACCGGCTGTCGCCCGGCGATCCGACACAGCGGATCGTGTTCATGAAGGCGGCGCAGGTCGGCGCGACCGAGGCCGGGAACAACTGGATCGGCTTCGCGATCCATCAGGCGCCGGGGCCAATGCTCGCGGTCCAGCCGACGGTGGAACTGGCCAAGCGCAACTCGCGCCAGCGGATCGACCCGCTGATCGACGAGAGCCCGGAGCTCCGCGAGCGGGTCAAACCGGCCCGGTCCCGCGACGCCGGCAACACGATGCTGTCGAAGGAGTTCGCGGGCGGCATCCTGATCATGACCGGGGCGAACTCGGCGGTCGGGCTGCGTTCTACCCCAGCGCGGTACATCTTCCTCGACGAGGTCGACGCCTATCCGGCCTCGGCCGACGAGGAAGGCGACCCGGTTACGTTGGCCGAGGCGCGGTCGCTGACCTTCGCCCATCGGCGCAAGGTGTTCCTGGTCTCGACGCCGACGATCCGGGGACTGTCGCGCATCGAGCGCGAATACGAGGCGAGTGATCAGCGCCGGTTCTTCGTGCCGTGCCCGCATTGCGGTCACGCGCAGTGGCTGAAATTCGACCGACTGCGCTGGCAAAAGGGCAAGCCGGAAACGGCGGAATACCACTGCGAGGGCTGTGACAAGCCCATCGGTGAACATCACAAGACGGCGATGTTGGAGGCTGGCGAATGGCGGGCGACCGCCGTTGCCGCCGATCCGACCACGGTCGGGTATCACCTCTCGGCGCTCTATTCGCCGATCGGCTGGCTGAGCTGGGAGCGGATCGTGCGGGCATGGGACGCGGCGCAGGGGTCGGACGAGGCGATCAAGGCCTTCCGCAACACGATCCTCGGCGAGACATGGGTCGAGACCGGGGAAGCCCCGGACTGGCAACGGCTCTACGACCGGCGCGAGCGCTGGACATCCGGCACGGTGCCAGCGGGCGGGCTGTTCCTGACCGCCGGCGCCGACGTGCAGAAGGACCGGATCGAGGTCGATGTCTGGGCCTGGGGTCGCGGGCTCGAAAGCTGGCTCGTCGATCACGTCGTGATCGAGGGCGGCCCGGATCGGCATGACGCATGGTCGGAGCTGACGGCGCTGCTGGATCGAAGCTGGCCGCACGAGCGCGGCGCGCAGCTACAGATCGCTCGGCTCGCCATCGACACGGGCTACGAGGCCCCGGCGGTCTATTCCTGGTCGCGGGCGCAAGGCGCTGCACAGGTATCGCCGGTCAAGGGCGTCGAGGGGTTCAACCGCTCGAGCCCGGTGTCCGGCCCGACCTTCGTCGACGCGACCGAGGGCGGCAAACGCCTGCGGCGTGGCGCGCGGCTCTGGACCGTGGCGGTGTCGACCTTCAAGGCCGAAACCTACCGCTTCCTGCGGCTGGCGCGTCCGACCGATGAGGAGATGGCCGACGGGGCGGCGTTCCCGCCCGGGTCGGTGCATCTGCCGCACTGGGTCGAGAACGAATGGCTGAAGCAGTTCGTCGCCGAGCAGCTGGTAACGGTGCGCACGAAACGCGGCTTCGCCCGGCTGGAATGGCAGAAGCTGCGCGAGCGCAACGAGGCGCTGGATTGCCGGGTCTATGCCCGCGCCGCCGCCTGGATCGCGGGCGCGGACCGTTGGCCCGACGAGAAATGGCGCGACCTCGAGGATCAGCTCGGGGCCGCTCCCACCGACAGCGATCCCGCCGGGCAGATCAATCGGCCGGGACAGGCCCCGCAGGGCAAGCGCCGCTCCGACTGGCTCGGGCGGCGCGGAGGATGGTTCTGACATGACGGACTGGACGGAAACCGAACTCTCGGCGCTGCGCCGGGCCTATGCCAGCGGCACGACCCGGGTGAGCTACGACGGAAAGTCCGTGGATTACGGCTCGGCCGAGGATCTGCTCGCGCGCATCCGGACCATCGAACGCGCCATCGCGGGCACCACGCGGCCGCTGCCGGTGGCCGGGCTCGCGGGCTTCTCACGCGGGGACCGGTGATGTCGGCGACCTGGCTCGACCACGCCATCGCCACGGTGGCCCCGCGCATGGCGGCCCGCCGCATGATGGCGCGGCAGGCTTTCGAGACGCTGACGCGGGGCTATGACGGAGCCGCGCGTGGGCGGAGGACCGAGGGTTGGCGCGCGCCGGGATCCTCCGCTGACACCGAGATCGGCGTGGCCGGGGCGCTCTTGCGTGACCGGATGCGCGATCTGGTGCGCAACAATCCGCACGCGGCCAAGGCGGTGGCGGTGCTGGTCAACAACATCATCGGCGCGGGCATCATGCCGCGCGCCGCGAGCGGCGACGACAAGCTGGACCGCAAGGTCGACGCGCTCTTCGAGCGGTGGACGGCGGATTGCGACGCCGACGGCCAGCTCGACTTCTACGGCCTGCAGACGCTGATCTGCCGCGAGATGGTCGAGGCGGGCGAGGTCCTGGTGCGCCGCTGCCTGCGACGCGCGAGCGACGGTCTGCCCGTGCCGCTGCAGCTGCAGGTGCTGGAGGCCGACTTCCTCGACGCCACGAAGTCCGGCGCCCTTGGCGCGGGCCGCCTCGTGCAGGGGATCGAGTTCGACCCGGTCGGCAAGCGCCGGGCCTACTGGCTCCACGCGGAGCACCCGGGCGACGCCTATGGCGCCTTGCAGAACGGCCTGCAGAGCCGCCCGGTCCCCGCGACCGAGATCGCCCATGTCTACGAGAAGCAGCGCACGCAGGCGCGCGGCGTTCCCTGGGGCGCGCCGGTGATCCGCAGCTTGCGCGATCTCGACGATTACGAGGTGGCCGAACTGGTCCGCAAGAAGACCGAGGCCTGCGTCACCGCCATCGTCTTCGGCGATGATGAGGCGCAACAGGGCATCGCCCCCTCCGTGGTCGATGCCGACGGCAACCGGGTCGAGCAGTTCGAACCGGGGCTGATCGCCTATGCCCGTGGCGGCAAGGATATCCGCTTCAACCAGCCCGCCGCCACCGGCGGCTATGGCGAATACAAGCGGGCGAGCCTCCACACGATCTCGGCCGGGTTCCGGGTGCCCTACGAGCTGCTGACCGGGGACCTGTCCCAGGTCAACTATTCCTCGATCCGGGCCGGGCTCGTCGAGTTCCGCCGGATGATCGATGCCGTCCAGTGGCAGATCTTCATCCCTATGCTCTGCGCCCCGGTCTGGCGCTGGTTCACCGAAGCGGCATGGGCTGCGGGGCAGATCCCCGAGCCGGACGTGCCGGTGGAATGGTCGCCGCCGAAGTTCGACGCCGTCGATCCCTACAAGGATGCGATGGCCGACCTGCTGGCGATCCGCACTGGCACGATGACGCTGGCGCAGGCCATCGCCCGGCAGGGCCACAACCCGGACGCTGTGCTGGCGGAAATCGCCGCGACCAATGCCAAGCTCGATGACCTCGGCCTCGTGCTCGACAGCGACCCGCGCCGCGTCACCAAGACCGGTAGCGCGCAGGCGGGCGACCCGGCCAGTGCCCCGGCCGCCCCCGCATCCGAAACAGAGAAGGAATAGGGCCATGCCCGACACGATGATGGCGGCCCCGGTCGCCTTGCCGATGCAGCTGCGGCGCGCACCGATCCTGCCCGCGACCGTCAACACCGAGGCGCGCTCAGTCGACGTCGTCTTCACGACCGGCGCTGCCGTCCGACGGCGGCGATGGACCGGCTGGGACACCTCCGTGCCCTTCGACGAGATCCTCGAGGTCAGCGACAGGGCGGTGGACCTGACGCGCCTCAACGCCGGGGCCCCGGCGCTCGACAGCCATTCGGTCTGGTCCTCGCATTCGCAGGTCGGCGTGGTCGAACGCGCCTGGATCGAGGGCAAGGAGGGCAAGGCCACCATCCGTTTCCCGCGCGAGGGGCTCGACCAGGCCGCCGACCGGATGTTCGGCCTGATCAGCGACGGCATCATCCGCAACGTCTCGGTCGGCTATTCCATCGAGCGGGTGAAGGTGGTCGAGCCCGTCGCGAAGGGCGAGGTCGAGCAACGCATCGTCGAACGCTGGACGCCGCTCGAGGTCAGCTTCGTCACCGTTCCCGCCGATCCCCGCGCGCAGGTGCGTGCGGCCGACCAAGCCAGCTATCCCGTCGAGATCGTCGACACCCGTATGCAAAAGGAGGCATCCATGCCTGAGAGCACGACCACCGTGGCCGGGGATGTCCCCGCCTTGAACGAGACCCGCCAGCAGCCCGTCGCGGCCCCGGCAAACCCCGAGCCGACCGGCGCGCGCATGCCGGATGCGCCCGCCGCGCCCGACAGCGATGCCATTGCCACCCGTGCTCGCGAGGCCGAACGCGACCGCGTCTCCACGATCTACGATCTGGCAGGCCGCCTGAACCTCGAGCGCGGCTTCGCCGAGGATCTGGTCAAGCGCGGCGTCAGCGTGGACGAGTCCCGCCGCCTGATCCTCGACCAGGTCGCGGCGAAGTCCGACGAGACCCGGACCTTCCCCCATGTCTCGGTGCCCCTCGGCGGCCGGGACGAGCGCATCACCCGCCGCGACGCCGTGGCGAACGCGCTCCTGCACCGCTACAGTCCGACGCTCTTCCCGCTGGAAGACGCCGCCCGCCAGTACCGCGGCATGACGCTCCTCGAACTGGCCCGCGAGAGCCTCGGCAATGCCGGGGTCAACACGCGGGGTCTCTCGCGTGACGAGGTGGCGACGCGGGCGCTGCACTCGACCTCGGACTTCCCCGAGATCCTGTCGGCCGTCACCAACAAGACCCTGCGGCAGGCCTATGACGCCTATCCCCGCACCTTCGCGCTCTTCTGCCGCCAGGTTCTGGCGACCGACTTCAAGTCCATGCACCGCGTCCAACTGGGCGAGGCCCCGCAGCTGCTGGAAGTGGGCGAAAGCGGCGAGTTCAAGCGCGGCACCCTCGGCGAGAGCAAGGAGAGCTACAAGGTCAAGACCTATGGCCGGGTCGTCGCCATCACCCGGCAGGTGCTGATCAACGACGATCTCGACGCCTTCACCCGGATCCCGGCGATGTACGGCAACTCCATCGCGCAGCTGGAAAGCGACGTGGTCTGGGGCATCATCACCGCCAACCCGGCCATGGCCGACGGCAATGCGCTGTTCCACACCACGCACAAGAACCTCGCCGCAACGGGCGCCGCGCTGGACGTGGCAAGCGTCGGTGCCGCGCGGGCGGCGATGGCGCTGCAGACCGGCCTCGACAAGAAGACGGTGCTGAACATCCGCCCGGCCTTCCTGATCGTGCCCGCAGCCCTCGAACTGAAGGCCGAGCAGCTGGTTGCCCAGAACCTCGTGCCTGCCGACAGCGCCAAGGTCGTCCCGCAGTCGATCCGCACCCTCTCGCCGATCAGCGAACCGCGCCTCGACGCGGCCAGCGCCACCTCCTGGTATCTGGCGGCCAGCCCCAACCAGATCGACACCATCGAATACGCTTATCTGGAAGGCCAGCAGGGCGCCTACATCGAGACGCGCAACGGCTTCGACGTCGATGGCGTCGAGATCAAGTGCCGCCTCGACTTCGGCGCCAAGGCCATCGACTGGCGCGGCCTCTACAAGAACCCGGGTGCATAACCAGCACCCCATGCTGAACCCTGACACACGGGCGGTCCAATCGGGCCGCCCTTCGTCTTTCCACAAGGATCCTCCCCATGAAAACCTACGTCCAGCCCGGCAACACCATCACCCTGACCGCGCCCTACGCCGTCGCCGCGGGCGATGGCCTGCTCGTCGGCTCGATCTTCGGCGTGGCCTCCGGCACCGCCGCTCTCGGCGAAACCGTCGAAGCCGCGCTCACCGGCGTCTTCGACATAACCAAGATCGGCTCGCAGGCCTGGACCGCGGGTGCCAGGATCTACTGGGACGACACCAACAAGCGCACCACCAACGTGGCAACCTCGAACACGCTGATCGGCGTGGCCACCGAAGCGGTCGCGGGCGGGGCCGGAGACACCATCGGCCGGGTGCGGTTGAACGGCACGTTCTGATGAACGCTTTCGCCGCCGCCGTTGGCGCGCTCTTCGCCGATCCGAATATCGGCAGGGATGCGGTCTACACGCCCGAGGGCGGCGCGCCCGTTCTGGTGCGCGTCGTCGCCCGGCGCGCGGACGCGGTTACGGATTTCGGCGACGCGCGGCTCTGGTCGGAGACTACCCGGATCGACCTGCGCGTTGCCGAGGTGGCGAACCCACGTCCCGGTGATCGTTTGGAAATCGACGGAGACGCCTTTCTCATTCAGGGAGAACCCATCCGCGACCGCGAGCGGCTGGTCTGGACCGTGGATCTGAGGTCCACATGAAACTGAAGCTCGACATCAATCCCGACATCGTCGCGATGATGGCGGCCGAGGTGGCGGCGGGCGAACGCGCGGTGACGGCCGCGATGCGCGAGGCCGGGACCGGGCTGAAGACCGCGTGGCGGCTGCAGATCACCGGCGCGGGGCTTGGCACACGCCTCTCCAACACGATCCGCAGCCAGACGTTTCCAAAGTCGGGCGAAAGCCTAGACGCCGCCGCGCTCGTCTGGTCCCAGGCCCCGGTCATCGTCGGCGCCCACGACACCGGCCCGCTGATCCGCTCGAAGAACGGGTTCTGGCTCGCCATCCCGCTGCCAGCGGCGGGCAAATCCCTGCGCGGCGGCCGGATCACGCCCGGCGAATGGGAGCGCCGCCGTGGCCTCCGCTTGCGGTTCGTCTATCGCCGCACGGGCCCGAGCCTGCTGGTGGCGGAGAGCCGGCTGAACACGAAGGGTCAGGCGGTCGTGTCGCGCTCCAAGACCGGGCGCGGCAAGGTCACAGCGCCGATCTTTCTGCTGGTACCGCAGGTGAAACTGCCGAAGCGGCTGGATCTCGCTCGGGACGCGGACCGGGCGTTGGACAGGGTGCCGGGGCTGATCGTGGCGAACTGGGTGGACGGAAGGATTAGATGATCAGGCGCGGGCCTCGACCTCTCGCTCTTCTCGCGCCGCACGGCGCCGACGACGGGGCTCCTCCGTGTCTCCGAGCCCCTCGAGGGCGACAGGAGCCTTGCCGGGGAATTCGACCATCAGCTTGAGGTTGCCACCCATCGCACGAACGTAGCTCGTGAGCGTCGAGAGGAGCAGATCGCTCTGACGCTCGTATTTCGCCACCGTCGCCTGCTGGATGCCGAGGGTGTCCGCAAGTTGAACCTGCGTCATCTCCTTGGCCTTCCGCAGCTCCTGCAGCGTCAGGTACTCCATATGCAGACGATCCGCCTCGGCCTCGACGCCAGCACGCCGGGCGGGATCGAGCGCAGCCAGCTTGTCCTTGAGTGTCCGTGCCATGATCGTCATCCTTTCCGTCTCTCGAGATGGCTGTCGAACCGTTCGTCGGCCCGGGCGATCAGCTGCTTGTAGAAGCGCTTTTCGCTGCCACCTGACTTGTCCCCGCCGACAAGCAGGATCGCCTGCCGGTCGGGATCGAATGCGAAGGCGATGCGCCATACGCCGTCAGCGGCGTTGCAGCGCAATTCCTTCATGTTCGCGTGCTTCGACCCTGTCAGGGTGTCGGCATGCGGTCGACCGAGCGATGGCCCCTCGCGTTCCAGCAGGAGAGCGCGTGCCAGGATCGCGTCCTGCACCTCTTGCGGGAGTTCGTCGAACTCCGGCTCGAACTCCTCTGCGAACGAAACGGTCCACGGCATCCGGTCCTCATGTCTTGGAGGCTATATAGCCTTGAAGCACTAATTTTGCAATAACGACTCTCAGAGCGTCCGTACATGCCCACCCCTCGCGAAACCATCCTCGCCGCGCTGCACGCGCGGCTTTCGGCGCTGCCCGCCACGGCTCTGCGGGGCGAAGTGCTGCCCGAGCGTGTCCCGGCCGAGGGGCTGCTGATCCTGCGCGACGGCGAGCCAGGCGAGCCGGAGGTCACGCTCTCGCCACTACGCTACCACTACCAGCACCGCGCCGAGATCGAGGCGGTGGTCCAAGGCGCGGCGCGTGACACCGCCTTCGACACGCTGACCGCCAGCATCGGCGCAGCGCTCGCCGCCGACCGCACGCTAGGTGGGCTCTGCGACTGGGTCGAGGCGGAAGCGCCGCGTCCGGTCGATCTGCCCGTCGAGGGCGCGGCGATTATGAAGGCCGCCGTGATCCCGGTGGTGCTGCACTATTCCACGGCCGACCCGCTCGGCTGATCCCGACAACCCGAGGAGAACACGATGGCACGAGCCCAGGGGGCGCGGGCGCAGATGGCGCTTGCGTTCGAGACGACCTATGGAACGCCGCCCGTCAGCGGCTTCACCCGCATGCCCTTCGCCAGCACGTCGCTCGGCGCGGAGCAGCCGCTGCTGAACTCCGAGCTTCTCGGCTACGGCCGCGATCCGCTGGCGCCGATCAAGGATGCGGTGACAGCGGATGGCGACGTGGTGGTGCCGCTCGACGCAGAGGCTTTCGGGTTCTGGCTGAAGGCGGCCTTCGGCGCGCCCACAACCACGGGCGCGGAAGCGCCGTACAGCCACGAGTTCCAGTCGGGGTCGTGGACGCTGCCCAGCATGTCGATCGAGACCGGCATGCCGGAGGTCCCGCGCTACGCGATGTATTCCGGATGCGTGCTCGACCAGATCACCTGGCAGATGCAGCGCTCTGGGCTCCTGACCGCCACGGCGCGGCTGGTGGCGCAGGGCGAGACGGTCGGCACCACGACGAGTGCAGGGACACCGGCCGCGCTGGAGCTGAAGCGCTTCGGCCATTTCAACGGGGCGATCACGCGCAATGGCTCGGCGCTCGGCAACGTGGTCTCGGCCGAGATCACCTATGCCAACAATCTCGACCGGATCGAGACCATCCGAAGCGACGGGCGCATCGACGGTGCGGATCCGTCCATCGCCGCGCTGACCGGCCGAATCGAGGTGCGTTTCGCCGACAGCACGCTGGTCACGCAGGCGACCAATGGCAATCCTTGCGAGCTTGAATTCGCCTACGTCCTGCCGTCCGGCGAGAGCTTCACCTTCACCGTGCATGCCGTCTACCTGCCGCGCCCCCGGATCGAGATTTCCGGGCCGCAGGGCGTGCAGGCCACCTTCGACTGGCAGGCCGCCCGCGACAGCGCGGTCGGCCGGATGTGCACGGCAACCCTGATCAACGACATCGAGGTGTACTGATGCTTTCGCTCGACCTGACCAACGCGCCCCGCTGGCATGACCTTGCGCCCGGCGTCCGGGTGCAGCTGCGCCCGCTGACCACCGCGCTGATGGTGGCAACGCGCAGCGATCCTGCCGTGGAGGCTGTGCCGAAGGAGGCCTCCGACGAGGAACGCGCTGTCGCCTTCGCCAAGGCGCTGGCCCGCCGCGCGGTGCTCGGCTGGGAGGGCATCGGCGACGCCGCCGGGAAGCCCATCGATCCGAGCCCGGAGGCTATCGACGCTTTGCTCGATGTCTGGCCGATCTTCGAGGCCTTCCAGCTGACCTACGTCTCGAAGGGTCTACTGCTGGAGCAGGAAAAAAACGCCTCCGCGCTCTCGCCGAATGGTCCTTCGGCGGGGGCGAGCGATACTGCAAAGCCTGTGCGCAAGCCTGCCCGGACTGCCCGGCGCGGTTGAGCCGTCCGGAAACGACGGAGGGTTGGCAGGTCTGGGACCTCGTCGGCCGTCTCGGCGGCCAGCTGCGCGTCCTGCCCGGCGCCGTGATCGGCTGGGACATGTCGGCGGCGCTGGCGCTCGGGAACGCCCTCGGCGTGCCGCCGCTCGCCATGGCCGAACTGCTGCCCGTCATCGAGGCGGTGATGGTCACCAAGCTCAACGAACAGATGGATCATTCCCATGGCTGAGAAGAGGGTCAGCGTCCGCCTCGCGGCCGTGGGCGGACGGCAGGTGCGCGCCGAACTCGAAGGCGTGGGCGAGGCCGGGTCGCGCGGCTTCGGACGGCTGAGCCGGGAGATGGAAGCCGCGAACGCCCGGCTCGCGGCCTTCTCGCGGCGGGTGCGGGTCGCGGC
>NZ_JBAKBF010000022.1:0-27552 GCF_036881715.1 Pannonibacter anstelovis
GCGTGAACACAACAGTGGGCAAACGGGGTGGTTAACTTAAATTTATAAAGGTTAATTTTTGTTTGGACTGGCGGGGGGATTGTTTAATGGTTCACTTACCATGTTTTGTCATTGTCGCTCTAACAAGTATGGAGTGAGGTGCATGGGCGGGTCGAAGGACATCTATCAGCCGCAGGATATGGCGCTGGATCTCGGCGGCCTGCTGCGTGCTATTGCCCGGTCCTTGCGCTGGCTGCTGCCGCTGACGCTGATTGTGGCGGTGCTTGTCTTTGCCGGTTTGCAGTTCGTCCCCGAGAAGTTCAAGGGCGAGGCGCGGGTCCTGATCGAAACGGCCGACGCTCTGTTTCCTGGTGCCGCCCGCGGGGCGGAGGATGAGCGCGCACTGCTCGATAGTCAGGGTGTTGCCAGTCAGGTGCAGCTTCTGACTTCCGTCGATCTTGCCCGCCGCGTGGCGCAGCGGATGGACCTTGCCTCCGTGCCCGAGTTCAAGGCCGAGACGCAGGCTGGAACCTTGCAGCAGCTGCTGATCAGTATCGGCCTGTCTCCTAGCCCGTCGCGTATTTCTGCCGAAGAACGTCTGCTCCGTCATTTTGCCCGCAATCTGGATGTCTACCGCGTGGAAGGCTCGCGGGTGATCGCGGTTGAGTATTCCGCCAAGAGTGCGGTTCTGGCGGCTGAAATTACCAATGCCGTCGTGGATGAATACCTGCAGATGCAGTCTGCCGCCAAGCGGGAGAGCCGCGCCGCTGCAGCTTCCGCATTGGAGCCTCAGATCCGCCGGCTGACACAAGAGGTGCAGACCGCACGCAAGGCCGTGGAAGACTTCCGCGCAAAGGCGGACCTGCTTACCGGCGCTGGCGACCGGACGCTCAATGAACTCCAGCTGTCCGAGATCAGCTCCCAGCAATCCGAGGCTCAGGCAGCCGAAGCCGAGGCTGCTGCCAAGGCCGCGCAGCTGCGCAGGCTGCTCGATACCGGCGGCTCGCTGGAAGGGGCGAGCGAGGTGCTCAATTCCGGCCTGATCCAGCGATTGCGGGAACGGCAGGTGGAAATTCAGTCGCGGATTGCCGAATTGTCCACGACGCTTCTGCCCGGCCATCCGCAGATCCGCGCCCTGACCTCGCAGCTCGCTGACTATGACGCGCAGATCCGCTCTGAGGCACGCAAGATCCTGACCGGATTGGAAAATGACGCGGCTGTCGCAAAGCAGCAGGCTGCTGCCCTGAAGAGCCGGGTTGAGGAGCTCAAGGCTGCATCTGCGCGCTCCAGCGCCGATCAGGTGCGCCTGCGTGAGCTGGAGCGTGAGGCTGATGCCCGGGCGGTGCAGCTGGATGCGCTCATGGCGAGCTATCGCAATGCGGATACAGGCCGCAACGCGGAGACCCTGCCGGCCGACGCTCGCGTGATTTCCCGTGCAGGTGTGCCCATTGAGCCCTACTCGCCGAAGATCGGGCTTTTCACTGTTATCTCGGCCCTCGCCACCTTCCTGTTCGGCTGTGCGATTGTCATCCTGCGCGAGTTTCTCTCCGGCGAAGCGCTGAAGCCCGTGAACGAGGCCGAAGCCTACACCGCTCCCGTGATTCTGCGCGGTCCCGAGGCGGCGCCGGAAAAGCTGCATCCGGAAGACCTTCGGCAGGATCAGCTGCCGGAAACGGAACCTGCCGGAGCAGCGCAGGAGAGCGAGAGGACGGAAGAGGGCGGCGAGGGCGAAAACCTTCCGGCTACCGCCGCTTCAGATCAGCGGCTGATGCGCTTCACGCCGGATGACGAAGGTCACGGCAGTGATCCCGCAGAGGCCGAGGTAAGGCAGAGCGGGCCGTCTGCGGCGCTTGACAGCCTCCGTTCCGCCGCCAGTGAGGCATCCCTTGCTGCAACGCCCGTGATGGGTGGGGCTGAGCCTGCCTCCGACGAGAGCTTCAGCGAAACGGCGCCCCGGCGTGTAACCGTCGTTGCGTTGACGGATGCAGAGCTTTCTCATGACTTTGCTTTCCGGCTCGTCCGTGATCTGGCAGCACATGAAGATGAGCGCGCGCTGCTGGTCGAGGTTTTTCCCGAAAGCGACGATCCGGGGGCCGCACCAGGCTTCGCTGATCTTGTTTTCGGCAAGGCGTCTTTCTCGTCGGTGATTTACCGGGATGCCGGATCACGTGCGCATATCATCGAGGCAGGCCGTCCGGCCTTGAGCGATGATGTTGTCGACGAGCGTTTTCCGCTGGTGCTCGATGCCATTGATGCCACCTATGACCGGATCATTGTTGACCTTGGCAAGTTCACTGAAACGGCGGCAGCTGCCCATATGCTTGGCTTTGCCGATGAGGTGGTGGTAACTGTTCCTGCAGACATTCAGCCGCGCATTCTTGCTGAAAGGCTGGATCTGATCGCCTCGCAGACGGATGCGGACGTGATGGTGAAGCGCATCCGCAGGCGCAACGGCTCTGGAGAGGCCGCTGCCTGATATGCCATTCCGGCGTCCGGCTTTGGCCCCTCAGTCTTTCAGGCGGCGCAGCCGTGCCGCAAACCGGCGGACAGCGCGGACACTGGTCCATAGTGCAGGAGTTTGGCGCAGCCCTCTCATAAGCATGCGCCGGACATCCAGAACCAGCCTGATCAAGCGCCCGCGTATGTCTACCGCCAGAACAAGATCACTGAGCGGCTCTGGCCGGGTCCAGGGGTGCTTGTAGCGCTCGTCTCCAAGCCCGAGGTCGAGTGTCCGGATGGCCGGGTTCTCGCAGCACGCCTCAATGAGGCTTGAGAGAAGAGTGATGCCAGGACTGAACTGGGCATGGCTGCCGGAGCCGATACTGTTGGCATAGGCGTAGCATGTGTTTCCAGACAGACCCGAAAGATAGGCCGCAAGGACTTCGCCCTCTGCCTCCAGCACATTGATCTGCAGTGCGGGGAACGGTTTTCCGGCTCCTGCCAGCAGCAGCTTGCGCAGAAAAGCCCGCTGGCCGGGGGCGGAAAAGCCGCTTGGGATGCCTGTCTGCCGGGCGCGTTCCTGCCGCTGGCTGATCAGGGTGTCGAGCCCTGACTCGATCTCTGCAGCCGTCTCCAGCGTGCGGATGGCAAAGCCGGGCAGTGCCTCCAGCGCCTTGCGCTTGCGCGCGTCCTTCTTGCGGCTGTCTTTCGACTGCAGCCGTGCCCTCAAGACTGCCAAAGGCTCCGCAACTTCGCCACGGAAGACAGCGTCCTTGGCGGGCGTGCCCTTGTGGGCGAGGGGGTGCGTACGGCCCTCCCACGTGACGGGGATGTTGCGCAGGTCAACCAGACTGGCTCCGGCCTCCCTTGCGGTCCTCAACAAGAGGCGGGACAGCTCACCCGGATCAGCGGCGGCATAGGCATCGGCCCGCCATAGACCTGTATTCTGGTTGCCCTGCTGCCAGCCCATCCATTCCAGCACCGTGGTTCCGCCGCGCCTGTTGAGAGCCATCGGCAGGATCATCGCAGGTCCTGAGGCGTCTTCGCTGATGATGATCAGGGGCGTGACGCCCAGAGCACTGCCCACATGCACATGCCAGGCCTCAAGCCAGTCGAAACGCTGATAATGCCCATAGATTCCGGACGGCTGAAGCTGCAGCCAGCGGCTGCGGGCCTCTCCAAGGTTCTGGACAATGGTGAGGGCCGGAGACGTTCCGGGCGCAGGTAATGAGGCAGCCGGAGAGGTTGGGAACTCCGTCCGGTCAATGGATCTCGCTGCTGTTCCGGCTGACCGGTGCATGCCATCGGCCTTCTGTCTGCGTCAAGTTGCTTGAGCCGCAGCATTGCACCAAAGGCTGAAAAAAGTGTACCAAGGGCCGAAGGCCGGGGCGGCCGGGAGAACGGCAACGGGAATGAGCCAGCGGCGGCAGTTATTCGATACAGGTTTTTGGCTGCTTCGCCGCAGCAGGCTTGGCCATGTGCTTGCTCCATTTACGCAGGGTTGTGGCCTGATCTTCACCCTCCACAGGGTGCGCCCGGCCAGTCAGGACCCGTTCCAGCCAAACCGGCATCTTGAAATCACACCGGAGTTTCTCACTCAGGTGATCGAACGTGTCCGCTCCCGCGGGTATAAGTTCGTATCAATGGAAGAGGCCGTCGACCGGCTGAAACTCTGCTTCGGGCACGAGCGTTACGCGGTGCTGAGCTTTGATGACGGCTACCGGGACAATCTGACGGTGGCCTATCCGCTGCTCAAGCAGATGAAGGTTCCCTTCACCCTGTTCCTGACATCAGGCTTTCTTGACCGGACCTCGGAGCTCTGGTGGATCGCGCTGGAACGGATGATTGCCGCTCAGGATGCGCTGCATTTTGCCGCAAAGGGGGAGGCTTCGCTCATTCCCTGCGCCACGCTGGAGGAAAAGCAGGCCTGCTATGCTGCGATTGTCCAGCTTCTGACGGAAGAACTGGATGAGACCGGCCAGCGTGCCATGGTGCGCAAGCTGTGTGCGCTGAACGGCTTTGATCTCGAGGCATTGGCCGATGAGGAGATGCTGAGCTGGAACGAAGCACGCAGTCTGGCGCGTGATCCGCTGGTGAGCATCGGTGCCCATACGCATGATCACCATGCACTGGCCCGCCTGCCCGAAGCGGAGGCCGAGAGCGATATCCGCCGGGGGATCGAGCGGATCGAGGACGAGCTGGGCCGCCGGCCCGCCTTCATGGCCTATCCCTATGGCGCAGCCGAAACGGCAGGTCTGCGCGAGGCGGCGCTTGCCGCAGGGGCAGGGCTCAGGGCAGGGGTGACGACTGTTCCTGGCGTGCTCAAGTCCATCCACGCGCGCCAGCCCATGCTGCTGCCGCGCGTCTCGCTCAACGGGCATTTTCAGGGGCCGGAGGTGGTCGACGAATATCTGACCGGTGCGCCCTTTGCCCTTTACCGGGCATTCCGTCGGGTCAGCCGTGCTTTTTCCCGCCGCGCTCCATCCACCAGATGATCGCGCCTGCCGGAATGACCCAGACCAGACCGGCAATGACAAAATAGATCATGCGCACCACGTTGGACGACTGCTGCAGCGTCAGGTCACCGATGACCATGGCTGTGAGCGCATAGACAACGACAAAGACCACCAGCAGCACCATGCCGATGAATTTCCGCAATGAAGGCATCGACAGCTCTTTCCTCTTGTCTGTTCCCGCAGGCTCTTGCTGCGCGTGCGTGCAGCGTCGCAATGTCGCAATAAGGAAAACCCCGCAGGCGGCAGCTTGCTCTCCGCAGGGCGGACCTATATCCCAAGCGGTCAAAGGTCAAATCCGGAAGGCGACATGTCCACCTCACAGATGGTATCAACCCTTGCTCAGACCCCGCAGGCGGGATCGCGGACTGCGCGCCACCGCACCCAGATCCGCATCTGGCTGTATGGCATCTGCCTTTTGATCCTCGCCATGGTGGTCGTCGGCGGCGCCACGCGTCTGACCGAGTCGGGCCTCTCGATCACCGAATGGAAGCCCATTCATGGCATGATCCCGCCGCTCAGCGAAGCGGAATGGCTGGAGGAGTTCGACAAGTACCGGCAGATCCCCCAGTATCAGCTCATCAACAAGGGTATGAGCCTTGAAGAATTCCAGTTCATCTTCTGGTGGGAATGGGCACACCGGCAGCTGGGCCGCTTCATCGGCGTGGCCTTCGCGCTGCCGCTGATGTTCTTCTGGGCCACTGGCCGCATTGAGGGCTGGCTGAAGCCCTGGCTGGTGCTGGGCCTTGCGCTCGGCGGGCTGCAGGGCGCCGTTGGCTGGTGGATGGTGGCCTCCGGCCTCGTGGAGCGCACGGATGTCAGCCAGTACCGGCTCGCCACCCATCTCACGCTCGCCTGCATCATCTTCGCCTACATCTTCTGGCTTGCCCGCAGGCTTGCGCCGCACACGGAAGCAACGCCCCAGGAGGGCGGCAGGCTGTCCCGCTTCGGACAGGTGGTGCTTGGTCTGGTTCTTGTGCAGATCTTCCTCGGCGGCCTCGTTGCCGGACTGAATGCGGGCCTGACTTTCAACACCTGGCCTCTGATGGATGGGCAGATCATCCCGGCAGGCTTGCTTGCCATGGACCCGGCCTGGCGGAATTTCTTCGAGAATGTCATGACCGTGCAGTTCCAGCACCGTCTGGGTGCCTATGTGCTTGTGCTGGCTGTGGCGGCGCTGGTGGTCATGACGCTGCGCACCAACGCCCACAAGGGCCTGCGTGGTACCGCCCTTCTGCTCGGTCTTGCCGTGCTGCTGCAGGCCGCCATCGGCATCGCGACGCTGCTGCTGCATGTGAAGCTGGATGTGGCGCTGACCCATCAGGCCATGGCCGTAATCGTGCTGGGCCTTTCGGTCGAGTATCTCGTCCGTCTGAAGGGTGAGGCACCGGTCCGCGGTTGAATCAGTTTGTTTGAATCAAGGTGCGAAGCAGATGAATCAGCTCCGCACCTTTTCGGCGCAAGTGATTCTTTTCAAAAACAAAAAACCCGCTGGAGCGATCCGGCGGGGCGTGGACAGGCCTCCTCTTTCGCGAAGAGGAAATTGAGCGAAGAGGCAACCGTTTTCGTCATGCCATGACTTGATCATGGCATCCACCCCGTGAAGTGTCATGTGTTGCAGGCCTTGAATACCGGCCATTCTCTCTCCGCTGCGCATGCCGGAAAGCTGCGGCATGGATGCCATGATCAAGTCATGGCATGACGGAGAGAGGAAGCAGGTCTGTGGCGAAAATTATGGCTTGGTCATAAACAAAACCCCGCCGGACCGCTCCGGCGGGGTTTTCAGTTTGTGCTTCAACCAGCCCCGGCTCAGCCAGGCAGCTTGGCGAGGGCTTGCTCAAGATCGGCGATGATGTCGCTTGCATCCTCGATGCCGATGGACAGGCGCACCACATCCGGGCCGGCGCCGGCCCGGGTCTTCTGCTCGTCGGAGAGCTGGCGGTGAGTTGTGGAGGCCGGGTGGATGATCAGGCTGCGGGTGTCGCCGATGTTGGCAAGGTGCGAGAACAGTTCCACGCTGGAGACAAGGGCGACGCCCGCGTCATAGCCGCCCTTGACGCCGAAGGTGAAAACGGCGCCTGCGCCCTTCGGGCAGTACTTCTGCTGCAGGGCATGGCCCGCATCACCCGGCAGGGCGGCGTAGGACACCCAGGCTACCTTCGGATGGTTTGACAGGAATTCTGCCACCTTCAGCGCATTGTCGCAGTGGCGCTGCATGCGCAGCGGCAGGGTCTCGATGCCCGTCAGGATCATGAAGGCATTGAAGGGCGAGATGGCGGGGCCAAGGTCACGCAGGCCGAGCACGCGGCAAGCGATGGCGAAGGCGAAGTTGCCGAAGGTCTCGTGCAGCACCATGCCCTGGTACTCGGGACGGGGCGTGGAAAGCAGCGGATAGCGCCCGCTGGCCGACCAGTTGAACGTGCCCGCATCCACGATGACGCCGCCCATGGAATTGCCGTGGCCGCCCATGAACTTGGTCAGCGAGTGCAGCACCACATCGGCGCCATGCTCGATCGGGCGGCACAGATAGGGGGTCGCCAGCGTGTTGTCGACGATGAGCGGCACGCCCTTTTTCTTGGCGATGGCCGAGATGCCTTCAATGTCGGTGACGATGCCGCCCGGATTGGCGAGGCTTTCGATGAAGATGGCCTTGGTGGTGCCGTCAACGGCGGCCTCGAAGGCGGCCAGGTCCGACGGGTCGGCCCAGATCACGTTCCAGCCGAAGCTCTTGAACGAATGGTTCAGCTGGTTGATCGAGCCGCCATAGAGCTTGGTGGAGGCAACGATGCTGTCGCCCGGCGTCATGATCGTGTGGAAGGCGAGAAGCTGGGCCGCATGGCCGGAGGCCACGGCCAGCGCTGCGGTGCCGCCTTCAAGGGCCGCGACACGCTCTTCCAGAACGGCGGTCGTCGGGTTGGTGATGCGGGTGTAGATGTTGCCGAAGGCCTGAAGGCCGAAGAGCGAGGCGGCATGATCCACGTCGTTGAAGACGAAGGACGCCGTCTGATAGATCGGCGTCACGCGCGCGCCGGTTGCCGGATCGGGCTGCGCGCCCGCGTGAATGGCCAGCGTCGAGAAGCCGGGGGTACCTGCAGTCATTCCATCCTCCCAGGATTTTTCAGTCAGTTTGCCTCTTCCAAGGCTCGATCCGGCGCTGAGTGTGCCCGCGCCGGAGCCGAAGGTCAAAGACGGGATTTGCGGCATCAGGACATGCCGGGGAAAGGATTTGCGCAAGGTCCGGAAAAGCCCCTGCGTCAGCTTCCATGCGCGCGCCTTGCGCAAGCTATCCGTGATTATGCCCGCAGCCGGAGTGGCCATAGACATCGGCAGGATCATAGACCTTGCTGTCTTCCATCAGGCGCAGGGAGACAGAGCCATCTTCATGGCGGGTGAGGGCGCGGTGGAAGCAGGAGCGGTAGCCGGTGTGGCAGGTGGCGCCGTTGCCTTCCACATCCACGATCAGCCAGATGGCGTCCTGATCGCAATCGGTGCGGATCTCGCGCACCTTCTGCACCTGGCCCGAGGTACCGCCCTTCTTCCAGTACTCCTGCCGCGAGCGGCTCCAGTACCAGGCTTCGCCCGTATCGATGGTGCGGCGCAGGCTTTCGGCATTCATGTAGCCGACCATAAGCAGATCGCCGCGCGTGGCATCGGTTACCACGGCGGCGATCAGGCCGTTTTCGTCAAATTTGGGCTGGAACGAAAGACCGTTCTCGATGTCGCTTTTTGATCCGCGCGGATCAAATCCGGTCTTGCTCACGTCTACTCTCCGCCGGAGTGGGCGGAGATTAACGGTCTCCGCCGCGAATGAAGGTCATGAAGCGGGCCTGTTCGGCCGGATCGTCCTGGAAGACACCGGTGAACTGGGTCGTGATCGTGGACACGCCCGCCTTCTGCACGCCGCGCATGGTCATGCACTGATGCTCGGCTTCGAGCATCACCGCGATGCCGCGCGGCGCCAGATGCTCGTCAATGGAGGAGACGATCTGCGAGGTCAAGTTTTCCTGCGTCTGAAGCCGGTTTGCGTAGATATCAACGACACGCGCCAGCTTCGACAGGCCAACCACACCGCCTGACGGGTAGTACGCAATATAGGCTTTGCCGATGAACGGCAGCATGTGATGCTCGCAATGGGAATGGAACGGGATGCCCCGCACCATGATCATGTCCTCATAGCCGCCCACATCCTCGAAGGTGCGCTCCAGATGCGCCTTCGGATCTTCGGCATAGCCGCTGTAGAGTTCGGCAAAGGACTTCACGACGCGCTTTGGCGTGTCGAGCAGGCCCTCGCGCTCCGGGTCTTCGCCGATATAGGCAAGAAGGGTGCGGACAGCGGCCTCGGCTTGCTCGCGGCTCGGACGCGCAATCTCGTGCGGTGCGCGGCGTTTGGCCTTTTCGTCAGCAGGCTTCAAGATGGCGTCCATTGGTTTGATCCTTGAGACAGTGGATGAACAGCCAATCTTACGTTGTCTTGACTGCTCCGGATCACGGCAAAGACAACTTGCCGCAAACCTCTCGCACCTGCTCCCGCAGTCTCAGCCGGGGCTGAACAGAAGCAAGTCTTGCTCTATATAGGAAGAAGCCCCGCGCCGCAAAGCGCCCAGTGGTCCGATTCCATCTTTTGCCGGCCGCTGCCAGTGTGCCGGTGGCAAGGCCCGGACCGTTGTCATGAGGAAATGGCACCCATGCTAGATGACATCTACAACACCCGCATCCTTGAGCTGGCGGGGAATATTCCGCACCTCGGGCGGCTTGCCGCTCCTGATGCCAGCGCCAAGGCGCATTCCCGGCTGTGTGGCTCAACTGTCACCATCGACCTGGTGGTGCGTGATGGCAGGGTCACTGAATTCGCCCATGACGTGAAGGCCTGTGCCCTCGGTCAGGCCTCGTCCTCGCTGATGGCTCGGCATATCATCGGCTGCACGCCGCAGGAGCTGCGCGAGTTACGCCGCACGGTGACGGCCATGCTGAAGGAAAACGGCCCGGCGCCAGACGGCAAGTTCGAGGAGTTCCGCTTTCTTGAGCCTGTGCGCGACTACAAGGCCCGCCATGCCTCCACCTTGCTGACTTTTGATGCGGTTGTGGATGCGCTCGACCAGATCGACGCAAAGGCCCCGGCTGCCTGATCGGGCAGAGCTTGGAGTTTGTTTGATGTGCGGTGAGTGCGGCAAGGACAGTGCCACAGGGGAGGTGAGGTGTGAGCCAGGATCCCCACTACTGCCGCGCCGCCTGTCCCCGGCTGCCCATGCGGCGCTGGGGCTGATCTGGGTCTACCGGCATACGCTTTCGCTGTTCATGGGGCGTGGCTGCCGCTACGCTCCGACCTGCTCCGATTATACCAGCGAAGCGATCCGCCGTTTCGGCTTCTGGGGCGGCGGCTGGCTGGGCCTCTCCCGCATCCTGCGCTGCAACCCCTTGGGAGCCTCCGGCTATGATCCAGTGCCGGAAGCGCTGAACCCCTCGGCCCGCTGGTATCTGCCCTGGCGCTATGGCCGCTGGTCCGGCAAACATATTACGTAATAAGACTTACTTTACTGGGTGCCCTCTTTCGCGAGCTGTAAAAAATAACAGTAGCAATGAATTTGTTGAATTATCTCTGATTGAAATTTCAAACTTTCTTTGATGTGAGGCATCTTTTGCGTTGTGGTTTTAGAGCTATAAACCATAAGTACAGCCGTTAACAATGATTAATACTTCAAATAATACGAAATTTAGCATGCGTTAATTTTTTTTGCATCACATTACTTTAGGTAATTTAATGTTGAGGGCATGTAAAATGAGCTTGAAAGCGCTCTTGATTTCATTCACGGCGGGCCTCCTTGCTGCCGTGGCGGCCCTTGTCTGGGCTGGTTTGTCCGGGCTGGCGACGCTGAACGACAGTACTGAAGACTTGGGCCGCAACTGGCTTCCAAGTGTGGCTGTAGTCAATAGCATCAATACTGCGACGTCAGATTTCCGGATTTATCAGGCCGAGCACATCACTTCCCTTGATGAAGCTTCGATGAGGGCTGCCGAAGCATCTCTTGATAGTATCAGAACCGCTATCGCAAACAGCTCCAGGGAATATGAGAGATTGATCTCGTCGCCCGAAGAGCAGGTAATTTACGACGAGTTCAAAGCCGATTGGACCTCTTATCTGAAGCGCAATGATGATGTGATAAATCTGTCCAGGCAGAATAAAAACGAAGAGGCATCGAATATCCTCCGCGGTGAGATGCGCACTCTATTCGATGAGCTGTCTGGTGATCTGGTGGAACTTATTGAAATAAATCAGAAAGGGTCGGCTGCTTCTGTTGCTCAGGGTGAAGAAGCTTATGCCAAATCATTCTGGATCTTTGCGATAACTGCTACCATCGCAGGCCTTATTGGCTTGTCCTACATCTATTATATCGTTGCCAATGTCACCCGCAATATCGTTGGTATATCTGTCGCCATGAGCCGGATTGCAGGTGGAGAGTTTTCTGCTGCCATTCCTTGTGTCGGCCGCAAGAACGAGCTCGGCGATATGGCCGGTACGCTGGAGAAATTCCGCGACAGCCTGAAGGAGAACGAGCGTCTTCGTGCAGAGCAGGTCGAGATTGAAGCTCAGAATGCTCAGCGCATCATCAGCGAGCGCCGCGCGTTGGCTGATCAGTTCGAGGCGACAATGGGCCAGCTGGTTCAGTCTCTTGTCCGTGCGTCGGGTGAGGTTGCTAGCGCAGCTGAAGGCTTGTCCGCAAATGCTGAGGAAACATCCAGGCAGGCGCAGGCCGTTTCGGGAGCCGCAGAAGAGGCTTCTACGAACGTCCAAACCGTTGCGGCCGGTGCCGAGGAGCTTTCTGCCTCCATCAACGAAATTTCCTCTCAGGTGGAAAGATCGGCGGCCATCTCCAAGGAAGCAGCCAATACGGCTGAGATGACGAGCCGTCACGTGAACTCTCTTTCTGATGCTGCCCAGAAGATCGGTGAGGTGGTCGAACTGATCACGACGATCGCCGAACAGACGAACCTTCTGGCGCTGAATGCGACCATTGAGGCCGCACGCGCTGGTGAGGCAGGCAAGGGCTTCGCCGTTGTGGCTGCTGAGGTCAAGGGACTGGCAAGCCAGACAGCCAGAGCAACGGAAGAGATTTCCGGCAAGATCACGGAAATCCAGGCCGCAACCCGGACGACCGTGGACTCCATTTCCCAGATCGTCAGCACCATCAGCACCATTCAAGACGCGGCACAGGCAATTTCGGCAGCTGTCGAGCAGCAAGGAGCCGCAACCGTCGAGATTGCTACGAACATCAACCGTGCAGCGTCTGGTGCCAATGAAGTGACTCAGAATATCTCTGGTGTCGGCACTGCTGCAGAAATGACGGGCGCTGCTTCGACACAGCTCATGGGGCTCTCTACCACGCTCTCCGGTCAGTCCCGGACGCTGGAACAGGAAGTAACGCAATTCCTGCGGACGCTCAGAGCTGCCTGATCTGCCGCACTCCTGTTAGGAACCGATGCAACGGGCTGGACCGCAAGGACCAGCCCGTTCGCTTTTGCCCGTGTTTCAGGCCGGGTCCACGCAATTGGACGCGCTCCAGAGGTTGTTCCTCCCGCGCAAATCCCTTATTCAGGCCCAGTCGCAAAACCCAAAAGCTTACCTGCCTCGTCTGCAGGAGTGAGCAGGAGATGACTGATGATCAATCTGACTTTCCCCGACAATTCCGTGCGCACCTATGAGGCTGGTACCACCGGTGCCGCCGTTGCCGAGGGCATTTCCAAGTCGCTGGCCAAGAAGGCCGTGGCGATGACCCTTGATGGCGAGCTGCGCGATCTTTCCGATGCCATCACTGCCGATGCGCGCATCGAGATCGTGACCCGCGAGGACCCGCGCGCCCTGGAGCTGATCCGCCATGATGCGGCCCATGTGATGGCCGAGGCGGTGCAGGAGATCTGGCCGGGGACACAGGTCACCATCGGCCCGGTGATCGAGAACGGCTTCTATTACGACTTCAAGCGCGTCCATCCGGACACCCGCGAGGATTGGCCCTTCACGCCCGAAGACCTGCCGGTCATCGAGAAGAAGATGCGCGAGATCATCGCGCGCGGTGCAGCCTTCACCAAGGAAATCTGGTCCCGCGAGGAAGCCAAGCGCTATTTTGCCGCCAAGGGCGAGACCTACAAGGTCGAGCTGGTGGACGCGATCCCCGAAGGCCAGGATCTGAAGATCTACAAGCAGGGCCAGTGGCTGGACCTGTGCCGTGGTCCGCACATGGCTTCGACCCGCCAGATCGGTGATGCCTTCAAGCTGATGAAGGTGGCCGGCGCTTACTGGCGCGGTGACAGCAACAACGAGATGCTGACCCGCATCTACGCCACCGCATGGGCAAACGAGGCTGATCTGAAGGCCTATCTGCACATGCTGGAAGAGGCGGAGAAGCGAGACCACCGCAAGCTCGGCCGCGAGATGGACCTGTTCCACTTCCAGGAGGAAGGACCGGGCGTCGTGTTCTGGCATGCCAAGGGCTGGAGCCTGTTCCAGAGCCTTGTCTCCTACATGCGCCGCCGCCTGTCCGGCGACTACGATGAGGTCAACGCGCCGCAGGTGCTCGACACTTCGCTGTGGGAGACCTCCGGTCACTGGGGCTGGTACAAGGAGAACATGTTCTCCGTGCAGTGTGCCGATCCGGAAGCCGAGGATGAGCGCATTTTCGCGCTGAAGCCGATGAACTGTCCCGGTCACGTGCAGATCTTCAAGCATGGCCTGAAGAGCTACCGCGACCTGCCGCTGCGCATGGCGGAGTTCGGCGTGGTGCACCGCTATGAGCCTTCGGGCGCCATGCATGGCCTGATGCGCGTGCGCGGCTTCACGCAGGACGATGCCCACATCTTCTGCACCGAAGAGCAGATGGCTGCCGAATGCCTCAAGATCAACGATCTGATCCTGTCGGTCTACGAGGACTTCGGCTTCAACGAGATCGTCGTCAAGCTCTCCACCCGACCGGAAAAGCGCGTCGGTTCCGACGAGCTGTGGGACCATGCCGAAGAGGTGATGACCCGCGTTCTGAAGCAGATCGAGGAGCAGTCCGGCGGCCGCATCAAGACCGGCATTCTGCCGGGCGAGGGCGCTTTCTACGGACCGAAGTTCGAATACACGCTGAAGGATGCCATCGGCCGTGAATGGCAGTGCGGCACCACGCAGGTGGACTTCAACCTGCCGGAACGCTTCGGCGCCTTCTACGTGGACAAGGACGGCGAGAAGAAGACGCCGGTGATGATCCACCGCGCCATCTGCGGCTCGATGGAGCGCTTCCTCGGTATCCTCATCGAGAACTTTGCCGGTCACTTCCCGCTGTGGCTTGCGCCCAAGCAGGTCGTGGTTGCCACCATCACCTCGGAAGCGGATGACTACGCCCGCGAGGTGCATGCAGCGCTTGGCAAGGCAGGCATCCGGGCTGATCTCGACCTGCGCAACGAAAAGATCAACTACAAGGTCCGCGAGCACTCGCTGGCCAAGGTTCCGGTCATTCTCGTCTGCGGCAAGCGTGAGTCGGAAGAGCGCACGGTCAACGTCCGCCGTCTTGGTTCGCAGAACCAGACGCCCATGAGCCTTGACGAGGCGATTGCCGCCTTTGTCGAGGAAGCCGTGGCGCCGGACCTGAAGCGCGCCCGCGACTGAGTGCAACAGCGTACGGGCTGACATGAAGAAAGACCGCCGTGGTGCAAACTGCGGCGGTCTTTGCATGTCTGTCTGTCCGGAAATGTTGTCAGGCTCACGGAGAGGGGAGGAGGACTTGCTTCCGGCAGCGGATCATTCTTCGGCTGTCATCCCCACGCAGGCGGGGGGGCAGTACCCCCGGCGTTCGTCATCTTCAGCACCGGGAATACTGGATCCGGCCTTGGCGCTGCGCGCCAAACCGGGATGACACCGGCGAGGTTCTCCGTCCGAAAGGAGCGCCGGATGACGCGGCCTATCAGTTCTGCGGAAACTGGCTGACGTTGGATGTCTCGGTGCGGGCCAGCACCTCGACTTCCTCGTTCTCACCGGAGACGACCATGAAATTTCGGCTGTAATTGACGCCATTGTTCCGGGCAACCACCTCATACTCGCCCGCTGCGAGGATGAAGGAGGGGAAGGCGCCGTTGCCTTCCACCACCGTGTCACCGCCGGGGGTGAGGATGGTCCAGGCCGTGTTGGCAATGGCCTCGCCGCCCGGATCGTTGACGAGCTTAAGCGTCACACTGGCCGCATTCTGGAAGAGCGTCGCCGACGTCAGCTTGCCCGCTTCCACGGAAATATCCGCCCGCACGATGGCGTTCACATCGCCATAGCGGCTGACCACATGATAGGTGCCCGCATTGAGGCGCACGATGGCATCCGGCTTTACGCCGGAAACGATGACTTCGCGCTCGCCGATGGCATTGAAATTCATGCCCATAATGTCGAACCGCAGGTCATCTGCAGGGAGCGGATCATCCGGACCAAGGGCTGCATTCAGCTTCACGCCCCCCGCATTGAGCACCACCGTCTTGGAATAGACGCCACGGCCGACGACAAGCCGGTTTGTGGAGCCTGCATAGCCATAGGAGGTGTGGATGAGATAGGCGCCGGGATCAAGCCGGAACTCTGCATCCCCCCCCATGGCCGTTGCCACCAGTTCAAGTTCGCCACTGGCGTTCGGAGTTTCACCATAGACCCGCCAGACCAGTCCGTCAGAGATCTGCGCTGCTCCTTCCGTCAGCCGGGCAACCAGATACACAGCCCCTTTTTCGAGGCCGGACTGGGTTCCATCCGTCAGGGTGTTCGACGGTGCATAGGGCACGAGCGCATCGTTGAAGCGGCTGGCGGGATCTTCGGGCGACAGAAGCGGGGCCGCCGCTGTTGCGCCCTCCACCTCGGACGGATCTGGCGAGGTGCCTCTGGCGGCGCCGAAATCATGGGGCTTGCCCAGAGGTGTCGGGGGAGAGAGCGGAGCGGAGAAAGCTGTCCCGGCATCCAGAGAGGGCGGTTGCTGGTCTGCAGGAGGGGCTGTGGCTTCCTGGGCTGCCGCCGCTGTCTGCATCGCAAAAAAAGCCACAAGGGCTGCTGTCAGAGCGCGCCTTGAAGCGCGTGCCAGTCCTGCGCTGCGGTTGTGTCCCGTCATCATTTTTCCTGCGCCGGCCTTCTGCCACTCGCCGCGGATCTTCTGTCAGACCCGGCAAAGGCCACTCAATGCTCACCGGATGCCCCGCCATGGGCTGCCACATCCGTTTCCATTCCGTTAATGGCCCGGAAAATCGGGCGAATTCAAGTCGCATGCAAGCCCGGTTGACAAGTGAAGTTAAAAGCTTACCACTTTCGCCAGGATTTCACCCCACCGCTTCAGAGGCTCCGATGAGCGAATTTGCCAAGCCGCATCCGCATGTTATCGACTTTTTGCTGACCCGCCGTTCCCATCTGGCCATTACCCTGTCCGAGCCGGGGCCCGATGCGGAAACCTTGGAAAAGATCCTCACCATTGGTGCTCGCGTGCCTGACCACGGCAAGCTCGCTCCCTGGCGCTTTGTCATCTACGCAGACGAAGTGCGGACGAGAATCGGCCAGCATCTCGCAGCTCTTGCCGAAAGCCGCAATGGTCCGCTCTCCGATGCGCAGAAGACGCAGGAACTGAACCGCTTCACTCGCTCTGCTGTCGTGATCGGCGTGCTGAGCCGTGCCGCCGTCCATCCGAAGATCCCTGTTTGGGAACAGGAGCTGTCGGCTGGTGCCGCCTGCATGAATATTCTCACGGCAGCAACGGCAGCCGGTTTCGGCGCGCAGTGGATCAGCGAGTGGTACAGTTTCGATGATGAGGCGGCCCGCTATCTGGGTGCGGCCGAAGGCGAGCGCTTTGCCGGTTTCATCCACATAGGCACGCCCACGCAGGCACCGTTCGAGCGTCCGCGCCCGGAACTTGCCAGCATCGTCACCCACTGGGCCGGGGAGTAAGCCGTTGTTTTACGACACCGTTTCCAATGCTCACGGGCTGGCCTTCAACCCCTTCAAGGCCCTTGTCGCCCCCCGGCCCATCGGCTGGATCTCGTCGCTGAGTGCGGAGGGCACGGCGAACCTCGCCCCCTACAGCTTCTTCAACGCCGTGGCTGATACACCGCCGATCGTCATGTTTTCCTCCTCTGGCTGGAAGGACAGCGTTCGCAATATCGAGGCGACAGGCGAATTCGTCTGCAACATTGTCAGCCATGACCTGCGCGACGAAATGAATGCGTCTTCCGCACCCGTCGGTCCCGGTGTGTCCGAATTCGAGCTGGCAGGCCTCGAGATGGCACCTTCCAATCTGGTTAAGGTGCCACGCGTGAAGCGGGCCAAGGCCGCGCTTGAGTGCCGGATGCTGCAGATCCAGCAGCTGAAGGATCTCGATGGCAATGCGGTCCAGAACTACATGGTTCTGGGGCAGGTGGTCGGCGTTCACATCGATGACAGCATCATCGAGAACGGCCGTGTCGTGCCCTCGCGGCTGGAGCTGCTTTCCCGTCTTGGTTACAAGGATTATGACGTTACCCGTGAAGTTTTTGAGCTCACCCGCCCTAAAGGGTGAGTCGGTGTTGCCGGATCGCGTGAGGATTCAGGCCTTGCGATCCGGCTTCTTCCCGTGATTTATAGGCATATCTGTCAGGGTTTTGCCCGTTTTCCGTTGAAAGTCGTACAGGTTAACAGGTGCTGGATGTTCGTTAACTTTTTGTTAACCATTCAGGCCGGATCTTAACCGTGTAGTAATCTTTACATCGAGGAGACGGGTTCATGCGTGTTGCAGACTCCACCTCGATCGCGTCGCGGATCGAGCAGGCCTTCCAGACGGCAAGCACAACGACGGGGACATCCTTTGACTATCTGCTGAAGACGGCTGCGCGGGAATCCTCGTTTCAGCCCGCAGCGCAGTCGAAGACCTCGAGTGCAACCGGTCTGTTCCAGTTTGTCGAACAGACCTGGCTTGAGACCGTCAAGGACAGTGGCGGCAGGCACGGACTGCAGTCCTATGCCGACCAGATCGAAAGAACGGCCACCGGGAAATACAGGGTCAGTGATCCGGATCTCCGGCGGGAGATACTGGATCTGCGCAAGGATCCTGAAATCTCCTCGCGCATGGCAGGCGAGTTTACCCGCAAGAATGCCGATTTTCTCTCCAGCCGCCTCGGCCGGGATCCGAACCAGGGTGAACTTTACATCGCCCATTTCCTTGGTGCGCAGGGCGCGTCACGGCTGATCAACTCCGCGCAGGTGAGCCCGGAAAGCTCTGCCGCTCAGATGTTCCCGGCACAGGCCAAGGCCAACCGTGCCATTTTCTATGATGATGCAGGGTCTCCGCGGACGCTGGCACAGGTTTATGACGTTCTGGTTAGCAAACACGATGGGGGCGCTGGCGTGATGGTGGCATCTGCCGCGGGCCAGGGAACCGATGATTTGCCGAAGAGCCGCATCCTCACTGGCTTTGCCGAAGAGGCAGGTTCAGGCGACCCAGTGGGGGCGCGGGTAGACAGTGCCTTCCGGGCAGCCGAAACAAGCGCGCCCTTCGAGGCTCTGTTCCGCGATGATGCAGGATCGCGCAATGCTGCCATGTCCGGCAGCTATCTGGCGGCCTTCGCCGGTGTTAAGGATGATCACGTCTTCTCGCGCGCGGTCGGAGGCACCCGTGTGGTAGCCCAGCTTGCGGGCGGTGAAGGGGCTATTCCGAAGACGCAGGACGGGCCTTTGGATCTCACAGGCTTCCTCAACTATGTGCCGCTTGGCGTGAAGCGGGATCTGCTGCCACCTGCCTGACGAGGCGCGTCCGGTCCGCGCCTCATTTATGGTGAACCGAACGTTAAGCCTTTGCGTGGCAGTGTGATTTGCACCTTGTTGAGGTGCATTGTGTGTTCGGGTCACGCGTCATGATCATTCGTCAGTTTCTGTCCTGGGCCGGTACGGCGGCGCCTGCTGAGCGCGCCGAGGCCACCGCTGCGCTTGCACGCGCCTTCCTGCATTCGCCGATGAGCGAGGCAGAGCGGGGCGACTGTCAGGCTGCATTGACCTATCTGCTGGATGATCCGGCACCCGAAGTCCGCTTTGCCCTGGCGGATGTGTTCGCCCGCCGGGACGATGCGCCGCGCCCTGTGGTGCTGGCTCTGGCCCGTGACACGGCGCTCATCGCAGCCCCTGTCCTCGAATTTTCGCCGCTGGTGCCCGATTGTGATCTGATCGATCTGGCTGCAGAAGGCTGTGAGGCCGTGCAATGCGCCATTGCCCGCCGCCGGAACTTGTCTGCCTCTGTGGCTGCTGCGCTGGCAGAAGTAGCCGGACCCGAGGCCTGCGCCGTGCTGCTCGACAACCCCGATGCGGTGATCGTCTCCTTCAGCCTGTCCCGCCTTGCCGAACGCTTTGCCGATAACGCCGCCGTGCGCAGCCGGCTGCTGGCCCGCTCCGGCCTGCCTTTGACAATTCGCCACACCCTGCTGACAGCCTTGACCGATGGCCTCAAGGCGCAGGCGCTTGTTCTTGCGGGCGAAGCGCTGCCAGAAAGCGCAGAAACCTACCTTGAAGAGGCCCGCGAGCGTGCGACGATCGTTCTGGCGACTGGGGCGCCGGATATAGAACTGGCTGGTCTTGTCGAACATCTGCGTGCGCGCGGCCAGCTGACTGCGCGGCTGATGCTGCGCGCCGCCGGCATGGGGCGGTTGCGGGTTCTGAGCGCCTGCCTGTCCGCCCTTTGCAGCCAGCCGCAGACGCGGGTGGCGGATCTGCTGGCCACCGGCCGGGCTGGAGCGCTACGCTCCCTGCTCATGGCCGCTGGTCTGCCCCAGCGTACGGTCGCAGTGTTTCAGCTGATGGTGGAAACCTACCGCGCGGCGGATTGCAGCTTCCTGCAGGATCACCCGCCCGCCACGACCCGCGCAGTGATGGAAGAAGTCAGTGCCGGGCTAGAGGAGATGGCTGTCAGCGGTGGGGTGGAAGATGTCTTCGCTCTGATGCGTACACTGGTCCTGGAAGCGGCCCGTGAGGAAGCGCGGCTGCTGGTGAACACCGAGCTGCTGGCGGCAGCGTAAGGCAGAGCAGAGCCTGCAGGGCAGACTTAGTCCCTAACTGGCACCGTGCGTTCGATATAGTCCTGAGTCACGTCCTGCAGCTTGTGCAAGAGAGCCGCTCCGGTTGGGTTTGCCTCGTCCCGGGCCTCTTCCGCCACGATGGCGCGGATCGCATCCACATGCTGGCGCAGAAGTGTCAGCGGCAGGTGCTCCGGTGTGTTCACGGCCTCAACCAGATGGCAGAGGCTGGCTGCGACGGCTCCTGCCAGCGGATAGCCAAGCGTCGGCGCCTGCCCCTTCACGTTGTGGCTCGTGTTGTAGAGCTGCGCAAGGGTCGATTCGTTCAGTCCCTCTGCCTCAATGATGCTCCAGTCGGCAAACAGCTGCTCGGTCTCCCTGTGCATCCAGCCGTCAAACTGGACTGACAGCCGCTCCAGCGCCGCTTCCGCTGCTTTGACCGGATCGAACTTCGCCGCTTCACGCGGGCTCATCACCCGCACCTTCTTGCGCAGATCCGTTGGCGGCTCGACGAACTCCACGTCGCTGCCCTGAAGATCGTCATCGCTGATCATGATTGGTGTCCTTGCCCTGCCGCCAATGCCGGAAGATTCCGCTGATGCCCTGATAAGGTCAATAGCGGAACATTTCACTAAGGATGCGTTCGTCCCAGCCATGCCCCGCGTCGGACATGATCAGGCAGGCGGAAGTCTTATCCTCGCGCACGCTCACCTTCGCCACATTCCGGATTTCCGTGTGATCGGCTGCGGCGCTGACCGGGCGCTTGGCGCTCTCCATCACCTCGATTTCCACAACCGCATGATTGGGCACCAGGGCGCCGCGCCAGCGGCGGGGGCGGAAGGCGCTGATCGGCGTCAGCGCCAGAAGCGGGGCTGAGATCGGCAGAATCGGGCCGTGGGCAGACAGGTTATAGGCCGTGCTGCCTGCCGGGGTCGCGATGAGGCAGCCGTCGCAGATCAGCTCCTCCAAACGCTCACGCCCATCAACGGAAATGCGCAGCTTTGCCGCCTGATAAGTCTGGCGCAGCAGGGACACCTCATTGATAGCGCGGGCACTGTGCTGCACGCCGGCCTGGTCGATGGCCTGCATGTAGAGCGGGTGGATCGTCGTCACATCCGCCGCCGTCAAACGTTCCAGCAGGCTGTCTTCCCGGTACTCATTCATCAGGAAGCCGACAGAGCCCCGGTTCATGCCATAAATCGGAATACCGGAATTCATGAAACGGTGCAGGGTCTGCAGCATCAGGCCATCGCCGCCAAGCGCGACAATCACATCCGCCTCGCCCGGTGTGGCATTACCATAAAGCGCTGTCAGCGAAACGAGGGCCTGATGGGCTTCCTCCGTGTCGCTGGCAACCAGCGCGATGCGGCCGGGGCGGATTTCTCTCTGGGTCATTGGCTCTGGAACTCGGGTGCTGCATCTGCTGCGGCTTGGCGCCGCCCGCCATTCATCCGCCAGATTGCCTGCCGCCGCAAGGCGCGATTGGCCTGTGGGCGGCTGTCTGCCGGTATTGACCCGAATTCAGAAATCGAGACGGGCATTGTCGACGACCTCCTTGATGACGAAGAAGGTGCGAGTCTGGCGCACGCCGGGCAGGGCAATCAGCTGCTCGCCGTGCAGACGGTTGAAATCGGCCATGTCGCGGACGCGGATCTTCAGGAAGAAATCGAAGTCACCCGCCACCAGATGGCAGTCGAGCACGACAGGCAGCTTGCGGATCGCCTCCTCGAAAGCAGCAAAACTCTCCGGCGTCGATCGGTCCAGCTCCACCCCCACCATGACCAGAGCGCCGCGGCTGACCTTTTGCGGATCGATCACCGCCCGCACGTCGCGCACAAATCCCTCATCAAACAGCCGCCGGATGCGCCGGTGGCACGTGGCGGGACTGACATTGACCGCTGCGGCAATATCCGCGTTCGACATGCGCCCGTCCTGCTGCAGCAGGTGCAGGATCTTGCGGTCGATGCGGTCTAGGGATTCAGGCGTGAAAGAATCGTTCATCCTAGATATTTGATCCGGAATAATCGTTATCTAAAAGCTCTACAGATGCAATCAGATGATCATTGAGGACCCAAGATTGCAAGCACCTTTCATATCCTTCCTGCTAGCGTTCCGCCACCTTTCAAGAGTGGAGCTGGCAATGCTGAAACTGGATAAATTCGAACGTTACCCCCTGACCTTCGGCCCGACCCCGATCGAGAAGCTGGACCGCCTGTCGGCGGAACTGGGCGGCGGTGTGGAAATCTACGCCAAGCGTGACGACTGCAACTCCGGCCTTGCCTTCGGCGGCAACAAGCTGCGCAAGCTGGAATATATCGTGCCGGACGTGCTGGCCTCGGGGGCCGATACGCTTGTTTCCATCGGCGGCGTGCAGTCGAATCACACCCGCATGGTCGCGGCAACCGCAGCCAAGCTCGGCCTCAAGTGTGTGGTGGTGCAGGAAAGCTGGGTGCCGCATGAAGATGCCGTCTATGACCGCGTCGGCAATATTCTTCTCACCCGCCTGATGGGCGCGGACAGCCGCATCGTTGACGATGGTTTCGACATCGGCATCCGCAAGAGCTGGGAAGACGCGCTGCAGTCCGTCAAGGACGCTGGCGGCAAGCCCTATGGCATTCCCGCAGGCGCCTCCGTCCATCCCTATGGCGGCCTCGGCTATGTGCGCTTTGCCGAGGAAGTGCGGGCGCAGGAAGCCGAAATGGGCATCCGCTTCGACTATATCATCGTCTGCGTCGTGACTGGCTCCACTCAGGCCGGCATGATTGTCGGCTTTGCCGCCGATGGCCGCGCCGACCGGGTGATCGGCATCGATGCCTCCGGGACGCCGGAGCAGACCCGCGCCCAGGTGCGCGAGATCGTCGACCGTACCGCTGATCTGGTGGAACTGGGCCGTCCGGTGCGCGAGGACGAAATCGTCATCGTCGAGGATTACGCCTATCCGGCCTATGGCGTGCCGAGCGCCGAGACCAACGAAGCCATCCGCATGGCTGCCCGCACCGAGGCGATGATCACCGACCCGGTTTATGAGGGCAAGTCCATGCAGGGCATGATCGACCTCATCCGCAAGGGCAAGATCCCCGCCGGTTCCAAGGTACTCTACGCCCACCTTGGTGGCGCACCGGCCATCAACGGCTACAGCTACACCTACCGCAACGGCTGAGTTCCCCATCGACCAGTCCGGACGCGAAGCGGCAGTTCCCACTCCCCGGGGGCTGCCGTTTTCTTTTCCGGAAGCCGCGACTTCGGTAAAGCAGCAGCACCGTTCCTGCGCGGGGCGCAGCAATTGCATTGATTTCCGGATCTGGGGGAGGATGGTGCCGGCAACAGGGTTCGAACCCGTGACCCCCTGATTACAAATCAGGTGCTCTACCTGCTGAGCTATACCGGCATCTTTCGCGGCTTTTAGCATGGGTTTGGCGGATGTGCATCTGCCTTGATGCAATTTTTCCACTGGTGAGGAAAGGCCAGCAGGAAGAGGACGGCCCGGCGGAGCAGAGTGCAGCCCCGCCGGTGTCACTGTCAGGCTGCCGCGCGGCCCCAGGCGGGGAAGGGGTCCTTGAGATTGCGCCAGCTGGCCGGGGCAAAGGAGGCGGCGGGCACGAGGCAGGCGGAGAGGTCGCGGCGCAGCGCTTCCTCATCCATCGGGTCCGTGCCGATGAACACCAGTTCCTGCCGCCGGTCGCCCCACACGGCGTCCATGTAGGGCGCCATGGCCTTGTGCCAGTCCGGGTGATCCGGCCAGTGGGTCTTGGGCACGGCAGACCACCACAGCCCGCGCTTTTCGGTGCGCACCTGTGCGCCTGCCATGCTCAGCTCTCCGACGAATTCCGGCCGGGTCGCCAGCCAGAAGAAGCCCTTGGCCCGCACGACGCCGGGCCAGCTGCGGTTGATGAAGGCCTGCAGTTTTTCCGGATCAAAAGGCTGGCGGGCGCGGTAGACGAAGGAGCGGATGCCATATTCCTCCGTCTCCGGCACGTGATCTGAAAAGCCGTTCAGCTCCTTGTACCAGAGCGGATGGGTGTGGGCGCGTTCGAAGTCGAAGCGGCCGGTGCCCAGCACATCGGACAGCAGCACCTGGCCATGATCCACCTCGATCACGCGCGCCTCACTGTTGAGCGAGCGGATGATCTTGCGTGCGGCTTCCAGCGCCTCCGGTGTGGCGCTGGACACCTTGTTGAGCACGATGACATCTGCAAATTCCATCTGGTCCACCAGCAGGTCAATCAGGGTGCGGGTGTCGTCTTCGCCAAGGGACTCGCCCAGATCATCCAGCAGGCTGACCGAGCCGAAATGGCTGAGCAGGCTCGCCGCATCCACCACCGTCACCATGGTGTCGAGCCGGGCGATATCGGACAGGCTTTCGCCGTTCTCGTCGCGGAACTCGAAGGTGGAGGCAACGGGCAGCGGCTCGGCAATGCCGGTCGATTCAATCAGGAGATAGTCGAAGCGGCCAGCCTCTGCCAGGCGCCGCACTTCCACCAGCAGGTCGTCGCGCAGGGTGCAGCAGATGCAGCCGTTGGTCATCTCGACGAGGGTTTCCTCAGTGCGCGATAAGTTGGCCCCGCCATCGCGCACAAGGGCAGCGTCGATGTTCACCTCACTCATGTCATTAACAATGACAGCAACGCGAAGCCCTTCGCGATTGGAGAGGATGTGGTTGAGAAGCGTGGTCTTTCCGGCGCCCAGAAAGCCGGACAGCACGGTGACGGGAAGGCGTTTGGTCATGGTTCGCTCGTGTGGGTCTGGAGTGGCGTTCTTATAATGTAATAACATTACATTTGATCTAGCATGACATGTCCGCCTTGCCAAGAGGCAGGCAGGTTCTTCACCGGCGAAACCGTCTTGCGCGGCCGCAAGCCGCGGGGCCGGGGCTTGACCTCTGCTCTGCCTATAAATATGAATTATCTACTCAGGTATTTGATGCCGCCCGCGAAAGACTGTCCGGGCGGCTGTGCAGGGAGAGATGCATGTTTGTGGCAATGAACCGCTTCAAGGTGAAGGCTGGTCAGGAAGAGGCTTTCGAGGCCGTGTGGAAGGGCCGGGACTCGCGCCTCGACGAGATGAAGGGCTTCAAGACCTTTCATCTGCTCAAAGGTGCGGCTGATGAGGACGAGGGCATCACGCTCTATGCGTCCCACACGGTCTGGGAAAGCCGTGAGGATTTTCTGGCCTGGACCAGGTCCGAGCAGTTCCGCGAGGCGCATCGCAACGCCGGCTCCAACAAGGACCTCTACGCCGGTCCGCCGCGCTTTGAGGGCTTCGAGGCCGTAACTGGCGCCTGAGGCCGGGTCATTTCACCGGAAACAAACGCCGCGTGCCGTGAAGGCTGACGCGTGACAAGGCAGAAAGCACCATGAGCACCGAGCCCCGCAAGACCGCAGACGCGCACCCGCAGGCCCCCTCCTGTCCGGCTGGGGCGGTCAGTGTGCTTTCGCCTGACGAGAAGACGGTGGTGCAGGTGCTGCGGCTGATTTGCCTGTCCTACGCCCGGCCGCAAAGCCAGGCTTGGGAGCAGGCGCTGCTGGCGGCGCAGGCGGGGTTCGGGGCAGGGCTCGGCGGAGAGGTTGCGGTGGCGGTGATGCGGCTGATGCGGGCGATCCGCGCCGTGCGCCAGACCACGTTCCGTTTCCGCGATCCGGGTTGCCCCTGCTGCCGCACCAGCCTGTCCGATCAGGAGGGCAGGGTGCTTGCCATGGTGCGCGCCGCGCTGGCCGACCCGGTGCATCCGGCGCTGATCGATGCCATGATCCTGTGTGAGGGCGGCCCGGCAAACCGGGTGCTGCTGGAGGCGGACCGGCTGGCTGGCCTCCTGCACAGGCGCAGTCCGGCCCATCAGCAGGCCGCATAAAATCAGGTACAGTGTGTTTGCGCGGGAGAGCCTCCCGCGCAAGACGGTCAAAGGCCCATCTTGCTCCGGGCCAGATAGAGCGACAGGACGGCGGCATTCGAGACGTTGAGCGAGCGGATCTCGCCCGGCATGTCGAGACGGGCCGTGGTGTCGCAGGCGGCGCGCACGCCAGGGCGCACGCCCTTGCCTTCGGAGCCTAGCACAAGCACGGTCTTGCTGCCGAAAGTGGTCTCTTCCAGCGTCGCCGGGCCGTCGCTGTCGAGGGCAACGCGGAAGAAGCCCTGCCCGCCCATCTCTTCCAGAAACTTGGCAAGGTTCTTCACCCGCACGTGCCGGATCATGTCCAGCGCGCCGGAAGCGGACTTGGCCAGCACGGAGCCCTCTTCCGGCGCGTGGCGCTCGGTGGTGACCACGGCATCGGCGGCAAGCGCCACGGCAGAACGCAGGATCGCACCCACATTATGCGGATCGGTAACCTGATCAAGCGCCAGCACCAGTCTTGCGCCCTTCAGTTCCTTCACCCCATAGGCGGGCAGGGGATCGGCTTCCAGAATCATGCCCTGATGCACGGCATCGCGGGTGACCATGCGGTCGAGCGCACGGGGCATCTGGATGTCGACGGGCACATCAATCTTGACGCCGCGCTCCTCGAGCCGGTTCACCGCATTCTCCGTTGCATAGAGACGGATGCGGCGGCGGTCCCGGTTGCGGAAGGCAGCTTCCACGGTGTGCAGGCCGTAAAGCAGCACAGGGCCCTCCGGCGGCAGGCCGGGGCGGCGCGGGGCTGGCTTGATGAAGCCCTGTCCCTTGCCGGGACGGGCCTTGCTGGTGAAGGGGCGCCCGCGCTGCGGGCCGGAAGAATGTTCGCTCATGCCGCTCTCCTACTCTCTATATGCAGGAGGGGGAAGAGGGAGGCGGCTGACACGATCGGTTGCTGTCACAGATTCTCGGGCAGTGACTGCCCGGAGGCTTCATCCACAGACGGTCAGGAGACCGGCGCCGCAATGCAGCAAAGACGGCGCATATCCGGCCAAGCCTGTGCAAAACTTCATGAAACCGCCGGAAGCGCAGGGAAACCCTAGGGCGGCGGGAGCTGTCCTGCAGAACCTGCGAAGCGGAAAACCGGCTGACGGCGAATTTTCTTGAAAGAAATCCAAATCGGCGTTGACAGCAGGGAACCCTATCTGCATAACACGCGCCACAGGACACCCCGGCCGGTTGGACGGGGCGGTCTGTGAAGCCATCCTGACTGCTTCGGACAGAGGCTCGACGGAATGGAGGAGTGCCCGAGTGGCTAAAGGGGACGGACTGTAAATCCGTTGGCTAAGCCTACGTTGGTTCGAATCCAACCTCCTCCACCATCGTCTCCCGAAGTCCGGGTCAGCGGGTGTAGCTCAATGGTAGAGCAGCAGCCTTCCAAGCTGATGACGAGGGTTCGATTCCCTTCACCCGCTCCATCACTGGGTGCCGATCAGATTGACCGGTGCGGGCTTCGCTCGCTCAGGGTCCTGGAAAAGAACGGGAAGCAATTCGTATTGGCCGCGGCGCCTGAGATGGCTGCCGGTGCCGCCGGAAAGCGTCCCGCCTCGAACCTGACGACTAACTGCGTAACAGATAGAGAGCGACGCCGATGGCGAAGGAAAAGTTTGAGCGCACGAAGCCGCACGTGAACATTGGCACGATCGGCCACGTTGACCACGGCAAGACGACGCTGACCGCGGCGATCACGATGACGCTGGCTGAGACCGGCGGCGCGGTTGC
>NZ_JBAKBF010000023.1:0-17206 GCF_036881715.1 Pannonibacter anstelovis
CTGATCGTTCCGATCGCCATGGAAGACGGCCTGCGCTTCGCTATCCGCGAAGGTGGCCGTACCGTCGGCGCCGGCGTGGTGGCATCGATCATCGAGTGATGATGGCGGGCGCCGGCTCATCCGGCGCCTTCCCCTCCGGACTTGATCGCCCCCTTGCGGGTTGCCCAAACCGGAGATAAGAACAGGTTTGGACGGAACTTCAGGTCCCGTCCGTGCAGGGGTATAGCTCAGTTGGTAGAGCGGCGGTCTCCAAAACCGCAGGTCGCGGGTTCGAGCCCTGCTGCCCCTGCCATTTTGTTCTTGAATATTGGCCGCCGAGGCCTTATTGAGGACCACTCGGGCGGGGCGCGCGGATGATTCTGCGCGCCCGCTCGTCGTGACAAGACCGGAACCGGAATGGCCAAGAGCAATCCCTTTACGTTTATCCAGCAGGTTCGCTCCGAAGCTGCCAAGGTGACCTGGCCGACCCGTAAGGAAACGGCCATTACGACCGTCATGGTGTTTGTGATGGTTGTGCTTGCGTCCGCCTTCTTTCTTCTGGCGGATCAGCTGATGAGCTGGGGCATTGGCTTGCTCCTCGGCGTGGGCGGTTGACGTCTGCAAGGTTTCACGAAACAGGAAACGGAACTGAGGTCATGGCCAAGCGCTGGTACATTGTGCATGCCTACTCCAATTTCGAGAAGAAGGTAGCCGAGTCCATCCGCGAGAAAGCTGCCCAGAAGGGGCTTTCTGACCTGTTCGAGGAAATCCTCGTTCCGATGGAAAAGGTTGTCGAAGTGCGCCGCGGGCGCAAGGTCGATGCCGAACGCAAATTCTTCCCGGGCTATGTTCTGGTGAAGATGGATATGACCGACGAGGCGTTCCATCTGATCAAGAACACTCCCAAGGTCAGCGGTTTCCTCGGTTCCGAGCAGAAGCCCGTTCCGATTTCGGAGGCCGAGGCGCGCCGCATCCTGAGTCAGGTTCAGGAAGGTGTTGACCGGCCGAAGCCGTCGGTCAGTTTCGAGGTTGGCGAGCAGGTCCGCGTGTCGGATGGCCCGTTTGCCTCCTTCTCCGGCCTCGTCGAGGAAGTGGACGAAGAGCGCGCGCGCCTCAAGGTTGCCGTGTCGATCTTTGGCCGCCCGACGCCGGTCGAACTAGAATTTGGTCAGGTCGACAAGGTCTGATCAAACGGCCGCCCACGGGCGGCCAAAGCTGCATGGATGTCATCATGGCATCCGCGCAGAAGAGGGTGGCAGGTAAGGCGCGCCTACGCCGGGCGTGTCAAGCCAGACCACCCGCTCCTGAATGCCGGTTTGTCCGGCTTGCTCGCTAGGAGAGTATAATGGCGAAGAAAATCGAAGGTTACATCAAGCTGCAGGTGGCAGCCGGCTCCGCAACGCCGTCTCCCCCGATCGGTCCTGCGCTGGGTCAGCGCGGCCTCAATATCATGGAATTCTGCAAGGCGTTCAACGCGCAGACCCAGGATATCGAGAAGGGCGCTCCGTGCCCGGTCGTGATCACTTATTTCTCCGACAAGTCCTTCACCTTCCAGATCAAGACCGCTCCGGTCAGCTTCTTCCTGAAGAAGGCTGCCGGTCTGAAGTCCGGTTCCAAGACCCCGGGCCGTGGCACGGTTGGCAAGGTGAACAAGGCGCAGGTGCGTGAAATCGCCACCGCCAAGATGAAGGACCTCAACGCGAACGACGTGGAAGCGGCGATGCGCATGGTTGAGGGTTCTGCCCGTTCGATGGGCCTCGAGGTCACGGAGTAAGATCATGGCGAAGATTGGCAAGCGTATCCGTGCTGCTCGTGAAGGCATCGACAGCAACAAGCTTTACGGCCTCGGCGAAGCCCTGACTCTGCTCAAGGACCGCGCCAAGGTGAAGTTCGACGAAACCATCGAAGTGGCGATCAACCTCGGCGTTGACCCGCGTCACGCCGACCAGATGGTCCGCGGCGTCTGCGTGCTGCCGAACGGCACCGGCAAGACCGTCCGCGTCGCCGTGTTTGCCCGTGGCGACAAGGCTGAAGAAGCCAAGGCTGCCGGTGCAGACATCGTTGGCGCCGAAGAGCTGGTCAACGAAGTGCAGGGCGGCAAGATCGACTTCGACCGCTGCATTGCAACCCCGGACATGATGCCGCTGGTCGGCCGTCTTGGTAAGGTGCTTGGCCCGCGCGGCCTGATGCCGAACCCCAAGGTCGGCACCGTGACCCCGGACGTGGCTTCGGCCGTGCGTGACGCCAAGGGCGGCGCCGTGCAGTTCCGCGTCGAGAAGGCTGGTATCATCCATGCCGGCGTTGGCAAGGTCTCCTTCACCCAGGACGCCCTGGTCGAGAACATCCGCGCTCTCGTGGATGCCGTCCAGAAGGCAAAGCCGAGCGGTTCGAAGGGCCAGTACATGCGCCGTGTTGCCCTGTCGTCCACGATGGGCCCGGGCGTCAAGGTCGACCTGGCTTCGATCAACGGCTGATGCTGCAGACCCGGCAGGGCTTACTGCCGGGTTTCGCGCTGGCCGCAGCGGCGTGACCGGCCTGGAGTTGACGCTCCGGCCCGCGCCGCATCCAAGAGGTTCCTCCCGGTTCTGCCGGGAGGCACTGGTCCGGTCCCGTACCGGATCATCCCTGTCCGAGACTGCAGGTGCCGGGAAGCCGGTCTAAGCCGAATGGGCCTGCATAGATGGGTGAGAACCAGTTTGTTTCCGGCTTGCCGGGTTTTGCAACGGTTCGAACCAGATGCCTTGCCGCGCTCCAAGCGAGGTGAGGGGACAGGAAACCCTGAGCGTCGCCTGTGACGCGGTACGGGGCTTCCCCGCACTGCCAAGCTGGCGGCAAAGGCAAACCGGTGGCGGAAACGCCATCAAATGGAGTAGGCAAGTGGAAAGAGCGGAAAAGCACGAGTTCGTGACCGCCCTCAACGAAGAGCTGGGTAGCACTTCGGTTGTGGTCGTCGCGCACTATGCGGGTCTCTCGGTTGCACAGATGACCGCGCTGCGGTTGAAAGTGCGTGACGCCGGCGGCACCGTAAAGGTTGCAAAGAACCGCCTTGTAAAGCTTGCCCTTCAAGGCACTGACCTTGAGCACATCAATGGCCTCTTCACGGGCCCGACCCTGATCGCCTATTCGGAAGATCCGGTCGCGGCTCCCAAGGCCATGGTGGAATTCGCCAAGACGACGGACAAGTTCGTCATCCTCGGCGGTGCTCTCGGCAAGACCAACCTGAATGCGGAAGGCGTCAAGTCTCTCGCCACAATGCCGTCGCTCGATGAGCTGCGCGCAAAGCTGGTGGGCATGATCCAGACCCCGGCATCCCGCATCGCCCAGGTTGTCAACGCACCGGCCGGGCAGCTCGCCCGCGTTTTCGGCGCGTATGCCAAGAAGGACGAGGCCGCATAAGGCGCCCCCTAAGCAATACACTGTCTGTAACCAAGCATTTGGTTCGAACGTAAGGTACATAAGAAATGGCTAACCTCGAAAAGCTCGTTGAAGATCTGTCCGCCCTGACCGTCATGGAAGCTGCTGAGCTGTCCAAGATGCTCGAAGAGAAGTGGGGCGTGTCCGCCGCAGCTCCGGTGGCTGTTGCTGCCGTTGCTGGTGCAGCTCCGGCTGCTGCTGTTGAAGAGCAGACCGAATTCGACGTCGTTCTTGCTGACGCCGGCGACAAGAAGATCAACGTGATCAAGGAAGTCCGCGCCATCACCGGCCTCGGCCTGAAGGAAGCCAAGGAGCTCGTCGAAGGCGCTCCGAAGGTTGTCAAGGAGCAGGTCTCCAAGGCTGAAGCCGAAGACCTCAAGAAGAAGCTCGAAGAGGCTGGCGCCAAGGTCGAGCTCAAGTAATAGGATCGAAAGATCCAAGGCGGTCCCGGGTAACCGGGGCCGTTTCCTGGCCCCGGCGGGTATAACCCGTTTCCGGGGCATTAGTCCCGAATAGGGGACGGTTATCCGAAGCGCCCGGGCGAAGCTGCCCGATTGGACAAGGGGCGTTCCGGACAGCCGTCACCCAAGGCGATACGAACGAGGAGCGACAATGACCCTAACGTTCAACGGTCGCAAGCGTGTCCGGAAATTCTTCGGATCGATCCGCGATGTAACGGAAATGCCCAACCTCATCGAGGTTCAGAAGGCTTCCTACGACCAGTTCCTGCAGGTTGAGGAGCCCAAGGGCGGCCGCCCCGATGAAGGCCTCCAGGCGGTCTTCAACTCTGTTTTCCCGATTTCCGATTTTGCCGGAACGGCCCTGCTTGAATTCGTCAAGTTCGAGTTCGAGCAGCCCAAGTACGACGTCGAGGAATGCCGTCAGCGCAGCATGACCTTTGCTGCCCCGCTGAAGGTGACCCTGCGCCTGATCGTGTTCGATGTCGATGAAGACACCGGCGCGAAGTCCGTCAAGGACATCAAGGAGCAGGACGTCTACATGGGGGACATCCCCTTCATGACCGAGAACGGTACGTTCGTCGTGAACGGCACCGAGCGTGTCATCGTGTCCCAGATGCACCGCTCCCCGGGCGTGTTCTTCGATCATGACAAGGGCAAGACCCACTCCAGCGGCAAGCTGCTGTTTGCTGCCCGCGTGATCCCGTACCGCGGTTCCTGGCTCGACATCGAGTTCGACGCCAAGGACATCGTCTATGCGCGTATCGACCGCCGCCGCAAGATTCCGGTGACCTCTCTGTTGATGGCCCTCGGTCTCGACGGCGAAGAGATCCTGAACACCTTCTACCAGCGCATCGATTATTCGCGCGCGGGCAAGGGTTCCTGGCGCATGCCGTTCGACGGCGACCGCCTCAAGGGCACCAAGGCTTCCTACGATCTGATCGACGCTGATACCGGCGAAGTCGTGATCGAAGCCGGCCGCAAGATCACCGCACGCACGATCAAGCAGCTCACCGAAAAGGGCGTCAAGGCCCTGAAGGTGACTGATGAAGACCTGCACGGCCAGTATCTGGCGGAAGACGTCGTCGACTTCGTGACCGGCGAGATCTATGCCGAAGCTGGCGACGAGATCAGCGCCAAGCTGCTCGACGAGCTGATCCAGCGCGGCTACGAGGAACTGACCGTCCTCGATATCGACCACATCAACACCGGCGCTTACATCCGCAACACGCTTGCTGCGGACAAGAACGAGAGCCGTGAAGATGCGCTGTTCGACATCTACCGCGTGATGCGCCCGGGCGAGCCGCCCACCCTGGACTCTGCCGAAGCGATGTTCCAGTCGCTGTTCTTTGACGCCGAACGTTACGACCTGTCTGCGGTCGGCCGCGTCAAGATGAACATGCGCCTTGACCTGGCCTGCCCGGACACCGTGCGCACCCTGCGCAAGGAAGACATCCTGGCCGTGATCAGGCTGCTGCTCGACCTGCGCGACGGCAAGGGTGAGATCGACGACATCGACAACCTCGGCAACCGCCGTGTGCGTTCGGTCGGCGAACTCATGGAGAACCAGTACCGCGTCGGCCTGCTGCGCATGGAACGTGCGATCAAGGAGCGCATGAGCTCTGTCGACATCGACACGGTCATGCCGCAGGACCTGATCAACGCCAAGCCGGCCGCAGCTGCCGTGCGCGAGTTCTTCGGCTCCTCGCAGCTCAGCCAGTTCATGGACCAGACCAACCCGCTGTCCGAAGTGACGCACAAGCGCCGCCTGTCGGCACTTGGACCGGGCGGTCTGACGCGTGAGCGCGCCGGCTTCGAAGTCCGCGACGTGCATCCGACCCACTATGGCCGTATCTGCCCGATCGAGACGCCGGAAGGCCCGAACATCGGTCTGATCAACTCGCTGGCGACCTTCGCCCGCGTGAACAAGTACGGCTTTATCGAGAGCCCGTACCGCAAGGTGCGTGATGGCATCGTCTCTGACGAAGTCGTCTATCTCTCGGCCATGGAAGAAGCCAAGCACTACGTCGCCCAGTCCAACGCTGTCCTCGACGAGGGCAACCGTCTGGTGGAAGAGCTGGTCACCTGCCGTCACGCCGGTGAAAACATGCTCGTTCCGTCCGACCGCGTGGACCTGATGGACGTGTCGCCGAAGCAGCTGGTTTCGGTCGCTGCCGCGCTCATTCCGTTCCTGGAAAACGACGACGCCAACCGCGCTCTCATGGGCTCGAACATGCAGCGTCAGGCCGTGCCTCTGGTGCGCGCTGAAGCGCCGTTTGTTGGCACCGGCATGGAGCCGATCGTGGCCCGTGACTCGGGTGCTGCCATCGGTGCCCGCCGCGGCGGCGTGGTGGATCAGGTCGACGCGACCCGTATCGTTATCCGCGCCACGGAAGATCTCGATCCGTCCAAGTCGGGCGTCGACATCTACCGCCTGATGAAGTTCCAGCGTTCGAACCAGAACACCTGTATCAACCAGCGTCCGCTGGTCCGTGTCGGTGACGTCATCTCCAAGGGTGACATCATTGCTGACGGCCCGTCGACGGATCTGGGCGATCTGGCACTCGGCCGCAACGTGCTCGTCGCGTTTATGCCGTGGAACGGTTACAACTTCGAGGACTCCATCCTCCTGTCCGAACGCATCGTGTCCGATGACGTCTTCACCTCGATCCATCTGGAAGAGTTTGAAGTCGCCGCCCGTGACACCAAGCTCGGACCGGAAGAAATCACGCGCGACATTCCGAACGTCTCGGAAGAAGCGCTGAAGAACCTCGACGAAGCCGGCATCGTCTACATCGGTGCCGAAGTGAAGCCGGGCGACATCCTCGTCGGCAAGATCACGCCGAAGGGCGAAAGCCCGATGACGCCGGAAGAAAAGCTTCTGCGCGCCATCTTCGGTGAAAAGGCTTCGGACGTTCGTGACACCTCCCTGCGCCTTCCGCCCGGCGTTGCCGGCACGGTCGTGGAAGTGCGCGTGTTCAATCGTCACGGCGTCGAGAAGGACGAGCGTGCGATGGCCATCGAGCGCGAGGAAATCGAGCGCCTGGCCAAGGACCGCGATGACGAGCAGGCAATCCTTGACCGCAACGTCTATGGCCGTCTGGCCGAGATGCTGCTCGGCAAGACCGCCATTGCCGGCCCGAAGGGCTTCAAGAAGGACACCAACCTGACCGGTGACGTCCTTGGCGAATACCCGCGTTCGCAGTGGTGGCAGTTTGCCATGGACGATGAAAAGTTCATGAGCGAAGTGGAAGCCCTGCGCGGCCAGTATGACGAAAGCCGCAAGCGCCTCGAGCAGCGTTTCATCGACAAGGTGGAGAAGCTGCAGCGCGGTGACGAGCTGCCCCCTGGCGTCATGAAGATGGTCAAGGTCTTCGTTGCTGTGAAGCGCAAGATCCAGCCGGGCGACAAGATGGCCGGCCGTCACGGCAACAAGGGTGTGGTCTCCAAGATCAACCCGAACGAGGACATGCCGTTCCTGGCGGACGGCACGCATGTCGACATCGTGCTCAACCCGCTGGGCGTGCCGTCGCGCATGAACGTGGGCCAGATCCTCGAGACCCACCTTGGGTGGGCCTGCGCAGGCATGGGCCGCAAGATCGGCGAGCTCTATGATGAGTACCGCAAGACGGGTGAGATCCAGGCTCTTAAGGGCGAGATCCACGAACTCTACGGCGACAACATCAAGGGCGATGCCGTCAAGCGCTACGATGACGAGAGCGTCCTGCGTCTTGCCGAACAGCTGAAGAAGGGCGTTTCGATTGCGACGCCGGTCTTCGACGGCGCGCATGAGCCGGACATCGTGGAGATGCTCGACGCAGCCGGCCTTGACGCCAGCGGGCAGTCGACCCTCTACGACGGGCGGACGGGTGAAGCCTTCGACCGCAAGGTCACCGTGGGTTACATCTACATGCTCAAGCTGCACCACCTCGTGGACGACAAGATCCACGCCCGTTCGATTGGACCTTACTCGCTCGTGACCCAGCAGCCGCTGGGTGGCAAGGCGCAGTTCGGCGGCCAGCGCTTCGGTGAAATGGAGGTGTGGGCCCTTGAAGCATATGGCGCTGCCTATACGCTGCAGGAAATGCTGACCGTGAAGTCGGATGACGTCGCGGGCCGCACGAAGGTCTACGAGGCTATCGTCCGTGGTGACGACACCTTCGAGGCCGGCATTCCGGAGAGCTTCAACGTTCTCGTGAAGGAAATGCGGTCGCTGGGTCTCAACGTGGAGCTTCAGCAGTCCGATCTTCCCGCAATTACCGACGAGCCCGCGGCAGACGCGGCAGAGTGATCTGCGGGCATGAAAAAGACTGAAACAGGACGTACAGTGCAGGAAAAGGGGAGTGGGCACGGCCCGCTCCCCATCCGTGCATCGAAGGAGAGAGCCCATGAATCATGAGGTCATGAACCTGTTCAACCAGCAGGCTCCCGCGCAGACCTTCGACCAGATCCGGATTTCTCTCGCCAGCCCCGAGCGGATCATGTCTTGGTCCTATGGTGAGATCAAGAAGCCGGAGACGATCAACTACCGCACGTTCAAGCCTGAGCGTGATGGTCTGTTCTGCGCCCGTATCTTTGGTCCGATCAAGGACTACGAATGCTTGTGCGGCAAGTACAAGCGCATGAAGTACAAGGGCGTCATCTGTGAGAAGTGCGGCGTCGAAGTGACGCTGAGCCGCGTGCGCCGTGAGCGCATGGGCCACATCGAGCTTGCAGCCCCTGTTGCGCATATCTGGTTCCTGAAGTCGCTGCCCTCCCGCATCGGCCTTCTGCTGGACATGACGCTGAAGGATCTGGAGCGCGTGCTCTATTTCGAGAACTATGTGGTTCTCGAGCCGGGCCTGACCCCGCTGAAGCAGAACCAGCTGCTGAGCGAGGAAGAATATATCAGCGCCCAGGACGAGTACGGCGAGGACGCCTTCACGGCGATGATCGGCGCGGAAGCCATCCGCGAGATGCTGATGTCGCTGGATCTGGTGCGCGAAAGCGAGAAGCTGCGCGTCGAGATCGCCGAAGCGACCACCGAGCTGAAGCCGAAGAAGCTGGCCAAGCGCCTCAAGGTCATCGAAGCCTTCACCGAGTCGGGCAACCGTCCGGAATGGATGATCATGACCGTGATTCCGGTGATTCCGCCGGATCTGCGCCCGCTGGTTCCGCTGGACGGCGGCCGTTTCGCGACGTCGGATCTGAACGATCTGTACCGCCGCGTGATCAACCGTAACAACCGTCTGAAGCGCCTCATCGAGCTGCGTGCGCCGGATATCATCATCCGCAACGAAAAGCGCATGCTGCAGGAGTCCGTTGACGCCCTGTTCGATAACGGCCGCCGCGGCCGTGTCATCACCGGTGCCAACAAGCGTCCGCTGAAGTCGCTGTCCGACATGCTCAAGGGCAAGCAGGGCCGCTTCCGTCAGAACCTGCTCGGCAAGCGCGTCGACTATTCCGGCCGTTCGGTGATCACCGTTGGTCCGGAGCTGAAGCTGCACCAGTGCGGCCTGCCGAAGAAGATGGCTCTCGAGCTGTTCAAGCCCTTCATCTATTCGCGTCTCGACGCGAAGGGCTTCTCCTCGACCGTCAAGCAGGCCAAGAAGCTGGTCGAGAAAGAGCGTCCGGAAGTCTGGGATATCCTCGACGAGGTCATCCGCGAGCACCCGGTTCTCCTGAACCGTGCGCCGACGCTGCACCGTCTCGGCATCCAGGCGTTCGAGCCGACACTGATCGAAGGCAAGGCCATCCAGCTGCATCCGCTCGTCTGCTCGGCATTCAACGCCGACTTCGACGGTGACCAGATGGCCGTGCACGTGCCGCTTTCGCTGGAAGCCCAGCTGGAAGCCCGCACGCTGATGATGTCGACCAACAACATCCTGCATCCGGCCAACGGCGGCCCGATCATCGTTCCGTCTCAGGACATCGTTCTGGGTCTCTATTATCTGTCCATCATGGCAGAGAACGAGCCGGGCGAAGGCATGGCCTTCGGCAACATGGGCGAGATCCAGCACGCGCTGGCCAACAAGGTCATCACGCTGCACACGAAGATCCGCGGACGCTTCCGCTCTATCGACGCGGACGGCAATCCGACCTCCGGCATCTTCGAGACGACGCCGGGCCGCATGATGATTGCCGAACTGCTGCCGAAGCATCACGAGGTTCCCTTCGACACCTGCAACAGGCTGATGACGAAGAAGGAAGTCTCGCGCATGATCGACACCGTCTACCGCGCCTGCGGTCAGAAGGAGACGGTCATTTTCTGCGACCGCATCATGCAGCTCGGGTTCCGCAATGCGTGCAGCGCCGGCATTTCGTTCGGCAAGGACGACATGGTGATCCCGGACACCAAGCAGAAGCTGGTGGGCGAGACGGCCGCGATGGTTGCCGAATACGAGCAGCAGTACAACGACGGCCTGATCACTCAGGGCGAGAAGTACAACAAGGTGGTTGACGCCTGGGCCAAGTGCACCGACCGCATCGCTGACGAGATGATGAAGCGCATTCAGGCGGTTCAGATCGATCAGGAGACGGGCCGTCAGAAGCCGATGAATTCGGTTTACATGATGTCCCACTCGGGTGCCCGTGGTTCTCCGGCCCAGATGAAGCAGCTTGCCGGCATGCGCGGCCTTATGGCCAAGCCGTCGGGCGAGATCATCGAAAACCCGATTATCTCGAACTTCAAGGAAGGCCTGTCGGTTCTGGAGTACTTCAACTCCACCCACGGCGCCCGTAAGGGTCTGGCTGACACCGCGCTCAAGACGGCGAACTCGGGCTACCTGACCCGCCGCCTCGTGGACGTGGCTCAGGACTCGATCATCCTTGAAGTCGACTGTGGCTCCGAGAACGGCATCACCGTTCAGGCGATCGTGGACGCCGGTCAGGTCATCGCAAGCCTTGGCCAGCGTGTTCTCGGCCGTACGGCGGCAGAAGACGTCTACAACCACGCAACCGGCGAGATCATCGTGCCGAAGGGCCGCATGATCGACGAGAAGGACGTGGAGCTGATCGAGGCTGCCAAGGTTCAGCAGATCAAGATCCGTTCGGTTCTGACCTGTCAGACCGTGACGGGCGTCTGCGGCACCTGCTATGGCCGTGACCTTGCCCGTGGTACGCCGGTCAACATCGGTGAAGCTGTAGGCGTTATCGCCGCTCAGTCGATCGGTGAGCCGGGCACCCAGCTGACCATGCGCACGTTCCACATCGGTGGCACGGCACAGGTGGTGGACAGCTCGTTCATCGAATCCAACGTCGATGGCACGATCAAGATCCGCAACCGCGCCGCCACCCGCGACAGCGATGGCAACCTGATTGCCATGGTGCGCAACATGTCGCTCATCGTCGTTGACAGTGACGGCAACGAGCGCGCTGTCCATCGCGTCACCTACGGCGCCAAGCTGCTGGTGGACGATGGTGATGCGGTCAAGCGCGGCCAGCGTATCGCCGAGTGGGACCCCTACACCCGTCCGATGCTGTCGGAAGTGGATGGTGTGGTCGACTTCGAGGACCTGGTGGACGGCGCTTCGGTGCAGGAAACCACCGACGAGGCGACCGGTATCACCAAGCGTGTCGTCATCGACTGGCGCACGTCGCATCGCGGCCAGGATCTCAAGCCCGCGGTTGTCGTCAAGGACGCCAATGGTTCGATCTGCAAGCTGGCCCGTGGCGGCGACGCCCGTCTGCTGCTCTCGGTGGACGCCATTCTGTCGGTGCAGCCGGGCAACCGGGTGAAGGCTGGTGACGTGCTCGCACGTATCCCGCTGGAAAGCGCCAAGACGAAGGACATCACCGGTGGTCTGCCCCGCGTGGCGGAACTGTTCGAGGCGCGCCGTCCGAAGGACCATGCCATCATCGCGGAAATCAGCGGTACCATCCGCTTCGGCCGCGATTACAAGAACAAGCGCCGCATCATCGTGGAGCCGCATGACGAGGCACTGGAGCCGGTCGAGTACCTGATCCCGAAGGGCAAGCACTTCCATCTTCAGGAAGGCGATGTCATCGAGAAGGGTGAGTACATCCTCGACGGCAACCCGGCACCGCATGACATTCTGGCGGTCAAGGGCGTGGAAGCGCTCGCGGCCTATCTCGTCAACGAGATCCAGGAAGTCTACCGTCTGCAGGGCGTGGTGATCAACGACAAGCACATTGAGGTGATCGTTCGCCAGATGCTGCAGAAGGTCGAGATCACCGACCCGGGCGAGACCGAGTTCTTCTCGGGCGAGCAGGTCGACCAGCTCGACTTCGACGAGGCGAACGAGCGTGCCATCGACGACGCCAAGACCCCGGCCAAGGGCGTGCCGGTTCTCCTGGGTATCACCAAGGCGAGCCTGCAGACCCGGTCGTTCTTCTCGGCAGCCTCCTTCCAGGAGACGACGCGCGTCCTGACCGACGCCGCCGTCAACGGCAAGATCGACCCGCTGGTCGGCCTGAAGGAGAACGTCATCGTCGGCCGTCTGATCCCGGCTGGTACCGGCGGCGTGATGAAGCGCATCCGTCAGATCGCGACCCACCGCGACGACCTGATCCTCGACGAGCGCCGCAAGCGCTCGGGCGACAGCGCCGCAGAAGGCCTGCTGGAGGATCTGTCCGGCGCAGCCGAATAAGCGGCCCCGGACCCATGAACCAGAAAGGCCGCCACCCGTGCGGCCTTTCGTTTATTAAGAAGGAGGCCGTGATGGCTGGCAATGACGATGATGCTCCGCTGGAGCCGACGGTCTTCCTGGTGATTGGCCGGGTCTGGGACAGCGAGGATGGCGGACCGGAAGATGCGGTGCCGATCCACGTGATGCTGACCGCCCCCGATGACGACAGTGCCGTGCGCAAGACGCTGGAAGCGCTGGCGGGAGAGGGCTTTGCAGAGGCCGAGCTCGACCAGATCGGCGTGCTGGAGGGCGAGCCGGATGATCCGACCTATGAAGGCGCCTATCAGGACGCCCTGTCCGGCAATGTTGCGGTAATCACCTTCCGCGATTGACGCGGCAGTCACAGTCAGAAGAGCAGGGACGGCAGAGGGCAACAGGCCAGCTGCCGTCCCTGTGCATTTGAAGAAACCGGTTTGTGGCGTGTTTACCGTTCGCGCAGGTAGGTTTGGCAGCCCAGGCAGCTGCAGTGGCCTGACTGATCCAGCAAGCCGCATTGGCGCAGGGCAGGGCGCCCTGATTCCCTTCCTGTGATTCCTTAACGGGCAAACAACCGCTTCACCGTGCCCTGAGTCCCGGCTTTCGGGAAATCCGGCGGAGATTCGGGGCTTCTGCGGCTCAGCAGGGTGCAGAACAGCCTTGCAGGATTCGCAAGGCAGGGTTAACCGGCGCAGGATCGAGGCTTGCAGGATGCTGGGGCCTTATAATTTAATTACAATACTGCGCGTGTTGGTGTTATAAAAGATGCGGAAACGCACGGATTCAGGCCTTGCCGCGGCCAAGGTGCAGCAGGGCAGGCCAATCCCGCAGAAATCCGAGATTTCCCTTGACGGCAGGGGGCGCCGTGAGTAGTGTCCGCCCATCCCAAGGGCAGGCGGTAAGTCCTGATGCGTTCCAGCGGTCTACGCAAGGAACCTGAAAACTTAAACGCTGCCGGGTTCAAAAAGGCGAATAAGCGTCGATTGCACGACCGCGATTAACCTCGTGGTCCTCTGGTTTTCGCAGCGCCTCCCATGTGCAAGCATGGCTGAGGCGCGATTACGTTTGTCACGTAGTCAGTGAAAAGCAGGGTAGCGTACGAATTTTTGGATGGCAGAGGTAAAGGGCACAGAATGCCGACCATCAACCAGCTGATCCGCAAGCCGCGGAAAGACCCGCCGAAGCGGAACAAGGTGCCGGCCATGGAGGCCTGCCCGCAGAAGCGTGGTGTTTGCACCCGCGTTTACACCACGACGCCGAAGAAGCCGAACTCGGCACTTCGTAAGGTTGCCAAGGTGCGCCTGACGAATGGCTTCGAAGTCATCGGCTACATCCCGGGTGAAGGCCACAACCTTCAGGAACACTCCGTGGTGATGATCCGCGGCGGCCGCGTCAAGGATTTGCCGGGCGTTCGCTACCATATCATCCGTGGCGTGCTCGACACCCAGGGCGTCAAGAACCGTAAGCAGCGCCGTTCGAAGTACGGCGCCAAGCGGCCGAAGTAAGGAGCGCGCGGCATGTCCCGTCGTCATAGCGCAGAAAAGCGCGAGATCATTCCGGATCCCAAGTTCGGTGATATCGTCGTTACGAAGTTCATGAACTCGATCATGTATCACGGCAAGAAGTCCGTGGCTGAGCGCATCGTTTACGGTGCCTTCGACATCATCGAGAAGAAGACCCGTGAGAACCCCATCGAGGTGTTCCATGCGGCTCTCGAAAACGTCATGCCGCAGGTGGAAGTCCGCTCCCGCCGCGTCGGTGGTGCGACCTACCAGGTTCCGGTGGAAGTCCGTACGGACCGCCGTCAGGCACTGGCGATCCGCTGGCTGATCACTGCAGCCCGCAACCGCAATGAAACCACCATGGTGGACCGCCTGTCGGGCGAAATGCTCGATGCCGCGAACAACCGTGGTTCCGCAGTGAAGAAGCGCGAAGACACGCACCGCATGGCGGACGCGAACCGCGCCTTCTCTCACTATCGCTGGTAATCCTGGAAAAGGGCTGACGTCATGTCTCGCACGCACAAAATCGAGGACTACCGCAACTTCGGCATCATGGCTCACATCGATGCCGGCAAGACCACGACCACCGAGCGCATCCTGTACTACACGGGTAAGAGCCACAAGATCGGTGAAGTTCATGATGGCGCTGCCACCATGGACTGGATGGAGCAGGAACAGGAACGCGGCATCACGATCACGTCCGCCGCAACCACCGCTTTCTGGAATGAAAAGCGCCTGAACATCATTGACACCCCGGGTCACGTGGACTTCACCATCGAGGTGGAGCGTTCCCTGCGCGTGCTGGACGGTGCCGTTGCCCTTCTCGACGCCAACGCTGGCGTTGAGCCCCAGACTGAAACCGTGTGGCGTCAGGCGGACAAGTACCGCGTGCCGCGCATGATCTTCGTCAACAAGATGGACAAGCTCGGTGCGGACTTCTACCGCTGCGTCGAGATGGTCAAGACCCGTCTGGGTGCCAAGGCTCTGTGCGTACAGATTCCGGTTGGTGCCGAAAGCGAGTTCGCTGGCGTTGTCGATCTGATCAAGATGAAGGCGCTGATCTGGCGCGACGAGACCCTGGGCGCTGCCTGGGACGAAGTCGAGATCCCGGCTGACCTGGCTGACAAGGCCCAGGAATTCCGTGACGCCATGATCGAGACGGCTGTCGAAGTCGATGAAGCTGCCATGGAAGCGTATCTGGAAGGCAACGAGCCGGACAATGACACGCTGAAGGCGCTGATCCGCAAGGGCACCATCAGCGGCGAGTTCGTTCCGATCTTCGCTGGCTCGGCCTTCAAGAACAAGGGCGTTCAGCCGCTGCTCGACGGCGTGGTGGACTACCTGCCGTGCCCGCTCGACGTTCCGGCCATCAAGGGCATCGATCCGAAGACCGAGGGGGAAATCCTCCGCAAGTCCAGCGACGAAGAGCCCCTGTCCATGCTGGCGTTCAAGATCATGAACGACCCGTTCGTCGGTTCGCTCACCTTCTGCCGCATCTACTCGGGCGTTCTGAACAAGGGCACGTCCCTGCAGAACACCGTGAAGGACAAGAAGGAACGCGTCGGCCGCATGATGCAGATGCATGCCAACAGCCGTGAAGACATCGACGTTGCCTATGCAGGCGACATCGTTGCCATCGCCGGTCTGAAGGACACCACCACGGGTGACACGCTCTGCGATCCTGCCAAGCCGGTTATCCTGGAGCGCATGGAATTCCCCGAGCCGGTGATCGAGATCGCCGTCGAGCCGAAGACCAAGGGCGACCAGGAAAAGATGGGCCTCGCGCTCAACCGCCTGGCTGCTGAAGATCCGTCCTTCCGCGTCAAGACCGACGAGGAAAGCGGCCAGACGATCATCGCCGGCATGGGTGAACTTCACCTCGACATCATCGTCGACCGCATGCGCCGCGAGTTCAAGGTGGAAGCCAATATCGGTGCTCCGCAGGTGGCCTATCGCGAGACGATCACCCGCCGCGCCGAAGTGGACTACACCCACAAGAAGCAGACCGGTGGTACTGGCCAGTTCGCCCGCATCAAGCTCGTCATCGAGCCGAACGAAGTGGGTGCAGGCTATGCCTTCGAGAGCCAGATCGTCGGTGGTGCTGTTCCGAAGGAATACATCCCGGGCGTGACCAAGGGTATCGAGAGCGTGATGTCTTCGGGCCCGCTCGCCGGCTTCCCGATGGTCGACATCAAGGCGAGCCTGACCGACGGTGCCTACCACGACGTGGACTCCTCGGTTCTGGCCTTCGAAATCGCTGCCCGCGCCGGCTTCCGTGAAGCCATCGCAAAGGCCGGTCCGAAGCTGCTCGAGCCCATCATGAAGGTCGAGGTCGTGACCCCGGCTGACTACATGGGCGATGTGATCGGCGACCTGAACTCCCGCCGCGGCCAGATCAACGGCACGGAAGACCGTGGTGTTGTGACCGCGATCACCGCGATGGTCCCGCTTGCCAACATGTTTGGCTACGTGAACAACCTGCGGTCCATGTCGCAGGGGCGTGCGCAGTACTCGATGGTGTTCGACCATTACGAGCAGGTGCCGCAGGCCGTTGCTGACCAGGTTCAGGCGAAGTACGCCTGAACCACCGACCGACATTAAAGAACTAGAGAAAGCGGAGTAATCCGATGGCGAAGGAAAAGTTTGAGCGCACGAAGCCGCACGTCAACATCGGCACGATTGGCCACGTTGACCACGGCAAGACGACGCTGACCGCGGCGATCACGATGACGCTGGCTGAGACCGGCGGCGCGGTTGCCAAGGCCTATGACCAGATCGACGCAGCGCCGGAAGAAAAGGCGCGCGGCATCACGATCTCGACGGCACACGTTGAGTATGAGACGGCCAACCGTCACTACGCTCACGTTGACTGCCCGGGTCACGCCGACTACGTGAAGAACATGATCACCGGTGCTGCCCAGATGGACGGCGCGATCCTGGTGTGCTCGGCCGCTGACGGCCCGATGCCGCAGACCCGCGAGCACATCCTGCTCGCCCGTCAGGTCGGCGTGCCGGCTCTGGTGGTGTTCATGAACAAGGTCGACCAGGTCGACGACGAAGAGCTTCTGGATCTCGTCGAGATGGAGCTGCGCGAGCTGCTCTCCTCGTATGACTTCCCGGGCGACGACATTCCGATCGTCAAGGGCTCGGCCCTGGCTGCGGTTGAAAACCGCGACGCCAACATCGGCCGTGACGCCATCCGCGCTCTGATGGAGGCTGTTGATGCCTACATCCCGACGCCGGACCGTCC
>NZ_JBAKBF010000024.1:0-14570 GCF_036881715.1 Pannonibacter anstelovis
CTTCAAGATCAGGGGCCCAACGGCCTCCGTCCCGCAATCACAATGACAGACTTTCGATACACAGGGGCCCACTCGCTCGCAGAGGGATGCCGGACACCACCGCAGATGACGCGAAGTGTGTCTCATGTGCCTTCAGTAACTTTTTCACCGCTCTGCAAGTGAGTGGCCCCCGGGTCTGCGCTTCGCTCCGCCCGGGGTGACCGCGGAGAGGACTGCGCGCCCCTAACAGGTCCGGGCACAAGGCCGGGACGGCGTGAAAAACTTAGCTCCTTTCGACGCCACTTCACCTCAGCCTGCCGCCGTTATGGATTGCAGTAAGCTCCCCACCCACCGCGCCGTCCCGGCCCCCGTGCCGGGACCTGTCAGGGACGCAGATCGCCGGATTGTGACCACAATTGCGGGTCAAGAGTTTCTGGTCGTATGGTTTCGGAACGCAGACCTGTGGTTGAACGGTGGCCTGCATTGAAGAGTGATGGTCACGGGCAGGGTCCTGCCAGAATTGCGGAGGTTTGAAACATGTTCAGGGAGAAGGTTGTTCCGGTCGTTCTGGGAATGATCGCGATGTTTTTTGTCTTTGGCGCCAGCGGCCCCCTTTTCCGCCTTCTGCCGGTTTCCGCAATGATACGAGGCGCCCTGATTGTTTGCGCAGGACTTCTGGTCTTCTGGCTTGTGAGCAATTTTGCCTTGGCCCGGTTGAAGAAGAGGTAGATGCAGCCAGACTGAAGCCACACCATACCTCACCTGACCGCCTTGATCCCCTCCAGGATCAGCGTCGTGGCGACGCCGGCGTAGTCTTCGCGGCTGATGCGGCCGCCGTCGCGGAACCACATGTAGACCCAGTTCATCATGCCGAAGAGGGACATGGTGACGGGCATCAAGAGCGGGCGTTCGGGGCTGTTGAGGTCCGGGTTGATCAGCTCCAGCACGCTGGAAAAACGCCGCACGATCCTGCGTTCCAGCGCGGTGATGCCGGCCTTCTGCTCGTCGGAGAGAGCGGAGGTGGCGTTGAGCTGGACCTTGTGCTGGTTGTCGGCGCCCCGGTAGTTCTCCAGAACGGCGCCGACCAGCCGCCGCAGCCTGTCGCCGGGGGGCAGGGACGGATCATCGGCGGCCTCGATGGCCTCATCCAGCGCTTCAAGATGTGTGACGATGATGGCGTAGATCAGCGCGTCCTTGCTCGGATAATAATGGTAGAGCAAGGCCTTCGACACCTGCGCAACGCTGGCGATCTGGGACATGGAGGCTTTTTCCATGCCCTGTTCGGCGAAGACCTGCGCTGCCTTGTCCAGAATGCTGCGCTGCTTCTCTTCAAAGTCTGCTGCCCGCGTGCGAGCCATCTTGCTGTTCCTGTTCATGACAAACGGGCGGATTGCGCGTTGTTTAGCCGATCCGCCCCTTGTTGTCAGGGGTTCGCCCCAGGGCTGTGATGCCGCAGGGGCTTGATGGTGTGCCCCTCAGGCGCCGCACGGGCTTGATGACTGGCCGCTCAGGCGCCGCACGGGCTTTAATTGCGCCAAGGCGCTGAGATGCTGGCGCATCACGCCTTGGACCGCTCAGGCGCCGCACGGGCTTTAGCCCTTCGGCCTGTTGTCCACCACCCGCTTGGCCTTGCCTTCCGAGCGGGCTACGCCGCCCGGGGGCGTGATGTTGATGCGGGTCGAGACGCCGACCACGGCCTTGATGTGATGGGCCAGTTCCCCTGCGGAGGCCTTTCGGGCATCATCGCCTGCCATGTCCGGCGTGCATTCCACATGCACGGTCATGGTGTCCATGCGCCCGTCGCGGCTCAGCTCGATCTGGAAATGCGGGGCAAGGCCCTTGCACTTCAGGATCTGCTCCTCGATCTGCGTCGGGAACACGTTGACGCCGCGCAGGATGATCATGTCGTCGCTGCGGCCTGTGATCTTCTCGATGCGCCGCATGGAACGGGCCGTGCCGGGCAGAAGCCGTGTCAGGTCGCGGGTGCGGTAGCGCACCATCGGCAGGCCTTCCTTGGTGAGGGTGGTGAACACCAGCTCGCCCATCTCGCCATCGGGGAGCACCTCACCCGTCACCGGATCGATGATTTCCGGGTAGAAATGGTCCTCCCACACATGCAGGCCGTCCTTGGTCTCCACGCATTCCTGCGCCACGCCCGGCCCCATGATTTCCGACAGGCCATAAATATCGACCGCGTGCATGTCGAAGGCCTGCTCGATTTCCTCGCGCATGGCGTTGGTCCAGGGTTCGGCGCCGAAGATGCCGGTTTTCAGCGAGGACTGGCGCGGATCAAGCCCCTGACGGCGGAATTCATCAAGGATTGCCAGCATGTAGGACGGGGTGACCATGATGATGTCCGGCTGGAAGTCGCTGATCAGCGTCACCTGCCGCTCGGTCTGGCCGCCGGAAATCGGCACCACAGTACAGCCCAGCCGCTCTGCGCCGAAGTGGGCGCCAAGGCCGCCGGTGAACAGGCCATAGCCATAGGCATTGTGCAGCATGTCGCCCGGCCGCCCGCCAGCGGCGCGGATGGAGCGGGCCACCAGATTGGCCCAGACGTCAATGTCATTGGCGGTATAGCCGACCACCGTGGGCTTGCCCGTGGTGCCGGAAGAGCCATGCACCCGCGTCAGCTTGTTGCGCGGCACGGCGAACATGCCGAAGGGATAGGTGTCGCGCAGGTCCTGCTTGGTGGTAAAGGGGAAGCGGGCAATGTCCTTCAGGCTCTTCAGCTCTTCCGGGTGCACGTCATGCTCGATGAAGCGCTTGCGGTAGAAGGGCGAATTCTCATAGGCGTGCTTAAGTGACCGCTTCATGCGGTGAAACTGCAGCGCCTCGATCTCGTCACGGGACGCGGTCTCGATCGGGTCGAGCGACTTGCGGTCCGGCGTCAGGTCTTCCATGGTCTCCTCCCCAGGATATCCAGTCGGGTATTCTGCTTTTTGCGCCTTGGCGCGGGTGATTTACCGTCAGTTTCGGCCCTTGAGGGCGGGGCCTCTCCTCTTGCCGCAGCTCCCCTCTCCCCCCTTGAGGGGGAGATGCCCCCGTCAGGGGGCAGAGAGGGGTATGCAGCTTGTCCGCTCATGCGAGAGGTGGTGCCGTGCCGGGGCGCTGCCCCCCCCCCCTGTCAGCTTGCGCTGACATCTCCCCCTCAAGGGGGGAGAGGGGCGCTGCGGCGAGCCTTTCGAACACCAGATCCTCCCCAGAAATCATCCATCCTTCAGTTCGTCTCAGGCTCCGGCCCCCCACCCCTCACCACGAGGGGGAGGGGGGCTGAGAGGCTGTGCCAGGAGCCGGTTCCTGCGAGAGGCAGCGGCTCAATCTGTTCCTCCCGGCGGGGCCTCTCTTTTCCCCTCCCCCTTGAGGGGAGGGGGGTAGGGGTGGGGGTTCTTCATGCCGGAGCGCTGCTTGACTGGGACTTGTCTTTAGCCATCACTCCCACAATAAAAATACCCCGTGTTTTCAGCCCGTTACCCCCACCCCTCACCCCTCCCCTCAAGGGGGAGGGGGGCTGAAGCGCCGTGCCGGGAAGCGGCTTATCCCCCTCACCCCTCGGGAATATGTGTGCCCTTGATGGTGCGGCAGTGGCCGCGGAATTCGGCGAGGTGCTGGCCGTCCTGATTGGTGATGCGCACGTCGTAGATGCCCGAGCGGCCCTGCCGCGACACTTCCACGGCCTGTGCCGTCAGCCGGTCGCCGATGCGGCCGGGCAGGAGGTAGGTGATGGAACAGTGCTGCGCGACGGCGTGCTGGTTGCGGCTGTTGCAGGCGAAGGCAAAGGCGCTGTCGGCCAGCGTGAACAGATAGCCGCCGTGGCAGGTGCCGTGCCCGTTGGACATGGCGGCGGTGATGGTCATGCTGATCGTGGCCGTGCCGGGGCCAACCGCTTCAAGGCGCATGCCAAGCTCTTGCGTGGCGGTGTCGCCTTCCCACAGGGAGCGGGCGGAAGCTTCGGCGATTTCCTGCGGGGTCATGGCGCTGAGCGGTTTCATTGGCCCTTGAACTCCGGCTTGCGCTTTTCAAGAAAGGCGGTGACGCCTTCGGCATAGTCGGCGCTGCGGCCCGCCTGCTGCTGCAAGTCGCGCTCCATGTCGAGCTGTTCGTCCAGCGAGTTGGTGGCGGCGGCCTGAATGAGCCGTTTGGTGAGGCCCAGACCCAGCGTTGGGCCGGCGGCGAGCGAGGCGGCAAGGGCTTCGGCTTCGCCCATCAGCGCGTCATCCTCCACGGCCTTCCAGATCATGCCCCAGCTGGCGGCCGTTTCTGCGGGCAGGGGCTCGGCGGTCAGCGCCAAAGCCTTGGCGCGGGGCTCGCCCAGAATACGCGCAAGGCTCCAGCTGCCACCGGCATCCGGGATGAGGCCGATCTTGGCGAAGGCCTGAATGAAACGCGCGGATTTTGCCGCCAGAACGATATCGCAGGCCAGCGCGATATTGGCGCCAGCCCCTGCAGCCACGCCGTTGACGGCGCAGACAACGGGCTTTTCAAGGCTGCGGATGAGGCGGAGCGTGGGGTTGTAGAAGGTTTCCAGCGTATGGCCGAGGTCCGGTGCCGGGCCGCCCTTGCGCGGGTCGCGGTCGCCCAGATCCTGCCCGGCGCAAAAGCCGCGGCCTGAGCCCGTCAGCAGCACGGCGCGCACGGCGGCATCCTCATGGGCGCGGGTCAGGCCCTCGCGCAGGGCAAGGTGCATCTCTTCGTTGAACGAATTGAGCTTTTCCGGCCGGTTCAGCGTCAGGCGCAGCACGCCGTTGTCCAGCGCCACCAGAACGGTGCTGGTTGCAGGTTGGGGCCCAATTTCAGGCATGGTCTTGTCTCCTCCCGTCCGGGCCATGGGACCGGACATAAAAAGCTCTTGCATAAACCGACCGGCCGGTCAATGATATTCCTCGCCGGTCAGGGATGGGCCGGCGGGAGGACTTCGCAAGGACCTGAATGCCGATTGCTCGCCGGGCATAGCCCGCAAGCAGCGCTGATCTGTGTCCCTGCCGTTATACCCCCGTTCGGGCTGGCCAGAGGAGTGGCCGTTCGGATGGGCCGCATCCCGAAGAGAGAGACATACCGGTCCGGTTTCCGTGGGAGGAGAGCATGAAGACCTATCTGACGACAACTGCGCTGGCAGTGGCGGCCGGGCTTGGCCTTGCCGCCAGCCTTGTTACTGGCGCACTTGCCGAAATCCGCATTGGCGCATCCATTTCCGCAACCGGCCCGGCGGCCTTCCTGGGCGACCCGGAAGCCAAGACGCTGGAAATGCTGGTGGAGGAAATCAACGCCAAGGGCGGCGTCAACGGCGAGAAGATCACCCTCATTTCCTATGATGACGGCGGCGACCCCAACAAGGCCCGCACCTTTGCCACCCGCCTTGTGGAGGATGACGAGGTGGTGGCCATCATCGGCGGCACCACAACCGGCACCACCATGTCGATCCTGTCGGTGGCGGAAGATGCGGAAGTGCCGTTCATTTCGCTGGCCGGTGCCATCGACATCATCAGCCCGGTGAAGCCGCACACCTTCAAGACCCCGCATACCGACCGCATGGCCTGTCAGAAGATCTTCGAGGACATGAAGAAGCGAGGCCTGACGAAGATCGGCATGATTTCCGGCACGGACGGTTTCGGCGCTTCCATGCAGGCGCAGTGCAAGTCGGTGGCCGGTGACTATGGCATCGAGATCATCGCCGACGAGACCTATGATCCCAAGGACGCCGACATGACGGCGCAGCTGACCAAGATCAAGGGCACGGACGGCGTGCAGGCGGTGCTGAACCCCGGCTTCGGCCAGGGCCCGTCCATCGTGACGCGCAACTACAAGCAGCTGGCCGTTGGCCTGCCGTTCTACCAGTCCCATGGCGTTGCCTCCGATGGCTTCATCAAGCTGGCGGGCGAGGATGCGGCGGAAGGCGTGCGCCTGCCGGGCACGGCGCTGCTGGTGGCGGACCTGCTCAAGGACGGTGACCCGCAGAAGCCTGCTGTGGATGCCTACAAGGCCGCCTTTGAAGCGCGCACCGGCACGCCGGTCAGCACCTTCGGCGGCTATGCCAATGATGCCTTCCTCATCCTCGTGGATGCGCTGAAGCGGGCAGGCTCTGCCGAGCCGGGCGCGATCCGCGATGCCATCGAGGCAACCTCCGGCCTTGCCGGCACCACGGGCATCTACACCATGTCGCCGGAAGACCACCTCGGCCTCGACCTCTCCGCCTTCCGCATGCTGGAAATCAAGGGCGGCAAGTGGACGGTCGTCGAGTGAGGTGATGAGGGGGGCTGTCCCGGGCTTTTGGTCCGGGGCTCCTCCTGGGGCAGTGTCTCTTCGGACTTCCAGACAGGCACCAGTTCCTCTCCCCCCTTGAGGGGGAGATGCCCCCGTCAGGGGGCAGAGGGGGGTAACTGACTGTCCGCTTGTGGGAGACGCTCTGCCGTGCTGAGGCGCTGATACCCCCCTCTGTCAGCTTGCGCTGACATCTCCCCCTCAAGGGGGGAGAGGGGCGCTGCGGCGAGAGGAGAGGCGCCGTCACAGGGAACAGACTGCGCCTTTCTCCTCCTTGCGAGGATTGGTTCGTGCCTCGGCCTCTCGCCCCCCTCCCCCTTGAGGGGAGGGGCCGGGGGTGGGGGTAACGGACTGAGAACACGGGGTATTTTCGTTGCAGATGCGCTGTCCGGAGATGAGGAGCGGCTATCCGGGGCCTCCCGTGGAGTACCCCCACCCCTCACCCCTCCCCTCAAGGGGGAGGGGAATTGAGAGGCCCTGCCGCAGAACGTCTTCCAAGGCCAAGGCGCTGATGCCATCTGCACCTGCTGCAATGACCACTGCATATCCAGCCGGAGACTGAGATGCCGGAACTGCTGCAATTTCTTTTTTCAGGGGTGACGGTCGGGGCGGTTTATGCGCTTGCGGCGCTTGGCTTCACCATCATCTACAACGCCTCGGATGTGGTGAACTTTGCGCAGGGCGAGTTCGTGATGCTGGGCGGGATGATCACCGTCTTTGCCCATCTTGCCGGGGCGCCGCTGCCGCTGGCGGCGCTGCTGGCCATTGTCATCACCGCGTGCCTTGGCGTTGCCATGAACAAGCTGGCGATCGAGCCCGCGCGCGGGGCGCCCGTGGTGTCGCTGGTCATCATCACCATCGGGGCGTCGATTTTCATCCGGGGCGCAGCGCAGCTGATCTTCGGCAAGCAGATCCACAGTTTCCCGGCCTTTTCCGGCGATGAGCCGTTCCACATCGGCGGGGCAACCATCCTGCCGCAGAGCCTGTGGGTGATTGGCGGAGCGGTGGCCGTGTTCATCGGCCTTTGGCTGTTCTTCACCCGCACCCTGCTGGGCCGCGCGGTGCTGGCCACCTCCAACAACCCGCTGGCGGCGCAGCTCGTGGGCATCAACACCGGCTTCGTGATGACGCTATCCTTTGCCCTGTCGGCGGGCATCGGTGCGCTGGCAGGCGTGCTGGTCACGCCGATCACGCTCACCTCCTATGACGTGGGCCTCGGCCTTGCGCTGAAGGGCTTTGCGGCGGCGATGCTGGGCGGAATGGGCAATCCGAAAGGCGCGCTGGTGGGCGGGCTGACGCTGGGCCTGCTGGAGGCGCTGACGGCGGGCTACATCTCCTCGCAATACAAGGATGCCGCCGCCTTCCTCGTTATTCTCGCCGTTCTCTTCTTCCTGCCGCAGGGCCTGTTTGGCCGCAAGGCCACGGAGCGGGTGTAAGCGATGCGACTGTCTTCGAAAGCCTCGGCTCTTCTCGTTCTGGCGCTGCTGGTGGCGCTGGCACCGCTCCTGTTCCCCTCCGGCTTCTATTACCGGGTGGGCGCGCTCATTTTCGTCAACGGCCTTGCCGTGACGGGCATCGTCATCCTGACCGGCTGGGCCGGGCAGGTCAGTCTCGGCCATGCAGGCTTTGCCGGCATTGGCGCCTATGCCTGTGCGCTGGCCCCCGTGCATCTCGGCCTGCCGCCGGTGTTTGCGGTGGTGCTGGGGGCGGTGGTGTCCGGGCTGCTGGCCTATCTGGTCGGCCGTCCGATCCTGCGGCTCAAGGGTTATTACCTCGCGATCGCCACGCTCGGCATGGGCATCCTGATTTCCATGGTGCTGAACAACGAGCGGGCGCTGACACGCGGGCCCGATGGCATCGACGTGCCGGAATTCGGCCTGCGCGGTGTGCTGAAGGGCATTGGCCTCAACCTGTCAAACGGCGAGTTCTGGTATTTCTTCTGCGGGCTCTGCCTCATCCTCGGGGCATGGCTGGCGCTCAATCTCTACAACAGCCCCACGGGCCGGGCGCTGCGGGCGTTGCATGGCTCGGAAGTGGCGGCCGGAACGGTGGGCGTTGATGTGGCGGCGGCCAAGTTGCAGGCCTTCGTCATTTCCGCCGTCTATGCCTCCGTCTCCGGTTCGCTGCTGGCCCTGCAGAACAAGTTCATCACGCCGGATGTTGCGGGCTTCATGCACTCGGTCGAGATGGTGACCATGGCCGTGCTGGGCGGTGTCGGCTCGGTGATGGGCGGCATCTTCGGCGCGGCGGTTCTGACCCTGCTGCCGCAGGTGCTGACCGTCTTTGCCGAATATGAGCAGCTTGTTCTGGGGCTGGTGATGATCCTGGTGATGATCTTCCTGCGGCAGGGGGTGATCCCGTCCATTCTGCGCAAGATCAGGGGAGGCGAGGGATGAGCCTTTTGTCCATCGAAGGCCTCGGCATCAGCTTCGGCGGGCTGAAGGCGGTGCATGATGTGTCCTTTGCGCTGGAGGCCGGAGAGATCGTCTCCGTCATCGGGCCGAACGGGGCGGGCAAGACGACGCTGTTCAACATGATCTCCGGCATCTACCAGCCTGGTGCGGGCAAGGTGAAGCTGAACGGCGAGGATGTGACCGGCATGCCGCCGCATCTTCTGGCCCGGCGCGGCATGTCGCGCACCTTCCAGAACCTGCAGATATTCCAGCAGATGAGCGTGCTGGAGAACGTCACCGCCGGGTTTCACCTGAAGGAGCGCGGCTCCGTGCTGGCTGATCTTCTGGCCCTTCCCGCCTCCCGCCGCCGCAGCAAGGCGGCAGAAGAGGGGGCACGGGCGCTGCTGAAACGGGCCGGGCTGGAGCGGGCGGCAGAGCGCGAGGCGGCCAGCCTCTCCTATGGCTCGCTGAAGCGGCTGGAAATCGCCCGGGCGCTGGCGCTGTCGCCCAAGGTGCTGCTGCTCGACGAACCGGCGGCGGGCTGCAATGCGGTGGAGACGGAAGAGATCGACCATCTGATAGCCGAAATCGCCGCGGCGGGCACCGCCATCCTGCTGGTGGAGCATGACATGAAGATGGTCATGCGCATCTCGAACCATATCGTCGTGCTGGACCATGGCGAGAAGATCGCCGAAGGGGACCCGGCCGGCATCAGCCGCAACCCGGCTGTCATTGCCGCCTATCTGGGAGCTGATCATGCTGCTGGTTGAGGGCCTGCGTGCCCGTTATGGCCGGATCGAGGTGCTGCATGGCCTCGACCTTTCCGTCAATTCGGGCGAGACCGTTGCCGTGATCGGCGCCAATGGCGCTGGCAAGACGACGCTGCTGCGCTGCCTGTCCGGTGTCCATCCCCTTGCGGCGGGTTCCATCACCTTCCGGGGCGAGGCGCTGACAAAGGTGCCTTCGCACCGGCGTCTGGCGCGGGGGCTTGCCCAGTCTCCCGAGGGGCGGCAGATCTTCACCAACCTGACGGTGGAGGAAAACCTCAGGCTCGGGGCCTATCTCTTCGATGATGACCGGGTGGCAAAGGACATGGACGATGCCTTCCAGATGTTCCCCGTGCTGCGCGAAAAGCGCAATCTGGCGGCGGGCGGCCTTTCGGGCGGGCAGCAGCAGATGCTGGCCATGGCCCGGGCGCTGATGGGCCGGCCCTCGTGCCTCCTGCTGGACGAGCCGTCGATGGGGCTGGCGCCGATCATCGTCGCCCAGATCTTCGACGTGGTGAAAAGCCTCAAGGCGCTGGATGTGACCGTGCTTCTGGTGGAGCAGAACGCCTTCGGCGCGCTGAAGATCGCCGACCGTGGCTATGTGATGGAAACCGGCAAGATCACCATGCAAGGCCCCGCCCAGGACCTCATCGCCGACCCCCGCATCCGCGAGGCCTATCTGGGGATTTGAGGGGGCGTGTTTGCAACGGACCGTCAGGCAGGCTCCAGTTCCTCTCCCCCCTTGAGGGGGCAGAGGGGGGTAACGGACTGTCCGCTCATATGAGAGGTGGTGCCGTATTGAAGCGCTGGCACCCCCCTCTGTCAGCTTGCGCTGACATCTCCCCCTCAAGGGGGGAGAGGGGCGGAGAGGCCAGTGGGGGAGTCCACTGCTGAGGCAGCTCAAAGGAGCCGCTAAAGCTGGCTTAATATCCTGCGGCAGCGTTTGGCAATCTCGTGCAAGGCGCGCTCCAGAATGCGGGAGGGATCGCCGGCCTGCTCCATGATGGCTGCTGCGGTGCCTTCGCTGCGGGTCAAGACAAGCTCCGCGACCTCCTTTACGCGCCGCAATGTGGCGGCGGGGCTGAGGCCGTTGTCCTGCGCCAGCGCCTTCCAGTCATCTGCCCTGAGGTCCGCCGCCTTGTAGCGGCTGCCGATGGCCTGCGGCAGGCTCTGGTCCACGTGGCGGTAAACGGCAGCGCACATCAGGTCATAAAGCGGGGCAAGCCTTGCCGACCCGCCCGCACCGATCAGCACGGAATGGTTCTTGGCGTGGGAATCCGAGTTGCAGATCAGCACGTTGAAGATGACCGCATCCAGCAGCTTCAGCCGTTCAGCCGGGCTGACCAGCGTGTGGATCGCGGCAAACATCATCTTCAGCGTCACGCCTTGCCCGCCAGTCATGCGCTCGTATTTCTGCGCCGGGAACTGGCCGGTGAGCTGGCACAGATCCTCCTGATGCAGCCGCCGCAATTCCCCTTGCGCGTCGGTGAAGCGGTCGTAGCGCTCCACCAGCAGGTAACGCCGCTTTCCGGCGGTGCCGATGGATGCGCTGGCGGCCTCCAGCCCGCAGGCGCGCGCCAGCGCAAGGCAGAAGGCCTCATTCTCGACGCTGCCCGCCAGATGGCGCGTGTCCGGCTTGAGGATATGGGTCGAGGGCGTGCCATCCACGGGGATGGCCATGGTATCCTCCGGCGTCACGGAGACCGGCAGCTTCTCCTGCACACCGGCCAGAGACATGGAGACGCCGTGCTCACCGGCGAGAAAGGGCCGTGCCGGAAGTTCATCCAGTATCCGCTCCAGCGCTGCCTCGCCGGGAACCGGCATCAGATGGATGCCGGGTTTGCGCGGCGCGCCGATGGAAAGGGCGCCTGCCGTATCCCGGCCGATGTGGCTGAGCAGGCCGACGATGTCCTGCGGCGAGACCTTCAGCTTCTGGCCGATTTCCGCCAGATGCGTTTCGGGCAGAAGGTTGGCCAGCCAGGGCAGCAGGCGTGCGGCCTCCACAGGGCCGGAGCGAAGCGGCATGGTCAGCGAGACGGGAAAGGCCGCCCGGCGCGCCTCCCAGCCCGGTTCATAGTCCAGCTGCCACTCCCCATCGAAGCGCAGCTGCGCGACGGGGAGGTTTTCGTAGAAGATCGCGGTCATCGGCCTTCCCCGAAGTCCGGCAGGAAGGCCAGATCGCCGTCCTCCGGGGGCGTTGCGGGGGAAGGGGCAGGGGTTACTTGCCGCAGGTCGCCGATTTCGAGGCCCACGGTGCGGGCGACGGTCAGCGCCTTTTCCAGATGGCAGCCGGGCTTGCCGGACTCCAGCTCGACGATGAACCGTTCGCCCGTGCCGGAGCGGGCGGCAAGCCCGGCCTGTGTCCAGCCAAGCGCCTTGCGCTGTTTCCGGATTGCGGCGCCGAAATCCCCTGCGGTTCTGAACAAGCGGCTTCTCCCTGCTCGTCTTACCGTACAGGAAGAAATCTGGTCGTTCAATGGCAATCTTCCCGTTCGGGATGAAGACTGTTTCTCCGGCTGTCGGCTTCCCGTTCGGGAAGTTTTCCGGCGGTCCGGCTCTCCGGCCTCAGCCCTTGATCTCCACCTCGAACAGGGCGCCGCGTTCGCATGGCAGGCAGCGGGCGTGACCGCCATGGGCGTCTGCAATGTCGGCAACGATGGCAAGGCCCAGGCCGCAGCCGTTGTCCATTTCGAGGCTGCGCCGGAAGAAGCGGTCGAACACCCGCTCGCGCAGATCTTCCGGCACGCCCGGCCCGTCGTCCTGCACGCTCAGCCGCACGGTTTCCGGCTGGAAGGCCAGCGTCACGGCCAGTTCGCCGCCGGGTTTCAGGGCATAGCGGACGGCGTTGTCGAGAAGATTGGCCAGCATTTCCTCAACCATCACCGGATCGCAGGTGACGGGCCTTGCCTCGCCCTCCAGGGCAAAGCTGACCGCAACATCGCGGCGCATCTGGATCTCGGCAAAGGCACGCACACGCTCTGAAACGAGGGTGGCCAGATCCGCCTGGGTGAACAGCGAGCGCAGGCTGCGCCCGCGCACCCGCTCCATGGACAGGAGCTGGTTGGTCAGCCGGCCGGTGGCCCTGGCCGAAACGGCGATGCCGCTCACCCGCTGGCGCAGCGTTGCCTCATCCGGTGCAGACAGGGCGGCCTCCGCCTGGCTGACGATGGAGGCAATGGGATTGCGCACCTGATGGGCGGCGTCCGAGATGAAGGCGGCGCGGATCTCGAAGGCCTTGGCCAGCCGTGAGAAGAGCGAATTTGTCGTCTCCACCAGAGGCCGCAGCTCCTTCGGCACCCAGCGGCGGATGGGGCGCAGGTCATCGGGCGTGCGCAGGCTGATGGCATTGCGCAGATCCAGCAGCGGCTTGAGTCCCAGCTGGATGCCGAACCACAGGATCAGTGCGGCAGACAGGATGATCGAGCCCAGAAGCAGCAGCGATTCCGTCACCAGCTCCTGGCTCAGCGCGCTGCGCTGCGTGGTGGTCTGCCACACTTCAACGGTGACCCGGCCGTTGAAGCGGGGATGGGCAATGAGCTCCCGCAGCATCACCGCACGGACTTCACTGCCGAAATAGAGGCTGTCGAAGAAACTGGGCTCGCCATCCTCCAGGATGATGCCTTCCGGAACCCGGGGAGAATGGGAATAGCCGGTCACGAAACTGCCGCCAGGGCCGGTGATGCGGTAATAGACCGGATCCCCAAGGGCCGCGGTCAGCTCTTCGAGGAGCGGCTCTGTCAGCATGTCGCCTTCGGAGATGATCACGTCGCGGGAAATCGTCAGGGCGACCGCCAGCAGCGTCTTGTCATAAAGCTGGCGCGAGAGGTTCTGCGCGGCTTCATAGCGGGCATAGGCACCAAGGGCGGCAATGATGACCAGCGGCACGATCAGCAGCAGGAACAGCCGCGCGCGCAGGGACAGACGGTTCATGCCGGGTCCGTGTCCAGCATGTAGCCGAGGCCGCGCGCAGTCCGGATCTGGACGCCGCTGCCCTCAAGCTTGCGGCGCAGGCGCGAAATCAGCAGTTCGACGGCATTGGCCTCGACTTCCGCCCCGGTGCCATAGAGCGACGCGGTGATATGCTCCTTGGCCAGAAGCCGGCCCCTCTGGTCCAGCAGCAGCTCGAACAGGCTCAGCTCGCGGCGGGGCAGGTCCAGCCTTTCGCCATCCCGGTAGACCGTCCGCTGCTGCCGGTCATAGGTCAGGCTGCCGGCCGTTTCGATCTGGGGCGCAACCTGCGGGCGGCGGCGGGACAGGGCCCGGAGCCGGGCAAAAAGCTCAGCCATTTCAAAGGGCTTGACCAGATAGTCATCGGCACCCGCATCCAGCCCGGCCACCCGGTCGGAGGTCTTGCCCATGGCGGTCAGCATCAGCACGGGCGTTGCATCCCCGCGCTGGCGCAGGCGGCGGGTCAGTTCGATGCCCGTCAGGCCCGGCAGATTGACGTCAATGATGATGACGTCGCAGCTCTCTGTCCTGAGGAATTCTTCCGCGGCCAGCCCGTCGTCGAGGTGGTCGACCGCATGACCCTGATCCTTCAGCGCATTCTCGATGCCCTGTGCCAGGCTCATGTTATCTTCGACGAGGATTATTCGCACCTTCGCGCCTTCTGTTGATGGACAGGTTATGGACAGCAAACTTTCGTAATGTGCGATCAAGCAGACTTGACGAGGAGAAATCAAGTCCGCTCCCACCAGAAGATAAGAATTGGCTGCATCCTGATGATGTTCAGGGGCCGGGGAGGACGTATCAATTGACTTTTTTCGCACTGACGCGCCAGGGCGCGAGGCATCCGGTTGCAGCGCTGTTTACAGCGGGACTGCAGGTCCAGGCGGCATGTGACTTGGCCCCGGGCCTTGAAGCGGCCCGGGCATCTGGCGAAAAACTCCACTAGAGCCGGGAGCGAGCTGTTCCTGCCTGACCGGTGCGGCGGTGCGTGTCTGTCACGTCTTCGCCATGCGCCTTCAAAATCTCATCAAACATCTTGAGGACCCGCGGCCCGCCGCGGTGTTCACGGAGTTCTGACCGTGATTGACACGTTATTTTCTGCGCTTGGCGCGCTTTTGTCTTTGCAGCACCTTTTCTACATGCTGATTGGAGTGTCGGTTGGCCTTGTGATCGGTGTCATTCCCGGGCTTGGCGGCATCGCCGGTCTGTCGCTGCTCATTCCGTT
>NZ_JBAKBF010000025.1:2500-6171 GCF_036881715.1 Pannonibacter anstelovis
CGATGACCTGTTTGCACTGGGTGGCTTCGGCTATCTGGTGATCAAACATGGAATGGACATCGATAATGAGAGTGATCAAGCGTCTTAAGGGCATTCGGTGGATGCCTTGGTAGCAAGAGGCGATGAAGGACGTGATACGCTGCGATAAGCGTCGGGGAGCTGCGAATAAGCTTTGATCCGGCGATTTCCGAATGGGGCAACCCACTCCGTATGGAGTACCCGCAAGGGAGCAAACCCGGGGAACTGAAACATCTAAGTACCCGGAGGAAAGGACATCAACCGAGACTCCGCTAGTAGTGGCGAGCGAACGCGGACCAGGCCAGTGGCTTGCAGTTTAGAACCGGAACCGTCTGGAAAGTCGGGCCTCAGCGGGTGACAGCCCCGTACGGGTAGAGAGACTGCAAGTCCTTGAGTAAGGCGGGACACGTGAAATCCTGTCTGAACATGGGGGGACCACCCTCCAAGCCTAAGTACTCCTTGCTAACCGATAGTGCACAAGTACCGTGAGGGAAAGGTGAAAAGCACCCCGACGAGGGGAGTGAAACAGATCCTGAAACCGGATGCCTACAAACAGTTGGAGCCCGAGAGGGTGACAGCGTACCTTTTGTATAATGGGTCAGCGACTTAATTTAACGAGCAAGCTTAAGCCGGTAGGTGTAGGCGTAGCGAAAGCGAGTCTGAATAGGGCGCCTTAGTTCGTTGGATTAGACCCGAAACCGGGTGATCTAGCCATGACCAGGTTGAAGGTGCGGTAACACGCACTGGAGGACCGAACCCACGCCTGTTGAAAAAGTCGGGGATGAGTTGTGGCTAGGGGTGAAAGGCCAATCAAACTCGGAAATAGCTGGTTCTCCGCGAAATCTATTTAGGTAGAGCGTCAGACGAATACTCCTGGGGGTAGAGCACTGGATGGGCTATGGGGACTTACCGTCTTACTGATCCTAACCAAACTCCGAATACCAGGAAGTACTATCTGGCAGACACACAGTGGGTGCTAACGTCCATTGTGGAGAGGGCAACAACCCTGACCGCCAGTTAAGGCCCCCAAATCATGGCTAAGTGGGAAAGGATGTAGAACTCCCAAAACAACCAGGATGTTGGCTTAGAAGCAGCCATCATTTAAAGAAAGCGTAACAGCTCACTGGTCTAAACAAGGGGTTCCGCGCCGAAAATGTAACGGGGCTCAAGCCATGTGCCGAAACTGCGGGTGCACGTAAGTGCGCGGTAGCGGAGCGTTCCGTAGGCTGATGAAGGCAGACCCGTGAGGGCTGCTGGAGGTATCGGAAGTGCGAATGCTGACATGAGTAACGACAAAGCGGGTGAGAGACCCGCTCGCCGAAAGTCCAAGGGTTCCTGCTCAACGTTAATCGGAGCAGGGTTAGCCGGCCCCTAAGGCGAGGCCGAAAGGCGTAGTCGATGGGAATGCAGTTAATATTCTGCAGCCTGCGGGTGGTGACGGATGCCGTGTATCGTATCCCCTTACTGGATTGGGGATGCGGTGAAGGTGTCCCAGGAAATAGCCCCCGCATTATAGACCGTACCCTAAACCGACACAGGTGGACAGGTAGAGCATACCAAGGCGCTTGAGAGAACTATGCTGAAGGAACTCGGCAAATTGCTCCCGTAAGTTCGCGAGAAGGGAGCCTTCTGATCGGGCAACCGGTCAGGAGGGGCACAGACTAGGGGGTGGCGACTGTTTATCAAAAACACAGGGCTCTGCGAAGCCGTAAGGCGACGTATAGGGTCTGACGCCTGCCCGGTGCCGGAAGGTTAAGAGGAGGTGTGCAAGCTCCGAATTGAAGCCCCGGTAAACGGCGGCCGTAACTATAACGGTCCTAAGGTAGCGAAATTCCTTGTCGGGTAAGTTCCGACCTGCACGAATGGCGTAACGACTTCCCCGCTGTCTCCAGCATAGGCTCAGTGAAATTGAATTCCCCGTGAAGATGCGGGGTTCCTGCGGTCAGACGGAAAGACCCCGTGCACCTTTACTACAGCTTCACACTGGTATTCGTGTCGACATGTGTAGGATAGGTGGTAGACGTCGAAGCGAGGGCGCCAGCTCTCGTGGAGTCATCCTTGAAATACCACCCTTGTCGTCATGGATATCTAACCGCGATGTAACAGCATCCGGGACCGTGTGTGGCGGGTAGTTTGACTGGGGCGGTCGCCTCCCAAATGGTAACGGAGGCGCGCGAAGGTGGGCTCAGAGCGGTCGGAAATCGCTCGTCGAGTGCAATGGCATAAGCCTGCCTGACTGCGAGACTGACAAGTCGAGCAGAGACGAAAGTCGGCCATAGTGATCCGGTGGTCCCTCGTGGAAGGGCCATCGCTCAACGGATAAAAGGTACGCCGGGGATAACAGGCTGATGACCCCCAAGAGTCCATATCGACGGGGTTGTTTGGCACCTCGATGTCGACTCATCGCATCCTGGGGCTGGAGCAGGTCCCAAGGGTATGGCTGTTCGCCATTTAAAGCGGTACGTGAGTTGGGTTCAGAACGTCGCGAGACAGTTCGGTCCCTATCTGCCGTGGGTGTAGGAGAATTGAGAGGATCTGTCCCTAGTACGAGAGGACCGGGATGGACGAACCTCTGGTGGACCTGTTGTGGCGCCAGCCGCAGTGCAGGGTAGCTATGTTCGGAATAGATAACCGCTGAAGGCATCTAAGCGGGAAACTAACCTCAAAACAAGTTCTCCCTGAAGAGCCGTGGTAGACCACCACGTCGATAGGAGGCATGTGGAAGCGCGGCAACGCGTGAAGCTGAGCCTTACTAATAGCTCGTTCGGCTTGATCACTCTCATTAATCAATGTCCATTCCATTCTAAATCCCTCACGGGGCGCACGGCTTACGCCTGCCCCTCCAGGAGGGCGGCCTGACCGGCCGGCGCGCGTCGCGCTTGCGGACCTCCGGTCCGTTACGTCCCTCGCGCCTCTGAAAATCATCGATCAGCACCCGCTGAAACAAGACCAGTTCCTCATATCTGCGTTTCGCCGGCCTGGTGGCCCCAGCGGGGGGCCAACACCCGATCCCATCCCGAACTCGGCCGTGAAACCCCCCAGCGCCAATGGTACTTTGTCTCAAGACACGGGAGAGTAGGTCGCTGCCAGGCCTGCAAAACGCAGATAACAAATCAATCTCTTCAACAAACCGCGGCAACAAACCGCCAATACACCTCAACGCGGGGTGGAGCAGCCCGGTAGCTCGTCAGGCTCATAACCTGAAGGCCGCAGGTTCAAATCCTGCCCCCGCAACCAAATCAATCCAAAAACACAAAAAAAACCTCGCCAAAAGCGGGGATAAAACCGTTTAAAGTCGCTCATATAATCACAAAAGAACAAAACAGAAACAAAAACACCCCAAAACCCCACCCCCACCAAAAAAACCAAAGCAACACAACGCAAAATCACCGGAAATCTCGGCTCTGAAAAAGCTTCCCCTCATCTCGAGGATCGCGCCCAACCGCCCGGCCGACAAGCAGATCACAGACCCCGCACGAAGAAGCAATCCCAACGCCAGACGAAATCTCTCCACCAATCCGGACAAGACCCAAAAGAAGATCAGAAAGATCATCAATCTGAACAGCGATCAGATGCACCACACAACCCTCCCGCTCCAAACGGCCCCTCACACGTAAAAGACGACCAAAAATGACAGCACGACGGAAAACGGC
>NZ_JBAKBF010000026.1:0-1113 GCF_036881715.1 Pannonibacter anstelovis
CCGGCAACTGTTTCATTGATGTCTGAATGTGGCGTTCTCCCGGAGCATGGCATTGAGGATTGTGAGGAGTTTGCGCGCGGTCGCGATGATTGCGATTTTCCTGACTTTGGATGCGCTGGTGACGCGGTCTGCGAAGGCTTTCAGCGTTGGATTGATGCGGGCCGCCCTCAAGGCAGCCATGAACAGGGCCCGTCTGACACGGGCTCTTCCGCCCGAGATACAGCGTATTCCCTTCAGTTTGCCCGAGTCGTGATTGAAGGGGGCCAGCCCTGCCAGCGCCGCCAGACGCTTGGGATTGGAGTTGCCCAGTTCCGGCATGAGCGCGAGAAGGATCTGCGCCGTTACGGGCCCAACGCCAGGTGCACTCGCCAGAATGCGGGCCTGATCCCTCAGGGCGTCATTCTCCTGTATCTGGCGCTCGATCTCGGCCTCGATCCTCGCAACAGCTCGGCTGAGATGGCAGATTGTCTCCTCCAGATCCTGGCGCAGGAAAGGATCCGTCAGCTCGCAAAGGCGGGTTTTCTCGCAGGCCCGCATGGCGACCAGCTGGTCCCTTCGCGCCGCCAGCCCTGCCAGACGCGCCCTGTGAGGGCAAGGAGCGGGATCAGGATCCGGGCGCAGGCGCTCGCCCATGTCTGCCAGAATGATTGCATCCAATGCATCCGTCTTGGCCTTGCGTCCGCGTGCCTGTGCATAGCGGCGGACCATGGTCGGGTTCAGCCGTGCACAGGCGATACCCGCCTCATGCAAGCTTGTACGCAGTACACTGTCGTAGGTGCCAGTGGCCTCGAAGAGCACAAAGGCGTCTTGCCCTTGCAAGGAGCTCACAAACACACTGATTGCTTCGGCGGTGTTATCCAGATGCTGGATGCGGCCCGCACGCGGATCGAAAACATCCAGCCAGGACTTGGAAACATCGCATCCGATGTAGTGATGAGATATGCTCATGATGCCTGTCCCTGTGGTGCGAGGTCTGTTGTGAGCAGCCTCATGCAACTGTTCAGGTTAATCTGAGAAAGCGGGACGGGGCCAAAGCCGGCTCACGGTCTTCAAGATCAGGGGCCCAACGGCCTCCGTCCCGCAATCACAATGACAGACTTTCGATACACAGGG
>NZ_JBAKBF010000027.1:0-752 GCF_036881715.1 Pannonibacter anstelovis
GACAAAGTTCTAGCGTCACAGAACGAGATTGGGCCGAAGGCGCAGGCGGGGATTGACAACACCCTGTCCACGACGCTGACGCTGGCTGCGATCTTCACGCTGGTGATGTCCGCCATTGCCGTGTTCCTTGGAACCTCCATTGCCCGTGCCATCAAGGCCATCACCGATTGCATGCGGGCGGTGGCAGCTGGCGACCTGACCATGAAGGTCTTCGGCTCTGGCCGCTCTGACGAGATCGGCGAGATGGCGGCTGCGGTCGAGGTGTTCCAGGCCAATGGCATCGAGAAGGAGCGGCTGGAGCGGGAGCAGGCCGCCGTCAAGGACCAGCAGGAGGCTGAGCGCCGCCGCATCATGAACGAACTGGCCGACAGCTTCGAGCGTGCTGTCGGAGGGATTGTCGACACGGTGTCGGCTGCCGCGCAGGAGATGCAGGCCGCCGCCAACACGCTGAGCGCCTCGGCCGAAGAAACGGCGCAGCAGTCCACCGCCGTGTCGGCGGCTTCCGAAGAAGCTGCTGCCAATGTGCAGACGGTTGCCTCGGCGACCGAACAGCTGGCAGCGTCAGTCAATGAAATCGGCCGCCGGGCTGAGGAATCGTCCAGCATGTCCCAGCGGGCCGTCGGCGATACGCAGACGGCAAGCGAGCGCATTGCCTTCCTGTCCTCCGCCTCGCAGAAGATCGGCGATGTGCTGGGCATGATCTCGGACATCGCAGGCCAGACCAACCTGCTGGCCCTGAACGCCACCATCGA
>NZ_JBAKBF010000028.1:0-743 GCF_036881715.1 Pannonibacter anstelovis
GGCTCGGCGGAGCTGTTCATGCTGGCGCTCTTCGGCCTGTCCATGGTGGCGGTGCTGGCCGGGCGGAGCCTGGCCAAGGGGATTGCGGCCTGCTGCACCGGCCTGATCATCGGCTCCATCGGCGGGGCGCCGGCCACCGGCGAGTTCCGCATGATCTTCGGCTTCGACTATCTTTATGACGGCATTCCGCTCGTCATCATCGGCCTCGGCTTCTTCGCCGTGCCCGAGATCGCCGACCTGCTGCGCAAGAATGCTGCCATCGCCTCGGGCAATGCCCTGGGCTCGGGCTGGTTCCAGGGCCTCCGCGACTGGTGGGCCAATATCTGGCTGTCCATCCGCTGCTCCGGCTTCGGCTGCATCATCGGCGCCATTCCCGGCCTCGGTGGCTCGGTCGTCGACTGGATCGCCTATGGCCATGCGGTCCAGACCGTCAAGAAGGACCCGCAGTTCGGCAAGGGCGACATCCGCGGCGTCGTCGCCCCGGAAAGCGCCAACAACGCCATGCAGGGCGGCGCCCTGCTGCCCACCATGCTGTTCGGCATCCCCGGCTCCGGCTCCATGGCCGTCTTCCTCGGCGGCATGGTCCTGCTCGGCATCCAGCCCGGCCCCTCCATGGTCGGCGCGGACCTCAACATCACCTATTCGGTGATCTGGTCGCTGGCGCTCGCCAATGTCATGGGCGCGGGCATCTGCCTGGCGCTGGCCATTCCCATCTCCAAGCTGACCCAGATCCCGTTCCAGCG
>NZ_JBAKBF010000029.1:0-623 GCF_036881715.1 Pannonibacter anstelovis
ACGCCGGCGCCGACGGTACGGCCACCTTCGCGGATAGCGAAGCGCAGGCCGTCTTCCATGGCGATCGGAACGATCAGCGTCACGACGACCGAGATGTTGTCGCCCGGCATCACCATTTCCGTGCCTTCCGGCAGTTCAACGATGCCCGTCACGTCCGTCGTGCGGAAGTAGAACTGCGGACGGTAGTTCGTGAAGAACGGCGTATGACGGCCGCCTTCTTCCTTCGTCAGGATGTAGGCTTCGGCCTTGAACTTCTTGTGCGGCTTAACCGAACCCGGCTTGCACAGAACCTGACCACGCTCAACGTCCTCACGGCCAACGCCACGGATCAGCGCGCCAATGTTGTCGCCTGCCTGGCCCTGGTCCAGAAGCTTGCGGAACATTTCAACGCCGGTCACGGTCGTCTTCTTGGTGTCGCGGATGCCGACGATCTCGACTTCCTCACCCACCTTCACGATGCCGCGCTCAACACGGCCGGTCACCACGGTGCCACGGCCAGAGATCGAGAACACGTCTTCGATCGGCATCAGGAACGGCATGTCGATCGGACGGTCCGGCGTCGGGATGTAGGCATCAACAGCCTCCATCAGAGCGCGGATGGCGTCACGGCCGATGTTGGCGTC
>NZ_JBAKBF010000030.1:0-478 GCF_036881715.1 Pannonibacter anstelovis
GCCAATGTCATGGGCGCGGGCATCTGCCTGGCGCTGGCCATTCCCATCTCCAAGCTGACCCAGATCCCGTTCCAGCGCCTTGCGCCCTTCATGATCGTGCTGATCTGCTTTGCCGCCTTCCAGGCCACCCGCTCGCTCGCCGATCTCGTGGCGCTGCTGGGCCTCGGCGTCCTCGGCGTGCTGATGAAGCGCTTCGGCTGGCCGCGCCCGGCGCTGCTGATCGGCTATGTGCTGGCCCCCCAGGCCGAGACCTATCTCTATCAGGCGCTGCAGTTCAACGGCTGGGACTTCATCTTCCGTCCGGGCGTCATCATCATCGCCCTGATGACCCTCGCCTCCATCTGGTTCGGCCTGCGCAACCGCATCGACGAGCATGGCCATGTGGTGCCCAACGAGGACGATGCGCCCGACGTGCCGTCCCTGCGCGCCCATCTGCCCCAGATCACCTTCGCCGTGGCCATGGCAGGGGCAATGCTGA
>NZ_JBAKBF010000031.1:0-476 GCF_036881715.1 Pannonibacter anstelovis
TCGGTGTAGTCGACAGCCTTGACGGTCAGCTTCGAGGTGTTGTCCTCGTTGAAGATGGCGGTCAGGTCGTTGCCTTCGCCGGCCAGCAGGTTCTTGCCCTTGTAGGAGCTGTCCTTGGCCATGTCCTCAATCTGCTTGAGCAGATCATTGTACTGCTTGGCGTACTGGGCGCGCTCGTACTGGCTCTGGGTCTGCAGGGCCTGGTTGGCTTTGGCCTTCGCACTTTCAGCCAGCTTGGTGATGTTGGTGATGCCCTGATCGGCGGCCTTCATCGTCTGGACAACCTGACCCATGTCGTCGAGCAGGGTGCCCAGGTCCTTGGCGCGGTTGTTGAGGCCGGAGGCGGTGAAGAAGGAGTTCGGGTTGTCGAGCGCCGAGTTGACCTTCTTGCCGGTCGCGAGCTTGTTCTGCACGCCCGACATGAAATCGGCAGTCTGCTGCAGGGTAAGCAGATTCTGCCGTACGGCGGCGGACAG
>NZ_JBAKBF010000032.1:0-428 GCF_036881715.1 Pannonibacter anstelovis
GGAGTGTCGGTTGGCCTTGTGATCGGTGTCATTCCCGGGCTTGGCGGCATCGCCGGTCTGTCGCTGCTCATTCCGTTTCTCTATGGCATGGACGAGATCAGCGCGCTGGCGATGCTGATCGGGCTTGTGGCCGTGATCCCGACCTCGGACACGTTCTCCTCGGTGCTGATGGGCATTCCCGGCTCCTCCGCCAGCCAGGCGACGGTGCTGGACGGCTTTCCGCTGGCCCGGCAGGGGCAGGCGGCGCGGGCCCTGTCGGCCGCCTTCATCTCCTCCATGTTCGGCGGTGTCTTCGGCGCGGTGGTGCTGACGGGCTTTGTCGTCATCGCCCGGCCGCTGATCCTGTCCTTCGGCTCGGCGGAGCTGTTCATGCTGGCGCTCTTCGGCCTGTCCATGGTGGCGGTGCTGGCCGGGCGGAGCCTGGCCAA
>NZ_JBAKBF010000033.1:0-422 GCF_036881715.1 Pannonibacter anstelovis
TTCGAGATGATCGACAGGGAGCCGGTCTTCTCATCGAACTCCGCCCGTACGCCTGCAACATTGTTGACCTGATCAACCAGGCTCTGCATCGTGGTATTGGCGCCGATGACGATGTCGACGAAGCCACCGGCATTGGCGCTGCCGGCGGTGGAACCAACCTTCAGGCTGAGAGTGTCACCGACGTTGAGGCTGGTTGCATCCGACAGAAGTGAGCCAGAGGAGAGAGCGTCGCCGCTGGCATCGACAAATGTCACTGAAGACTTGCCGCCTTCAAGCTGCAGTGATGCAGCGCCACCCTTGGCCTGCGCCAGATCCTGCAGGTTCAGGCCCGTGGACAGGGTTGTATCGGTGTAGTCGACAGCCTTGACGGTCAGCTTCGAGGTGTTGTCCTCGTTGAAGATGGCGGTCAGGTCGTTGCCTTC
>NZ_JBAKBF010000034.1:0-418 GCF_036881715.1 Pannonibacter anstelovis
CGAGTGCCGGTGATGGCGCGCGCGATGGCGGACAGCGACTTGTAGGGGCGCCCCTGCCATTCAAAGCCGTCGGACATGACGGTGACGACATGCTCGACGCCCTGCCATTGGCGCAGGAGGCGTGTGCCGGTGATCGGTAGGTCGCGGTCTAGGCGCATGCCGCGCTTCTTCTTGTCCCCGCCGTCGAGTTCCTCGCCCAGCCGTTCCAGCCGCCGGATCGTCTCGGGCTTCAAGCCGCCATAGGCGAGTTCCTGGATGCGGTAGGCGATACGGCTTTCGAGATAGCGCCGGTTGAACGGCGGCGGTTCGCTGTCGAACAGATCGCGCCACTGCTTTTTCAGGTCAGGCGTCGGTGTGGTCTTCAGCGCGGCCAGGCGGGCGGGGATGGGGTCGTGCGTCGTCATGCTTTCTCCGTTGG
>NZ_JBAKBF010000035.1:0-371 GCF_036881715.1 Pannonibacter anstelovis
GTTGATCAGGTCAACAATGTTGCAGGCGTACGGGCGGAGTTCGATGAGAAGACCGGCTCCCTGTCGATCATCTCGAACGACAACGTTTATCTGCGCACCGACAATGCGGGCGCAGCCACACCTGCCCCATCCAATCTGGTCAGCGTAACTGCCGCAAACTTCACAGCAGGGTCGCAGCTGCTGAAGAACTCGGGCTCTTTCAACGTTGAAGACATCCTGACACTGACCGACGGCAACGGCTACGAGCTGGGCTCGCTGGAAGTGACGGACAAGACTTCGGTCAAGGATCTGACCGAGTTCGTCAAGCGCTTCAACGGCGTCGATGCCTCGTTCAACACCAGTACCGGCAAGCTCACCATCGAAAGTGACGT
>NZ_JBAKBF010000036.1:0-350 GCF_036881715.1 Pannonibacter anstelovis
AGCTTGTTCTGCACGCCCGACATGAAATCGGCAGTCTGCTGCAGGGTAAGCAGATTCTGCCGTACGGCGGCGGACAGAGTAATATCAGCCATCTATGTGTCCCTTTCCTGGGTCCAGCAATTTCATCCGCTCGTCCTGAGCGGGATGGCTTGATCATCAAATCTTAACCTTAACGGATGGTTAATTTTTCCAGTTTGCTCGTTAATGTTTACGATCTGATCAGAAATGTGAGCGAGCCGTAACGGAAGGTTTTGTCAGGAGGGCATACGAAGGCAAAAAGGCCGGGCGATTTGCCCGGCCTTTTCTGGTTGTCAGGTTGTGAGTCGTGCGTGAACTGATTCTTAGAACAG
>NZ_JBAKBF010000037.1:0-344 GCF_036881715.1 Pannonibacter anstelovis
CCTCTGCGCCGAGCAGGCAACGGTTTCCCCCTCCCTTCCCCCTTCCCCCTCTCCCTCTTCCCCCCTCCCTCCCCTCCTCTTCTCCCTCTCTTCCTCCTTTTCTCTTTCCTCCCTTTCCTCTTCCTCCTCCCCTCTTTCCTTCTCTTCCTCCTCTTTCTCTCTTCTCTTCCTCCCCTCCCTTCCCCTCTCCCCTCTTTCCTCCCCTCTTCTTTCCTCCTCCCTTTCCTTCTCTCTTTTTCCTTTTTTTCCCTTTTTCACTTCTTTTTCTTCTTCCTTCTTTCTTTTCTTTTTTTCCTCTTTTCCCTTTTTTTCTTCTTCTTCCTTTCTTTCTTCTTTTCCTTTTT
>NZ_JBAKBF010000038.1:0-310 GCF_036881715.1 Pannonibacter anstelovis
TCAACCTCAACGTTGGCGACAACACCATCACCGTCGTGGGCACCGCACAGGATGGCGTCACAACCCAGACCTACACGATCACCGTCAATCGTGCCGCCCCGGCCTCGAACGTCGCCACCCTGGCAAACCTCGTCCTGTCCCAGGGCACGCTGACACCAGCCTTCGCCAGCGGCACAACCATCTACACCGCCTCCGTCGGCAATGCCGTCACATCCCTGACCGTCACCCCCACTGTGACAGACGCCAATGCGACCGTCACCGTGAACGGCAACACTGTCGCCTCCGGCAATGCCTCGGGTGCAATCAACCT
>NZ_JBAKBF010000039.1:0-304 GCF_036881715.1 Pannonibacter anstelovis
ATTGGGCCCGAGGCATTGCCGGAGGCGACAGTGTTGCCGTTCACGGTGACGGTGGCATTTGCGTCCGTGACTGTGGGCGTGACGGTGAGCGATGTGACGGCATTGCCGACGGAGGCGGTGTAGATGGTGGTGCCGCTGGCGAAGGCGGGTGTCAGCGTGCCCTGGGACAGGACGAGGTTTGCCAGGGTGGCGACGGTTGAGGCCGGAGCGGCACGATTGACAGTGACCGTGTAGGTCTGGGTTGTGACGCCATCCTGTGCGGTGCCCACGACGGTGATGGTGTTGTCGCCAACGTTGAGGTTGA
>NZ_JBAKBF010000040.1:0-278 GCF_036881715.1 Pannonibacter anstelovis
GGCCTACACAAGAGGCATCCTGAATTCCCCGTCGTAATTCGAGAATCCTGCTACACCTCGAGAAAAACCACGTGGTTCCCCCGTCATCGCAAGATGTAGCCCTGTGCCGCTACAGCGTCTCAGGAGAAGTCCCACTTTAGGAATTGGAGTTCGAAACGGTACTTGTCACCCTTGATGCGACCCACAAAGTTCCCCGAAATCCCGGTCTCCCTCGAGAGGAACACCGAGGTTTTCCGGCAACACTTCCTCGGAGCCTCTTCTACCCTCCTGTCCAGATC
>NZ_JBAKBF010000041.1:0-257 GCF_036881715.1 Pannonibacter anstelovis
TTCAGCGTCTCTGCGTCGCGGGCAAGGCCGCTGGCCGAGCCCAGAACCTGCGAGGCGGCCGCGCCCGTTTCCTCCGCCGCACGGCTGACGCCAGTGATGTTGGAGGAGACTTCCACCGTGCCGGCAGACGCCTGCTGCACGTTGCGGGCGATTTCCGAGGTGGCTGCGTTCTGCTCCTCAACGGCAGCGGCAATCGTCGCGGCGATGCTGTTCAGCGTGGCAATGGTTTCCCCGACATTCCCGATCGCATCCACCGA
>NZ_JBAKBF010000042.1:0-251 GCF_036881715.1 Pannonibacter anstelovis
GGCTCGGCGGAGCTGTTCATGCTGGCGCTCTTCGGCCTGTCCATGGTGGCGGTGCTGGCCGGGCGGAGCCTGGCCAAAGGGATTGCGGCCTGCTGCACCGGTCTGATCATCGGCTCCATCGGCGGGGCGCCGGCCACCGGCGAGTTCCGCATGATCTTCGGCTTCGACTATCTCTATGACGGCATTCCGCTCGTCATCATCGGCCTCGGCTTCTTCGCCGTGCCCGAGATCGCCGACCTGCTGCGCAAGAA
>NZ_JBAKBF010000043.1:0-251 GCF_036881715.1 Pannonibacter anstelovis
TCTCCCTTTTGCCGCCGTATCCCGGCTGGGCATTCCTTCTCTCTCTCCCTCCTTTTTTCCTTCCCCTTCTTCTTTCTCTTCCTCTTTCGTTCTCTTTTCTCTTTTCCCCCTTCCTTCTCTCTTTCTTTTCCTCTTCTTCCTTCTCCCCTCCTCTTCCTTCCTTCTTTTCTCCTTCTTTCTCCCTCTTTCCCTTCCCCTTCTCTTCTTTTCTCCCTTCCTCTCTTAAGGCATTCCCTCTCTTTTCCTTTCAG
>NZ_JBAKBF010000044.1:0-244 GCF_036881715.1 Pannonibacter anstelovis
GGTTAAAGCGCCTCTTGCATCAGGCTCTTATTCCGTCGCTGAAAACAGTAAGCCGAAAACAACCCAGGCATTATTTAAAATATGAAGTATTATCGGTATCATTAGCCCACGGCTTCTCATTCGAACAACGCATAATATCGATGAAAATTCCCGCAGAGAACGTGATCTCGCCGCAAATGAAGATGGTCGATGGATGATGGTAGAGGTTAGTGAAGTAAGAAAAGATCCGGAGGCTGCTGCAGGC
>NZ_JBAKBF010000045.1:0-203 GCF_036881715.1 Pannonibacter anstelovis
GCGGCCTGGATCTCGGCGATCTGGCCCGAGATTTCCTGCGTGGCACGGGACGTCTGTTCCGCCAGGGCCTTCACTTCAGTGGCCACGACCGCGAAGCCCTTGCCGGCTTCACCGGCACGCGCGGCTTCGATGGTGGCGTTCAGGGCCAGCAGGTTGGTCTGGCCTGCGATGTCCGAGATCATGCCCAGCACATCGCCGATCTT